>CAZLGV010000004.1:0-2708 GCA_964559705.1 uncultured Gammaproteobacteria bacterium | reverse complement strand
AAAACATTTTAAGAAAAAGGCGCAAAGAAATTAGCTATTCCCACTCCATTGTGGCCGGGGGTTTGGTAGTAATGTCATAAACTACGCGGGAGATATTTGCATTTTATCGTTGTGGAAACATGGAAGATATATTATTTCTAACAGCAAGTAATCCAATTTTTGCTAACGCTAGGTCTCCAGCAGTAATGCTACTTAATGCTTCTGCGGAGGGCTCATAATCCTCCCCCTCGTCTTGTTGCAGCGCTCTTGACCCAAGAAGCCTTGTTGGAAGATAAATAGCTTTACCTATTCTATCTCGGAAAAAATAATAGCTAGTTTCATTTAGGTATCCATGCTCCACCGCATCGGGAAATTCTGAGACAACGTGTTCCATTACAGTTCTAGTTTGAGGATCGGTTAGGGCTCCTGCAGAAGAAGCTATTCTTAAACGGCTAAAAGGCTCGACTGTCCCGATAATGCCTAACGCTTTTGGAGCTGGTGGTAAAACCTCAACACGATTTGGTCTATAGCTTTCAAATACAATATAGTCTGCAGGTAAAAAAGGAGGAATTGTTTCGCCCATAAGCGTTAGTGAGAGCTCTTCTCTACCCCTAAGCCATTTCACTAAAGAAACTCCCTTGCCATCGCCGGCATGAACTCGTGGTGAAAGCAAACGACTAAGGGTATCTTCCGCAAGAGAAACTAGCTCTTCGGACTTTACAGTCCTTTGCTCGCGCGGAACTGTGGCGGTTTGTACATCATGTATTAGCGCTTCTTGTACTATAAAAGCTTCAATCTCTTGCCCTCTTTTTATATAGTCCCTAACCGATTCTCTAACTTGATCGGGAGTCAAGGCTATTTCTGTTCCCCCATCTTTTTCTTTTCTTAAAAAGTTCTCAATTGCCTCAATAAGCTCAGGGTCATAAGATTCGTGACTCATACTAAAGAGCAGGCAGCAAATTATAAATACTTTAGATAGTGCAAGTCAACTATTCCCATTCCATAGTCGCAGGAGGTTTAGAAGTTATGTCATAAACTACACGTGAGATGTTGGGAACTTCATTTACAATTCTTGCTGCGATTTTTTCAAGAACATCAAATGGGACGCGGCTGATTTCGGCAGACATTCTGTCTTTAGAATTAACTATGCGAACCGCGACAACCTCGCCGTAGAAACGGCCATCCCCTTTTACTGCTGTGGAATTTGTGCCGGTCATTACAGCCCAACATTGAAAAACTTTTTTATACCATCCTGATTTTCTAAGCTCCTCAACCACAATTCCGTCCGCCTGAACTTGCTGAGTCAATCGCCCTAAAGTCACTTCACCAACTATGCGAACAGTATGTCCCGGACCGGGAAATGGCTGCTGATAAACTGCATCTCTTGGCAAACCGATTTTTACTCCGATTTCGCGAACTTGGTCTGTATAAAAATATCGCAACGGCTCCAAAAGTTTAAACTTCATATTTTTCGGCAAACCTCCAACGTTGTGGTGAGACTTAATATGAGCCGAACGTTTGCTTCCTTGTGAATGAATAAAGTCTGCATAAGTTGTCCCCTGCAAAAGATATTTAACGTCCTTATGTTTTTTCATTTCACGTTCGAACAATTCAATATAAAGCGCACCGATCTTTTTTCTTTTTTCTTCAGGATCAGTAATTCCTTTGAGACGCGCCAAAAATAAATCGCGGGCAGAGATTATCTCCACAGGAACTCCTAAGATTTTTGGGAATTTGTTTTTAATCCTATCAATTGTTTCCTCTCTCATCAAACCCGAATCCACAAAAAAAGGAATGAAATTTTTCCCAATTGCCCGGGCTACCAACGCTCCTGCAACTGCCGAGTCAGTTCCTCCAGAAAAAGCGCCGATTACTTTTTTGTTCCCAACTTTTTCTTTTATCTCAGATATCATTTCATCGACATTTAATTTCTGGGGATGCAAACTCAAATTACAAACACGCGTGGCAAAATTTGCTAGCATTTCATTCCCATGCTCTGAATGATGGGCCTCCGGGTGGAACTGAACTCCGTAAAAATTCATCTGTTTGTTCACAACTGCAGCAAACTTTACTGTTTCTGTTTTTGCTAAAGAAACAAAACCCGGCGGCATTTTTTTAACAGTGTCTCCGTGGGATTCAATCACTTTTGTAAAAGTCGGTAATCCGTAAAAAAGACTTTTGAAATCAGAAATTGTTAGAATTGTCGGCCCATATTCTTTATCCCCAGATTCGACTTCTCCACCCAAAAGATGTGCCATAAGCTGCCAGCCGTAACAAATGCCAAGAATTGGAATTCCCAAAGTAAAAATTTTTTTATCAATAGTTGGAGCCCCCAGCTCATAAACTGATGCCGGTCCCCCGGAGAAAATCAGCCCCGATGGTTTGACTTTCGAACAAACCTTAAGAGCGTCGTCTGGATCTATCAACGAAGAATCGACGCCCAAATCTTTTAGTCTTCGTGTAATCAGATGAGCTGTTTGCGAACCAAAATCAACAACGAGAATCATATCCCGAAAATTTCTAAATCCTAATTTCTAATTTCTAAACAAATCCTAACTCTCAAAAATCTAATTTTTAAACTTTTATTATTTGAGTTTTGAAATTGTTTGAGATTTGGTGCTTGGAATTTGGAATTTCATTAGGTTAATTAGATTAATTAGTAATTAGGTCAATTTTACTGATAATTTTTGCCGGCATTTGTGATAAGAACCGAATGCGGATGAGATTCC
>CAZLGV010000003.1:0-2848 GCA_964559705.1 uncultured Gammaproteobacteria bacterium | reverse complement strand
AAAAAAGGGTATTTAAAATGGGAAAAAGTAATCTATCCAGTGGTTTTAAGTCTATTGAAAAAATGAAAAAGGAAAATTTTGATTCTTGAGCGCCTAATAAATTACGGCCCTGGAGATGAGAAGATAAAGCTTTCGGATGTAAAAAGATATTGGGATAAGCTTAACCTATTTCCAATAAGAAGACGGCTTTTGGAGTTATTAATATGGGAGAAATACAGATCCTCACCAAGGAACAACAAAGCATTCTTTCTGAAGTGAATAAAAATCAATTTTTAAATAAATTTTACTTCACAGGAGGAACTACGCTTAGCGCTTTTTATCTTCAACATAGAATATTCAAAAGATTTGGACTTTTTTTCAGAAGATGAATTTGATACCCAAATGGTAGTGACCATTTATAGTCTGGGCAATCATTATTGGCTTAAGAACCTATCAAGGATAACATACATACTAAATCCTCCGTAAAATAGAAAAGCAAGAGCCATTACGCTAATCCTAAAAATAGATGGGCGAATAGCTTTATCTAGTGAAGTCAAATTAAGCCAAAGAGTTAATCCCGTATGAACAAACATAGCTATGGCATTTAACACCGCAGCCGTAACCACCAGTTGTAGCGGTTCCCTAAACCCCAAAAGCAATATGACAATTCCTGCTATAACTTGCAGCCATAACACTAAGTAGTAAAGAGGACGAATATTTTTTTCTTTTAGTCTTCCAAAAGCACTCAAAATTACATTCTCAGATAAAATTCTACTGGTTGCATCAAAAACTCCAAGTTGTGTTCCAAATAACGTAACGGCCACAATTAAAAGGAAAAAAGTCCCAACAGCGGGAAAGATCCGCTCTCCGATAATCTGCGCTTCACGGATAACAAAATTTACACCCTGTTCATTTCCTGGTTGTCCAAAGACAACTGCGTAGGAAAGAAGTGAAAGAAGCAGTATGGTTATCGATCCAGTGAGCCAAAAGATCACAAAGTGCTCGATATTAATATTTTTCCACCACACCTTAAACCCATGAATATTTTCATAAGTTGCTTCAAATTTACTTCCCGTAATACTAACATCCTCACTTTTTCCGGTAAGAAGGCTTGTAATTCTGCCTGCATATTTGCCCATACCATACCCTTTCTCTTTAACATAAAAGGATTGAGCTAAATTAAGGTTGCCTCCTGCGCCAGCATAGGCCAGTGCTGCCAAAAAGGTAGCAATGGAAATGCCAGCGGGTAAAAATAAAAAACCCTCACCAATTCCAACAGTTCCCTGGGCAAGCGCCGTCCAATTCTCTGGCTTGGCAAGAATAATGCTTAAGATAAAAATTGAAGGAACACCGATTGTGATAATAGCTCGTTGAAGTGCTTCTACTGTTTTATACAGAACTGGTCCCAACGAGAGGATTATTCCAATTAGAATTAAAAGTATAATCGCCAAATAGTGTGAATCCTCAACTCCGGCAATCGTACTCATAAATTTAGCAGATGATGCAATTATTCCCGGCCACATCCAGGGAATAAATGTTGACAAAAGAAACCAGAATGAGATTAACCGTAATTTTCTAGCCAGTCCTACAAAGATACTTTCACCGTGAGCTAATGCGTACCGTTCAATTTCCATATTCATGAAAAATTGGAACGTTATCCCAAGTAAAGCTCCCCAAATAATACCCAGTCCGTAGTTTGCGCTAAGATAGGGCCAAAGAATAACTTCGCCGCTTCCTAAACCCAGTGCCAGAAGAATAAAACTCGGGCCAATTAATTTCCTTAAAGATAGAGGCTGCGGTAGGGAATTTGTGGATAATGGTTTAAGAGACATTAATTAATTATATTAATCCAATTGATACTTTGACAATAGATACATCTAGAAAAGCTGCCGACCTTGGATACATCCTGTAGCTTCGTTATCCAGGATGCTCCGCGCGATAGACGACATTATAACCTATTTTATTCAAGAATTCTTTTAAAAACTATTGATTTATAATATTTTACGAACTTATCAAATTTCCAATATTAAGATTTTCTATCTGTTGCGGCTTAATGCAAGGTTTTATTATTAACTTATTGTATAATATAGGACATGATTCAAAACCGTAAGTTAATAGTTATCCCCATAGTTCACACTAAAGCTGACTTTGGACAACTCGGCCAAAGAATGAATATCGATGACGAAGTGCAAGATATGGCAAGGCAATATTGGAATGGAGTATTTGACTTTGTCCAAAGTTTGCCAGTAGATTTTTCATCTCTTCGAGTTTACCAAGACGGACTTCCAGATACGGGAGATGATGATGTCTCACTAGTTGTAGAAAAAGCTCAAACACCCAACTATGAAGTAATTCGTTGGTTGAGAGACAAAGGGGCACATATTGTCGGAACAGAAGATAAAGGTCTTTTGGTTAGACAATACAATCTTCTTCAAGCCATTTTAACTACCGATCCAATCGAAGATGAAGACGGGTACATAAACGCCCGCCTAGAATATAGGAACGAAACTCCTATACTTTCTCAGCAACGCAATATTTATATTACCCAGAGAGTCAAAGACACTCTCCCCGAAGGAGGAACAGGA
Source organism: uncultured Gammaproteobacteria bacterium (assembly GCA_964559705.1). Lineage (GTDB taxonomy): Bacteria > Patescibacteriota > Microgenomatia > UBA1406 > GWC2-37-13 > CAZLGV01. Next base: position 284 of record CAZLGV010000003.1, on the reverse strand, counting down.
ATTTTATTTATTGGCTTAGCGCACGAAGTTAAAAAAATGCTAGAAAAAGAGATGAACATAGTGGAACCTCCAGAAACGTTATTAGGATCCTCAACTGAATCCTTACAAAGGAAAATCCACGCCGAGAGATCATAGGCAACAATGCATTCTGCTGTGGATCTCGGTCTAGAACCATTTAGTCATTATAACTTAATTGGAAATAGCCGTTGCTTCTATTTCTATATCAATTCCCTCAATCGGTGATAGAGCTTGGACTGAAATTTTTGTAGGTTCTTGTCCATAAG
>CAZLGV010000002.1:0-61105 GCA_964559705.1 uncultured Gammaproteobacteria bacterium | reverse complement strand
CAACGCATTTCACTACTCCTCTCTAAGTTCCAGTCTCCCTAAAGAAACTTCTAGTCCGATAGTATCCTAACCTTTTTCACAGTTGAGCTGTGATATTTAAATTAAGACTTATCGGGCAGCCTACACGACTCTTTACGCCCAGTGACACCGGATAGCGCTTGAGGCCCACGTGTTACCGACGCTTCTGGCACGCAGTTAGCGGCCCCTTTCTAGTAGAGTACCATCAAGCCGCTCAGCTCAAAGCATATCGTTAAATTTCAAGATACAAATTCCAAGTATTCCAAACAAATTCCAAATCCCAAATTCCAATTTTGAAAATTGTTTATTGAAATTTGATTATTGTTTGTTTCTTGTTACTTGATTATTGGAAATTACGATCTGCCTTAAACAGAGCGACCTTTTTCCTCTACCACAGTGGTTTACACTCGGTAAGAACTTCTTCCCACACACGGCGTCGCGCGGTCAGGCTTTCGCCCATTGCCGACTATTCCTGATTGCTGCCTCCCGTAGGAGTGGGGCCCGTGTCTCAGTGCCCCTCTGGCTGACCACCCTCTCGGGCCAGCTACCCGTCGTTGGCTTGGTAGGCCGTTACCCCACCAACTACCTGATAGGACGCAGGTTCATCCCTTGGCGAGCAGTTAAGCTCTTTACTCTTGCGAGCGTATAGAGTATTACCCCACCTTTCGGTGAGCTATTCTCTACCTAGGGGTAGATTCCTACGCGTTACTCAGCCGTCCGCCGCTGTCCGACATGACGTCGGACTCGCTCGACTTGCATATCTCAGGCACGCCGCTAGCGCTCATCCTGAGCTAGGATCAAACTCTTAAAATAATCCGCCAATCCGGCGGATGAAAAAAATAGGTCCACGTTCATCTAAACAGAACGTGGTTCCTAACCCGATTACCAACCTAAATTTCAAAGAACACAAATTTAAAAGAAGAGTTTTTAAATTTTTGAAGCCAAGGATATTTTAGAAAAATTAGAGAAGAAAGTCAACCCCACTTCGCTCTGAAGAGCTTCGTTCGGGGTGAACCCCTAGGTTAAGCTAGACCTAAGACTTTTCTTCCGTTAACTGTAGCAATTTTCACTAAAGTATCAATATCATAAAGTCTATTCATTTCCATAAGCGCTCTTAAATCGTTCCATAAAAAGCCATCATTATAAGGCATAAAAATATCTGCAATATTATCAAGACCGATGGCCACAGTAATTCCATGAGGTAATAATTCATCGACTGGAGTTGAGGGGTTATGGATGGGAGCAAGTTTTTCGTTTCTTCGGGAATTAAGCCAGGCCATAGGGCAAGCAACCATCATAAGCCCTGCTTTTTTCATCAGTTTATAAAGTTTTTCTCGATACTGTTTGGGATGGGCATTAATTGAAATTCCGTGGATTCCTACTACTTTTCCCTGTATACTATGCTCGATTGTTTTTTTAGCCAGCATTTCTGTTTCAAACTCGCTGGTCAGATTCTCCTCGTCAACATGAAGATGAATCATTTTCTTTTGTTTTTTAGCAGTACTAAGAATTATGTCCAAAGCTTCCGATTCTCTGCCAAGATCTGCTTTTAGAATCCCACCAACAATATCTGCAAAATCCGCACCAAGATTAAACCATCCCCTTTTTTCTTTAGTTAATATTCCATAAACAGGCATATTAATAAATTTAAATATCATCTGTCCTTTATATTTAATTCTTACTTTTTGAGCAGCCCTGATGGCTTTATCTTTTACATCCTCGGCAACATCAATAAATGAGGCAGTTGCGTAACACCCTTGGGAAAGTAATAACTCAGTTGCTGCAGCCATTCGGTCATAAATTTGTTCCACGCTAGAAGATTTTCGAAGACCGGCATTTAGCTTCCACTTTTCCTGGCGATAAGCGTTGGCCAGTTTATATAACTTTTTATCAATTGTAAAAGCGCGATCTATATGGGCATGGGCATTGATCCAACCGCCGCTTTTACGAATTCCTTTCTCAATAATGTCACGAAGATTAAGGTAATCGATCATAATTAACTACCGATTAACTTATTGATAAAGTTCTTGGCGACTTCTACATCAGTAATCAAGTGGGCTTTATTTTTAAGGGCATACTCACGGATGGTTTGGCCATCGGTTTTTTCTTTTAGTTTTCTTCCGCTTGGAATATTAATTATTAAATCAAATCTATTTTGTTGCAGAAGATCAAGAAGATTTGGCTTAAGATTTGGTTTTGATATTTTTTGGACTAAAATGGCGTCAATATTATTGGAAATTAAGAACTTGTGCGTTTTATAGGTAGCATATAACTTGTATTTCATTTGAGAGAGATTCTTTATTTCAGGTAGAAGCTTTATTTTATTTTGTCTTTTACCAATTGATAAAAGAACTGTTTTCTCTGCTCTTTGGGCCAGTCGCATTTGCAGACTATAGAGTTCGATAAATCCAGCTGACGCATTTTGATTGAATGCCTCAGAAGCCATAAAAGTCGCAAGTTTTTCCTCAAAGATGGTATTTGGAGTTTCCACAGCAACCGTCTCGACAGATCCTTTATAGAGTTTCAAGGTAACTTTACCAGTTACTTTTTGATTAAGTTTATCGACAAATGCGTTCAAATCCTCCATCAATGGTTCAAGCCACAATCCTCCATAGCAAAGATAACCCCAATGTGTGTCAACCAACGATTTAAATTCATTTTCGACTCTCGTCGAAACATATTTTTCCAAATTACGATGAGCAGTAATAATTATTTCAGCAGCCGGTGCTTCGTAGACTCCTCTTACCTTTAGTCCAACTACACGATCTTCTATATGATGAGTAATTCCTACTGCATGCCTTGCCCCGATTTCATTCAGTTTCGAAATAAGAGAGGATAATTTCATATTTTTCCCATCGAGTGAAACAGGAATACCTCTGACAAACTCTAACTCAACTTGTTGAGGCTTGTCTGGTGCTTTTTCTGGAGTATTACAAATAGAAAGAATTTTTTCTAGCGGAGGAACAAGAGCTGGATTTTCTATCTCACCACCCTCGCCAGTTACGCCCCACATATTATCATCATATGAATATGGCTTATCGATTGTTTGCCGTACAGGAATATTATGCCTTTTTGCATATTCAATTTCCTCATCTCTGCCCATCGACCATTCCCGAACAGGGGCAATAATTTTAATATCAGGATTTAAGGCCAAAGCTGTTGCTTCAATGCGAACTTGATCATTTCCTTTTCCGGTGCAGCCATGGGCAATAGCATCTGCTCCCTCTTCGGCTGCGATTTTGACTGCCCACTTTGCCAACAGTGGACGCCCAAGTGGGGTGGAAAGATGATAATTTCCCTGATAAGCAGCATTTGCTTTGATTCCCTTGGTTAAATACTCATCTGCGAACTCATCCTTTGCATCAATCAAAAAAGCCTTTATTGCACCAAGTTTTAGTGCTTTTTTTCTCATTTCTTCAAGATCGTCTGCTTGTTGTCCAATATCAACAGTTAGGGCAATAACCTCAGCCTTATATCTTTGTTGAATCCATTTAATCATGACCGAAGTGTCAAGGCCGCCTGAATAAAGCAAGACTACTTTTTTTACTTCACCGCTTTCAGCTTCGTAGGAAGAAACCTTCAAATATGAAGATTTAGTCTTCATTTTGATGAATTATAACATATTTTTGAGTTTTTCAAGTGCATTTTTATATTTTTTTAGCTCTTTTTTTAGATTTTGACGGCTTTTTTCCAAATTTTGACTAACTGATCCTAAATTAAGGTTGCCAGTTGCACCCTGATTCGTACTTTGTCTCAAATACTTATCAATGTCAGGAACCTCAACAGTTTTCAAATTTTGACCTATTTTTCTATAAGCCTCACGAAATGGTACGCCTTTTTGCACCAGGCGATAAGCCGCGTTTGTAGCATATAATTCGCTGGTCATTGCATTACGTAGGTTCTTTTCATTCGGAATGATATTTTTGACTAATATAGTTGTTACATCTAGAATTTTTAACATAAGCTCGATAGCTTCCATATAAGGCTTTTTAGTATCCTGCAGATCTCGATTATAACCTGATGGTAAATTGATTACTGTCTGAATGACTTGCGAAAAATATCCATTAATAGTATGAATTTTTGAACGCAGAAGTTCAGCAATATCTAGATTCTTTTTTTGCGGCATAATACTGCTTCCACTGAAGAGTTTTGGGCTAATTTTGAAAAAATTAAATTCAGAGGTTGTAAATAAAAGTAAATCAGAGGCCAATTTGGAAATATCCAAAACTATTTGCAGAAATGAAAACAGGACAATAGATTCAATCTTTCCTCGGCTATTTTGATTATAAAGCGAATTATTTTGAACTTTGGCAAATCCCAGAAGTTTAGCCACCAATGGCCGGTTTAAGGGCAAATTTACTCCATAAGCTGCTCCAGAACCTAGCGGAGATTGATTGTTTAAATCAAAAGCTGTCTGTAAAAGTTGAAGATTATCGACTGCAGACTCGGTATATGCCCCAAACCACATACCAACAGATGAAGGCATCGCTTTCTGCATGTGAGTATATCCAGGCATTGGCACGGTAGCATATTTTTTAGCCGAATCTAATAATGATTTAGTCAACTTAAGTTGTTTTTCCCAAACTAAAAAAAGTTTATTCTTTGTATAGAGTCGAAGATCAACAAGTACTTGGTCATTTCTGGAACGACCTGTATGCAGTTTTTTTCCAACATCTCCATATTTTTTAGTCAACTCATTCTCTACTTTAGAGTGGATATCTTCATCGCCAAATTGCAAACTGAATTTTCCCTGTTTGTAGAGAGATAAAAGTTCAAGAAGTCCATTGTGGAGTTTTCCCCATTCATCAGAGGTCAGAATATTTATGGAGTGGAGCATATAAGCATGAGCCAATGATCCAAGAATGTCTTCCTCAACTAAGTTTAGATCTAATATCAGATCATCTCCTGTTTCAAATTGTTCAATAGCAGTATCTAAACGTTGATTGTCTTTTTGCCAAAGCTTTCCCATCTTATGGCAGCTGAATTTTTAATCTGTTCAGAACATCTTTTCTTCTTCCTATTCTCATTAGTCCATGTATTGTACTATTGTTTACATTCTCAGACAAGACAGTTTTTATTTTTAATTCCTTTGTAAAAAAGTTATCAATACCCGGAATATTAGCCACGCCTCCTGTCAGAATTATTCCTTGACTAAAAATCTCATCTATAATCTCAGGAGGTGACATTTCAACCAATTCTTTTATACTATCTGTGATTTGATTGAAATTGGATAAAAGGGCCTCTTGGATATCGGAAGTTTTTATTTTAACGGATTTAGGTAGTCCAGTTTCCAAAGATTTACCACGGACGATTGAGGTTTTTTCCTCGTCTTTAAAACTCAATAAATTATGTTTTAATTCCTCACAGGTTGTTTCTCCCAAAATTATTCCATGTTTCAGATAAGTGTAATTGTAGATTAGTTTATTCATTTGTTCCCCGGCTGATTTTAGAGCTTTTTGCATCACAATTCCCCCGCCGCTTATTATTGCAAGTTCAATTAGTCCTCCACCCAAATCAGCAATAAAAATAGGCTTATGAGCAAAGACGTTAAAACCGCATCCGAGGGCTGTCGCCATTGATTTTTCTATTAGAAACACCCTTCTGACTCCGACCTTATGCAGGATTTCTTCAACAGCTTTTTGCTCGATTTCAGTTGCCACAAATGGGACTGTGACAATCGCTTCCATAGTAGGTTTTAATATGCTGTAGCCCCTAAGATATGGAGTAACAGATCTTTCAAGAAATTTCCTAATTAGTGCAACCTCACCATCAAAATCAGCAATGACACTGTTTATAATTGGTTTTTCAATCTTTATAAATTCGGGAACTTTTCCTATTATTAATTTAGCCTCTTTGCCAAAAAAAATATAATCTTTTGTTTTTTTATTAAAACCCAGAACTGTCGGCTCATGAAGGACAAGACCTTTATTTTTAATAGCGATTCTCGTATTTGTTGTTCCCAAATCAAGATAGATTTGAAAGCTTGAAAATAAAGGCAGCTGAAAATTTTTAACTTTTTCGATAAAATTAGACAAATTCATGATTAATATAATTCCGAGAATTATATATTATAGCTTGTTTTTATTGACTCCCTTGGTAATGTTTCCCTTAACCTCCGAACTTTTTGAATTTAATAAAATTATTTTTATATACCTAGTAGCAATTTTTTTATTTTTCTTCTGGTTATTGAAATCGTTTTTAGAAAAAAAGTTTATTATCAAGCGCACCCCGTTAGATATTCCAATTTTGCTATTTCTATCTGTTCAAATATTATCAACTCTATTCTCAATTGATACCCACACTTCAATTTTTGGATATTATGGCCGTTTTAACGGAGGCCTTTTATCTATTATAGTTTATGTTTTTCTTTTTTATGGAATTGTTTTATTTTCTGACTTGATAAAAAAGGAGACCTTGCTTAAAACTTCATTACTTTCCTCTTTTTTGGTGATACTGTGGGGGTTGCCAGGTAAGTTTGGTTACGATCTTTCTTGTGGACTTTTTACTGGACAGTTGAATAATAGCTGTTGGACTGAGCAATTTAGGCCGGCTGAAAGAATATTTTCTACACTAGGACAGCCAAATTGGCTAGGTGCATATCTGGCAATAAACTTCTTCATTGGGCTTTACTTTTTACTCCGCTTCCGTCATTCTGAGGGAGCACAGCGACCGAGGGTCTTTTTATACAGCTTATATCTTCTTGTTAACTTTACTGCTATTCTTTTCACCCGCTCTCGATCAGCTTTGCTTGCCGTTTTCACAGGATTGATTATCTTTGCCGTTATATCTATAAAAAAATTTGCAAAGGACAAAGAATTAATAAAAACTATAACAAAACGTTTTATTCCGGTTATTGCAGGAATCGTCGTTGCAGTTTTACTATTTAAAACCGGGATTAATAAAATCGATCGCCTAATAACTTATCAAAAAGCGCCAAGTTCCACCGAGTCGGTGGAAACTGGGTCGCCATTACCTTCCGAAGTTACGGAGTCTTTGGATATTCGTAAGATTGTTTGGAAGGGAGCCTGGAATTTGGGTTTGAAACATCCTTTTTTTGGGACAGGAGTTGAGACTTTTGCTTATAGTTATTACTTTGCTAGGCCTCTTCAACACAATTTAACCTCTGAATGGGATTATCTTTACAATAAAGCCCATAATGAGTACTTGAATTATCTTGCTACTACAGGCTTTTTAGGTCTGGGAACATATTTACTCCTTATTGTCGCTATATTTATAATCTTTTATAAGAATTATAATCGCTATAAAGACTATAAAGACCAATTACTTACTCTGTGTTTATTTTTGGCCTATTTAACTATTTTGATTACTAACTTCTTCGGCTTTTCGACAACAACTATTAGCCTTTTCTTTTATTTGATTCCGGCAATAGTCATTGCGAATGGAATGAAACAATCTGAAAAAAAAATAAATAACAAAGCGAGTATTACATTATTAACTGCTGGAAGTTTAGTTACTTTATACTTGTTGATTGGACTATTTAAGTATTTTTTTGCGGATATTAAATATCAGCAATCACGAAATTATTCTACGATCGGAGATTATCAAAACGCTTCGGTCTTGTTAAGTCAGGCTTTAAACTTACGCAAAGAGCATGTATATCAGGATAAGTTTTCCTCCGCTTTAGCAAATTATGCTTTTTTATCCGATTACAATAAGGCTAAAGAAGGCGTCAATGAGTTAATTAATCTTTCAAAAACAACGATAGAAGCGGCTATTAAAGCCTCACCAAAAAACTTGTTGTATTGGAAAACAAAAGGCAGAAACCATTTACTCTATTCACAAATAACATCTGATAAAAACGATATTAATATTGCAATTGCTGCTTATAAGGAGGCTTTAAAGTTAGGGCCAACTGATCCTAGAAATTACTACGCACTTTCAACTGCCTATTCATTTTTAGATAGTCAAGAATTATCAATTTCAGCCATCGATAAATCAATTGAGTTGAAACCGGATTATCGCGACGGGTATCTGTTAAAAGCCCAGTTGCTTAAGAAATACGGGAGAAATCAAGAAGCAAAGCAAATCTTAGAATATTACCTTCAAAAAATAAATCCCCAAGACAAAGAATTTAAACAAGAAGTAAAAAGTTTATGAAACAAGTTTAAGGGTCTACTGTTAGATCAGTGCCTACCTCAGCGCGTGAATCAACGTTTCCTCCGTCGTTATCATTATCAACGTTTTTACAGTTAGACAATGATTCTTGGACTACATTCACTTCATAATCACCATCAGCTTGAATTTCTACTCTATAGACGGGGAACTGCTGTACCACAGCACCAAGTCCACTTGCACCGCAAGCACCTGAAGTTTGCCTATTGGTACCTAAATTAACAGGGTCAACAGGGATACTATTTGCGTAAGTACACAGATCTATGGCTAACCAGCCTCCGACACCACACGCCCCACTACCACTGTTCATAGATGAATCTCTGGTTGTTGCAGAGATAGCTGCTCCAGAATTTACATATTGATCCAGAACAGCCTGGAGAGTTGATAAGTCTCTTATCCTTTTTGTATCACGGGCTTTCCTTTGGCCTTCAGCAGGATTGAGAGTAAATAGAACTGCAGTAACCAAGATTCCCAGGATTCCGATGACGATCAAAAGCTCAATCAGAGTAAAACCCTTCGACAAACTCAGGGCAAGTCTGCCCTTCTGAAGCAATATTTTCATGTATAACTTCAGTATAAACAAAGATTTTTTTATTTGTCAAGAGCTAAAAAATTATATGTTATAATTTTCTTTCTATGGCTCCCCAACCCAAGCGTAAGCACTCAAAACAGAGAAAAGGAAAAAGAATGAAGGCAAGAAAAATAAGTTTGCCTGTATTGGTCAAGTGTAAAAACTGCGGGAAAATGAAATTACCCCACCGCGTATGCAAATATTGCGGTAAGTAGCTTATGGATAAGCGACATCAGCGAAGAATAAAACTACTTGAAAAACTTTTCGCATATGGTTTCGATCCTCAAAAGAAAGAACAATCGATAAGACCGATCCTCAATAGTCTGCAGACTATAGATAAAATGATTACTAAGCATGCAGTTCGTTATCCGATTGATAAAATTTCAAAGATTGATTTAGCCATATTGCGTTTAAGTATTTATGAGCTGCTCATTGAAAAGAAAAATCCCGAAAAAGTTATAATAGATGAAGCAGTTATTTTAGCTAAAGAACTGGGCAATGAAAAATCGTACTCTTTTGTCAACGGAGTTTTAGGCAGCATATTAAAAAGTACAAAGTAAAAAGTTCATAATTCAAAATGAATCAAAGTTTCTCTACACTTGAAAAACAGATCAATATCAGCTTTAAAGCCAAAAATATTCTTAAGAATGCTTTTATTCACCGTTCATATCTGAACGAGAATAAAAATCTTGAACTTAGTTCAAATGAAAAACTCGAATTTTTAGGAGACAGCGTACTTTCTTTAATAACTTCGGTTTATCTCTATAAAAATTATCCTCTTTTCAAAGAGGGAGACTATACCGAGATTAAATCGTCAATTGTGCGGACAGGCAGTCTAGCCATGGCTGCCGAATCACTTCGTCTCGGTGACTACCTTTTTTTATCGCGCGGAGAAGAAATAAGTGGTGGACGAAAAAACAAAAACATACTTGCTGATTGTTTTGAAGCTTTGATAGCAACAATATTTCTTGACCACGGTTTTAGCAAGGCATACAAGTTTGTAGTTAAATATCTTTTTAAGGATAGGCTGGACCAGATCATTGATGAGAAACTATATCTATCTGCAAAAAGTAAATTGCAGGAACTTTTGCAAGCCCAATATAAAATAGTGCCTGCTTATAAGATCTTAGATCAAAAAGGACCGGAGCATAAAAGGGTATTTAAAGTTGGTATTTTTTTCAAAGAAGAGAGGCTTGCCGTAGGAACTGGGACTTCGAAAAAGCAGGCCGAAGAAGAAGCAGCCAAGAAAGCGCTGGCTAAAATGTTATAATATAGTATGGCTGTTGCATTAAGATTGATGCGATTGGGTAAAAGAGGAAAGCCTTCTTATCGCATTATCGCGATTGATAAAAGAAAAAAACGAGATGGAAAATATATCGAAAGCATAGGAATATACAATCCTCTTGTTGATCCGGCTGAAATAAAAATAAATAAAGAGAGATTTAATTACTGGAAAGAAAAAGGAGCAGTGGTCTCAGAAGGCCTAGCTAGACTTCTGAAGTCCAAATTTCAAAGCTCAAAGCTCAAATAATTTGCAATTTGGATTTTGATATTTAGATTTTTTGTTAGAAGGGGTTTGATTTTGTGGGGTAATCTTGACTAGGATTTTCTATCTGCTCAGGTTGGATAACATAGCTTACTTTCTCTCTCAATTCTGCCAATCGTTCAACGGTTTGCTTAAAATCAATATTTTTGTCGGCAATATTATTGACTTTTTTATTATAAAAATTTAAAGCAAGGGTTGTTCCACTTAAATTGTCGTTATTAAATTCTATTTTCTCGGCCGTTATGAGTCTTCCACCGCCAAAATTGTATTGCTCAAGAAAATTTAAAAATGAAGCGTGATCGCCTATTCCCTGAACCGAGAGAGAAAGTCGTTCTTGATTAGAGTCTTTAAGATTAACTGTATAGGCGCTAATTATAAAATTTGATTTTTTTGATAACTCATCCAGAGCAAATATAATTGAAAAATAGTTCTCAAAATCAGGCACAAGACTTTTTATAATTCTTACATCCCCTTCTAGGCTACTAGACTCAAGACTTGAGCTTAAAAAACTTTTCTTAAGATCAAGCTGAGATAATTCTTCTTCTAGTTGTTCAATCTTTTTTTCATTATTAAAATATTTGGAGAGCATAAAAGAAGGAATAACCAGTGTGGAGATAAAAAGTATGACCACGATAATCAAGTATGGAAAATTTACTCGAAGTGCATACTTATGGTATGGTTTTAGTCTAATTTTCATTGTTTAAATTTATAAATCTGCCTTGAAAAGATAACTCATATCTATTAGAACTACTTATCCCGCTACTTTGAAAATCAGAGAGAATGAGTTTTTCAAAATTTTTCAGGAAATCTGCCGACTCCATATACTTAAAATAGTTTAGAAGGTCATCAAAATTATTAAAAGAAAGCTTGAAATTGAAATTGCGATTTTTATCTATGCTAAGGGTTGAAAGCTCTGAAGACTCGGTAGCAGTATTTAACGAATTTACAAGTAAATTATAATATGGGAAAAATCTCGCATCATCAAGCAAAAATCTATCCAAGGCTTTAACTTTATTGGCTGCATAGATTAATTTTTCTTCTTGATCTCTTTTGGTTGAAAGAATATTGATATTCTGTTTTTTTATTTCGATTAGTGACTGAATCTTAACAGTCTGCTTAAAATGAATATAAAGTAATGTACCGACAAACACTAGTAGCAGAAAACTATAGATTAAAGAGCCCCAGCGAAGCATTCTTACGTATCTCTCTAGTTTTGCATAGTCTTTTCTATCAGCAAGTAAATTGATTGCTTTTTTTCTCATGCCAGATTTCCTCCGACGACAGAAACAAAATATCCTAATTTATCTTGAAAAAAGTCGACAACGTTATTTTTTGTAAAGTAAGAATAAAGATTAAGATAGGACGTTGGGATTCCAAAATATTTACCAATAAGTTCATCTAAGGCATCTATTCCTATGGATTCATTTATAAGATATATGTTTTTAATTTGAATATTACTTTTCTGGATGAGCTCTTTGACTGCTTTCTCTGTTTCTAAGGTAAAACTTTTTATTACAGGCGCGAGTATGGCTTTAAGATCATAACTTGCATTTTCGGAAAGACCGATTGATTTTAGCAATTCACGTGATTTTTTTTCGTCTACATTGAGATTTACCTGGACTTCTTTAAAAAAAAGGTTATAGCCAATAGGGAAGTTATAACAATAAGTCATAAGATTCAATTTATAATCGAAAAAATAGATCGAGCTTGAACTCAAATCCATATTAATAATTAGGCCGCCTTTAGTTTCAAGTCCCTTGGATTCTTCACCCCCTCTCAAAAACTCGCTTAAGAATCTTCCGGTAGCACTTGTCTCGGTTTCAACTGAATCCGGAACGAGGCCGCTGTATTCCAAAAATTTCTCAACTTTTTCAACTATTTTTTTGGGAGACGCAGCTAGAAGCGTCAACATTTTTTTATTTGAAGGATCTTCATAGATTATTTCAATATCGAGATTTACTTCCTCAAGAGGCATCGGTATAAATTGGTCTGCCTGATATTTTATAGCCGATAAAAGTTCTTTTTCATTTAGTTTTGGCACCTCAATGAACTGGTTATAGCTAAAACTATCGGGTATGACAATTTTTGCATCTTTTTTTGTAATCTTAAGCTGTTTAATCAGAGCTGAAAGAATCTTGGAAGTTTTTTCAATCTCCTCGTCCGATTCAGTTCTAAAAAAGACTGGGTCAATATCCTCAATTGCCATGTTTTGAGCAAGCAAGTGATCCCCGCTCTTTTTAATATCCCCTAATTTTAGGCGAGATTCGCTCAAACCAACTACAAAAAAAGAATCCGACATATTAATCAGTATGAAGAAAAACCCCTCTTAAGTCAAGTTAAAACTCGTTAACTCGTAACTCGTTAACTCTCTCAACTTATTGGTTAGTAGCTTCGCATTTTTACTTTTGTTTGATAGTTGAGTTGAGCTTTGTCTTCGGGTCTAGTCGCGCTCGGATTATATTCGATATCAAAATCAATCGAAATGACAGGCGGAGAAAAAGGCGAATTTGTGCTGCATTCGAGATTAAATGAGGTTATATTTGTTTTTGTTGAGGTTAAGTCGACCGCTGAGGCAAGTACAGCCGAATCGGAAGAAATTTTTGTCGAGTTTTTATAAAAACGAAACCAATTCCCATTTTTATCCTTAAAATAAAAAGGAGTTCCGTTATATGATGTTTTTTCAGCCAATCCTGTGCATTCTTCAGTAGTAAGGTCGGCATTCGAATAGATTTCCGCGGCATAAGTTCTGATAGTATTTTCAACTACATTCAAGACAAAGTCGCCCTCGCTTTTTACCTGTTTCAAGGCATAAACTTTTGTTTGTTGACGCAATATACCAAAAACAATAGCAAACATAGCAGGTAAAGCCAGAGCGATAATACCGATAACGACAATAATTTCAATCAATGTAAATCCCCTTTTCATATTTATTCAAATCGGGTAAATATTGTTTTTATTGGAACTTTTAGTGTCTGGCTTGCCTCGCTCCAACTGACATCAACAGTTACATCTATTTTTGGATCAGAACCAATTAAGCCCCGTTTTAAAGTAGCTTCTCGTTTGAAAAATGCTGATAGGCCGTAGGAGGCACAAGCTCCTGATGCAGGCCAAGTTATAACTAGATTATTAAAACAGTAAACAGTTCCAGCATTGCTGGATTTGTTGTAGAAAATGTTCCAGTCATCTTCCTTTTCTCCGCTTAGCCAATCAACGAGTTCCTCCGCATAACGCGTTGCCAGGATTTTGTTCTCATTTGACTTAAGATTACGAAGAGAAACTATAGAAACACTTGAGGCAGCAACAAAAAAAAGACTCAAAATAGTGACAAAAACTAGGACCTCGATTAGAGAAAAACCTCTGGCAATTTTCAGTTTACAATTATAAATTTTCATTATTAAGGACAATTTGCTGTTTTGTTTCCTTCGATAACTAATCCAGAACTCTCAATTGTGATTGGGATATATTTATTTGTATTCGAGTTACAGATACGCACAATTATATTATTTATAGAAGTATCTTGATTTATAACCACACCACTAGCTAGTTTTTTAAACAAAATATTTACACTGGAGCCACGATTAGTGGTAATTGTAAAGTTTGAGGGCAAATTGTAAGTTTGTAATGTATTTGCCTGGGTCGAACAGGACCAGTCCTGAGAGCAACATGTCTGAAACAAATAAGAAGATGCTGCTGGTGGTATCCTGACTCTGTATCCTTGAAAGTAATTACAACCAGGATCTTCTCCTGATGAAGCTTTCTTAAAGGCTGAATTTAGTACAGAAACAAGTTGTTTAGCCTGCTCGTCGAGTTTTTTTTCCTCGCCAAAAAAGTTAAATGAAGCAAAGGCTAAACCTGAGAAAAACAATATAATTCCAGTTACAACCAAAAGCTCCAGCAAGGTGAAACCTTTAGGTTTTTTATTAATAAACATAGCATAACTATCTTTTAATTCCTATTGTTGGTGTTGGAGTCGGAGTTTTTGTTGGCGTGGGCGTAGGCATGTTGGTTGGTGTTGGAGTCGGAGTTTTTGTTGCTGTGGGAGTTGGTGTAGTTTGCGGAGTGCAGCAACAAGTGTCTACATTTGAGCCTCCTGTGCAATATACGTCACCTGCTTTTCCAGCCCAAACTTGCTTATTATTTCCGCAGGCAGTTTGAGTAGCCCGACAAGTGCCGCCAGTATATCCGCCCAAGGATAGACAATAACTACTACAGCTGTTGATTACAGTTGTTGGAGTCGGAGTTGGAGTTGAGGTTGGAGTCGATGTTGGAATAGGCGTGGTTTCGCCATAAGGTCCCAAATAAAAAGATTGGTTATTTGTTTCTAAATTAGTTCCCAAAGTGTAAGAAATACAAGGATTTAGAGCATCATCATCTGTACATTGCGGCGAGTCAGGGTAAGGAGTATATGAATAATCTGTTTTGGTTTTAGGATCTTGAAGTTTCTTTGACATATAAGTGGGAACAAGCTGATCTAAGATTTCAGGATAGCTAGAATAAGTATTATTGCTTTTGAATTGTTCAAGAGCTTGAGCAATTTCCTCAATATTTGATTTACGAGTTGCATCGCGTGCGCTTTTAGATTGTTGACTATAGGTTATAGCCCCAAATCCTGTCAGAAGACCAAATATGGTCATTACAATAAGAGTTTCGATTAAGGTAAATCCTCTATTTTTGGCCATAAGGTCCAAGACAATATTTACAAATTGCAGTTCCAGATACAGCGCAATTGGGAGAACCCGAGCAGTTAGTTCCTCCTCGTTCTAGATAGCTTCTCAAGGTATAATCTGAAGAACTGATTCGTGTATAGGTATAGGTATAAAGTTGGCATTTAGGATCTTTTGGGATTTTAGTCATATAGACGTTGCCATTTGCATCTTGTATGTTTCCACTTGTGGAACAAGCTGCGCCGAAAGTTAAACTGAGTGGATAATAGTTGTTGTTGCTTCTATATTGTTCTAGAGCAATTCTTATTTCTTCAAGATCCTGTTTTCTTCTTGCATCACGGGCATTTTTTTGAGAAGAGGTATAGAGAGGGGCTCCGATAGTTAAAAGTATCGAAATTATGCCAATAACAAAAATAATCTCCAGCAATGAGAAACCTCTCTTCATTTATTTCAGGTTACACCAAAACCCCTCACGATGTCAAATAGCTATTCCAGATGAAGATCAGAAGATGGTCAACAGCGTTTTGAGGATTAATATTATTATGCTCTGCCAAAAAACGTTGATGGATCAGTTCTTTCAAAATTTTTGCTGCCAGAGGATCAGCATTTAATCTCGCTTTAAAAAATTCGATCATTTCGTCAAATATTTCATTAGGATCACTTCTTCGCTTAACTTGAAAAGATTTGCTGGCAAAAAATTTAAATGATTTTTTATCAACAAATCCCTTCAAATCGGGAAAATCCTTTTTTACTGACTTATCTTTTTTAGATTCATCTAAGACAATCACCTTTGATCTAGATAGAACAGTTTGAGTAAGATGCTTATAATTTTTGACTAGCAAAATAAAGTTTACATTAGTATTATGTTCTTCCAGAGTCTTCAAAAAAGCATTTTGAGCCTCGTATGATGCCAAATCAAATCTTTCCAAAATATATAACAAAGGCTCTGAGAACGAATACATAACCTCTTTTTTGATTGCTCTTATCTGGCTAATTGTCAGTTCTTTCTTCTCTGGAGAAATATAGAAAATATTGTTTTTATTGACCTTGTTTTTTTTGACGAAATCATCAATAAACTGACTGTTTTTTTTACTATCATTAGCTACAACTATTAGAGGAATCATAAAGCATATTGCATTTTAGCAAAATAATTCCTATATTAAAAGAATGAACATCTCACCTAAAAAGTTACTTAATCAACTTGTGCAGAATAATGTTTTTGATCAGAATTCTGCTGATAAATATGAACTTTTGAGTCTTCAAAAAAATATTCCTATTTACGACTTTTTACTTAAAGAAGTAGGAGTGGGTAGTTTGGAAGTTCTCAAAGCAGCCGCAGAAATTTTGCAGATACCTTATGTTGATTTATCCTCATCTCCTATTGATCCGGAATCCGTGGCTTTTATTTCAGAATCAATTGCCAGAAAGTTTATGGTACTTCCTTATAAATATGATGTTGATACCCAAACCGTCTATATAGCGACAGACAATCCATTTGATACTTCTGTGACAGAATTTATCGAAAAAAAAACCGGAAAAAAAGTTATTTTAGCTTTGGCAGAGACAAGTAAGATAAAAGAACTGATTGATGTTTCATACAGTCAAGGTCTGTCGCCTGAGGTAAGTGAGGCGCTTAAAGAGTATGGACCACAAGAGGAGAAAAAAGTAATAGAAGATATAGGGAGTGTTATAAAAGAAGCGCCAATTGCTAAAATTGTTTCAACAATTTTGGAATTTGCTATTAAAAGTAGAGCTTCTGATATTCATGTGGAGCCTGAAGAACTGAAAACTAGAGTCAGATACAGAATTGACGGTATTTTGCAGGAAAAACTAACCCTTCCAAAGTCGGTTCATAATGCTCTGGTTTCAAGAATAAAGATACTCTCGGAAATGAAAATAGATGAGAGAAGAATTCCCCAGGATGGTAGATTCAATTTTAAATTAGGAGTCGATGAGGTAGATCTTCGTGTTTCAACTCTACCCACCGTACATGGAGAAAAAGTAGTTTTACGACTTTTGAAAAAAACAGGAGGGATCCCAGTTTTGAATGAGCTTGGTTTGAGAGGTCCTCAATATAAAGATTTAGAAGAAGCAATCTTGCGACCATATGGGATCATTCTGGTTACTGGGCCTACTGGATCGGGAAAAACAACCACTCTTTATTCAATACTCTCCAGATTAAACAAACCTTCGGTAAATATTTTAACTTTGGAGGATCCAGTAGAATACCAGATCCCTGGTATAAACCAAGTACAAATTAATCCTCAAGCCGGTTTAACTTTCGCCACTGGTTTACGTTCTTTCTTGAGACAAGACCCTAATATCATCCTTGTTGGAGAAATAAGAGATAAAGAAACAACTCAACTTGCAATTCAGGCCGCGTTAACAGGGCATCTCGTCTTATCTACTCTGCACACAAATGATGCAGCTACTTCCTTACCAAGACTGATAGATTTAGGAGGAGAGCCTTTTCTTATTGCCTCTGTTTTAAACGCTTCTCTAGGACAAAGAATTGTCAGAAAGATCTGTGAATCTTGTAAAGAAACTTATATTCCTGACCAAAATGTACAGCAAGATATTCGTGATGTTTTAGGGGATCTTCTCCCCAAAGCTTTAAAAGAAGGAGCCGAAATAAAATTGTCCAGAGGAAAAGGTTGTAAAGAATGCAATAATAGCGGTTACTTTGGCAGGATTGCTATATTTGAAGTCCTTAAAATATCGCCTGCTGTGAATAGGATGATTTTGCAGCATGCCACTGGTAAAGAAATTGAAGCGGTGGCAAGGAAAGAAGGATTAATTATAATGAAACAAGACGGATATTTAAAAGTTTTGGATGGGATAACCACAATTGAGGAAGTATTACGAGTAGCTGAAGCATGAGCCTATGACTATTTATCAACTTTTAGATCTAGCAATAGAACGTGATGCATCAGACTTGCATCTTGTATCAAATTATTATCCAAGTATCAGAATTCACGGAGTTTTGTATTTATTAACTACCCTACCCATACTCACCAAGGAATTGGCTCAAGAATTGATAACATCTTTTTTGACAAACGATCAAAAGGAAAACTTATTTACAAATAAAGAAATTGATATAGGACTTGAATATAAATCGACGAGATTTCGTATAAATATCTATTATGCCAGAAGCACTCTCAATGCGTCTTTTAGATTAATCCCTTCGACAATAAGAAGCATTGAAGAGCTCGAGTTACCTGCGTCGTTTCACAAAATAGCAGATTATAGAAGTGGATTAGTTCTAGTTACAGGACCAACGGGTGAAGGAAAGAGTACCACTTTGGCCTCGATCATTAATGAAATTAATCAGAAGTATGCCAAAAATATTATAACGATTGAGGATCCAATTGAGTTTGTTTATCCGGTTGGAAAATCAATTGTTTCTCAAAGAGAATTACATCAAGACACACATTCCTGGAATTTAGCCCTGCGCTCGGTTCTGCGAGAAGACCCAAATGTCGTTCTGGTCGGTGAGGTGAGAGACTATGATTCGGCTCAACTCTTATTGACCATTGCCGAAACAGGACATTTAGTTTTCTCCACTTTGCATACAGTTTCTGCTCCAGAAACAGTAAGTCGTATCATTGATATGTTCCCTTCCGACCAGCAGAACCAAATCAGAACACAGCTTGCTTCAGTTTTGCGATCGGTTATTTCTCAGAGACTTCTTCCACGAGAAGATAAGGTAGGAAGAATTGCCGCTGTTGAAGTTTTATATAACACCTCGGCGGTTGCCTCAATAATTAGAGACGGTAAACCATTTCTCATAGATAATGTTTTGCAGACTGCTGAAAGCGAGGGCTTCATTTATTTTGAAAAATACCTAGCTAATCTTTATTCAGATGGGAAAATTAGCAAGGATACTGCAATTAATTATGCTATCAGACCCAAAGAAGTTGGGAAGTATTTAAAATAATTAAAGAGAAATGCTTTTTTCATACAAGGCGATAAAAAATAATAAATTTTTTTCTAAGAAAATAGAGGCTGATAGTGAAAATGCTGTTGTTTCTTATCTTCGTAAAAACGGATATTTTCCAATAGAAATAAATCCTGTTCATAGAACTGAAATATCAGTGGTTAATAGTATTTTCAACAGAGTAAGTTTCAATGACATTGTTAACTTTACAAGACAATTTGCAATAATGCTTAATGCCGGTCTAACCATCGTTGATGCTTTAGATATTCTAAAAAATCAAATAAAAAAAGAGAGATTAAGAAAATTAATAGAAGATATTGATAATAAAATTAAATCTGGAGTTGCTCTATCAAAAGCCCTCGAGGAGCACCCCAATTATTTTTCAAATCTTTATATTTCTTTGATTAGATCTGGGGAAGCGTCTGGAAAAATTGATGAGATTCTGTTGAAGCTTGCGGACAATCTTGAAAAACAACAAGATTTCAGGCGTAAGACAAAAGGAGCTTTTATTTATCCGTTAGTTGTGGTTTCTGCGATGATTATAGTAATGTTCGTTATGGTTACATTTGTTATTCCAAAAATGCTCGAACTTTATAAAAATTTCGATGTTGAACTTCCTTGGACGACGCAGGTTTTAATTTCAGTATCTTCTTTTACCTCAAAATTTTGGCTGCTGATTATTGGTTTTGCTGTTGGCCTAGTAATTCTTATCAATAGATATCTTAAAACGAAACAAGGGAAATACCTATTTGATTCAATTATTCTTAAGATTCCTTTGTTTAACAGAGTCGTCCGGATGGAAGCCTTGGTTGACTCTACAAGAACGCTGTCTATTTTAATTGGAGCTGGGGTTTCTATATTGGATGCGCTTAAGATTATAGTAGAAACAACATCGAATTCTTTATACCAAGAATCTTTTCAAGAAATTTACGGAAAGGTCGAAAAAGGGCAATCTTTAGGGGGTGCGCTTGAAAGTGAAGGTATTTTCCCCCCCATACTTGTCCAGATGACTATTGTTGGAGAAAATACAGGACATCTTGATGACACTCTGGCAAGAATATCTCATTATTTTGAGGAAGAATCAACAGCTGCGATAAAAGCAATGACCACCCTTATAGAACCGGCAATACTGATAGTACTCGGGTTTAGTGTGGCATTTCTTGTTTTATCCATCATAACTCCGATATACAAACTTACCAGCTCCTTCCAGTAAACCGTTAGTCGCGGCTGATTTGCTGGAAGCTGTATTCGTCTAATCTTTTTTTTAATTGAGGAAAAGATTCAAGATTATATTTTCTGACGAAGATTTCTAATGTTTTTTTGCTTTTTTCAATCAAAGGATAATCAAAAAGATCCGCAATTTTTAAATCCAGCAAACCATGCTGTCTTGTTCCAAATATTTCTCCTGGTCCCCTATGTTGTAAATCGTACTCTGCGATATTTGCGCCATTGTTATGCTTGGCAAAATAATTAAGCCTTGAGGTAATTAATGTATTTTCTTTTTGACTAAAAACAAGGCAAAACGATTCAACCTTTCCCCTGCCAACACGTCCTCGGAGCTGATGAAGCTGGGCTAGTCCATAGCGTTCGGCCGCCTCGATTACCATAACAGTTGCATTAGGGATATCAATTCCAACTTCAACAACAGGCGTAGCCACAAGTATTTGATATTTATTTTCTTTAAAGCGCAGCATAATATCGTCTTTTTCTTTTGATTTTACTTTTCCGTGAAGAAGAGCCAATTTTAAATCCGGGAAAATATTTTTGGCTAAATATTCATATTCTTTTTTAGCTGCTTTTATTGACTTCATTGTTTCTATTTCGGATTCTTCAATAAGAGGACAAATAATAAAGACTTGAGTTTTTTCTTCTTTTACTTTTTTTCTAATCCATCCATACATCGCTTCGCGTTTTGCTTTTGGTACAAAAAAAGTTTTAACAACGGCTTTTTCCTTAGGCATCTCATTGAGCACAGATATATCGAGTTCTCCATACAAAGTTAGAGCGACAGTTCTAGGAATGGGGGTTGCAGTCATTGTCAGAAGATGGGGGTTTATCCCTTTGGTTTTAAGAATTGCTCTTTGACGAACTCCAAATCTATGCTGTTCATCAATGACAACCAAGCCAACTTTTTCAAGATTTAGTTTTTGATTAAGGAGTGCGTGCGTCCCTATGATTAAGTCAGTATTCAGTATAGAGTATTTAGTATTTAGGGTTTTTCTTTTGCTTCCAGTGATTAAGGCAATCTTGACATTAAAAGGTGATAGAAATCTGGATATAGTCTCAAAATGCTGTGTTGCTAAAATTTCTGTTGGAGCCATAAAAAGGGATTTATAACCGTTTAAATAGGCAAGATAACAAGCAGTGGCAGCGACAATCGTTTTTCCAGAGCCAACGTCTCCCTGAAGAAAACGATTCATAGGGGACTTTAAAGATAGATCATCTAAAATCTCTTTGACTACCTTTTTTTGAGCAGAAGTTAATTCAAAAGGTAAGTTTTTTATAAACTGGAAAAGTTTATCTTGAAATTTTTTTACTTCAAATCTATGTCCAACTGCTTCTTTTTGCCATTCTTGTTTTACAAGATGAGCTGAAAGTTGAATTATAAATAACTCATCAAATGCTAATCTCTCGCCAGCTTTCTTTGCGAATTCAAAATTTTTTGGAAAGTGAATATTTTTATATGCTTCTTGTTCAGAAAGCAGATTGTTAGACTGAATAATTTCCTGAGGCAAAAATTCCTGCAGATCCTCGATCGAATCTAGAATGACGCGGTACACTTTTTCTCTTATAGTTCTTGAGGACAATCCTCTTTTTTCAGAATATACAGGAACTAATCTTCCAGTATGAATTGTTTGTTGATTAGAATTTGCTAAAACCTCATACTCCTTCGGTTCCATAATGATTTTATTTTGTTTATTTTTTACAATTCCTGATATGCAGAGCAGGCTTTCGGGCCTAAACATTTTGATTAGATAGGGTTGGTTGTACCAGATTAAATCTAAAGAATTTTCTTCCTGACTTAAAACTACCTTTTGGATAGTCATTCTCCGTCTGACATAGTCATTTTTTGCTTTGGTTATGGTTCCTTTGACTGTTACTGTTTCTCCCCCTTGAAGCCTTTGGATATCGGAGACAATAGAATAATCTTCGTATCGATTGGGAAAATAATTGATCAAATCCCAATAGGTTTTTATATCAAGCGATTTAAGGCGTTTGATCGTAAATATACTAGTTCTGGGAAGAGTCTCTATTGTTTGCTCAAGCATTCGCTAATTATAGAAAATTAACGAATAAAAAGCAGTGGGGCTAATGAGGAGAAGATTAAAATAATTGATGAAACTATAATAATTAGCTTCAATAAATTTTCCCTGCGAAATATCCTTTTTAGTTTGAACTTAGGCATGATTCATTATACACGGATGTTATAATTATAACTATGTATTCTTCGCCTCGGTTAAGATACAAGCAGATGTATTCTCGATCGAAATTTCGCCAAAAAATTCTCCTTTTCTTTATTGGATTTGTTGTCGTGATTTCAATATTTTCTTTTCTTGTTTTTGCCTGGTATGCCAAAGATCTGCCCGCGCCAGGTAAGTTATCCCAAGCCAGCAAGGCTTCCTCTGTTTTTTATGATCGGGATGGAAAAGTTTTATTTGAAATGAGAAAAGATAAAAATAGAGTTCCTGTGGGATTTAATCAAATCTCAAAACATATGAAAAACGCTA
Source organism: uncultured Gammaproteobacteria bacterium (assembly GCA_964559705.1). Taxonomy (GTDB): domain Bacteria; phylum Patescibacteriota; class Microgenomatia; order UBA1406; family GWC2-37-13; genus CAZLGV01. Next base: position 38,508 of record CAZLGV010000002.1, on the reverse strand, counting down.
CAATTGCAATCGAGGACAAGAATTTTTATAAGCACCAGGGAATTTCCCAAGTAGGAATTATTCGGGCCGTTTTTAATATAGTCTTTCGCAGAAGACTTGAAGGTGGATCGACAATAACCCAACAGTTGATAAAAAATGTTCTTCTTTCTTCGCAGCGAACAGCTTCAAGAAAAATCAAGGAAGTTATTCTTGCAGTAGGCGTTGAAAGGAAATATTCCAAAGATGAAATTTTAGAAATGTATTTGAATGAGTCCCCCTACGGCGGAAGTTTTTGGGGAATAGGGTCAGCAGCCAAAGGATATTTTGATAAATCAGCCAATGATCTGAATATTGTTGAATCTGCTATTCTAGCTGGCCTACCCCAAAGACCTAGTTATTACTCTCCTTTTATAGGAGAAGAAAATGCTTGGAAACAGCGGGCAAAAGATGTCCTGCGCAGAATGAGAGAAGACAAATATATTACTAAAGATGAAGAAAAAAAAGCAATTGCCGATCTGGAAAAAATAAAATTTACAACTCCTAATCTGAGTATAAATGCTCCACATTTTGTTTTCTATGTTAGAGATCAGATAGAAAAAGAATATGGACCCAAGATTCTTGATCAAGGAATAGAGGTAAAGACAACTTTATCTTTAGAAGTTCAGGAAAAAGCTCAGAAAATAGTTCGAGACGAAATTAAAAAACTCGGAAGTTATCAAGTTGGAAACGGAGCAGCAGTAGTACTTGATTCCGAAACTGGAGAAATTTTGGCAATGGTAGGATCCTACGACTTCAATGATCAGAAATTCGGCAAATTTAACGCGGCACTTGGACTTCGGCAACCAGGTTCGGCAATAAAGCCAATAACTTATGCTTTAGCTTTTGATAAAGGATATACAGCCTCAACTGTTCTTATGGATTTGAAAACTGTTTTTCCAGATGGAACAGGGAAGGAATATATTCCGGTTAATTATGACGGTAAGCATGTAGGACCTATTCAACTTCGATTTGCTTTAGGAAATTCTATTAATCTCCCTGCTGTTAAGTTATTGGCAATGGTGGGTTTGAGAGATTTTTTGCAAAAGGCAAGTGATGCAGGGCTTGAAACCCTGGCTCCAACGACTGAAAACATGAGCAGATTTGGATTGGCAATTACTTTAGGCGGAGGTGAGGTTACGCTGCTCGATTTAACATCCGCGTTCTCGGTTTTTGCCAGAGGTGGAACATTTAAGAACGAACAATCAATTCTTGAGATAAAAGATTATAAAGGAAAGAAACTTTATAAAGCCGCTAAGTCCAAAGAAAAAAAAGTCTTCAGTAGAGAATCTTCTTTTATCCTATCACATATTCTTTCGGACAATGTAGCTAGATCAGCAATATTTGGTCCAAATTCATACCTTCGCGTTCCGGGCAAAACAGTTGCTGCTAAAACCGGAACCTCAAATGATAAGCGTGATAACTGGACAGTAGGTTATACAAATGGTGTTACTGTTGGAGTCTGGGTAGGAAACAATGACAATTCTCCAATGAATCCTAGAATTGCCTCCGGAGTAACCGGAGCTTCACCCATTTGGTACAACATAATTTCGGAACTGTTGAAAAAGTACAAAGACGGCATAATCGATAAACCCGGTAAAGTTAAAGCCTTGACAGTAGACGCATATTTGGGAGGATTAGCCAAAGACGGATACCCTACTCGCTCTGAATACTACATCGAGGGAACAGAACCAAAAGATGTTTCTTCTTATTACAAAAAACTTAAGATCTCAAAAGCTAATGGAAAAATCGCCAATGATGTTGAAATTAAAAAAGGTGAATATGAGGAAAAAGAATTCATTGTTATCACAGAAAATGATCCTGTTTCAACAGATGGCCGAAACCGTTGGCAGGAGGCAATTGATGAGTGGAGAAAGGGGCAGGGAGATGATAAATTTAAATATCCAACCGAAACCTCCGATGCAAGTTCTGATTCAGTCGTGGTTTCAATAAAAGATCCGGACGATCATGAAACTGTCGCTAATAATGTGAATATTGTTGCTAAAATAACCTCAATTAATAATATAAAAGAAATTAAAATACTTGTTAATGGCAGTGAGGTTAAGAAACTAGATGGAGATCGTGATGAAATTAATGAAACAATTAATTTATCAGATGGTGTTTATGAAATTAAAGTAACTGCTAAAAATGAAAAAGATAAGCAAGGCGATTCAACAATAAAAATTGGGGTAAATAAACCTTGGGATTATCAAACTGCTCCAACTCAAACCCCTACACCAACTCCACTCTCACCCTGAAATAAATTTTTTTATCTCGCTCAAATTTTTTATTTTTTTCCAGGCATGTTTTTCAAGTTCCTTGGTATCGGTTTCAAATTCTTTCATTTGGTATAAAACTCCATGTTTTGTAAGCTCAAACGCGTCGATATCAGCAAAAGAATCACCGACAAACATCGTTTCCTCAAGGCCTATATTTAAATTTTTACATATATTATTCATCGGAAGGACTTTGGCCAGATGACCATCTTCGATTAAGAATTCAAATTTTTTAAAAACATCATTTTCATCAAATATGATAGAAGTATTGGTTTTCCAAAAATCAGCTTCTAATGTTGTAGCAACCGGTTCAACGTAATATTTAAATCCGTTCGAGATGACAGCAGTTTTTATCCCTTTTTTCTTAAGATAAGCAAAAAGTCCCGGTGCTTCAGGATTGATCTTAACATTTTCATAAATTTTGGTGATTAAATTGCGATCAAGCTTACTTTTTTGATAGAATATTGAGGAATTTTTTATCCAATTTTCTACTGTAAGTTTATTTTTATTAAATTCATCTTTCCACTTTCTGTCCAAGTCTTCGGGCACGAATAATGAATCAAGTTTATGCCAACCATCATCAGTTAAAACACCATCACAATCAAAAAATACAGCTTTAAATTTCATGAAAGATTATTATACAGTTTCCTTTATTTTTTCGAGTTCAACTTTGGCCTCTTTTTCGGTAAGATTTCTTTGCTTGGAAGCAAAATAAAATCTTAAGGTAACTTTATCTTTGAAAGTATCAATAAGCTCAATTTTTTGCAGATATTTTGAGATTTTAAAGACACGATTTTTAAATTCTCTATAATTTTCTATTTTTGCAGTCAAATCAAGCTTGATCTGGGCAAACGGATTTATTGGCCTGTAAGCAGGAACTACTCGGTAGTTTTCCACAAGTAATTGAAAATCAATTTCCGCAAAAAAAATATTAGAGTCAGTTTCTGATTGCCTCAAATTTGCAATAACTTTTTCCTCAGGGATATTTAGTTCTACCAAGATTGCCTCGACAATTCCTTTAAGATCGGAAAAATCAGTGTTGGTTGCAATTCCTAATTTATAAGCTTCATCCGGTAGATTATTTTTTCGAGGATAATAAACTTTTGCAATCTCAAAAAATCTTATAATATCTTTTTTTCCTCGATTTTCTTTTATATTTTGAGCAAGCGAGGGTAGAAGCGATCTCCTCATGTATGTTAACTCCTCTGAAATAGGATTTGAAATTTTCAAATTGCCGTCTGTTTGCTTTGGAACCATTGAATAATTCAGAGACTCATTCAGTCCAAGATGTTTTAGAAAATATCTAACTTTTTGTTCAATTTCAAAAAGCTTATCCAAATTTTTATCTCTCTTGACAAAAACCATTGCTTGCAATTGGGAAGGAAGATTGTGATAGCCATAAATTCTGGCAATTTCTTCTATCAAATCTTCTTTTATCGAAATATCACCTTTCCTCCACGAAGGCACCACTACCCGTACCACCGAGTCGGTGGAACTTGGGTTGATGGAGAAGCCTAAATTAGTCAGTATTTGTTCAATTTCTTCTTTTTTTATTTTGACTCCGATTATTCTTTCAGTATCCCTTATCGCTAAATCAACGCTTTTTGGCTTGTAGGGTTTAGGATATATATCATAAAGTTGTGAGGAAACTTTTGCATTAGCATAGTCTTTAAACAATTGAACTCCGTAGACTAAAGTTAGTTCTACTCTTTCCTCATCCAAACCTTTTTCAAAATAGGTTGCTGCCAGAGATCTTTGTCCTGTTGTCATTGATGTTCTACGAATCTTATTCTTATTGTATGTTTGAACAAACAAAACAATATTCTTAGTCCTGCTATCCACTTCTGAATTTTTTCCACCCATAATTCCACAAAGATCAATAAGTTTTCCGGATCCATCTTCGATTACAATATCTCGACCGGGAAGTTCAAAGTCCCTATCATCGAGGGTTTTTATTTTTTCACCTTTTTTGCTTTCTCGAAGAAGCATTTTTTGATTTTTTATCTTGTCATAATCAAAAATATGAGTAGGTTGTCCCAAAGAAAGCATTAAGTAGTTTGAGATATCAACAATGTTGTTTATGGAACTTATTCCACAAAGCTTTAAGCGTTGGCTAATAATTTCCGGAGATTTTTTGACTTCTACACCAGATAAAACTATAGCTGTAAAACGCGAACAAAGTTCTAAGTTTTTAATTTGAATATCTAGTTTTTTATTATTAGGTCCTTCGACTTCGCTCAGGACTAAATTGGAACGGTGTTTAGTAAGTGGATTTAATTTCAATTTAGCCTTTTTGCCGAAACGAGGCAATATTGCTTGGGTTTCTTGAGCTATGCCAAAAACCGATGCCATATCAACTCTGTTTGAAGTTACTTCAATATCCAAAACATAATCATCCCCTGTTTTTGTAACAGTTTCAACGGATGGACCACAAAGAGAAAGATATTTTTGCAATTCATACGGATCGGCGTCTGTTTCAAGATATTCAAGCAGCCAATTATAAGTTATATGTATATTCATATTAGAATTGTTCTAAGAACCTTATATCTCCGCTATACATAATTCTTATGTCATCGAGCTTTAGTCCCTCTTTCATCATGAAAACTCTTTCAACTCCAAAGCCAAAGGCCCAGCCTGTATATTTTTCAGGGTTCACTCCTCCCTGTTTTAAGACAAAGGGATGAACCATGCCAGCTCCGCCAAGTTCGAGCCAGCCGGATTTGCAGACGCGACAAGCACTACCCGTTACAAATCCTGTGCCATTACACACCTCGCAGGTTATATCAACCTCAAAAGAAGGTTCTGTAAACTGAAAATGAAAAGGGCGAAGGCGTGTATTTCTTTTTTCTCCAAAAAATTGTTTAGCAAAATAATCAATAGTTCCTTTTAAGTGTGTAATGTTTATGTTCTCGTCAACCACCAATCCTTCAAATTGATGAAACATCGGAATATGAACGGGTGACCAATTCGGTCGGTAACATTTGGCGATATTTATCATTCTTATGGAGTGCTTTCCAACTCTTTTCATCTCTCTTACCTGTCCAGATGAAGTATGAGGCGTAAGAAGCATTCTTCCCAATTTAGGATCTGACGGGTAGTCAATAAAAAAAGTTTCAAAATCATCTCTAGCTGGATGATCTTCAGGCATATTTAGTGATTCAAAGGCGAAGTATTCCCATTCGACCTCCGGATAAGACATTCGGACAAATCCAATCCCTTCGAATATTTTACTAATTTCTTCAATCGCGATTGTGACCGGGTGTAAACTTCCTTTGGGATATTTTTTTCCAGGTAGAGTAACACCAATTTTTCGACGATCCCTTTCTTTTTTCAATATTTGAGTCTGTTTATCTTTTATGTTATTTTCAACCTCATTTTTTAATTTGTTAATCAAATTTCCGGTCTGTTTTTTTTCTTCAACAGATAAGTTCTTTAATTGTTTTAAAAAATCATTAATAATTCCATTTCGACCAAGATATTTGATACGTAACTGTTCGAGAGTTTCGAGAGTTTTAGAGTTTAAGAGTTCTTTTTGAAAGTTTTGTGAAGTTTTTTGAATATCCATTGAAAAGATTATACCTTATTTCTTTACTTGGTCGACTATCTTTTCAAATATCTTGGGGTGTTCAACTGCGATTTGAGCAAGAACTTTTCTGTCCAGTCCTATTTTTTTTTGCTTAAGCAGATTGATGAATTTACTATATGTTAGCCCTTCGTTTCTTACAGCAGCATTGAGTCTTATAATCCAAATTTTTCTGAAATCTCTTTTTTTATTTTTTCTTCCTGCAAAGGCATATTCGCCTGCGTGAAGAACCGCTTCTTTGGCTTTTTTAAATTGCTTACTTCGGCTCATCCAGTAGCCTTTAGCTTGTTTCAAAACCTTTTTGTGACGCCTATGAGTTGTAATGCCTGATTTAACTCTAACCATAATTATGCCTTCCCCAACATCTTCCTAATTTTTTTTGCCTGGGTTCCAACCGTTTGTTTCATTGCTTTGAGTCTTCTGATTCTTTTTTTTCCCTTTTTGGATCGAAGATGTCGTAAGTAATGAGAACGGTGTAAAACCTTGCCTTTTTTGGTTACTTTGAAGCGTTTGACTGCGGATTTTCTAGTTTTAGCCTTATTTTTTGCCATATTATTTTTTGCGTGTTACTACAGCCCTAATAACTCTGCCTTCAATTCGCGGTTGTTTTGCAACATTTAGCTCACCAAGACTGGCGATAACTTTATTTGCCAATTCCATTCCTAGGTCTTTCTTACCAAGTTCTCTTCCTTTCATTGTGATATTTATTCTTACCTGATTACCATCATTCAGGAACTCTTCTGCCTTTTTGATCATTCTTGCCAAATCCGCAGGGCCGATAAAAAGTGATAACTTAATATCCTTAACAATGCCTTTTTTAATTCCTTTTTTCGCCTCTTTTTGTTTTTTTTCTTCTTGATACAAAAATTTCCTAAAATCCATTATTTTCGCAACGGGAGGATTGGCATTGGGCGCAATAAGTATAAGATCTTCTTCTTTTTCCTTTGCTATTTTTAAGGCTTCGTCTTTTTTCAATATCCCTATTTGCTTTCCTTCGTTGTCTATGACCCTCAATTGAGGGGTCTGGATTTGATAGTTAATCGTATAATATCTCTTTTGCGGTTTATGAAAATTTCTCAATAGTTGCTTTTAATTCTGTTATAAACTCGTAAAGATTTTTTAGGCCAAGGTCTTTTCCTTCCCTTGTTCTCAGCGAAACAAATCCTTCTTTTTTAGATTCCTTCTCTCCTATTATAATCATGTAGGGTATCTTTTGCAAGGTAGCCTCGCGAATTTTGTTGCCGATTGTCTTATTATCCGTGTTAATCTCAGCTCTTAAATTCGCGTCTATAAGCGTTTTATAAACTTTTTTTGCCTGATTATCGAATTTGTTGGAAACAGGCAAAACCGCAACCTGAAGAGGCGAAAGCCACAAAGGAAAAGCACCGCCATAGTGTTCGATAAGAAAACCGATAAATCTTTCATGCGATCCAAGAGGTGCCCGATGAATAATCACTGGGGTCTGATCTTTTCCCTCATTATCAGTATATTTTAAATTGAACCTTGGACCCATATATAAATCAATCTGATTTGTTGAGATGGCAAACTCTCGACCAACAGAGGAACGGATTATAAAATCGATCTTGGGTCCGTAGAAAGCTGCTGTTCCAATCTCTTCTAACATCTTGATTTTTGTTCTAGCCACAGCTTTACGCATCAATTCCTCTGCCAGTTTCCAAGTTTTGTCATCGCCATGATATTTATCTTTCTTTTTAGGGTCTCGCAACCCAAGTTCAAGATGATATTCGGTGATTCCTAATTTTTTATAGTAATATTCATGCAGCTCCATAACTTTTACGAATTCATCAACTGCCTGTTCAACTGTGCAATAAATATGAGCATCATTTTGGGTCATACCTCTAACTCTCATTAGGCCAAAAAGTTGGCCGGAAGCTTCATATCTGTATACAGATCCATATTCAGCAAGTCGCAAAGGCAAATCTTTGTAACTTTTGGGAATTGCCTTATAAATCATGTGATGATGTGGACAATTCATAGGCTTAAGATAATATTCTTCATCTTTGCTAAGCTTCATCGCAGGATACATGTCGTCTTTATAATATGGAAGGTGACCGGATGTATAAAATAAACCTGATTTAGTTATGTGGGGCGTTGAAACTCTTGAATAACCCCATTGGTCTTCTGTTTTCTTAGCAAATACTTCCAGTTGTTCTTTGATTATTGTTCCTTTGGGTAGCCATAAAATTAAGCCTTGACCGACTTCTTCGTTAATTGAGAATAATTCAAGTGCTTCACCTATCTTTCTATGGTCGCGTTTTTTTGCTTCTTCAAGCTGCCATAAATATTTGTCCAATTCTTCTTTTGTCGCAAATAAGGTTCCATATATTCGAGTTAACATTTTATTCTTCTCATCAGCTCTCCAATAAGCTCCTGCAATAGTTAGAAGTTTGAAATTTTTTAGCTCTTCCCTAGGATTTTGGCTGTGTCCACCCTTACAAAGATCAAGGAAGTTTCCCGGATTGTTTTCTGTTATTTTTTTACCTTCTTTTGCAAAATCTTTAATAAGTTCTATTTTGTAAGGATTTTTTTTAAAATCTCTTAAAGCTTGTTCTACAGAAACTTCCCTTTCCCTAAATGGACCCCAAGTTTTAAGAAACTCGTGCATTTTTTTTTCAATTTTAGGTAAATCTGCTTCGGAGATTGACCATTTACCCATATCAAAATCCTGATAAAATCCATTTTCAATAGCAGGGCCAATTGCATTATGCGCACCTGGGTACAAATCTTTTACCGCCGCAGCCAGAAGATGGGCACAAGAATGTCGCAGATTTCTTAATTTATCATCATTCATAGAAATTATTATATACCAAAACAGACAGTCTTTTGCGACCGCCTGTTTTAGATATCAAGAAGAAACGTGAGAGGTTTATTCTGTTAAGTCTGTGTCTTCGATAATATTCTGGTCCCTTTGATCCTCTTCCTCGCTCTGATCCTGTTGAATTTGACGTTTTTTATCGTCGTCCATGTTTTTTGTTTCACCTCCAATCCACTTTTGAATTTTTAACTTGAATCAATAATATGAATAATATGAGAGGTAAATAAGAAAAATGTCTGAAAAAGGTAAAAGTTTAGTAAGAAGATTAGAACAGATTTTTATTAAGTGTCCAAAACATACAACGATCGTACATCAAAATGGAGAGTTTGAATATTGGTTGGGCAGTGACATTCAGACAAATTTTTGTTAAAATATTTATTGCCTGGACTCGTAGCTCAGCTGGCTAGAGCGTCACATTGACATTGTGAAGGTCAGTGGTTCAAGTCCACTCGGGTCCACCATGGGGTCATAGCTCAATTGGTTAGAGCGCCTCCCTGTCACGGAGGAGGTTGCGGGTTCGAGTCCCGTTGATCCCGCCAAGGAGATGTCAATATATTGACAAGGTCTTTGTAATGCCCTAAAATACTCGCAGTATGGCGCGTGACTTTGGTCCTCGAGAAGAATACGACATGACTGTTACTGTTATGCTGGGACAAAGACTTGCAGTGCCCAGATTGGATTTGTCACCAGAGGGTAGTTTGACAGGATCACTGTTTTTAACAGATTGGCAATCAGGAGAAACTCCTTTTGCCTCTTACTATTTACTCGATAGTCCCCCTTATTCATGGGCAGACGACCTAAATAGGCAATATACTGAAGCGATGCAAAGATATGAAAGAGGTGAGATAGGTGCAGAAGACGTTATTCCGCACGAAGTCCCCTCTCGATTGTTATGGAGAAGAGAGTTTGATGTTGCTACCAGAACTTTTGAGTTTACCGCACGAGATCATGAAGGCAAACCCTTTAGAATATTAGTAACAGCAAATCCTGCTCGATCAGTCTTGTAAAAACTTCCCACATCGTCCACCAGCGCCCGCCCACATATCCTAAAGATCTGCTATGATATTGTTTAATGCTTCTTGAGCAACTTACTTATATAGGAATTTTATTTGGACCTTCATTGTTAGTTACAGGACTAATTATTTCCAGAGTCAAAAATATAAAAAAAGTAAGGGCATTTGCCATTATCTCGATAATTTATTTTTTAATTCTATTTGTTCTTGTTCCATATGTAAGATACCCATACTATGTTATTAAATGTCGTCAATTGCCCGTCATAGCTTGGGATTTTGCAGGTGGAATGTCGTATAAGAAACCAGGGGATTTTGAATATTGGCCAGATTTATTTACTTCTAGGTATTTCTGTTCTGAAAAAGAGGCTATAAATGAAGGATTTATTGGGAACTAAAGCTTATCCGTTCACCAGAGCCCGCCAAATTCCACCATAGACGGAATTATAGCATTTTTTTGTTTTTAACTCAACTATAGGTTAAAATAATACCTTCCCACATCGTCCACCAGGGCCCGCATGTTAGAATGGATTCATAGTGTATGGGAAAAAAAACCGCTCTTATTCTATTCGTCATCGCTCTTACTTTCTTAGGAATCTATTATTTTCTCCAGCCAAAAAGTCAATTGCAAAATCGGCCAAAGGATTACACCTTTGATTACTCGGAGGGAAATTGTAAAATTGATAACGATTGTGAGTGGGCTGGTGAGGGATGCGGCGGAGGGCATGGAATTTGCACAAATATGCCGGCAAAATATGAGGGAGCAATAACGACCTGTGATATTAATGAAAATTTTCCAATCAATAAAGGATATACCTGTGGTTGTATTATGAACAGATGCGGCTGGAAGCAATAATTTACAACGTTAGGATACTATGCACGCTTTCGTAGGATTTTCTGCTGTCTTTAATCAGGTAGACAAAATCGAAAAAAATAGTATTTGTTTTATTATTTATTTGCAAAAAATATCGAAAATCAGTACCAAAAAGTGAATTTTTATTAGAAGCTGGATACGGGTAATTAATTGCAATTTTTCTTGAAAAAGTGTAGTTTGTCATATCAATTCGGCCTATATTAATAGGAAAAATCGGCAAATTAATTAATCCCAGTTTAATCTTGGCGACAATAATATCCCGTCGAGTAAGAATATGTGCCATATAAAGTTTAGCAATGAAGTTCAGATCAATAATCTCTGAATCTGCATCGATAAAGACATATCTTTCAGCTTTGTAATTCTTCATGGCATAATTTTTTCTTTTGGCTAAATTCGCCTGCAATTTTTCTGGTGAGTTTTGTTTTTCTTCTGGAAGTTGAACAGATATAAATCGTTTATCCCTTTTTCTTAATTCCTGGATATATTTTTTAATTTTTGGAGGAGCTCCATTGCTTATGAGAATATGAGTAAAGTTAGGAAAGGATTGTTTGCGGAGATCATCAATTAATCCCCTTACTGATTTCAATGCGGGATCAAAAATAGGCGTAATAATACAGAGAAAGGGTTGTGATTGTGGTCTAATTTTATATAAAAAAAACGCAAGCGGATACAGAGATACTAGGAACAACTTAAGTAGATTTTTCATGTCTATCGCTCCAAGCAGGAACGAGTGAGCTAACTTTTTGCAAGCTTGGAAGATTCTTATCTCTTTCCGAAAGAATAGGGTTTGAGCTTGGCCAAGAAATTCCAGCCTCCGGATCATTATAATGAAAACCGAGCTCATCCTTTTTATTGTAATACTGGGTTATACCCACAACAAAAATTGAATCTTGTAAAAAGTAAAAACCGTGGGCTACGCCCGGTGGAGTAACTATGAGTCTTAATTTATTTGAGTCAAGTTCCAGATACTGATTTTTTCCTTCAGTTGGTGAACCCCCTCTTAAATCTCGAAGTACATAAAGAGCCTTACCATAAGATAAACAGGTATAATCGTAATGAACCAAGTGAATACGCATTCCTCTTAGAGCATTTTTCCGCGAATGAACTATGCTCCATTGGAGGGGTTTTGGCGTTTTAAACCATTCTTCTCTAAGAAATTCCGTATATGATCCTCTAAAGTCTTTATTTCTCTTGAGATTTATAATACTTACGCCAGGTATTTGTGGCTGGGCCATTTGAGCTAAAGTCTACCTAATAAAAGGCATTTTTTCAATTGAGAATTTAAATAGATTAAGATTGTTGGGATAGTCCAAATCCTCGATTTTTGTGCTATAATACGGAGATGAGATTTTATTACTATGCTGAGACAAACAACCAGAAACAAAATTATCATGGCAAAATAAATGCCAGAAATAAAAAAGAAGCTAAACGTAAAGCCATGAAACTTTTGCAGCCTTGGTATGGAGCAGATACCTTCATTAGTCTAAATTTGAGTAGACAGCCTTATCAAGAAATACAAGCTTGACATCTCAGACTTCAGAGAGTATTATCGCTTCATGCAAGGGCCTTTAGAAGGAAGAACCCCTCCCCCCCTACCCACTACCGACCGAGATTTAGGTAGATCGCCAACTATGCTTTTGCCCAACCCAGATGAAATTTTAAGAATAGTCTCAGAACTAGGTCTTTTAGGTAATTTGCCGGAAGCTACTTCATTTTACGAAACACTTGCTAGAAGGGTCGGTGGTAAAGTTAATACTCCGGAAACGCTCATGGACCGTTGGTTAATGTTATTAGGCTTTAATCAACCAGAAGGACCTGAATATAGAGACGCAGTTGATTCAGCTTGGCCTGTTTTCGTGGTCGCCTTAGGAGCAGACAAGGCTTTTTTAGAAGGAGCCGCGGAGTGGAGAGGGAAAATCCTACCCATAATGGAAGAAAGAGCCCGAAGATTAAGAACGACAGATGCTTCTTGAATAAAAAATAAAATCAGACTACAATTCTTTCGCTATGAGACCCTGGCCAGAAGAAATCGTTGAAAAATCCGAACTCAAAAAACTTGTTACCCTGCCTGGGGAAAAGATAATTTTTGCCCGCAGAAAACATCGCTTTGTGATAGTGGTCCCATTTTTAATAGCAATAATTCTATACACCTTCTTCGTAACCATATTATTTGTAGTATTTATACTCTACAGATTTAACTTATTTATATTTTTTTTGGGATTTTTTTCTTTAACAGTCGCCGGACTTACCGCTTTAAATAAAGTTCTTATCAACTGGTATTACCGGCTTTACATCGTTACTGATCGGAAAATAATGGAAGTAAATTGTTCTCCGCTATTTTCAAATCATATAAGCGACGTTCTTTTAGATCAAGTGAGGATAACCGAAGTTGATGTTGATATAAAAGGCCTAATCAATGAGTTTTTTGATATGGGCGATGTCATTATCACCTTCGACAGGCCCTCGCACCAAGAAGTTATTACCATAGCTGACATTCGTAAACCCCAAGAGGTAGAAAATTATTTATCAAACGCTTTTGAGCAACTTATGCACGAAACACCAGTTTGGTTTGTAAAAAGAAAAAAGGACGATACTTATAAGTACGGAGAAGATATTGAGGAGGAGCATTAATATGGATTATTTTTTTTCGCTCGTTTTTATATTCCTTTTAGTCCTAGATCTTTTTATCGGCATTTATAATTGGGTCTACACAAAGGAAATACAACTGATGAAAAGGAAATTCGGTATTGATATCCCATCGCGCTTAAATAGATTGTTTAAGAGTAACGCTATCGTTTCTTTCCTTATTATTGCCTTGTTTCTTTTAATCTATTTACTATTTTATTAAAGTGTGAGATAATATATTTAATCTTTCAAAGAAGGTTAGGCTGCGTGCGTTAGTCAGAATAACTTCATTTGAGGAAACATACAAAAGGAGGTGAAAATTATACATGGATAAGAAAAAATTATTTGTCGGAAATCTGCCGTGGTCGATGAGCAGTCATTCTTTGAGTGACTTGTTCTCCCAATTTGGTCAAATTGTTGATTCAGTTATCATCTCAGACAGTTCAACAGGAAGATCGAAAGGATTCGGTTTCGTAACTTTTGCAACTGAAGAAGAAGCCCAAAAAGCCCAATCAGAAATGAACGGAAAAGATGTTGAAGGAAGAAATATTGTTGTGAATATTGCAAGACCTAGAGAAGAAAGAAGCGGATTTAGGAGAAATGACAACTACCGAAGAGGAAGATAAGAACTAGCTATTGAGCTCAGACAAAGCTAGGCACGACTTGAGCCTGTTATTTTGCTATAAGATCTTATTGAATTGGCACTTGACAGGCTTATAGTTATTTGCTATAATACGAATTAGATCCTAAGGTTTTTTTGCCTCGCGTAAAAAAGCTTTAGGATCTTTTTTATGGTAAGAAAAATTCTGGTAATTCTATTCATCATATTTAAAGCGAGTTCTGTTTTTGCAGCCGAGCCAATCGCTGGAACCTCTGCTTCTCTTAAAAGGCAAGAAGCAGCTTCTTATGAATATACTAGAAAGAGAAAAGCGGTTGAAGATGTTTTGAAAAAATATCAATCCCCTCTTGTAAAATCCGTTGACGCCTTTATAGACGTTTGTGACGACTTTAAGTACGATTGTTATCTTTTACCTGCTATTGCCGGACTTGAGTCTAGATTTGGGCATTATACTTATCCAGGCTCCTATAATCCCTTTGGTTGGGGAGGCGGATACATCATTTTCGAGGATTGGAATCAGGCCATAAAAACTGTTGGTAGTGGTCTTAGACATAATTACATAGCCAGAGGTGCCTCAACTATCGAGCAGATAGGTAGCATTTATGCGGCCAGCCCCACTTGGGCCCAACGCGTTAGAGGGTTTATTAGAGAATTTGAGATCGAGGAGGAGAAAAACAGCTTGTCTTTTTCGGTTTTTGAGCTACAATTATAAGCAAAGCTTTTAATTTGTTACACTGATTATAAGCAAAGATGTATTCGCATAAACTTAATAATCTTCCCAAAAATACTTTTGAGATTGCTGTTGATATTCCCTGGAAAACGATAAGCGATGAATATGCTAAAGCTTTTGATCAATTGACTAATGAGCTTGAGGTTGAGGGTTTCAGGAAAGGAAAAGCCCCCAAGGCTGTAGCCGAAAAACATATAAAAAAGGAAGCTGTTTATCAAAAAGTTATTCAGAATCTTCTACCAGGAGTTTATGAAGAGATAGTCAAAAAAGAAGGCTTGAGACCTGTTATAAACCCAAGAATTGAGCTTGTTAGGGCTAAAGAAAACGAAGAATGGCAGATAAAAATGCTGCTAGCCGGCCGGCCGATTGTGACCCTGACCGATTATAAAAAGATTATCAAAGAGCTCAAATCCGATAAGAAAAAAGAAGATATTTGGGTTCCTGGGAAGGATAAAGTTACAAAAGAACAATCTGCGAAATCCGAAGAAGAGAAGCAGAAATTTTTGAATGAGATTCTTTCTATCTTAATTAAAAAAACCAAAGTTGAAATCTCAGATCTTATTATTGAGGAGGAATTAAATGCAAGATTGGCCAGGTTATTGGACGAGGTTCAAAAAATAGGATTAACAGTAGATTCTTATCTCAAATCTAAAGGGACTACCCTAGATGAACTGAAGAAAAAATACACCCAAGAAATAGAGGAAATACACGCTCTGGAATTTATTTTAAATGAGATAGCTGATAAGGAAAATATCCAGGTTGATGAAAACGAGCTTAAGGCTCTTTACGCTAAAATTACTGATAAAAAAGAACGTGAAGAAGCCCAGCGTAATGCCTATTTCTATGCTTCAGTCATGCGTAAACAAAAAACCCTTGATTTCTTATTAAGCCTGTAGTAACATTGGATCATGCAAACCAAGCAGCAAACAGCCAAAAAAAGGAATCCCTATAATCAAAAAAGCACTCTTGAAGTTTTGGAAGACCAACTTTTGGGCAGATTTGAGCAGGAAAAAAAAGTTGAGACAGAACAAGAGTTAAAGCCAAGGAAAAAAGAAAGTAATCTATTTCATTTTAGGGAATATCACGAAAAAGAAGTAGTCACCCAAGAAATACAAGAGCTCATTTCGCAGATAAAACAAGAGATGGAAATGATTAAGAAATCAGATGCCAGCATTTTGCAGCAAGTTCAGGATATACAGAAATTGCCCATTGAAACTCTACCTGAAAAACAGGGAGTATACCATGTGCGCTTCCTGGAGCTTGTATTATCAATACTTCGCACTTTAAGACAAAAGATAGGCGAATCAGGCACGTGGCTTGCGGCAATGATATCAAAGAAAAAGAAAAGGGGATCTCTATTTATGGCCCGTTCGAAAAGGATGGGAACTCAATATTCGCTTTCTCAAGAATTACAATCTGCTAGGTCTATCCAGTAGAGTTTTATTCCAGGTATCTCATTACGGAGTTTACAGCCCTCGACCAGCTGCCGTTAGACGATGGCGTGTACTTTTTCATTATCTCACTGGCTGTGAGTCTGCCTTCATTAAGATAATTGTCTCTTATGCCTTGAGCAACGGTTTCAATCGCCTCTTCATAAGAAGAAAAACGAGTTACGGTAGTTCCATATATTCCCCAGCCCCAACAATTATGCGAATCATCTGGGATAGCCTGACAAAGAGTTGATTCCTGCATTGCAATAGCCGGAAGAAGTCTATAGTCAAAAGAATATTTGTCAGAAGTTTCAACTATTATTTCGGCATAATCATACAATGGCGAATTATACTTTCTGAAAAAATTCTTGAGGTTAGCTACCCTACCATCTGTTACGCCAACTTCCGCTTCATAATTTTGGGCCTTGAAAGGATTATTTGAAATTGAAAATTGGTTTTGAGCGTCATAACTTCCTATTTCGTCAAGAACCTTCATAGCAGCGTTTACCCTATTAACTTTATGAATATAGCGAAAACTTATATAAAGATTTAAGGCGATGAGGGCAAAAAATAAAAAAAACCAAAGTAGGGATTTCTTTGTCATTATTATAATAAATAGTAAACAAATTTACTCGTATTGTCAAGTAATTCAGCCTTGATTTAGCCTATAATAGTAGGTAGGAAAAGGCGAGTGTTTTAGGACAGAAATAAGGCTTTTTTCGAACTCATTTATTTTAAAACCATGAGATATAACTAGCACTCCTTTTTTGGCCTCTTTTTTGATTTTTGCTGAAAGCTTACTCAACAAGTCAGGCATAAGAAAAAGGTAGATGGTATCGTATTTAGTTAGATCAGCTTCATAAAGATCTTTATTAATGTACTCAACTCCAGCTAATTTTTTTACTTTTGATTTTATTTTTGCCAAAAGTAAAATCAGAGGATTTATATCCATTCCAACGCCTATAACTTCGTAATTTTTTACTGCTTCTTGTACCACCCTACCGTCTCCACAGCCAAGATCTAGAAACCAACTGTTCTTTTTTAATTTTGCCGCCTCCAAAATCAGCTTCAGTTCTTTATTTTTTGTTGGCACGTAGGGAGAACCTTTTAAGGATGAATAAACTAACGAGCCTATATAAAGAATTATAAAAGTAAGAAAAAAAATTTCGAAGAAAATAATAAAATAATATAAGGCAGGATTGATCACTTAGTCATTATAGTATAATAAATGAAGCCCTTGTAGCTTAACGGATAAAGCACTGGTCTTCGGAACCAGTGATGGGGGTTCGATTCCCTCCAGGGGCACACTTTTCTGGGCCACTAGCTCAACTGGTAGAGCGCCTCCCTCTTAAGGAGATTGTTCGGGGTTCGAGTCCCCGGTGGCTCACAGAATTTGGTATAATTAAAGTCAAAATGGCACAAATAGAAGCTCTAACTCGAAGTTTTAGACAGTTCTATGATGCTGTTGAACAAGCAACCTATCAAGCCGTCCGCAACCCTAAGGAGTTAGGACCAAGTGTTGTCTGCAGATCTGAAGATTGTGGGTGGGCTTATACCTATAAGCTAGATGGAAGAGGAAAACCTAGCAGGAGAATGGCTAAACACACGGCAAGGACAGGCCACGAAAAATTTATTTTGCCTTCAAAATAAAATTTGCATTACTGAACTCTACTCGATGATTGTGCCTTCGAAGTTTTTGCTATTGAGAGCCTTCTCAAGATTATCAAGGTCTTTGCCGTTGAGGTAAACAACTTTTAAGCCAAGTTCGGAAGCGAGTCTTGAAGCAATCGGATCAAAAGGTGCATGGGCTCCCGGAACCCATTTATTACCTATCATGGAACGGTATTTTTTCCAGGTCAATTTTTTTAAAGCCTTTGCATCATTAAATTTACGAGGATCCCTGTCAAAAATGAAATTGGTGTTACTCATTTTAATAACTGTTTTGACATTATAATCTTGAGCCAGGATAACCGCATCATAGTCGGTTGACCAACCTGGTTTCCAGCCGGCAGCAATGACAATTGGCTTTTGGGATTTATAGACGACTTCGTAGTCATTAATAATCACAGGGTGAGCCAGGTCTCGAAAAATAGTTCTAAAAAGATGAGCGTTAAGTCTAGTAGCGTGGATACCCAACCAATCAAGATCCTCAACCGTCAGTTCATGTCCAGTGATTTCCGCTCCAGCATCTCGATAATGTCGTGATAAAAGCCCTCCACCTATAAATATAAAAAATCGCCGATTTTTTTCGGCGACTTGGTTTCTAATAAAAGTATAAAACTTTTTGATATAGCTGATATTGAGGCCTCCGTTGGGAACAATCAGAGAGCCTCCTAACTTCAAAACTATTGTCTCTTTCTTTTTATCACTCATCTAGGCTTTAATCTGGTATTGTAGTACATTTGAAATATGTTTGCAACTTACGTAGACTGTAAATATGCCACTTAGGACATATTACAAGGGCGAAAGCACAAATTCTTTTGTCGATTATTTGTTTCAAAAAAAAAGAACAAAATTTTTTCTTTTTGGAATTTCATTTTTATTTCTAGTCCTTTTTTCGGCAAATATTTTTACTTTAGTCAGAAGTCCTCAACAAGAAATTGCCCGACCAATTGCTCAAAATTCAGAAGTTAAAGGAGCAATTGCTGAGCTGTCTCCTACTTTAGTACCAACCTCAACTCCCAGCCCTACCCCACAACCGACAGCAACTCCAACGCCTAAACCAATAAAAACTTCCTACAAAATCGCCATCATCGGCGACTCGATGGTCGACACTATGGGAGAGGTACTCGAATATCTTGAACACAGCCTGAAGAAAAAATATCCTGATATCAATTTTGGACTTTATAATTATGGTCAAGGATCTGTTAATATTGCCGAAGGACTGGATCGTTTTGGCAAAGAATTCAGTTATTCCTCACGCAGTTTTTTGGCTGTAAATCTTTTGCAACCTGACATTATGATAATCGGTTCTTATGCTTACAATCCCTTTTCTCCTTATGACCGCGATAGACATTGGATTACCTTGACAAAACTGGTTGAAGAGGCAGAACGGACAAGTGCAAAAGTTTATATGCTGGCCGAGATTGCACCTTTAAGATCGGATTTTGGTAGGGGCCCAAACGGAGTCAACTGGGAGCCGGCAACTGCCTATACTCACTCCGGTCACATTATTGAGCAATTGGAGAATGCGGTTGCTCTTTCAAAAATATTAAATGTTCCACTAATTAATGTTTTTGAAAAAACCTATGATAAGACCAAAAAAGAAGGCAAAAGAGAATATGTAAATTTTTCAGACGGCATCCACCCCTCGGTTGAAGGCCACGAACTAACTGCCGACACCATCACCGAAACCATCAAACTGAAATAGCCGTCTGACGCTTTTTAATTGACTGTTAGGGTTTTTTGAGTTTCGTCAGGGCTTAGATAATCTTCTTTCTCGACCTTAGTTACGACTGAAGTGAAGGTTCCCTTAACTTTAGATTGATAACTGAAGAAAGCTTTACCGTTTGTATTTGTTGTTCCTACTTTTTCTGTTGTGTAGCCAAATGGTCTGATTAATTTTATATAGACTTTTGCTGAAATTAAAGGAGCTGTCGTTTTAGCATCTTTAACAGCAACCGTAGTTGTGATCTTATTAGTGGTTGCATCAATTGCTGTTGCCTTCATGGTTATCGTCATTGACATAGTTTTTAGAATAACCGGATTTGTAGGTGTTGGAGTTGGTGTTAGAGTTGAGGTAGGTTGTGGTGGAATTGTTGGAAAAGGTGGAGTTCTTCCCCAAACTTCAGCCACAGTAGCAGGATCAGTAACAATTGCGTCTTGAGGCCTGCCTTCAACCGCTTTTAAAAAGTCATTAAAACAATAAAGCTCCGGGCGCGAGGTGTAATGGTCATTTGAGCTTTCGCCTGTGCAGTCCCAATAAGCAGCTGGTGATCCCTCATCTCTTTTACCAGTGACAAAGCGATAAAATTGAGTTAAAGAATATTGATAGGGTCCGGCTTGTAAACTCGAAATAATTTTACTCGGTAAAGCGTATCGTCGATCATTTTTAACAGTCATGTTGTAACAAGGTAAATTTAGGTTATTACACTTTCCGCCATTGACGGATTGAGTTTTTAAAATATAGGGATATTTAAGAGTTACAGCTTTATCATTGGGATTGTAATTGTACTTTCGGATAAACGAAAAACACTGTGAGACTACAGCTCGACTGGCATCATCTTGCTCATTACCAGGAAAAGCAAACATTCCCCAGGCTCTGTTGTGACCATGGGCTTCGAATATGGGGAGAGTAGCGCAACTTTGTTCGATTCTCTGTTCATTTGTGGTCAGAGTTGTAAAGTCCAAGTAAGACTTGCTTTGGGAAATAAATTTCCAATCGTAATTGTCTCGTAGATTAGCCAAATCTTGCCAAGAAGGTGAGAGCATGTATCCCATGCAAAGTTGATGATCTTCAGGGGTTCTATCGGTAATGACTCCTCCGATACCAAAGGCTCCTCGAGCTTTCATCTCCTCGGCAACAATCCCTAAGTCAACAGTTCCTGGAATAGGAACGCAGTTGTTGAGACTTGCTTGTCCGATTGTTTCAACCCAACCTGTTCTGCCAAAAACAAAAGAAACAAAAGCAGAATCAGGAGGGATGGTTGGGGTTGGACTGGGTGTTGCAGTTGGCGTAGGACTCGGAGTTTCAGTCGGAGTTGGGGTCGCTTCTTCTGTCGGAGTTGGAGTGGATTCTTCAGTTGGGGTGGGTGTTAGTTCTTCGCTGGGAGTAGGTGTTACCTCCTCGGTAGGGCTGGGAGTTGGTTCTTCGGCAAAACTATTTAAATAAGCAAGTTGGTTGGACTTGGCGCCTGCGTTTAAAGTAAAAACAACAATACCTAGCAGAATTATGAAATGGACTACTCTTAAGCGCCTATTCATCTACTTATATTATCAAAGGACCGATCGAGTTTCAATAAGAGCCTTAGGGAATTGTGATTGATCTTGAGATAAATCCGGATGTCGGTTGATAAGTAAATTGACTCTTGGTTACACTGGTGACTTTTGAGGTATATTTTCCCATTATGGTCGTTTGATAGCTTAGGTTAACAGCTCCATATTTGTTGGTTACAGCACTAAGTTTCTTGGTTGTTGTTGGGCTGGTTGGAATAGTCAAATTTATGGTTACGGTTGCACCTTGGAGAACTGCTCCGGTAATTGAGTTTTTGATAACCACTCTAGTATTAACCTTATAAGTAAGCGGGCTGTCGGATACTTTAGTCTTGGACATCGACATAGATTTGACAGTCATAGGTGTCAAGCTGGCTACGGTTGGAGCAAGAGTCGGTGTAGGAGTTGGCGGAAGCGGTGTTGGGGTCGGGGTTGAGGTTGGAGGGGGAAGAGTCTCCAAACTAGCCTCTAAGGTAGCATCATATGAGGCTAATTCCTCCATTGTGGCTACAGTGAAATAATAATCGGTGTCGTTGTTGAGTTCAACTGCATTGGCTCCCTGATCTATAGCCCATTGCACGGTTTGTTTCCAATCCCCTATTCTTGTCTCTCTTGCAGTTTGAAAGAAAAGAGGAGGTCCCATTGCTTTCATCTTGGCATACATTGCCGTGTAATCTCCGCCAAGAGTCGGAGTTCGGATAGAGTTATTCTCCAAAACACATCTGCTGCCCAAAGTCGTTCGGCAGTAATCCATCATTTCCATGGTGAAATTAATATCATTACCTCCACTTGACCCGTCAGCATTAATTACCTGATAAGGGTTAAAAGCCAGGCTGCTTCTGGTTTGAGCCCAGACATTATGAGCTTCAATTTGCTCTCGATGGCACTGTTTGTCTGTCTCAACAGTGAAGCCTGCATTAATAAGCGCAGTCCTATTATCAGGATTAGAGACATTTCTAATGAAAGGTTCTGCATAAATAGTCATGCAGCGCGCTACGGTAACATCCAACAGTTCAGGGACAAGATCATATTTTGCAGCAAGCTTGCTCTGAAGATCTTGGTAAGCTTGGCCAAAGGTAGGCGTCCAGAATCGGCCTATTGTGCCTGTAACTCCATCTGTTGTATCAGTAATTGTTATTGGTGCACCCTCCAGATTTTTCAACCAGTCAGGCGCTTCTGCTCCGGCAAAAATTCTGACTTTAAGCCGCATATTCAAAGACGGATTAGCTTGATTCAGAGCCTGGACTTCTTGAATAACTTGATCTACTGGATTGTTTGAGCTTATTTCTGCTCCTTGAGAAGCCTGGAGGTCTTTCCAGCCTACATTTAAGACTCTAGTATTTATTATTGCTCGGTGACTCTCTGGAGGAGCACCGTTTCTCAAAAGAAGCCCTTTGATAATTGGCTTTGCCTGGCTATCAGGTGGGTTTATATTAGCAGAAGCTTGGTTGGTGCTGTTATAAGCTCGATATAAGTTAAAAACAGATAGTGTAGCTATAAGAACGACTAAAAAGGCTGTTTTTATAGCTAGGGGCAATTCTCTGATCGTTTTCATCATCTTTTAATCATTTTGAAGTAAAAAAATCAAAAAAGCAAGAGTATTTTATTTATCCTATAATATTGGGCTTGCATTTAACGAGATCATAGTATATACTTCTGTCAACAATTAATTTATGAGCGGGAAAAAGTGGGGAAAATTATTTTCGCTCGTGTCTTCACTACTTTTAGTTATTAACTCTTTGACTGTCTATTTGAACCCCGTTTTAATTTATTCTCAAGAAGCAGATCAAACACAAACAGAACAAATCCAGCAAGAAGAACAACCGGTGCAGGAACAAACAAGTGAAGAAATTAGCCCAAGCCCAACTTCTCTACCCACACCTACTTCCACAGAAGAAGTAAAAAACGAAACTCAATCTCAAAGTACAGAAAGTCCTTCGCCTTCTGAACCAAGCCAAACAGACCAAGAGATTACTCCATCCCCAATTCCAACTCCGACAGGAGAAATTTTAGACGGAGCTTTCTCATCCAAAAATTGGACCAAAAACGATGACGGAAGTTATACCTTGGACGAGACTGTTGAATTAAATACGGATTATGTAGCGCCTTTTAATAATAATCTTATAGTAAAATTTACAAAACTTCCTGAAAATCCTGGAACTATCACTATTAAAGAAATTCCTGCAAGTTTCAATCTTGGCGAAGATGAACAAGTAGGTTCGGTCTATGAGATTACATCTGATATGAAAGACGGGGAGTTTACATATGATTTATCCCTTCCAATACCTGTTGGAACAGATAAAACTAATTTAAACGTAAAAGTAGCAGAAACTTTAAATGATTTGGAAACCAGTGAATTAGTAAGCGAAAAGACCATCATTAATGATGAGTCTTTGACTATAACAAGTCTTGACCACTTTACAGTTTTTGTGTTGGTTAATGATGTTAACGGTGACAACGCTGGTGATGCAACTGATGACATTGCAAATGGTGTCCTTGTCGCCGTCGATGATACCTGGGTTGACCAGGATAACCCAACTACTACAAAAGGAACTGACGATGAATTGAAAGTACGAAGCAAAAGCGGTGATGACAATAGACGGGCTTTTGTTAAGTTTGATGCTTCATCCATCACCAGTGGTTCAGAGGTAACAAAGGCAACCTTAAGGCTTTTTCTCAAAGTCGCGCCTGGTGCCTCGCGTACGTATCAGGCCTATAGAATAACCGAGACCTGGACAGAAGATTCGCTTGACTGGGATCCTCAACCAGCCAACGCCGGGGTGTCCGATGATGTAGCAAGCGGAGATGACAATAATGTCTGGCTTGAGTGGGATGTGACAAGCGATGTTCAAGGCTTTGCCAGTGGTGATCTCACAAACTACGGGTGGATGATTCGCGACTCAAGCGAGGGTTCTTCAACTAGCCGTGAGGGTAAATTCCGCTCCAGCGAAGACGGGAACGAGTTGCAAAGGCCCCAGTTGGTTGTTGATTTTGCGGCTCTCGATAATCAGCCAACCAAGTATAATTCCCCAACTGATTCAGTAGGCGGTATAGGAGGAGATAACGACGGGTTCGAAAGCAATCCCATCAAGGCTTTAAGTGACGGAGGAGGAGTAGCCAGCAACATAAATGGTGCCGGCGACCGACATATCTTCAGAGATTACTACTTTGAAATTCCAACCGACGATGCTATCAACGGCATTGAGGTTAGAACAGACTGGTATTTAGATTCGGATGGTGGAACCAATAGCCTTGATGTTGAGCTTTCTTGGGACGGAGGGGCATCTTGGACTGCTGCAAAGAGCGATATCACCGAAACAGATAAAGAACACATTGCCTCTTTAGGAGGCGCAAATGACAAGTGGGGTCGTGAATGGTCAGCTGGTGAGTTTGCAAATGAAAACTTCAAGGTAAGGGTAACCACAAGCTCAACCAGTTCTGGCAGGGACTTCTTTTTAGACTGGATTCCTGTTAGGGTTTACCATACACCCGATACAACCTCTCCTGTTCTGACTGAAGTAACACCTGTTTCATCACCAACAAACAATTCAACTCCTAACTATACATTTAATTCAAGCGAGGAAGGCGATATTTCTTATGGAGGATCTTGTTCAAGTATTACAAACACCGCAGTTACAGGAGATAACGCTGTTACGTTTGACGCACTTTCAGATGGTACTTATACAGACTGTACAATTACAGTTACAGATTCTGCAGGAAATCCGAGCGATCCTTTAATCGTAAATACTTTCACTATTGATACTAATACTCCTTCGTCTCAATTTAATTCTCCAACAGATGATAGTTTTTGGAACAGCCCGATTCAAATTGTAGGAAGTTCGACCGATTCTTCCGGAGATACAGTTGACTATGTGACTTTATATTTCTCTGAAACAGAAGCAGAAGATTGGTATGAAATTACTCAAATAACAAATGGTTCTTTAGAAGAACCGTTTAACTGGAACTATGATTGGGAACCAGAAGACGGGGAAGGATCATACGATATATCTGCCGAAGCAACAGATACGGCTGGAAACACTGAAAGTAGTCCTGTAATTTATAACGTAACTTATGATGTAACTGCGCCGACAGATCCTACGGATTTCGTTACCAGCCACACGACCAGCACTTGGTCAAATGATCCAACAATTGACGTTGAATGGAGTGGGGCAACTGATAATCTTTCGGGCGTTGCTGGATACTCTTGGCTTTGGGATCTTTTAGCCTCAACCACGCCTGACGAGACATCTGAAGGAGCAGAGACCTCGACCACAAGCCCTTCACTTAGCACAGGTAATTCTCACTACTTTCACCTAAGTACTGTTGATAATGCCTTAAACTGGACGACTACGGTTCATTTGGGGCCTTACTTTATAGATTTAGCAAATCCAGCAACACCAACAGCTGATCCGGCTGCCGGAGATTATACTTCTGATCAGTCGGTTACCTTATCAAGTGCGGATCTTGACAGCGGTCTAAACTCGATTTATTACACCACCGACGGTACGGATCCTACAACCTTATCAACCTCGTATCCCTTAGATAACTCAGTGCCAATTGTTGTTGATAAAGACATGACCATTAAAGCAATAGCCTATGACAATGTCGGAAATTCGAGCACGATCTTGGAAGCAACTTACGGAATTCCACCTATAATTTCAAGTGAAGCTTCAACTTCTGGGACTTCTTCATCGGTGACCATAACCTGGACTACAGATGACCCTGCAACCTCAAGAGTAATTTACGATTCTGTTTCGCACCCTGATCCAGTCACCTCGTCTGGTGAGAGCCCGGATAAATATAATTACGCAAATACAACCGATGAGTTTGATACTTCTCCCAAAGTTACCTCCCATTCAGTTGATCTAACCGGACTGACAAGTGGGACGACCTATTATTACAGAACTATTTCTAAAGGATCACCTGAAGCTGTTAGCGATGAAAAAAGCTTTGCCACAACCTCAACAACGACTACGGCCTCAACAAGTACAACTAGTGATGGAGGTGGAGGCGCAGCCGGGGCGCCAACTTGTAATGATACAAAACCTGGTAGCGCTCCGGTTCTACAGAGTGCATCAGCAGGTGTAAATAGTGTTAGCCTAACCTGGGCAGCTGCCTCAGGCCCAGTTTCTTACTACCTAGTAGCCTATGGAGCCGCACCTGGGGCTTCGCAATATGGTAATCCAAACGTTGGAGGAAGCGGAACAACAAGTTATACGGTTTCAGGTTTATCTGGAGGAACAACTTATTACTTCAAAGTAAGAGCTGGAAACGGCTGTGCGCCTGGAGATTTTTCAAATGAGCTTACTGCAGCCCCATCAGGAGGATTTATAGCAGGGCCTGCTGCTGGTTTTGCTGCGGGAGTTTTAGGGGTTGCCACAGCAGAAGCCGAGTTAGAACTATCGCCAACCCCGGAAACTTTGGGGGTTAACATTTCTCCAACTTCTATACCCTCGTGGTTAGCAGCTAATAAGGCAACGACAGCAGTTATAATTTTTATAATTGTCATAATTTTTATAATTGTCTTCGGTAGAAAAAAGAAAAGTTAAGCAATCTCTTCTCGCTTTGAGCGGACAAAGCTAATCCACTCCTCGACTACCTCGATAAGTAATTTAAACGGAGCTTCAATCAGAAAATCAAACATTGCGCCGAAAATATTAATTTTTGCCAAGCTGCTGCTTAAGAATTTGCCAAGCGATAATATCGGCATGAAAAAAAAGTCAATGAAAGGCCTAAAGAAGCTTTCCTTTTCTTGGAGTTGATACTCTTTGGCTATAAGTCTGATACGGTAGGCAAAAAAGGTGATAAGACTGACAAAGAAAACAAAGACAGCCTGACTGACCAGATTAAAACGGAGTAAGCTTAATAATTCATAAAGAAGAGAAAAAGTGATAAAAAACGTAAGAGTGTAAAAAATAGTGAATCCGAAAATCAAAATAGGTCTTCGGACTTTTCTTTTCTTAGTTATGAATGAAACTGCTTTTTCAAATGTTTTATCCGCGTCTACGATGTCAACAATTCTCTCATAGAGCCTTTTGGTATTATCTTCACCGGGGATCTTAGTCAAACTTATGATTATAAACATCAAAAGAGGTGGAAAGATTGTATTTATGGCAAGAGCAAAGTAATTAACCTCATTGTAGAGGATAATAGATAAAGGATGCTCCAGAATGAGAACAAAAAGCATTTTTGTAATAAATATGTAGATTACAGCCTTTACTGCTAGGTTGCTTAAACGCTTTTTTGTCTGTTCATATTTTTCTCTGCATAACTGCTCTACCTCTGTCCACAATTTGCTTTTATCCTGAAGAATCGCCTCGGTTTTGCTTGCATGTTTTTTAAAAAGTTCAAACAAAATATGAAAAGGTGGCATCTGGTTTCTGACAAATCTTCTTAGACGTTCAGGATTAGGATTAGCAATAAGATCATCTATTTTTCTAAAAAGAGCAGCTGAGATTTTATCACCAGTTAAAGTAAATAAGTGATAACGAAGATAAGGAATATCACTCTTATTAAAAGATTTCTCAAGAGCTACATAAAAATAAGCATTTTTTTGTTCTTCAGATATATCTTCGATTTTAACTTTATCTTTGAGCACTTGGTAGATAAAAAAGCTGAAAAGAGAGCTTCTCTTTGATTGTAGCGGAGAAAGAGCTTCCTCTATTTCACAGGTTAGTAGATCAAGTAAAAATTGCGAGTAATAATTTTTATTTTTATCAGTTTGCCCAACCAGAAGTTGCTTTCTAATAAGCATATACTTATCAAGTACGCGTTGAACTTCTTGGGTATCGTTTGTTCCTAAACTTTCATTTGGAAAATAACGTGCCCAGAGAAGCTCTCTGAGAATATTTTCTGATTCAGCCGTTGCTTCCGTATTTAGTGAAAGCCGCCTTTTTAATATTCGCTCAATTGCTGCTCTTCTAATCAGGTGAGCTTCTCTGTATTCAACTGCATTTCTTACTTTCTCGTAAGCAATAGCAAAAAAAGAAACGGTTTGAGAGACAGAGATTTTGGAGTTCTCATCAGGTGGTGGTTTTGCTTTGATCTTCTTTAAGTTATCAATTAAAGCCTTTGTAAAATGCGATAGACGAACTAAGGCATTCGATACGGGTTGTTCCATTAAGAAATATTATATCACGTATCCAAAACATACAACGATCGTATATCAAATTGGATACTAATTTTGGAGGATATTTAAAAGTTTATTGTGGATTTTAGAGTTGGAAACTACAAGTGAGTCAATTTTTCGGCCGGTTATATTTTTACCATTAATATCGGTTATTGTACAACCTGCCTCTTTGGCTATAAATAATCCGGCTGCGATATCCCAATATCGAGGAATACTATCTACATTGACGTAAGCGTCACACCCACCCATAGCTACCCAACTGCACATTGTGTGTTCATCAGCGATTGCCCGTAGTCTATAGACCTTCTGCGCAAGCTTTTTTATTATTTGCCATGAACCGGAAAAACCTTCAGGATTTCTATTTTTAGCTGGCATATAAATATAAACAAATGAGTTTTCCAGTGAAGAAGTTTTCGAAGGAGAAATTTTCTTGTTGTTAAGATAAGACCCAGAACCTTTAGTTGCGCTAAAAAGCTCACCTTCTGCAGGACGGTAAACAACACTGACTAGTGTTTCCCCATCTTTCTCCAGTGCGACAGAAGTGTTAAATAAACTGACGCCTCTGATATAATCTTTGGTCCCATCCAATGGGTCGATTATAAAAGTGTACTCGGATTTTTTATCAATCTCACCGATTTCTTCAGATAGTATATTAAAGCCGGGAAAGTGCTTGGATAGTTCTCGAAGGTAAATCCTTTCCGCCTCTAGATCAACATTTGTAGCTATGTCTTGTTTGGTTTTGTGTTTAACTACAATGAACTTATCTCTGTTCTCAAGAAGATACTTTCCTGCTGTTAAGGCTAGCTTTTCTAGAAATCTTTTTGTCTCAAGAAGATTTAATTCCATATTTAAATTTACTTATTATTTAACTCTAAAGAGGAAAGGTTGACGCCTGACTTGAAGTCAACTTCCGGGAACGCCTGAAGAATTTTACTTATTTGGCTTCGAAGTTTGTTATAAGTTTCTTGGTTTTTCCCTTCAAACTTGACCGTTAGATAAGGACCGTTTTGTGAAGCCCTAACTATTAACATTGCATCATCCGTATCCATTCGAACTCCGTCTATTTCGACATACTCGGCATTGAGGTAAAGTTTCTTTATTTCGGCCCCAATTTTATTACTTACAACGTCGAATTTAATATTATCTGGGCAGCCAACTTTAATCTCCGGGCTAGATATATATTGAGGAAGCTCGGAAACAGCAGTTTGAAGAGTTTTTCCAGTTCTAGTTAGGAAGGCTAGCAAGCGCAAAGTGGCAATTGCACCATCATCGTGCCCATAATAGTTGTCGACGAAGTAGAAATGACCACTAAGCTCTCCTCCGAAAGGTGCCCCTTCCTCCCTAATTTTAGCTTTAATAAATGAGTGGCCCGTCATCCACATTACTGGTATTCCACCCTCATTTTTTATTGTTTCAGGGACTTGTTTAGAACAAAGGGTGTTAAAAACAATTTTTGATCCTGGCAAAGAACCCAAAATATCTCTAGCATAAATGGCTACTAATGTATCATTCCATATCAAATTACCTTGACTGTCGACTACTCCCATCCTGTCTCCGTCTGCATCGTAGGAAAACCCAATATCAGCTTTTTCTTCGATTACTCTATTGGCTAATCTTTGCTGGACTTCTTTTTCAGTCGGGTCAGGAGTTCCCATGGGAAAATTACCATCGGGTTTTGTATTCTGCTCGATCACTTCACAGCCGGCTTGTCTTAAAACATCTGGTAGAAAAATACCGGTTGTTCCTGCGCAAGAATCTACCACCACCTTGAATTTTTTTATTTTATCTATATGTCTAAATAGGTCTTCAATATAGACTTTTTTAATGTCCTTTTGGATATATTGACCTTTCGGTTCTCTGATAATAAATTTCCCTGATTTCAAAAGTTCTCTAAAGTTCTGAATGTCTTGACTGAGCATTGTTTCAGAAAAACCAGTGCCGAACTTGAAGCCGTTGTACTCTTTGGGGTTATGAGAAGCCGTAATCATAACCATTCCTCTGGTCCTGAAAAAATACTGGGCAAAATAAGCAATCTGGGTTAAAGTCATTCCGATGTCATAGACAGTTACTCCCGACTCGGTAAGCGTTTTTACAAATATATCTCTAAATTCTGGGCTCGATTGTCTACAGTCGTAGCCTAAAACGCAGTCATAAATTTTACGAGTTAAAAGCCAAGTAGCATAGCCTTTAGCTAACAACTCCACTGTGTCTTTATTTAGTTCAGAGCCTACTAATCCCCGTAAATCATAACCCCTAAATACATGATCGGGAACAGAAACCATACCTTATTTTAAATGCTAAAGACCAACTATACAAGATCAATCTGTTAAAAGAGTTGGAAAAGAGAGATATTTAATCCTATAGTTTTATTAGCGCAAGTTGCTTTAGACTGCCAAGTCAACATGTGAGCTATAATTTCTTGTTCTGACAAGCCATTTTTAAAATTATTTTGAAAGGAAATAATTGTTGTTTAGCTTGCTGTGATAATAAGAAATTCTATAAGTATATTTAAAATTCCTAGCAGGTATAAATGACTTTTATTTATAACTTATAGTCTATTTATCAATGGACTATGGAGTTTGCTAATGCAGGAACAAAGTTTGGATTGCCTGTTCTGACAGTCTAAACTGATCAACAAAATAAATAATAAAATAATGGGTTTGGAGCGTTGGAATAACAAAAATTATTATAGGTAGTAACAGCCAAGAATAGCTAAAGAGTCTTTTATTTTATATGGATTTTTTCCGGTTTTAGTCGATATATCAATCCCGAGAAGCTTATCATAAAAGGAGATAAGTTGGTTTTCCTTCCAATAACCTACTTGATGACTGAGCTTGCCTAGTTGCCATTGCTGAAGGCCTGATATATTAGCTCCTATTTTCAGCAGTAGCAAATTTCTAATGTGCCTAATAAGCATAAGATATACAAACATTTCGTTTTTTTCCGAAGTGATATTTTCAAGCATATTGAGAAAGTTTTTTAGGTTCGCGGGATAGCATAAATCAAGTAGTTGGAAAATATTTTTACCAGGCTTGAACTCTTTAATTTGTCCCATTTCTGTAAAGTTTAAATTTCGCTTCCCAATTCCCTCCTCCCAAGTGATTAAGATTGAATCTTTTAAATGGGCAATTTTATCAAGTAATTCCATTATTTTGTCACCTTTTTTGGAAATTTTTTTGCTCAAACCTTCGGTTGTAAATATTTGCTTTAAGCCAAAAAGTGTTTGAGATTGAGAAGAATCAACAACCGTTTGCAAAGAATCGGGAGAAATATAGATTATTTCGTAATTTTTCTCTTTATATTTTTTCCGAAGCTCCAAAAAATAATCTCGAGAGCTGACGCTGTTTTCTCCGCAGACTATGATAAGCATGAGTTTATTATAATCTTTATAACTATTATAATCGTTATAATGCTTGATTTAATCACAATTGGAAATATCAGCGCAGATTTATACTTCCGAGCAGAAAAACTTACGACTAAAGATAAAAGATATTTTCTGGCTTTAGGTGGAAAATATTATGTCAATGAGTTTTATTTTAAAATCGGCGGAAGCGCAGCCAACGTGGCGATTGGTGCAAAAAAAAACAGACTGAAGGTAGCTCCTTGCGCAATTATTGGCAACAACCCCTTTAGGAAGCAAATAATACATTTTTTAAAGCTCAAGGGCATCCCCACCAGCCTATCTCTTTTTAAACAAAACTACTCTAATATTTCGGTTATTCTTCTTAAGGAGACTGGCGAGCGAACAATAATAAATTATGAAACTGGACATGATCATCCAGAAGAAGATAAGCTTATTCTTAAGAAGATTAAAAAAACAAGGTCAATTTATTTGGGTAATTTACCAGATATTTCCTTTAGTGAGCGGGAACGATTACTTCGTCATTTAAAAAAAAGCGGCGTTTTCATTTTTGCCAATTTTGGAGCAAAAGATTGCTGTAAACCAAAGAAAAAATTAGAACAGCTTCTTAAATTCGTAGATGTTCTTATCTTGAATACCCACGAGTTTAGTCAATTGGCAAAAAGACCCTATGTAAATATAGATTTTTCTCAAGACGTATCTAAAATGGTGCCGATGAAGAAGAAAATCCTAATAGTGACTGATGCTGAAAAAGGAAGTCACGGATATCATAATCAAAGAGTTTTTTACCAAAAAGCAATTCGGCCAAGAAAGATACTAGATACGACTGGGGCAGGTGATGGATACACGGCGGGATTTATTTCAGAATATTTGAAAACAGAAGATATTCAAAAAGCAATGAGGCGGGGCGCATATTACGCCTCAAAAATTCTTGCTAAAATTGGCGCAAACTAAGTTTTTACCTCTTCTGCCTTTAATTCTTTAACTAATTCTTTCTCTTTGGTAGAACTTATTATCAGTAACACTCCTAGGAAAGTTAAAATAGCTCCGATAATAAAGCCAAAAGTTAGTCCTTCCTTAAGGAGTATTGCTGCCCAGACAAAGGCAGCAATGGGTTGAAGATACAAGCTAGAAGATGCTATAAGTGGCGTCGAGCGCTTAATTATAAACTGATAGAGTAAGTAAAAGCCGGCTGTTCCGAGGACTCCAACATAAACTAATCCGAATAGAGCTTCTTTGGAGACGTTCGACAACCAAACTTGATATGTGGATAATTCAGTTGAAGCCAAAAATAATTGAGTTACCAAGGTTACTGAAACAAAGTAAAAAGTTAGATCGGTTGGTGAGTAATTTTTCTGAAATTTTTTTGAAAAAACCGCGTAGATCGCAGTACAAATAACTCCGATAAAAATTAATAAGTTGCCCACGAGGTCTCCTTTAAAGGAAGATGTTGTTTCAATTAAAGGAAGAATAATAATAATCAGTGTTCCCATAAATCCGACAATTATCCCTAAAATTTTTTTAGGATTAAATTTCTCATCAAGTAGTAAATATGATAAGACAGCTGTAATGATCGGAGTTACAGTATATAACATTTGTCCAATAGTTGCTGTTGTTCTCTGGACACCGAAGTTAAAAAGCATAATATTTGAGGTCAAAAGAAGCGATAGAAATATAACGCCTCGAATATTTTTGTGGAATTGTATTTTTTTTCTAATTAATAAAGGAGTAAAAAATAGGAAAGCAATTGCAAATCTTAAAAAATTAAAGGTAAAGGGAGGAATTTCTCTGAGGGCAATTTTGATAAGCGCAGAATTACCCCCACCCATAAAAATTTTCAACAGGATCAAAAAAAAGACAAACATATTATTTTACTTCTTCGAGTAAGTCTCTTCCGGTCATTTCAGGTGGTTTTTGAATTCCAAGAAGTGCCAAAATAGTTGGTGAGATATCAGCCAGAATTCCAGGTTGAAGTCGAGTATACTTACCTTGTAATTCTTGGTTTATAGCTATAAATGGGACTGGATTGGCAGTATGTTCGGTTGAGATTTGACCTGTAAGATGGTTTATTTTCTGTTCAACATTCCCGTGATCAGCAGTTATAAGAACAGTATTTCCAGAGTTTAAAGTAACTTGGACAATTTTTTCAAGACATGAATCAAGATCTTTTACTGCTTTGATTGATGCTTCTATATTGCCGGTATGGCCAACCATATCTGCATTAGCAAAATTGACAAGTATAAAAGAATACTTCTCTTCATAAATTTTCTTTATAAGTAGATCTGTAATTTGATAAGCAGACATCTCAGGCTTAAGATCGTAGGTCGGGACTTTAGGCGATGGAACAATCAGTCTTTCTTCCTTAAGAAAAGGACTTTCACGCAGCCCATTAAAATAATAAGTTACAAACCGTTCTTTTTCCGACTCTGTCATTCGAAGCTGAAATAAACCTCGTTCTGACAAGACTCTTCCAATGGGCAGAGCAACAATTGAGGGCGGGAAAGCAATCTCAACCGGCAGATTTTTCTCATATTGAGTCATTGTTATAAATAGAAGATCCTTGATTTGCTCTCCTCTTTTAAAAGGTGGAATAATGATTTCCTCATGAGGTAAATGCGATTTATAGTACTTTACTGCAAAAGGATCAAAAAAGAAGCTTTTATTGGCATCTTGTTCAAAATTTTCTAAGACAAAGGCTTTTGTAAGCTGTCTTGGTCTATCTATTCGATAGTTAAAAAAAATAACAACATCCTCGTTTTGGATTAAAGCTGTCGGTTGACTGTTTTCTAATACTACAGTGGGTTCGATAAATTCATCAGTAGCATTGCGGGAATAAGCATTTTTTACTGCTTCGCTTGCAGAGAGAGCATTTGCACCCCTGCCTTGAGTCAGACAAAAATAGGCTTTTTCGGTTCGTTCCCACCTTCTGTCTCTATCCATTGCATAATATCTTCCCATGACAGAGGCGATTTTTCCTACATCTAGTTGTTTCAATTTTTCCTCAAGTCTGGTAATTATTTCACCAGAGGATTTGGGAGGAGAATCTCTTCCATCAGTTATTGCATGGATGAAAACGTCCAATATTTGATTTTCTTTAGCCAAGTAAAGAAGAGCATAAAGATGATCAATACTTGAGTGGACAGTTCCTTCTCCCAATAAACCTATGAGGTGTAGTCTTCCTCCGGTTTTTTTTAAGTGGTCTATTCCGTTTGAGAAGGCTTGATTTTTGTAAAAACTGCCGTCTGCAATACTAACGTTGATTCGCGGTAAATCTTGATAGACTATTCTGCCTGCACCTATATTAATGTGTCCGACTTCTGTATTGCCAACTTCTTTAGGTGGTAATCCGACTGCTTCTCCTGATGCTTGAAGCGTGGTATTAGGAAAAGAATAAAGATAAGAATTAAAATTTTTGGGATTGGCAAGAGTGACTGCATTTCCGGGACCAGGTGGCGCAATTCCAAAACCATCCAAAACTACTAAAACAACTGATTTCATCTATGTTAATTTTTTGTTTATGTAACAATAGGCTAGCCCACAGGCAATCGCATCTGCTTGATCATCTTGTTTCAATTCTTTTTCAAGATGCAGAGTCAGTCCAAGCATTTTCTGGACACTTTTTTTATCCGATTGTCCATAGCCGGTTATAATATATTTTATTTGCAGAGGCGTGAGGAACTCAACTTTGACTTTATTTTGTCCAGCCAGAAGAAGGACTATTCCTTGGGCCTGACTGACTTTTATTGCGGTTTTTTGATTTTTGAAAAAAAACAACTGCTCAATGACAATTGTTGAAGGGTTATAAGTCTTAAAGAGTTTAGAGAGTTTGTTGTAAATTTCTAGAAAACGTTGCTCTGTTGTTTTATTGTTTGATGTTTTGATTAAGCCTGATGTTTGATATTTGATATTTGATTTCTGATCCTTATCGAAAACTGCATAACCTGTTTTCTCCACTCCCGAATCCAATGCCAGAATAACCATATATATAGTATAATGTTAAAATCAAAAGATGACAATCGAGGGAGAGGGATATATTAGAGCTCGTAGTGAGACTACAAAAAAAGAAGTTATTACAGTAACTGATCCAAATATAATACGACAGGCCCTCGAGGATATTCTACCTGTTGGGCCCGATGATCCATTTGCCCCTCCCGATCCAGGACATCCAACAGATCATGCTAAGAGAGCCGCAGAAGTTGTTAAAAATACCGCACTGACAAGTGTCGCAATAATTGTGTTGCCGACGCTAGTGACCTTTCCTTATATTTTTGAATTGAATTGAATTTATCTGCCCTTTCTTTCTTTTTTGACTTTTTCCCAGAGATAAGCAGCTACAAGATACATGATCGCTAAAACCAAAAGAGCAACCGCGATGTGATAAACCACTGCGAGGATCACGTAGGGATTATTTTGCCAATTTCCCCAGTAGCTCATCATGCCTTGTTTTCCATCGAGCAGTCTCTCCGGGTATCCGCCATACATAAACTTATACATGATAATGATAATATAAATAACTTATAGTTTAGTGTCAAGTAGCTAGGTTATATACAGATACTTTTTTTCCCTCTCTTACCACAACAGGATGTTCTCTAATCTCATCGGGAGATAATACGATTGAACCAAGAAAAGGTTTGCCCTTTCTATCCCTTCCCTCAAAGATGAAATGTATCCGATCCTTCGGAAGGATTCTAAATCCTTTACCAATGAAAGCTTTTCCCTCGATTCCTATGTCGCCTTCCTCAATAGTAGTTCCAGGAACTACAGGAACTCTTCGGATTTCCCGTCTTTCTCTGCCGTAGTAATCTGTCCTCTCAATAGTCATAGGACGATTATATAACTATAGGATATAAAATTCAAATACTTGCGGACTTAGATTTATTATTAAATTGAAGTATTATTTATTAACTACGCTTGAAGGACTTGCACAGGTTGTCCAGTGCGAGAATGTACAAAAATGAGCACCTCCGAGGTAATACATATACATTGCCAATTCGATACACGATCGTAGGTCATTTTGGACACATGGTGGGTTTTTTATTTATTGACTGTTCCTAGTTTATTTATCTTATATGCGCTAAGAATAATAAATACGCCTCCTATGAGCTCTTTTAATAGTGGTAGTTCCCCATACAATGCAAAACCAAGGATAACTGCAAAAAGGGCTTGTAACATCAAAAGATTATTTGCTAAAACTGCTTCTATCTTTTGAAATCCATAATTTACTAAAAAAACATTGATAACGTTAAGAACTCCTGCTGCCAAAAGAGCCAGGCTAATAGTAAATGGCCACGTAGAAGGCGGTGGTAAGACCTCGCCAAAAACTAAAGAAGTGAAAATTAAAATTATGGCACTTAAAAAAAACATAAGGATAACCAGTTCCTGATTATTCAATAGATTTTTATGCCATTTACGTGTAATATAACTGAAAGCAAAACCAATAACAGAAACAAGAGAAAGTACTTCTCCTACTCCCCATTCAAAGAGGTGGCTATAATCTTTAACTGCAATTAATATAACTCCCAAAAAACTTAACAAAATATAAATAATTTTTCGAAAAGTGACTTTTTCTTTTAAAAATAAAAAACCCAGAACAGCTACAAATGGTATGGTTTGAATAAAAGAAACATTGCTGAATTTTGCTAGGACGTAAGCCTTACTAAATAAAGTTACGCCAACCAAATACATCGTCACTGATCGAAATACTAGAAGTAGCCATTCTTTTTTATCAATTTTTTTAAGTTTCTCAAAATGCAAATCCTTATAAAAAACAATAAGACCGATGAGGAAAGCCATAATTACTCGTAAGTAAACTTGTTGCAAAATTGTAAATTCAGCGTTGAGGAAACGGGCCAAAGCCCCAAGCGGAGCAATAGTCAGAGCGAGTAAAATAATAGCAATTATGCCCTTTTCTCTCTCACTCTTCCCTTGCATGAGTTTATTATATATTAACTACATTTGAAGGCGAGCCGCGGAGGAAATTTTGGGGATTGGCGATAAGAAGAATTATTTCTTTGACTTTTCTGTTTTTTTCTGTTTAGCAGAATTAATGATAGATTCGAGCATTTTTTCTCTTTCGTGTCTAGTAATATACCAATCCTTTATTAATAATTCGATTAACTCAATTAGTTTTTCTGCTTCTCCGGGATCAACCCTTATAATTTGATTAATGTCTTTTTGCATGTGAGCCCCAATATTTCCAAGGGATCTTACTCCATCGACTGCTTTCCATGTTACTGGATCAACCTTTTCCTTAATTAAATCAATTTCTTCATAAAGATTACTTCCTGAAACTGTCCAATAATTCCTTATCATTCCTTGAAGACAACGACGAGCTAATGTTGCAGCAGCTTTAGGACTTAAATCGATAATTAAACAAGCTTCGTTATAATCATCTAAGATGGCTTTAGGTACATATGATGGAAATGGTTTGGCTTTAGAATCAGGAATTAATTGCCAATTCTTTAGAGGGACTTCTTTGTACTTAAAGTCATAACCTTGATAAAAAGCTTCATGCAATGATAATGTTAAGCTTAATCTTTTACACTCTTCGTTTGGACAAACGATAAAACGACCAAGTAAGAGCCTAAAACCATCTTTATTCTCTATTTTGAGAGAGTCATCAAAATATTTAACGTCAGAAGATTGAACTGTGGTAGGTCTATTACAATATGGGCATGTCCAGGAAAATGCCATTTTGACGTTATTATACAGTAAGTTTGTTGTTTTGACTAACTAAAGAGATGGAAGAATCGTTTGTTAGTACGTCTTGGCTAAAATCGTTGCCGATCTTACACCTAACGCCTATCAACCTCGTAATCTTCGAGGAAACTAATCCGCCAACTGGCGGAGGATTTCTAATCTTGGGGTGTGCTTCGCACTTGATATGCATTCAGTGCTTATCACATGGGAATATAGCTACCCAGCGATGCTCCTGTAGGAACAACTGGTACACCAGGGATTCCCAATCCTTGGTCCTCTCGTACTGAAGGATTGCCCCCTCAAAAATCTAAGCGCCTACACCGGATAGAGACCGAACTGTCTCACGACGTTCTGAACCCAGCTCGCGTACCGTTTTAACGGGCGAACAG
>CAZLGV010000001.1:403869-803983 GCA_964559705.1 uncultured Gammaproteobacteria bacterium | reverse complement strand
AACCGCCTCGTCGATATGAACTCTCGGAGGCGACTAGCCTGTTATCCCCGGGGTAACTTTTATCCGTTAAGCCCCGACGGCAATCACTGCCGTGCGGGGGATCACTAACACCTGCTTTCGCACCTGCTCGGATAGTCATCCTCGCAGTCAAGCCAGCTTATGCGTTTGTACTCAAATCTCGATTTCCATCCGAGATAAGCTGACCTTTGTACTCCTCCGTTACTCTTTTGGAGGAGGCCGCCCCAGCCAAACTGACCACCTATCACTGTTCCCCAGCCAAAGGCGAGGTAAGATTCTGAATTTTCAAAGAGAGGTGTTTCATTGACGGTCCGACGTAATGTCGGACCTCCCTCCTACGCTAAACAATTGAAAACCCATCCTCAATGACAAGCTTCAGTAAAGCTCCCGGGGTCTTCTTGTCCGGGTGTAGGTAGGCCGCATCTTCACAGCCATTTCAATTTCGTCGGGCAGTAGTTCAAGACAGTTGTCAACTCGTTAAACCTTTCATGCGGGCCGGAACTTACCCGGCAAGGGGCTACGCTACCTTAGAACTCTCAGGGTTAGAGCTGTCGTTCACTGGAGCTTACATCAGAGCCTTTTCCGATTACTTTCGTGATCGGAGTCAGCCCCAATGGTTGACTTACCAGCACCGGACAGGCCTCAGCTCCTATACTTCGCTTATTCAGCTTTGCAGGAACCTGTGTTTTTGCTAAACAGTCGGTTGATAAACATTTGCTGTGATCCCGATAAATCGGGACAGAGCATATCGAAAACTTACGCTCAGCTTTTTTGCCGAGTTCCTTGAACTACCATTACCCGTTTGCCTTGGTCTACTCGACCAACCCACCTGTGTCGGTTTGCGGTACGGTTATTTTTCAAACTCCTTGATCTTCTTTTCCCGGAAACTCAAATTAACAGACTTCCCTCGCTTGCGCCAGAGTCGCATTCGCAGCTCACCGAAGCTAACTGCTTAGACCCCCATGTAGAAGGCCCTGTTTATCGAACTTCGTCAAAAATCAAGTAATAACGCTTGAAAAATAGTAGCCGAATATTAACGGCTTGTACATCCCACGTTCGTGTAAACCGAACGTGGTTAGATCCGACTTACCCGAAGCCGATTGACGTTGCTTCGGAAACCTTGGGTTTTCGGCATGACAGATTTTCACTGTCAGATACACTACTCATGTCAGCATTCTCTCTCCCGACACCTCCACCAAACCTTGCAGTTTAGCTTCACAGGTATCGAGATGCTCCCCTACCTTCCTCCAAAGGAGGACTTCCATCTTCGGTAGATTATTTAAGCTCCGATCATTTTTGGCGCTTATTTTCCACCCCGCCCGAGGGCGAGGTATTCAGGTGAGCTGTTACGCACTCTTTCAAGGATGGCTGCTTCTAAGCCAACCTCCCTGCTGTCTTGGAAAATAAACGGCCTTTACCACTTAATAATCATTTAGGAACCTTAGATGGGAATCTGGGATGTTTCCCTTTTGCCCATACCGGCTTATCCCGGTAGGACTGACTCCTTCCGATTTTGACTCAAGTATTAGGAGTTTGGTTAATCTCGGTCGCCAAAGGCTCCCGGGACTATCCAGTCGCTCTACCCCTTGAGTTATTCGGAAAGGCTATACCTAAATATATTTCGGGGAGAACCAGCTATCTCCAGGTTCGATAGGCATATTACCCCTAACCACAGATCATCCCAAGCCGTTTCACCGGCCACGGGTGCGGACCTCCCCCACGCCTTTCGGCGGGGTTCATCCTGTCCATGGTTAGCTCACCTGGTTTCGGGTCGTTCGATAATTGCATGACGCCCTCTTAGGACTCGCTTTCGCTATGCCTACACACGTTTGACGTGTTTAAACAAAGCAATCATCGAGCACTCGCTGACTCATTCTTCAATAGGCACGACATCACTCGCGCTCCGCGCGAGAATAACCAAGTAACAAATTCCAAGTATTCCAAACAATATCCAAATTCCAATGTTCTAAATCCCAAAATAGTTTGGAATTTTATTCACTGGTTATTGAGATTTGTTTGTTTCTTGGTGATTGGTTATTGATAATTCTTGTGCGAAGCACAAGCTCTGTCTGTTTGTTAGCTAATGGTTTCAGTGTCTATTTCACTCCCCTCATCGGGGTGCTTTTCACCTTTCCCTCGCGGTACTAGTTCACTATCGGTTAGTTTGAGTATTTAGCCTTGGATCGTGACCGACCCAGCTTCCCACAAGGTTTGCCGTGCCTCGTGGTACTTGGGAGGTCCACCGAGGTAATTTTCGATTTCAAATACAGGGCTGTCACCTTCTTTGGCTGTCTTTTCCAAAACATTCTTTTACCAAAAACTACTCTCTACTGTGGTCCCGCAACCCCACATTCAGTGCGCTTGCGCGCATGAACGTGGTTTAGGCTCTTCCGGTTTCGCTCGCCGCTACTTACGGAATCTCGTATGATTTCTTTTCCACCGGGTACTTAGATGTTTCAGTTCCCCGGGTTCCCCTCACGTTCATGTAACTGAACGTGATTCCCGCCAGAGGCGGGAGGATTGCTCCATTGGGAAACCAACGACTGGT
The DNA here is from genome assembly GCA_964559705.1 of uncultured Gammaproteobacteria bacterium. Taxonomy (GTDB): domain Bacteria; phylum Patescibacteriota; class Microgenomatia; order UBA1406; family GWC2-37-13; genus CAZLGV01. The sequence goes on along the minus strand of CAZLGV010000001.1, from coordinate 801,417 downwards.
AATGTCTGCATGAGGACTAATCGTTGTTTTCGCGCTCTAGCACGCGTCCTTCTTCGGCTCAAACTACCTAGGCATTCGCCATTAGCTTTAGTTCTTCCATCTCTTTTGTTAGTCAACCCCACTTCGTCCTTGCGGACTTCGTTAGGGGTTAATTTCTTACCTACACGCTTAATTCTGGTTGTCAAAGTGCGGTGGACTCAAGGGGAGTCGAACCCCTAACCTTCGGAATGCAAATCCGATGCTCTGGCCAGTTGAGCTATGAGCCCAAGTCTAAAAAATCCAAATGTCAAAACTCAAATGTCAAAACTCAAATGTCAAAACTGATCCAAAGTACACCCTCTTTGATATTTAGATTTTGTAATTTGGATTTTTAAATGAAGGCTGTTAGGATCGCAGATCGATGGGATGCATCCGATATTGCCTTATGTAAGGTTTTTTACCATCTAAAAGAAATTTTAGTCCAGAAGTCATTGTTTGTCAACCGCAAAGAGAGCTATTCCAATTGAAAAATTTTAGATTTTCTGAGAAAATTTTTTAATGCGGAGGGACCCATTCTTAAAATTTGTCTACACGACATTCCTTTTTGTTTTTGTTATTGCTGCAAGTTTCCTTTACTACAACAAATTTTTTACAGCAAAAAAAGCCGAAGCTCAAACTGAAAAACCAAATATTGTCGTCATCGTAACCGACGATCAATCTTACGAATCTCTTCAGGCGATGCCCTATGTAAACGGCCGAACGGATTGGGTTAGGTTCGACAACTTTTTTCTCAATGTACCGTTATGTTGCCCCAGCCGGGCAACTCTTCTTACTGGTCAATACGCTCACAAGCACGGTGTTGTTGATAATAAGGCCGGCAAAAAATTCAATGAAGCAACTACCTTACCGACCTGGCTAAAAGCAGCAGGCTATAAAACAAGTCTTGTTGGGAAATACTTAAACGCCTATCCTTGGAATAGAGGAAACTACATTCCGGTTGGCTGGGATTACTGGACGGCAATTACCGGACCACCCGCTTATTATAATTATTCTCTTTACGAGAACGGGACAGTCAAAGCTTACGGTTCTAGCCCAGAGGATTATGTCAATGATGTTTTAAAAGCTAAGGCTCTGGACTTTTTGCAAACTACAACGCCTAACCAGCCCTTTTTTCTTTATTTTTCACCTTACGCCCCTCACAGACCATCAACGCCGGCTCCGCGCCATAAAGGCACATATAGCGGTCTGGCCATGATTAGAAGACCGAATTTCAATGAGGCGGATGTTTCCGATAAACCGGCATGGGTCAAGGCCTTGCCTCTTCTGACGGCTAAAAATGAGAAAAGAGAAGATACTCGTCGAAGAAACAGTTACGAAGCTCTTTTGGCTGTTGATGAAGGCGTAAAGGCGATTTTTGATTCGATTGAGGCTAAAGGATTATTAGATAATACAATTTTTATGTTTATCGGCGACAATGGCTATTCATTTGGCGAGCACAGACTCAGTAACAAAATCTGCGTCTATGAAGAATGTGTCCGATCAGTTTTTTTGGTTAAGTATCCGGGAATCGAAGGCAAAACAGTTAGTGAAATGGTTAGCAATGTTGATATAGCCACCTCTCTTGTTGAATGGGCAGGATTAAACCCTACAGTCAGCCAAAACGGTTTAAGTTTAACTCCTCTGCTTGATGATACTACAACCAGTTGGCGCGAAGATCTCCTTCTGGAATGGGATGGCAATACAACGGGTATTGTCGGCTACTGGGCAATAAGAACAGAACAGTCTAAATACGTAGAATTAATAACCGGAGAAAAAGAATTTTACGACCTAGCCAATGATACTTTTGAGATGGAAAACAAAATAAACGATCCTTCTTATGCAGATGAAATAGCATCCTTAAGCGCCCGTCTTAGCCAATTAAAAGCAGAATAAAACTAATTTCGTTGTATTTTACAAAAAAATTGATTAGTATCATAGGCAATGGTTGACATAAGTACTGTAATTGGCGGTGTAAAATTGGAAACATGCATCTTTAATGCCTCTGGTCCAAAAGATGAGACCTTGCCTCAACTTGAAGAGATTGGAAAATCAAAATCTTCGGCTATAGTCATGAAATCCTGTACTCTTGAACCAAGAATAGGTAATCCAGAGCCACGCTATGCTGATCTTCCTGACAACTCTTCAATCAATTCAATGGGATTACCCAATCTTGGTTATAAAGAGTATATTAAATTCGCAAGTCTTCTTAAAAAGAAATACAAAAAGCCAGTGATTGCAAGTATTTCGGGAATGACACTGGAAGATAATATGATTATTTTTAAAGCATTTAATGATTCAGATGCAGATATTATTGAATTCAATCCTGGCTCACCTAACACAATAGGAAAACCAACTGTTGGCTATGATTTTGAAGAAATGGATGAGCTACTTGCTGCGGTGACAAATATTTGTAAAAAGCCACTTGGGGTTAAACTACCGCCCTATTTTGATTTCGTGCATTTTGAACAAATGGCCAAGATTCTCAAAAAATATTCGATCTCATTTATTACTTCCATTAACTCTATAGGCAATTCTTTAGTTATAGATCCAGAGAAGGAACAACCATTAATCAAACCCAAAGGAGGATTTGGTGGACTCGGTGGAAAATATACGAAATATACAGCCCTTGCCAATGTAAGAAAATTTTATGAACTAGTAGGAGAGAAGATAAAAATTATAGGAGTCGGTGGAGTAATTTCTGGAATTGATGTCTTCGAGTTTATTCTGGCAGGAGCAAGCGCAGTACAAGTGGGAACTACTTACGTCCAAGAGGGACCAAAATGTTTTGAGCGCATTCAAACAGAATTAAAGGAATACATGGGCAAAAAAGGATATAAAAGTATTGAAGACTTCAAAGGCAAATTAAAATCACTTTAAGAGGCGGCTTTTGATTCAGCCTTGGTTAAATTTTTTATCACAAAAGCAGCTACTTCCGGATCAGTTACCAGGGATACTCCCATCTCAACTGCTGTTTTTCTTATAAGCTTCCCGTCAGTAAATTCCTTTTCGTTGGTTACTTTTTCTCGTGTCGGGATATTAATTATAAAGTCAAAAATATTTCTTTCCAAAAGGTCGAATATATTTGGCTGTTTACCGACTTCTGAAATTTTGTAAACATAAGATGTCAATACTCCATTTTGTTTCATAAAGTTATGTGTTTTGTCTGTTGCATAAAGAACCACATTATTTTTTTGAGTTAATTTTTGGAGATAAGGCAAGAGAAATTTCTTGTTTTCAAGTTTACCTATTGATAAAAGAATATGCTTTTTGGACTGAGTTAAAATTCCAGCCTGGCCATATTTTTCTTTGTTCCAGTAACCAGTTCTCCTATCAAGTAAAGAAAACAAAGAAACATGTCTTATGTCTGATTCGGCAAAAATATATTGCAGGATACGTTCATTTCCAATTCCATAGCCAGCATGAGGTAATGTTCTTTTTTGTTTGATTATATTCATATACCATTTGAAATCCTTATAACTTCCACCTCGATTGATATGTAATTTATACATGGTTGAAGCCAGGAGACGATTTTTTAAAAGGTTGAAATTATGCTCGCGAACAGCAGATCCAGTCCCCTCGCCTCCGTAGGGCAGAATAAGATCGGCCGAAAGGACAACTCTTGGATCACGACCACTCACTTTCATATTAAAAAATTTGATTTCCTTAGGATATCTGGTTATGAAAACTGGAATTTCTTCCCTGTTTTTATTCATCAAGGAAACAATTTTTGCTTCATGTTGGGCTTTAAGATCATCGCCAAATGATAGATTAGGATAGCCATTTTTATTCAGAAGTGAAATAGCCTTTTCATAGTTAATTTTTAAAAATGGTTTTTTAGTTGCTTGATAAAGTTTATCTGTTTGTCGACGATATATTTTACTTAAAACATTTTCGCTATTCAGCAAAATTTTTTTGAGCATGGCTTTTATTGTTGATTGAATGTGTTCCAAGAGCGCATTGAACATTTTTTCCTCATCATAAGTTTGTCTGGTCATTTTTGACATTGTGCAGTCGAACTCTTCCTCGGTTAAGCGAAATTGTCTAAGATGTCTTATGTCTTCCTTCTCTTCGTCACGGCCAGAGTGAATTACAGTAAAAACTCCAGGGAATTTCTCCAAAGCTTGTTCAAGAGTAAGCTGACCTGTTTGAGTTATAAAAAGAGGAAGAGATAATCTGCTCTGAACTTTAAACAAAGTGTCTATATTCTCACAAGCCCCAGTTATGCCAACAATTTGCTGAACATCAACGTAGGTTAATCCCCTTTTTTTGTAGTTATCCCAAGCTCCAAAATTTAAATCTTCGTTTATCTTAACTAAATTCGCAAAATGATCATTGAAGGGAAGAAGAATTTTTTTACCTTCAATAGTTAATTTGATATTTTTCACTGATCTTTTTTGCTTTAACTTTGATCATAAATAACAATTTAAACTTTGTCAACCTGAAAATATTGTATATTTAAATTATGGCGAGAAAAAGGAATATTGTTTGGTTTGATGAAGTTGATAAAGAGGATGTTGGTTTAGTTGGGGGTAAGGGAGCAAATCTTGGGGAAATGACACAAGCAAATTTTCCAATACCTTATGGATTCATCCTTACATCTAATGCCTATTTTTCATTCATAAAAGAAGGAAAACTGCAAAATAAAATAAAAGACTTTTTATCAATAGTCAATTACGAAAATCCCCATGAGCTCCAACAAGTTTCAGAAAACATAAAGGAGCTAATTTTAAAAACACCAGTGCCTTTTGAAATTAGCAATACTGTCGTTGATTATTATAATGATTTGACAATTCACGAGGAAAAATACCTAAAAAGAAATATAACTGCTTTTTCTCAAGGCAGGCATAAGCTGAAATCTATCTACAAATTGCCATTGGTTGCTGTTCGATCTTCGGCAACAGCTGAGGATTTACCTACTGCTTCATTTGCAGGGCAACAAGAAACTTATTTAAATGTTCGGGGCGAACACAATCTTGTCCAAAAAGTAAAAGAATGTTGGGCTTCTTTGTTTACAGAAAGAGCAATTTATTATCGCCATCAACAAGGATTTGATTCCTTCGACTCCGCTCAGGACAAGCATTTTAAAGTAGGAATAGCATGTGTGGTTCAACGCATGGTTCAATCTGAAAAATCAGGTATTGCTTTTAGCATAGACCCAGTTACAAATGACAGAAATAAAATTGTTATTGAAGCAATTTTCGGACTTGGTGAATACATTGTTCAGGGTAAAGTAACGCCGGATCACTACGAGATTGATAAACGTTCCTTTGTTATTCTAAAAAAAGAAATAGCAGAGCAGGGTTCAAAATACATTAAAAAGGGAACTGAAAATAAAGAAATGCGTTTATCTAATAAGGAAGGATCAAAGCAAAAGATTTCCCAGGAAGAGATGCTTCAAATAGCCATGCTTGTTAAAGATATAGAAGATCATTATTATTTTCCCCAAGATATTGAGTGGGCAATAGAGGCGGATAAAGTTTTTATTGTTCAAAGCAGACCAATTACGACCTTAAATGAAAAATTAAAAGTTAAAAGTGAAAAGTTTGATGAAATAAAAAATAAGCCAATTCTTGTTGGTTCGCCCGCGTCACCTGGAATAGGAACAGGACCAGTCTCTGTTATCTCTTCACCAAGGGAAATCTCAAAAATTAAAAAAGGAGATGTTCTGGTTGCTCCGCAGACCAACCCTGACTATGTTCCTGCAATGAAAAAAGCAGTGGCAATTGTTACTGATAAGGGAGGAAGAACTTCACATGCAGCAATAGTCTCAAGAGAGCTTGGGATCCCTGCGGTGGTAGGAGCTGGAAAAGCAACAAAACTATTAAAAAACGAAATGATTGTCAGCGTTAACGGCTCAACAGGAGAAATTTACAAGGGAAAATTGACGGGTGACGCGAAAGGAAGGGTTCCCGACAGCGCACAGTTGCAGGGATTAGCAACGAGCACTGGCGGGAAGGAAATTCGCGGCAGGACCCGTCAATTAAAAACCTTAACCAAGGTTTATGTCAATTTGGCAGAGGCCGATCAGGCAGCAAAAGTTGCAAATGAAGATGTAGATGGCGTTGGTTTGCTTCGAGCGGAGTTCATGATCGCAGATATCGGAATTCATCCAAAAGAATTTATACGTCAAAAAAAGCAAGACTTATTTGTCAGAAAATTATCTCACGGATTATTGCAGTTTGTAAAAGCTTTTAATCCAAGACCAATTATTTATAGAGCAACAGACTTTAAAACCAATGAATATCGCAATTTAACAGGCGGTAAAAAATATGAGCCTGATGAAGAGAATCCAATGCTTGGTTTCAGAGGAGCCTCACGTTATATTGCGAATCCAGATGTTTTTTCTTTAGAACTAGAGGCTTTAAAAACTATTTGGGATTTGAAATATAAAAATCTTCACCTAATGATTCCTTTTGTCAGAAGACCCTGGGAGATGATAAAAATAAAAGAAATAATTGCCAGGCAAGGATTATTTGATTTACCAGGCTTTAAGCTTTACATGATGGTAGAGGTTCCTTCTTCCGCACTTGAGCTTGAAGATTTTTTGAACGTGGGTATCGATGGCGTATCCATAGGGACAAATGATTTAACAATGATGCTGCTTGGAGTTGATAGAGATAATGCAGAAGTAAGTCATATTTATGATGAGAGGTCTCCGGCTGTAATTTCCATGCTGGAATATATAGTTTCAACCTGTGTAAAATATAAAGTAGAATGTTCAATCTGTGGGCAAGCAGCTTCCGACTATCCCGAGTTAGTGGAAAAACTGGTAAAAAAAGGCCTGACAAGCGTATCAGTTAACCCAGATGCAATAGAAAGAAGCAGGGAGCTAATATATAACATAGAAAAAAAGCACTATGGCAAAGATTAAACAAATTAAGGCTTACGAAATAATCGATTCTCGCGGCTTTCCGACCATAGAGGGAAGATTACTTTTGGATAACAATATAGAAGTTATGGCCTCTGTCCCTGCTGGTACCTCCTTGGGAAAGTACGAAGCTGTTGAACTTAGAGATAATGATAAGCAATATTTTGATGGGATGGGAGTTTCCAAAGCAGTAGAAATTGTAAACACTTTAATTAGTCCAAAACTAGCTGGAATTTCACCCCTTAAACAGCAAGAAGTCGATTCCTGGTTGATACATGCCGATGGTACAAAAAATAAAAGCAAGTTGGGAGCGAATACTACGCTGGCTATATCTCTACTGATGATAAAAGCCGCGGCCGCATCCGAAAATATTCCTCTTTACAAATATATAAATAACTATTACAACAGTATCTTCAAAACAAATATAAAAATAGAGAAAATTCCTACTCCCATGTTTAATATATTAAATGGAGGTAAACATGCAAATAACAATTTGGAATTTCAAGAGTTTCAAGTAATTCCTTCGTCATCCTTCAACTTTGATAAATCATATCGCATCGGAGTTGAGATTTTTCATGAGTTGAAACGCTCGTTGGCTTATAGAAACGCTAATATCTCTGTTGGTGAAGAAGGTGGTTTTACCCCAAATTTTCCAACCAATGTTGATGCTCTAGAAATCTTGCAAGAAACAATTATCAGAAAAAATATGAAACCGGGACTGGATATCTTTCTGGGGATGGATATTGCCGCATCTAATTTTTATAAAAATCAACATTATCTCTTGAAATCTATTGCCCATCCTTTGAAAACTGAAGAATATATTTCGTATATTCTTGATATAACTAAGCAATATTCTCCATTGGTCTTAGAAGACCCCCTTAATGAAGATGATTTTGAAAGCTGGACGAAATTAAATGCACTTATTTCAAAAGAAACATATTTAGTAGGTGATGATTTACTAACGACCAATAAGGATAGACTGCAAAAAGCTATTAAATCAAAAGCCTGTACAACAATTTTAATTAAACCAAATCAAATAGGGACAATCACAGAGACACTTGAAGTAATTGATTTGGCCAGAAGTAATAATTTTAATTATATAGTTTCTCATCGCTCTGGTGAAACTAATGATAGTTTTATTGCAGATTTTGCGGTTGGAATTCAATCAGAATTTGTAAAATTTGGCGCTCCTTCTAGAGGAGAACGTGTCGCCAAGTATAATAGACTCTGGCAAATAGAGCGGGAAGGCTTATGATAGGAAGAATAAAAGGTAAACTTGTTGAACTAGAGGGAAATGTTGCTTTAATAGAAACCGCTTCAGGCGTTTCTTATGAAGTTAATTTGACATCATCGGTTTTAAGTAGCGCAAAACTCAATCATGATGTTGAAGTGTATAGCTATTTGCATGTTCGTGAAGATGCCCAAGTATTGTTTGGTTTTCTGACCAAAGGTGAGCATAATCTTTTTAAGCTATTAATTGGAGTTCAGGGCGTAGGACCCAGAATTGCTTTTACCGTAGTTTCGTTTTCTAAAGAAGAAGAGTTATTGCGAGCCGTAAGGGAAAATAATATTAATTTTTTCTCAAATATTCCAGGACTAGGCAAGAAAACAGCCATGAAAATTATCTTAGAACTTTCACAGAAACTCGGAGAAGAATTTAGAATAGGAAAAATGTATTTATCTGAGGATGATAAAACAGTTATTGATGCCCTGGTTGCTTTAGGCTTTAAAACCCAGCAGGCCAAATTAATTCTGTCAAAACTACCTAAAGAACTTTCAATCGAAGATAAAATTAAGCAATCTCTCCAATTGGTTACAAATAAGAATCAGTAGCGGACGACTCAATCCTATAGTATAATATTGCATGCAAAAAGAGGTGGGTATTTTTGGTCTGGGACCCGGGACCGTAATTCCAGCTCACGAATTGCCAAATTCAACCATTTTTACCCTTAAGGGACAACCGGAGCGCCGCTCCATTTACACAACAAATCGTGGAAATGAGCAAAAATTTAATCTTCATGTTCCTATTGCTCATAGATTACCGATGGATTCAATAAGAGTTGTAAGTACGCGGGGGACTGATTTTAAAGTTCCAACCGGAGATAGATATTTTATGATTGATTACCCAGCCGTGGTGAATGGTTGGCTAGATAAGGTAAGAGAAAGAATCTTATTTCTTTCTCCAGAGACAGCTAAACAGACAACTGTAAGAGAGCATCCGGATGGCGTAACTGTTCAGATTGACGGAACAGAATATGAGTTTGACTCGGTCATAGACGGAACAGGAATAAGAGCAGCCGTTATTAGACAAGTTGACTTAGAAAGAGCTAATGAGGATTTTGCAGTTCAATGGATCTGTTACGGGACATTTCGGGGCGAGGCACCTGAGGGAGAAATGATTATGGTCTTTGGACCGGGTGGTGGACAATCCTGGATCAATAGAAGTATTTATTCTAGGGACCAAGGCGAGCCTCTGGTTGATCTTGCTTTTTCCGGCTGGGGTTACTATTCTCAATTTCCTCGTTTTATTTCAGGAGACGGCAGACAAAGACTTGATGCTTTGAGAGAATTCGCTACGACAATACCTGGAGTTTATGTAGGCAAAGACCTTATCGATCTTACCTATGGTATGATTAGGTCGCAACCTGCTCCTTCTCCCACTTCAAGAAAAATCTTTCCAGTTGGAGAAGCAGTGGGAATAGCAAAGCCTAAAACCGGAGAGTCATTCAATCGCTCCTTGGTTTCTGGAGAGCTAGCAAAGTTCGCTATAGAAAATGGCCTATCTCCGGCTCATTATCATCGTATGCTGCGATCAAGATATAAAGGTGATGACTTTTTTTTCGCAGTTACGCTTTTAAGTATTGATCATCAATTAGAAGCCAATGTAACTAGACATGTTGATGCATTACAAAGATGGTTTAATACAGGTATTCTCGATCAAAAAGCGGTGGATCAATTTGAAGAATTTTTAATTGATGGCCGATTATCACCAAGGTTACTCATTAAATTTTTTAGAGATAGTGCTTTTCGTAAGTCTATTATGGAAGCACTAAAGTATCTCATAAAAATAAAAATTGGAAGGAATAATCATTTAAACTCCTTGCCTGAATATACTTATCCTGATTTGGAAGCTGCTATAATGTAAAAATGAGCAATACGATTGCAAATACGCTGCGTCCTAAACAACTTGATGAGTATATAGGTCAAGCTGCTGTTGTGAATCCTCTGCGAATGTTTATAAAGGCTGTAAAAGGTAGGAGTGCTCCTTCAGAGCATATTCTTTTCTACGGACCGGCAGGGCTGGGAAAAACTACTCTGGCCCATATAATCGCCCATGAGTTGTCTGGCGATATTAAAGTCACCTCTGGAGCAGTAATTGAAAGAACAGGTGACTTGGCAGCGATTTTGACAAATTTAAAAGATAATGATGTCCTTTTTATTGACGAGATTCATCGTTTACCAAAAAACGTTGAGGAGGTTTTATATCCGGTGATGGAGGAACATATGCTGGATATAGTTATCGGCAAGGGACCTGCTGCCAGAACCGTCAGACTGCCAATTCCTAAAATAACCCTAGTAGGAGCAACTACTAAATTAGCCATGCTTTCAGCACCACTTCGAGAAAGATTTGGCTTGCTTTTAAGATTGGATTATTATAATCAAGAGGATTTAGTAAAAATAGTTAACCGCTCAAGCAAAATACTTAGTTTACCGATTACAGATAGAGCAGCTCGGGAAATAGCCAAGCGCTCAAGAAGAACTCCTCGAATTGCCAACCGAATACTCCAGCGGGCGAGAGATATTTTGGATGTTGATAAACTCAAGGAAATAGACGAAACACTCTTGAAAAAACTTTTTACTCTATTGAACCTCGATGAACTTGGTTTAACCGATATTGACAGGAAGTATTTACATGTGCTGGGAACAAAATTTCAAAATACTCCTGTTGGAGTTGAGACAATCGCCTCTTCCTTATCTGAGGATAAAAGAACAATAGAAGAATTTATTGAACCTTATCTTTTACAGATCGGATTTATTAAGAAGACTCCAAAAGGCAGAGTTCTCACCTCTCAAGCGCTTTCCCACCTAAAGATGGCTTTGATATAATTAGTTACTGCAGCCGGGGTGTTGGAATTGGTAGACAAGCAGGACTTACCACGTACCAGAACGGAGTTCGGTACATGGTACCCTAAACCGATTTTAATCTGGTTTAGGGTAAAATCCTGATAGAATTAAAGAATGTTTTATGTATATGTGTTACAAGGAAATAGCAAGTTATATGTTGGTAGAACAAGAGACTTGAAAAGAAGAGTTAAAGAACATTTATTAGGAAAAACTTGGACAACAAAGAGATTAAAAAATTTAGAATTAATTTTTTACGAAGCTATAAAGTCAGAAAAAGATGCTATAAGGAGAGAAAAATATTTTAAGACAACGAAAGGAAAGAAAAGTTTGAAGTTAATGCTAAGAAGTAGTTTAAAATAGCCGGGGTGGCGAAATCGGTATACGCGTAGGACTTAAAATCCTATGGTTGAATAAACCGTGTGGGTTCGAGTCCCACCCCCGGCACCATTTGCCCTTCTAGCTCAATGGTAGAGCAGCGGTTTTGTAAACCGTCGACCGGAGTTCGATTCTCCGGAAGGGCTCATTGCCCTCATAGCTCAACGGATAGAGCAAGTCCCTTCTAAGGACGAGATGGAAGTTCGATTCTTCCTGGGGGCACAGGTGGTTTTCTGAAGAAAGAAACAAGCGTGCCATGCGTGAATAAGGGATCTGTTAAAGCTCTAAGTTGAGGCGGGTTTTGTTTAATCTTAGAAAGAACTCTGCCATCTCCATGAATAATACCAACGTGTTTAACAACTGGATCACTACCTGGGCGACGTCTTGCCCTGGCAATAAGCACTTCTTTTTCTGGCTCTATAAAGTATAAAACAAGATCTCCCGCTGTAGGTTCATCAACCTCTCTATAACCCCTTTCTTCTAACCAAGCTTGCGGCTCTTTGTCAAAGCGCCTTGCTTCATCCATGTTCCATACCTCTCCTCTTACCACTCTAAAAGCAAACTCCGTGCAGTTAATATCAGCTGCTGAACCGTCGTCCTCAATACCAAATTCCGCTGGATCTAAGAGATCTCGTGTTGACCTATCTTCGATTCTTTCTATTCTTCGCATGGGTGGGCGAGGGGAGACTTGAACTCCCACGCCTTGCGGCACAGCCCCCTCAAGACTGCGTGTCTACCATTCCACCACTCGCCCTTTGGTTGAATTATATCAAATAAGTGAGTGCCAGCTTACTTCCTCTCTATGGTGTAAATGTAAGGGTGGTAGAGGAAAATAGCAGGCAGATCATCTTCAATTACCCTTTGAAATTGAAGGTAATAGTTCTTTCGATCCGAAACTAGTAAGGAAGCTCGCCCATCTTCCAACAACTTATCTACTTTAACATTTTTATAATTGGTTATATTACCCTGCTCTTGGGTTGAGTGCCAAAAAAAATATTGGTCAGGGTCATTTGGAATTTGCCAGAAAGCAAGCAATATATCAAATTGCTCTGGATTATCAAAATTTGTTAATTTAAGGTTAGTTGCTAGGCCAACTTTTTTTAAATTTTCATCGATCAAGCTAGCAGTTGAAAGAAAGTCATAAAAAGTCTCAAAATTTAATTTGGCCGAAGCTGTGCCTTCTGAATATTTTTTAAGATTTTTCTCGGAAATTTCTAAATTTTCAACAGTTTGCTCTAATTCTGAATTATAAGCCCAGGAGGTAGGAGAAATCGGTCCCTTAGCTGGTTCTCCGGCTTCGGCGAGTTTGGCTCTAGGAATACTCAAAGATATTGCTTCTCTGACATTCTTTTCAGACAAAAGCGGATTTCTAAAATTAAAAAAAAGAGACATTACTTTTCCGTAATCTATGGATCTAGTTATTTTTGTGTTTTTCCAATAAGCGAATGTATCTGCCAAATTTTTCTTTAACAAAACCATTCTATTGATTGAACCCATTTTATAGGCACTTATTAATTTACTTTCACTTGGGTAAAATTTATAGATCAGAAGTGGGAGTTCTTTTTTATTTGGACTTAGTGTGAGTTGCTTAACTACTCCCTGAGTAAGTTTAATTTTATCCATTTTATATAAGCCTACAACCCCATGAAGTGGATATTTTATCACTGGTTTTGTTAGGTAAGTTGGAAAAATCGGCAGCGCCTTTTTTAACTTGAAATATATTGTATTTTTATCTTTGACATCAACCTCAACATCCTTAAAATTATAGACTAAATCTTTTGCGGAAAACTCCTTTCCGTCATCCCAGAGAAGTTCATTTTTTAGATGAAAACGGAACTCCTTTCCATCATCTTTTATTTCCCATGAGGAAGCTAGGGCTGGAAGCACTGCGCCCTTTTCGTTTACAAAAACCAATCCATGAGATATTTTTGATAAGATTTCCTCTGGAATATTAGTTAATGTATATTCGCCTACCATTCCAGTGACTTCTTTCCTGGTAAAAATAAATCTGTTTAAAAATGGAGAAAAAGAAATAAGACTAACCACAACAAAAAAACTCAAGAAGAAGCTCAAAAGGATCATTTTTGAGTGCTTTTTAGTAAACTCAATCAATAGCCAATAGTAATAGCGCAGGTTTTTTCGATTTAAGTCCATGAAAAATCAAAAAAGATTTAAAACCGATATTAAGAAAAACAAAACTATAAGAAATACGGTTAAACGCAGAGTGAGTTTTTCCACTCCCCTTCTGGTTTGGTAAAGTTCACCTGATCCACCCCAAGCACTTCCCAGGCCTGCTCCCTTTCCTTGAATTAGTATTAATCCAACCACTACCAATGCAATAATAATGTTTAGGCTAAGCAGTAAGGTTTTCATTTTAAATTACTTGCTCTAATGTTCTAATTATAACTGAAATCGAAAACGAAGATAGGAATAAATTGAGAATATAAGAAATGTTTGTTTGAGCGTAGGTCCAGGCGTTTATTTCCACTAAGCCTAAATGTTTACTTAAAATATATAAGGTTCCAGTGTAAAGAAGGGTAGACACAAGTCCAAAGGTCAATAAGTTTAAGGGTAATAATATTATTTTGGCTACAGGCAAAATTAAATAATAAGCCAAAGCAATAAGTAGCGTTGCTTGCAAATATATACTCCAATCAGCTTGAACAATAAAGCCTTTATTCCAGAAAGAAGTGAAATAGAGGGCGATACCTGAAAACAAGATCATTCTGAAGATTTTTTTCATTAATTAATTATACATTTTTCGATCCCTAAGGAATAAATGATACTTTCGGGCAAACCGATGGGATTCATCTCTGACTAACCTGATTAAGTTAAAGCCCAAGTTATTGGTTCTGGGTTGTATTGTAGGGTAATTTTTAGTCCCCATAATTAATCTGTCTGGATTTTTGGCTATTCCCACGATTGGTATTTGAACTTTCAGTTCGTTCAAGGCTTTTTTCATGGCTTTTATTTGGGGTTTTCCTCCATCGAAAACTATCAGATTAGGCTTTTCCCATTTATTCATAAATCTTCTTTTGATAACTTCTTCAAGCATCTGGGTGTCTGATTTTATTTTCAAATTTTTTATTTTAAATTTTCTGTAGTCTTTTTTATTAATTAGTCCGCCCGCTGCGACTACCATAGAAGCAGTGGCATCCTTTTGTGAAATATTACTGACATCATAACATTCGATACGATTTAAAGATTTGATTTCCGGAAGATAATATTGAAGTAACTGGAGAAGTTCTTTTAGACTCCTTTTTGATTGATTGTAATAAGAAACTTCATCCGGATCAAATAACCGCTGAGTGATTAATTTTTTAAATACAAAAATTTTATTTCTCAAGACAAGTGCTTTTTCATAGCCTTCTCTTTTTATTAATTCATTAAGCTCTGAATAAAGTTTTTTTTCAACAACAGCAGTTCTACCTTGAAGAATTTTAATAACCTGTTTTATTTGATTGTTATATATTTTTTTCAAGAGTTTTTTAGTATTGAGATTACTTTCTTGATTTATTTTATTTGGGCAAGGTGAACATAAACCAATTTTTGAGTAAAAACAAGATTTTTGTGAAATCTTTTTCTGCGCGCAGAAAGGAAAGATTTTACGAATCTCCCGGAGAATATAACTAAGACTTTGGACTGAAGGAAAAGGTCCAAAATACAGCGCTCTTGAATTCTTTTCCCTTCTTGCGGAAAGGATTTTCGGATATTCATCTTTTATAGTTATTTTTATATATAAATAGCTTTTGTTGTCTTTCCAGCGAGTGTTATATTGAGGCTGATATTTTTGAATCAATTGCGATTCCAAAATGAGGGCTTTAAAATCCGAATCAGCCCTAATATATTTTATTCTATTCGCATTTTTAAGGATCAGAGCCTCTTTCTTATCAAGTTTTGCATTCTCTAAGTGAGAAAGTAAACGAGCTTTTACGTTAATAGATTTGCCTATATAAAGGTAATTCTTATTTTGTAAAAAAGTATAGACTCCTGAGAAGCTATCCAGTTTTTTTATACTTTCTTTGTTTAGATCGATATACATAAATAAGGATATAAATTATACCTAGTCCCAGAACTGAAAAGGAAATAAATAGGATTGTTCCGAAGTAAGGAACTATTCGAACAGTTTGAGAATAAATTTGGCCGTAAGGTGTAGTTACGGATAACTTTGCCATTGTAGATTTTTTACTGTTTGCAGCGAAATTTATATTTAACAATTTTTTTTCACCAGGCGCTAAAATATCAATAGAGAGTAGTTCTGGCTTGATTGATAGATTTTCCGCAAGTATTTTAATGCTTGTATCATATAAGAAAACATTACTTAAATTTTCAATTGTAATTTTGGCCTTATATTCTCCATTTGTACTTATATTTTTTGGCCCCTCAATATCTTTAACAACAATTTTTTTTAGCTCGACTGGTTCTTCTGAAAGAGCTTCTACGGCAACATCTCTCGTATCCTCCAGTTTATACATTCCAGCTGGATATGGGTAGTCAGGCCTTTTTCCGTGTATTGAGAAAACAATATGATTTATATCAAACGAATTAAAATAATCTATTCCCGAAGTATTTTCCCAGGTCGGATCAACCGGAACCCAAAGATTAGATTGTGAATCGTAGTATTCTGGCCAAGAATGAAGAACGTCAGCAACCAAGGACAAAGGTCTAAGTTGCGGGTCTTGCGAAAAACCATATCCTTGAATTTCTCTGGCCAGAATCCCTTTTTCTCTAGCAATTGCAATAAACACATCTGAAAATTCCGTGCAAACAGCTTGGTTCGGATTTCTTAGTGCCACAGCTGCTCCAAGTCTTTTTATATCTTTTGTCACTCTTTGGTAGTTGTAGTTTAATTTTTGCGTAGCGTAATAGTAAACATCTTTTGGGCTCTTTAAATCTGCAAAAGGAGTTAAAGTTTCAAGTTTCCAAAATTTACTTTCAGCAAGAAGATATTTTCTTTGATTTTCTATACGATTTTTTATTAATGGTTGAACTTCTGATCTAGGGTTTACACTAATCTCGGCTATTGCATCAAAAACAATAGATTTTTTCTCTTTTGGCTTAAGAGTGTATCTTCCCATAAAATTTCCATCCTCGTCTATATAAATTGAATCAGGCTGGGGCTGAATTGAGTTGATGACGACTTTTTGATATAGAGTGTCGGGAGGAAATGCAACATCTGTATATGCAGATGTCAAGCCTGGATTATAAAGATTGTATGTGAGTTTAAGCTTATACAATTGCGCCTCACCAAAAACAGCATAAATAGTTTTAGTTTGCGGATTATTCCAATAAATAGTGTTGTCTGTTATCAAATCTGGTTTTGGTTTAGCAATACTTATTTTTTTGGGATTAGTTTGAGGTAAATGAACAATTATTTGATATTTTTCATTTTCATCTCCGCCAATTGTAGGTAGAATAACTTCCCAAACATTGCCATTTATTCTAAAAAGGTTATGTTGATCAAAGGTAAGATAAAATGTATTTTCCGTTCCTGCGCCAGTTTTTGGGTTTAAGAACTCAAGCTCAATTTTAGATTTTTGCTCATCTGTTTCTAATTTTGGAGTGATTTCCCCGTTATCGTCTCTGGCATTTAAATTAGAGATGGAAAAACTTTTTGGGAAAGCAAGCGAGAATTTGTTTACATAAACATCACTTTTTAGGTTAATAATTTTTATAGTAAACCTGACATTAGTATCAAGATTCTTTTCATTATTGTTCAGATAATACTCAACTTTATAGTCACTCTTGAATTCTTGAGCATAGGTAAACTTCGGATATATAAAAATTATAAAAATTATAAAAAGATATAATAGTTTCTTTAGCCTCATTATTTAATTATAGAACTCTTTTTAGGTATTCTGCGGTGTAAGACTTTTTTTCTTTAAGAATTGCTTCAATTGGTCCTTGAAAAACAACATAGCCGCCAGCTTCACCACCATCTGGGCCAAGATCTATAATATACTCGCAGTTTTTTATTACATCCAAATTATGTTCAATTATTATTACAGTATTGCCTTTTTCTACTAGTTTATAAAGCGATGATAATAGTTTTTCTACATCATAAAAGTGAAGGCCAGTTGTCGGTTCATCCAAAATATACAAGGTTCTTCCTGTTTCTCTTCTAGAGAGTTCATTAGCCAATTTAATTCTTTGGGCTTCTCCGCCGGAGAAGGTAGGAGCAGGTTGGCCAAGTTCAACATATCCTAATCCAACCTGCTTTAAAAAACTTAATTTTTGAAAAATATTGTAATGACTCTGGAAAAAAACAGCTGCCTCGTCGATTGTCATTTGAAGTATTTCAAAAATACTTTTACCTTTGTATTTTACCTCTAGAGTCTCTTTATTGTACCTTTGACCATCACAGACATCGCATTTGATATAGACATCGGGTAAAAACTGCATTTCTATTTTAATAACACCTGCTCCCTGGCATTTTTCGCAACGTCCACCCTTCAAATTAAACGAAAATCTTCCTTTTTTAAAACCTTTCACTTTAGCGTCTGTAGTTTGAGCGTAAATTTCTCTAATTTCATCAAAAAAGCCAACATAGGTAGCAGGGTTTGATCGAGGTGTTCTTCCGATTGGTGACTGATCAACCAAATATACTCGATCGACGTATTGAAATCCTTCAAGATTTTTAAAATCTCCTATCTGCTCTGAAAAATGCCCCTCAATATAGTACTTTAACGCGGGATAGAGAGTTTCTACAATTAGTGAAGATTTACCCGATCCTGAAACGCCAGTCACAGCAATCAAGTTGCCAAGAGGTATTTGCAGATCGATATTTTTAAGATTATATTGACTTGCTCCTTTTAATATTATCTGGCCAAGATTTGTCTTAAAGTCTTTTTTTTCAAAAGCAATTTTTTTCTTACCTGAAATATACTGTCCAGTCAAGCTAGTATTGCTTTTTTTAGCTTGTGGCACTGTTCCGATAAAAACAATCTTTCCTCCACCATCTCCTGCTTTTGGTCCTAATTCAACTACATAATCTGCGGATTCAATCGTTTTTTGATCATGTTCGACAACAACTAGAGTGTTACCAAGCTTCTTAAGATTATGAAGTGTATTGACTAATGCTGAAACATCCTTTGGGTGTAAACCTATTGAGGGTTCATCCAATACATATAATACCCCAGTTAATCCTGTGCCTATCTGAGAGGCCAGTCGTATCCTTTGTAGTTCTCCACCGGATAATGATTTAGCGGTGCGCGAAACCGTCAAATACGATAATCCAACATTTCTTAAAAAAGTAAGTCTGATTATTATCTCCTTGTAAATACTTGTTGCTATGTTAAGTTCATAGGGTTTCAAGGTCTTTACGAAATCGTTTTTGAAATAAGTAAGAAGGGCTTCTATGGATTCATCTGCAAACTCCATTATGCTTTTCTTATCAATTGTCACAGAAAGAATTTCCTTTTTAAGTCTTTTTCCTTGGCAAATATTACATACTTCCTCTTTTATATATTTATTTACATCAAAACCATCAAAACTTACATCAGCATCGAAAAACCTTCTTTCCAATTCTGTCAAAATTCCGTCAAAATTTTCGTAAATATATGTATTTCTGCCAAATCGATTTGTGCCGCTAACTCTATAGGTTTTACCGGTGCCTCTAAGCATTATATTTAATTTTTCTTTCGGGAGTTTTTCAATAGTAATATCTAAATCAATTCCTTCCTCTTGAGCTACCTGCTTAAATAATCGTATATACCAAGTATCTTGAAAAAATATTTTATTAAATGGGAGTATGCCACCTTCATTTATGGTCAAATTTTTATTGAGAATCGAATCAGGATCTACCTTATATATTGTTCCAATTCCTTTACATTTGCTACAAGCTCCAAGAGGAGAATTAAACGAAAACATTCTTGGCTCAAGTTCAGGCAGAGAGAGATTACAATTGGGGCAAGAAAATTTCTCTGAAAACAAGTGTTGTTTTCCATTTTCTAAAATTACTAATCCATCAGATAAATTTAAACTCTGCTCAATACTTGACGAAAGTCGCGATTTAATATTACTCTTAAAAATATCATTCTTCAGATCCTTGTAGGATGCAGTTAACGAGTCGATTTGCGCATTTATATCATGCTTATTTGTTTTAATTAATGATATTTCTGTATTCAGCTCCAAAATTTTATTATCGACTCGAACTTTTGTATAGCCCTTTGATATAAGATTTTCAAACAATTCTCTAAACTCTCCTTTTTTTTGTCGGATCACAGGTGAAAGAATAAGAAAATGCTGTGGTTTTATTTTGTCTTTTAGGGTCTCGGCCTCGATAATAGAAAGAACTCTGGAAACTATTTCATCAACTGAAAGCTTTGTTATTTCAATTCCACAATTTGGGCAGTGAGGGTGACCTATTCTTGCAAATAATAGTCGAAGATAATCATAAATTTCTGTAATGGTTCCGACGGTAGAACGGGGGTTATGTGATGTGGATTTCTGATCAATAGAAATCGCAGGAGACAGGCCTTCAATCGTATCTACATCAGGTTTATCCATGATGCCTAAAAACTGTCTGGCATAGGCAGAGAGCGATTCAACATATCTTCTTTGACCCTCTGCATATAATGTATCAAAAGCTAAAGAGGATTTTCCCGAACCAGAAACACCAGTGATAACAATAACTTTATTTTTAGGCAAATCTAAGTTTATGTTCTTTAGATTATGTTCTCTTGCGCCTCGAATCTTTATAAAGTTATCCATATTTTAGCTGGCGAACTTTGTTCCTGATTTTTATGGCAAATTCAAAGTTAAGTTGCTCTGCTTGATTTCTCATCTCGCTTTCAAGTTTATTGATTATTCTTTTTCTATCGTAGGGCGTAAGTGAATCGTAATTAATTTTTGTTAAGACGTCCTCATTGATATCCACTTTTCTAGCGTCGTATAGAAGATTATCTTCTTCCTTTTCAATAATTTTTTCTCGGATTGGTTTATAGATTGTCTTTGGCTTGATTTTATATTTTTTGTTGTAATCTTCTTGTACTTTTCTTCTGCGTTCAATCTCGTTTATAGATTCTCGTATTGATTTTGTGATCTGATCAGCATAAATGATAACCTCACCTAAAATATTTCTAGCTGCTCTTCCCATAGTTTGAATAAGAGACGTCTTAGACCGCAAAAAACCTTCTTTATCCGCGTCTAAAATTGCAACCAGCGAGACTTCAGGAAGGTCTAATCCCTCTCGTAGCAAATTTACCCCTATTAAAACATCGAATTCATTTTTTCGTAAATTGTCTAAAATATCGGAACGCTCCAGAGTTTTGATATCTGAATGAAGATAAGTCGCTTTTATACTTCTTTCCTTGAGATAGTCAGTCAGATCCTCAGCTGTTTTTTTTGTTAATGTGGTTACTAAAACACGTTCTTTTCTTTTTGCCCTTTTTTCAATTTCCTTTATCAGGTCCTGTATTTCGCTTGTTGCCGGTCTAATATAGATTTTCGGGTCTAATATACCTGTTGGCCGAATCAACTGTTCTACTATTTTCCTCGATTTTTGTATTTCCCACTCATTAGGGGTAGCAGATACATAAATAAAAAGCTGAGAAGCTTTATAAAATTCCTCAAATTTTAATGGCCTGTTATCAAAGGCTGCTTTTAAACGAAAGCCAAAATCAATAAGAATTTTTTTTCTGGCATAATCCCCATTGTACATTCCACGAAGTTGTGGAACAGTCATATGAGATTCATCTATAAAAACAATAAATCTATTGTGGTATGTTTGCTTAAAATAGTCTAAAAGAGTATAGGGTGGATCTCCAGGATTTCTTTCATCAAAATAACGCGAATAATTTTCTATACCGTTTACATAGCCGACTTCTTTTATCATCTCAAGATCATAATTTACTCTTCGAAGAAGTCTCTCCGCCTCCAAAATTTTCTTCTGCTTCTTTAATGCTTTATATTCCTCTGCTAAATCATTCCTTATTTGTTGCTCTACAGAGTTAAAAGTTTCTCTGTCTGTAAGATAGTGCTTGGCCGGGTAAATTATTAAATTTCGGATTTCGTCCACCGACTGGCGGATTGGATTTCGGATTTCCTTTCCGGTGAGGGGTTCAAATTTTGTTATTTGAGAAATTTTGCCTCGTTTTTCGTAAATCCTATATCCGTAGTCTTCATAGGCAGGATAAATATCTAGTCTATCGCCTCTTATTCTGAAAGTTCCCCTCTTAAATTCAAACTCTGATCTATCGTAGAGTAACTCTACTAGTCTTAGGGTTGCATTTTTCCAATCTGCCAAATCACCAATTTTTATCTTCAATGTTGATTGATTATATTCTGTGGGAGAACCAATATTGTAGATACAAGAAACAGAAGCAACTACAATAACGTCATTCCTGGTCATGATATTTGTAGTTGCTTGTAACCTTAATTTATCGATCAATTCATTTATTTCTGCCTCTTTTTCTATATATGTGTCAGTTTGTGGCATATATGCTTCTGGTTGGTAAAAATCATAATAAGACACAAAGTAGGAAATAGCATTTTGTGGGAAAAAATCTCTCATTTCCTGATAAAGTTGCCCAGCCAGAGTTTTATTGTGAGAGATAACAAGGGCTGGCATTTGAAGTTTTTGAATAACACTAGCCATGGTAAATGTTTTTCCGGATCCAGTAACTCCCAATAAAACCTGATCCTTATTACCATTCAAAATGCCTGAAGATAACTTTTCTATGGCTTGTGGCTGGTCACCGGTGGGCTTGAAATCGGATACAAGTTTAAACATATGGACAACCTAGCATTTTACCAGTTTTGATGGCAGAATTAAACCCTTTGGTTACTCTTTCTTTTACGTAGATGCTTTAGTTTATGAACGATATAAAAAGCTATAATTAATATTCCAATTCCGACAATAAAGTATTCGAATTTTCTATAGTAAATTTCAATCGAACTCCAATTCCTTCCCAGATAAAATCCAATTAGGGTTAAGAAAGCTGACCAAATTAAAGAGCCCAAAAAGGTAAGATAAGAAAATTTCCAGAAATTCATTTCAGCTATTCCTGCAGGAAGAGATATAAAGGTTCTAACCACAGGCAGGATTCTAGAGAAGAAGACAATTTTTTCTCCATATTTTCTAAACCACCTCTCTGCCCGATCATATTCATTTTCTGTTATTAGCATATATTTGCCGTATTTCCTGATCCAACCCCTTATCACGTGTTCTTCTCCCCAAAATCCCAACCAGTAAGCCAATAGCGAACCTACAAGGTTAGCTAGAGCTCCAATTAAAATAACCAAGTAAAGATTAAATCTACCGATTGTGACTAAATATCCTGAGAAAGGCATAGTTACTTCTGAAGGGATAGGAATAAGGGCTGATTCTGCAGTCATCAATATAAAAATACCTAGATAACCTGTTTGGTTGATTACTGATATGATAGAATTCGTTAATATTTGAATAATTTGCTCGATCATGCTTTATATTGTTGGTACACCCATTGGCAATCTTCGAGACTTGTCTTTAAGACAATCGGAAACTCTGGCAAAATCAGATATTATTTTGGCCGAAGACACTCGTTCGGCTCAAACTCTTCTTGATAAAGGTGTAAAAGAACTCTTTAACCTTCAAATCAACCCAAATCAACGCGTAATCTCTTATTATAAGGAAAAGGAATTCGAAAAACTACCCGAAGTCCTCGAATATTTAAAGGAAGATAAAGAAGTCAGCCTTATTTCAGAATCCGGAATGCCCTTAATCTCCGACCCAGGCTATTTATTGGTTAAAGCCGTTATTAGAGAGGGTTTCCCCTACACCGTTGTTCCTGGACCTTCAGCTTTAACGACTGCCCTAATTCACAGCGGATTTAAGCCAGATAAATTCATCTTCCTTGGATTTCTTCCAAAGAAAAAAACAGAAATTGTTCAATTGTTTAAACATTTAAACACAATTGCTAAGGTTATTAATGGAATTGTTTTTGTTTTTTATGAATCTCCGGCTAGAATAAATAAAACCTTGCAATTTTTCGATAAGTATATTCCAAATACGCAAATTGTGATTGCTCGTGAGTTGACCAAAAAATTCGAGGAAATTCTCCGCGGCAAATCAAAAGATTTAGTAAATAAAAATTACAAAGGCGAAATAACAGTAGTTTTGTGCCCCCAAGGGGATTCGAACCCCTGATTTACTGGCTGAAAACCAGTCGTCCTAGGCCGCTAGACGATGGGGGCATTAAAGCCCATGTTGGACTACAATTATATCAGCAAATTACTTCATTTTGGCTTTTAGTTCGTCGAGCACATCCCTAGCCATCTCTTTACCTCCCAAGCCAAAGGCTAGACCACCTGCTAGAGCCAGCATTCCAACGATCCCAGTAAATAAAATCCTGACCAAATCCTGGGCAACTCCTAGTTGGTTCAAAACAACCAAAGCTGTAAAGAATACAATTACTGTTTTGGCGAAAACCGCCAAAGCATTGGCAGAGGTTGAGCCTAGCGTTTTTACTGATCTTTTGACTAAATCGGATACTAGATTTGATACCACTAAACCAAAAAATCCGATTATCACAGCGATTAAGACATTTGGTAGATAGAAGAGAATTTGATTTAGGACCACTGTTGCTCTGGACAAACCCCAGACTTCGAGAGTAGGAATAAGAAATAATACTACGACAGTCCATCTCAAAATCTCAACAACTACCTCTTCCCAAAGTTTTACCTCACCCTTATCCATTGCTTTTGTTTGAGAAAAAAACCTCTCCAGTCTAAAAAACTCAAAAAGAGTCAAGAGAAGTCTTTTCAAAAGATTTGCAATAATCAAACCTATGACAAGGATGATCAAGCCACCAAAAAGATCAGGTAAAAAGTTAACAAAACTTACCCAAAACTGCTGTAAAATACTGTTTACTGCTGCTAACACTTATCTCACCTCCTCTCTTTTTAAATTGTTAACGGGTTATGTTTTCAAAGAACCTAAAGTTATCAACCTCATAATTATTATTCAAGACTATTGATATAACGTCAAGCGATTGTTTGTAATTTGCTAAAGCCTCTTCTTTTACGTAGAGTTGTAGCATTCTAACAATATGCCTTATTTTGTTGGAATCTACAGAGTCATGAGGAAGTCCTTTTTGGACTCCAATTCTGGTTTTAACTTCAACGAAGTGTATAGTTGAGTTCTTTTTTGCAATGATATCGATCTCTCCCAGTTTAGATCGAAAATTTCTTTTAAGAATAAAATAGCCGTTTTTAAGCAGAAACACAGCTGCGAGTTTTTCGCCAATTACTCCCGCTTTTTTATTCACAAACTTTATTTTTGACGGTAAATTTTTTGTTTTACCTCTTGATCAGATAAATTTCTTATAAAATAAAGCCTTGCTTTTTTAAATGCGCTTTTTTTGCTAACTTTTATATCGCTGAGATAAGGAGAAGAAAGTGGAATAATCCTTTCTACTCCTATACCAGACTTTGAAATCTTTCTTACAGTAAAGGTTTTATTTTCATTTCGGTTACCTTTAATCTTTATTACAATTCCGCTGTATTTTTGTTGTCTTTCTTTATTTCCCTCCTTTATCTTATAAGAAAGATTTATAGTATCTCCAACGCTAAAAATCTTGTCGTTGAATTTAAAAGAATTAGCCATAAACGAATTATAACTTACATGCTTCTATAAAAGCAAGAAATATTGGGTGCGGTTTTAGGGGTCTGCTTTTATATTCTGGATGACCTTGTGTTCCTAAATAAAAAGGGTGCAAGTCTTTCTTTAACTCTATTATTTCGACCAAGCCTTCTTTAACTGACTTTGCAGCTATGAGAACACCATTTTTTTCGAAATTACTTAAATATTTATTATTAAATTCGTAGCGGTGACGATGACGTTCGCTTGTGAGAGACGCGCTCTTATAAATTTTATGAGTCATGGTGCCGGGCGTTACTTTGGCCAACCACCCGCCTAATCTCATAGTGCCACCGTAAGCTCGGTTTTTCATATATTTCTCTTGAGCCGGCATAAGATGGATTACGGGATGCGAGGTTTTAGGATTATTTTCAGT
Source organism: uncultured Gammaproteobacteria bacterium (assembly GCA_964559705.1). Classification (GTDB taxonomy): domain Bacteria; phylum Patescibacteriota; class Microgenomatia; order UBA1406; family GWC2-37-13; genus CAZLGV01. The sequence goes on along the minus strand of CAZLGV010000001.1, from coordinate 776,037 downwards.
AGTATTTGCATCGTTCCAACCTAAAATGTCTCGAGCATAAGCAATAACCGCAAGTTGCATTCCATAACAAAGACCAAGATATGGTATTTTATTTTGTCTGGCGTAAGAAGCAGCTTTGATCATCCCTTCAGCACCGCGTTCTCCCCACCCGATCGGAACTATTAGTCCATCTGGTTTACCTATTATCCCAGTCCCAAGTTTTTCTACTTTTTCAGCATCAATCCAATGTGTTTTTAGTTTAACATCAGAATGAATCGCCGCGTGATCAAGAGCATCAAAAAGAGCTGCGTAAGAATCTTTTAACTGATACTCCCCTGTGCCAAAATATTTACCAACAATGGCTATCTCGACAACTTTATTTTTCTTTGATTTTATTTTCTTTATTAATTGAGTCCATTTGTCAAGTTTAGGTTTTCTGGCGGGCAAATTAAGTTTTTTTAAAATTTTTTGATCCAATTCCTGCTTGTGAAGAATAAGTGGAATTTCATAAACTGACTCCACGTCTGGATTTGTAATAATGTCTTCCGGATGCATATTGCAGAAAAGAGCAAATCTATCTTTTCTTCTTTGATCTAAGGCATTTTCTGAGCGGGCAATTATAAAATCAGGTTGAATTCCCAGTGAGTTGAGCGTTCTTACTGAAAGTTGGGTTGGTTTTGTCTTAGGTTCACCTAAATGTTTAGGAGTTGGAACATAGCTCACATGTATGTGTAAAACGTCTCCCGGATATTTTAAAGTCATTATTCGGGATGCTTCGTAATAAAAAATATTTTGATATTCACCGGCAGTTCCACCAAGCTCGATGATTACAACGTCGGCGTCTCCTTTTTTGGCTGCAGATTGTATTCGGTTAATTATTTCATTGGTGATGTAGGGAATAGCTTCCACGTCCTCTCCGCTATATTCAAATCTTCGCTCGCGATCAATAACTGATTTATATATTTGGCCCATAGTGACAAAATTATCCCTAGCCATGTCCTCGTCAAGAAATTTCTCATAACTTCCTATATCCATGTCCGCTTCGGTCCCGTCCTCGCATAAGAAGGGATCGCCATGTTCTACCGGATTTATAGTTCCTGCATCTATATTAAGGTAATTCTCAAATTTTATTGGTACAACTTTGTAGCCTGCAGCCTTAAGCAAAAGTGCTATTGATGCCGATGTGGTTCCTTTTCCTATTCCCGAAATAACCCCTCCTGAAACAAATATGAATTTAGGTCTTTTCATTTTTTAGTTTAGTAAATTGAAATTCGGTATAATCGCATTTTGGATAATTTTCACAGCCATAAAATCTCCTTTTAGTTTTAGTATAACGTATTACTATTTTTCCATTGCATTTCGGACATATTTTCCCTTTCACAAATTTTAAAAAAGATTTTGTAAATTTGCATTTTGGATATGCACTACAAGCATAAAACTTACCAAACCGGGAGAAACGTATTGTTAAAGGACTACCACATTTAGGACATTTTTCGCTTGTTTCTTCTTTAATTTGAATTTTTTTTGTATCTTTTTTTCTTTCCGCTAGTGTCTCTTGAAATGGTTTGTTAAACTCGCTAAGTAAGTCTAGCATGTTTTTTTGTGAATTTGCTATAAGGTCTAAACCATCCTCCATGCCCGCAGTAAAATTTATATCAAATACTTGAGGAAAGGCTGAAGATAAATACTCACTTATTCCAGTTCCCAAGCCGGTTGGTTTAAAGTAACGACCATCTTTCTCCACATAGCCTTTTTGTTGAATTAAGGAAATGATTGGAGCGTATGTCGAAGGTCTACCTATACCTCTTTCTTCAAGTATTTTAATTAATGAAGCTTCTGTATAGCGTGGAGGTGGCTGAGTTAATTTTTCCTCTGGTTCTAACTTCAATAAATTTATTGGGGAATCTTTTGCTATTTTTGGTTCAGTTTGATTATTTTTTACAAAGATTGGATTTAAAACTCTCAAAAAACCATCAAACATAATTTTTTGAAATTCAGATTCAAAAAGATAATTTTTACTACTTTTAACATAAATTCTAATTTGCTTTATTTCAGCTTCCTTCATCTGAGTAGCAACTGCTCGATTAAATACAAGATCATAAATCAGCTTATGATTTTTACTTAGTCCTTTTTCGTTTAATTTCTTTTTTGCTGAATCATCCAATCTGGTAGGCCGTATTGCTTCATGAGCTTCCTGAGCGGACTTAGATTTTGTTCTAAATCCTCGTGGCTTGTCTAAAGCATAATCTGGGCCATAAGTAGTAGTAATATAGTCTTTTGCCCCAAAAACAAATCTCGATGCTAGGTTAAAAGAATCAGTTCGGTGATAGGTTATGAGACCTCTTTCGTAGAGATCCTGGGCAAGTTTCATAACCATCTTTGATGTAAATCCATATCTGTTAAATGCTTCTTGCTGAAGCAAGGAAGTTGTAAAAGGGGGAGGAGGATAGCGCTTAACTATTTCTTCATTGATATCAAAGACTTCGTATTTATCTGGCTCAAGGTCTGAAATTATTTGCTTAAGATTAATTTCTTCAATAGTCGTTTTTGTATACTCATAAGAACCTGCAAATAGTTCTAGTTTAAATTGTTGTTCAATTGAAACGTCATTTATTTTTATCAATCTTCCTTTAAATTCTTCGCCGTTTTTGAAAAAGGCGAGTATTTGAAAGTATTTTTCTTGAACAAATTTATCTATTTCTTTTTCTCTTTCAACGATTAATCTTAAGGCAACCGTTTGGACTCTTCCTGCAGAAAGCCAATTTTTTCCAAGTTTTGTCCAAAGCAGTGGTGAAAGTTCGTATCCGACAATCCTATCTAGTATTCTTCTTGCCTGCTGAGCTTTTACTAGATCGAAACGAAGAGACCCAGTTTTATTTAGTGCATCCTGAAGAGCCTTGTTTGTTATTTCATGAAAAACAATTCTTTCTAATTTTTTCTTTTGGATTTTTTGCTTGATTTCTGGCCATTTTTCCTCAATAAATCCCAAAAGGTAAGCTGCATGATAGGCAATTGATTCACCCTCACGATCCGGGTCGGTTGCCAAAATTATTCTATCGTTTTCTGAGGATAATTTTTTTAATTGATCTACGACTCGCTTCTTTTGGGAAATCACCTCATATGTTGGTTTTAAGTTGTGCTTGTAATCAATAGCTATTTTGCTCTTGGGTAGATCTCTAATGTGTCCGAGGGTTGCGAAGACGTAGTAGTTTTTTCCTTTAAGTATCCGGTTAAAAGTTCTTGCTTTTGTGGGCGACTCGACAATAATTAGGGCCATTTCTTATATTCTCTTACTGGTAATTATCTATTATACTACATTCTATGCTCATTTTTGATGTTGATGGCGTTTTGACTGGTCTTTTTGAAAGAAGAGCAGACCTACGAGTTCTTGATTTTATCTCAAAGAAACTAGACGAAAAAAGTTTCATTGTTCTAATTACAGGACGCCAGTATGAATGGCTTGAGCGTAGAATCCTAGAATCTCTGAAAGGACAGATTACTTCGTTAAACTCTCTTGAGCATTTATTTATTGCCTCTGAAAATGGTGCAGTTATCGTTACTTTTGCCGGGAATCTTCCCAACATCGCTCTTGATCGAGCAAAAGTTGTTCCTCAAGAAATAAAAGATCGCGTTAGAGAGAAAACAAAAGAATTCCAAAATATTTTTTTTGACTCTGAAAAAAAGGCAATGATCTCTATCGAAATAAATGATGGCCTTGATCAAAAAGGAAGAGAGGCGGCCCAGAAGGATCTTGACATTTTACAAGTGTGGATAAAGACGAAGATATTGCCTCAAGACAATAATTTAGAAGCTTTACGAAACCCCTTGGCTATAGACATAATTTACAAAGCAGCTAGAAAGAGTTTAGCCGTTATCAAGCTTTTAGACTTTATTAAAGATAAAAGACTTAAAGTTAATGAATTTATTGTCTTTGGCGACAATCCCAGTGATTCCAGTGTCGCCGACGAGCTTTCCGAGCGTAATTTTAAAGTAAAATTCGCTTTTGTCGGCAAAGCCAAACTCCCCAAAAAGGACTATCCAGTTCTCACTGCAAAAAATAAATATTACGCAGAAGCGACTTTTGCTATTTTGAAAAGCTTATCTTTGAAAAAGTCTGTGGATTTGATCGAGTAGAATTATTTGCGCATTCGCATCTAGTCCTTCCAATCTCTTAGGAATTCCGTACAAGTAATAAACAATTCCATTAAAACTTGAAAAATTATTCGCTAGTGGCTCAACCTCGGTGATAATATTCGGTTGTCCTGTATAGCGGGCTCCCAAGCCGTACTTTTCAACTACGCTTTCATTTCCTTTCATTTCAGGATTTTCAAGGGCTTCAAATCCTAAAAAAATAATTGGAACGCCTGCCAACTGGGCATATGCATAGGATCCCATGCCTAATCTCATAAAGAAGGCTTTACAAAGTGTACCATCCTTTGTTTTTGCAAATAGAATATGGGGCTCTGCTGCTAAAACATTCCTCATACTAGCTTCTAATTGACTTCCATCTTCCTCTTTTAACCACTTTTCTTTTACCCACGGTGTTGCAGAAACAACATATCCTTGATCTTGTGCATTTAAGGCAAACATTTTTGCCGCTTGCGCACCCAAATCACTTCCTGAAACGTTTATATAGACAATTCCTTTTTCTGGATCATAACCATGAACCTTATCAACAAGACCTGTATGATTAAAAACTGTAATAGTTCGCTCTTCTGAATCAATTTCAATACGAGGCGGAGTAAGTTTTTCTTTCCATGGAGGGGTTATAAAGGCTTCAGGAAAAGCTCCCTCAAACCACCTTTCTTCTCCTAATGTATGTAAATCAGGTAAAATCATGCCCTTTGTATGGAGGCGTAAATCAATCGCAAGTTGCTCAACACCCTGAATTAATTGCTGATCGTAGCGAAAAAAACTATTGTGTCTACGAATATATTGGATTAAACCATCAAAAGTAACTGGAAAAACTTCATAAGCGTCAACTTGATCGGAAACCTGTGCTAATGTGGCATTTGCTCCTGCATTTATTTCAAGTGTACGACGTTGAGTTGGATCAATAAGTCTTCGCTGTTTTCCATTAAAAGTAGACACACTAAAGGGACCTGAAAGTAATTCCTGAAAGGCAGAATATACCTGCTGTATATCCCTTTGAACATTTGCTAAGTGCTGCTGATAGCCTGCAAAACCAAATTCAGTATGCAATAAAGCACGACCTAAATCTTCTGATAAGAAAATTTGGCCTTGTGCTTGTTCATCATATACAGAATCTAAAACTCTATGTGTCCGATCGCCGTAAATTGCATGTCCTGGTATAAATGGGATAATTATTGGGAGCGCAGGTAAGCCATATCGTCTAAATACCCTGTTTATTGCCAGGCCATTATTTATAGCGATTTGTTGCGGCTCAAGACCGTGAACAGCAGTAACGCCAGCAATAAATTCCAATCGGTCGCGAACATGAGCGAGTTGCTCTCGACTGAAGCCTTCTGACAAACGAGAATAAGGGCGCTCTAATCCGACATTTTGTGGGTTAAATCTGATACGCTCAGGCATAAGTGGATTATATACTATAAGCTATATATAAGCAACAATTAAAGTAGAGGTTAGGAGAGTGGGCGGCGGCGTTTTTTAATTAGTTTCATGTCGACGACTGAGCGGCGAAGTATTGCCGATGCTTCGTGGCGTTGAGTTTCGTCTTTGGTCTCTCTGACTATTTTTTCGGCATCTTTTATGGCCTTTTCCGTAAGTTTCTCGTCTATTTCATCCTGCCCGTGGGCGCGGGAAACAAGAAGAGTAATCTCTGTCCCGTTAGTTTCAAGGTATCCCCCACCAATAGCTAAAAATTCTTCCTGACTGCCTTTTTTTATTTTTATGATACCCTCATGTAAAAGAGAAAAAAGCTTTGCATGTCGAGGTAAAACCGTGATTTCTCCCTCTACCGATGGAGCAGTGACCGAGGAAACATCATCCTCTCGAACAATTTTATTGGGCGTAATTATTCGTAAATGTATTGTTGACATATTATTTTGCTTCGTCAATTGAACCTACCATATAAAAAGCTGTTTCTGATTTGCTATCATGTTTACCCTCAAGTATTTCCTTGAACCCGTTTACTGTTTCCTTGATCGGAACGTATTTACCGTCTTTTCCAGTAAAAGGAGCAGCTACAAACATCGGTTGAGTCAAAAATCTTTGTATTTTTCTAGCCCTGGCAACTGTAAGTTTATCATCCTCGGATAATTCCTCCATTCCTAAAATGGCAATAATATCTTGTAAATCTCTGTATCTCTGCAGTGTTTTAATAACCTCTCTGGCCACCTGATAATGCTCTTCACCTACGACTTCTGGGTCAAGGGCTTGAGAACTGGAAGTCAGAGGATCAATTGCTGGATAAAGACCTTGCTCTGATAGAGATCTCTCTAAAGTCAGAGAGGAATCAAGATGAGCAAAAGTAGCCACAGGTGCAGGATCTGTATAGTCATCTGCGGGAATATAGACTGCCTGAATTGAAGTGATGGAGCCTTTTTTGGTTGAAGTAATTCTTTCCTCGAGAGCTGCCAATTCTGCAGCCAATGTTGGTTGATAACCTACAGCAGCCGGAATTCTTCCAAGCAGAGCAGAAACTTCAGACCCAGCCTGAGCAAACCTGAAAATATTATCAATAAAAAGCAGAACATCCATATTTTTCTCATCACGAAAGTACTCTGCCATAGTTACTCCAGTCAGAGCAACCCTTAACCTATTTCCTGGCGGCTCGTTCATCTGACCAAATACAAGGGCAGTCTTATCTAAAACTTTAGTTTCTTTCATCTCAAGCCAAAGATCATTTCCTTCTCTTGTTCTCTCACCTACACCGGCAAAGACAGAAACTCCTTTGTGGGCTGTGGCAACATTATGAATTAATTCTTGAATCAGAACGGTTTTGCCAACTCCAGCTCCTCCAAATACCGCAACCTTGCCACCTTTAACGAAGGGAGCAATAAGATCAATTACCTTAATTCCGGTTTCAAAAATTTTTCTTTCAACTTCCTGTTCTGCCAATGTTGGAGCTTTTTTGTGAATCGACTCTCTTCTTTGGCTTTTAACCTGCTCTTTTTCATCAATGGGTTCGCCCAGAACATTAAAAATTCTGCCTAAGGTTTCTTCGCCTGTTGGTACTTTTATTGGATTTTTAGTATTGATTGCCGACATTCCTCGGCTTAAGCCAAAAACTTCTCCCATGGCCACTGTTCTGACTAAACCAGGATCTAGCACAGCCTGAACTTCGAGGACAAGTTGTTTATTATTTGTAGTTTTCACCACTAAAGCGTCATAAATTTGAGGCGTTTCCTCCTCAGAGAACTCAACATCTATGACCACTCCTCGGACAGCTACAATTTTGCCTTCGTTCATACTTCGACTGATTGTTTAGCTGTGATCATATCCAGCAACTCATAAGTAATCTTCTGTTGTCTTAATTTATTTCGCAGGAGGGTAAGATTGTAAACAACGTCTGTTGCATTATCTGTAGCGTTCTTCATTGCAATCATCCGGGCTGAATGCTCGCCTGCCTCACTTTCAATAATTGCAAAGCGGATGCGTTCCTCGATATAGTTTTTTAATAACGTATCAACAATTTCTTCAGGTTTGGGTTCTATAATGTAATCTTCGACTAGATATTTAGCTTTTTCTTCTTTTTCTTCAAGCTGAACTGGTAATAAAATATCCTCAACAGGGTCGTGTCTTAAGGTTGAAATAAATTTATTGTAAAAAATGGAAAGCTTCGAGTAGCTTTCATTTAAATATAGTTGTAGGGCATGAGAAAAAACCGCACTTATATTATCAAGTGGTGCACTACTTGAATAATCTGCTATTACTTTTCCTCCCAGATGCCCAATTAAGGATACGCCCTTTTTTCCAAGTGTAATAAATTCTGTTTTTCGAAAATCTGCGGTTTTGAGAGCCAAGCGAATAAGATTAATATTGAATCCACCGCATAATCCTTTATTGGATGAAACGAAAATCGCAAGTCTTTTTTGATTTTTATCTTCCTGCTGTTTAAGAAGGCTGGATATTCTGGTGTCAATTCTTTGCGTAAGTCTGCTTATGCCTTGAATTAAAAATTCTTGATAAGGTTTTCCGTCAATTGCGCTTTGTTGAGCTCTTCTCATTTTAATTGCAGAAATTAGTTGCATTGCCTGAGTTATTTTTTTTACATTGGAGACCGATTTTATTTTCTTTCTGACAACTCTAATGTTCATATCTTTTTATTTTTCAGGACAAACTTTTTAAATTGATTTTCGTCCTCTTTTTCCAGAACTTTTGATTTTGTAATCTTTTCCAGTAATTTTTTTCCAGTTAAGCGCAAGTCAGAAAGAAGGGCTTTTTCAAACTCCTCAACTTTTTCAACTGGCATGTCATCAAGATAGCCAGTTGTAGCAGTCCAAATAACAGCAATCTGCTCACCCAGTGAATATGTTTGATTCTTTTTTTGTTTTAGAACTTGGGTCACTTTTGCTCCTCTGTTTAATAATTTTTTCGTTTCTTCATCAAGCTCAGACTCAAATTGGGAAAAGGCAGCCAGTTCTCTATACTGTGCCAGATCCAATTTCAATCTTCCAGCTATTTGCTTCATGGCTTTTGCCTGTGCATTTGCTCCAACTCTTGAAACAGAAATACCTACATTGATTGCGGGGCGTATGCCGGCATTGAATAATTCGGTCTCCAGAAATATCTGACCGTCAGTTATAGAAATGATATTTGTTGGAATATATCCTGAAATGTCCCCCTCAAGAGTTTCAACAATTGGTAATGCAGTCAGAGAACCCCCGCCATATTTTTTATCCAATCGACATGCTCTTTCCAATAACCTAGAATGCAAATAAAATATATCACCTGGGTAAGCCTCTCTTCCTGCAGGCCGTCTTAAAATAAGGGACATTTGTCTATAAGCCCAGGCATGTTTAGATAAATCATCATAAATTACCAGCACATCCTTTCCTTGGTCCATAAAATATTCTGCCATTGCTGTTGCACTGTATGGAGCTAAGAATTGCATTGCAGCAGAATCCGCAGCAGAAGCATTAACAATAATTGTATGATCAAGGGCTTTATATTTTCTGAGTGTTTCTGTAATTGCAACAATTTTTGAGTTTTTTTGGCCAATAGCGCAATAGATACAAACAACGTCTTTACCCTTTTGATTTATTATCGTATCAATTGCAATCGTGGTCTTACCTGTACTTCTATCTCCTATAATTAACTCCCTTTGGCCTCTTCCGATTGGAATAAGGGCATCTATTGCTTTTATTCCTGTTTGCAAGGGTACATTTACCGGTCTTCGATAAATTACACCCGGAGCGATTCTATCTACTGGGTAATATTTATCAGCTTTTATTTTATTTGCCGAATCTAGTGAAACGGCAAGTGAATTAACAATATTACCAAGCAAGCTGTTTCCTACTGGAACCGAAAGAAGTCTTCCTGTTCCTTTAACTATGGTACCTGCTCTTAAAGACAAATAATCTCCCAAAATAACTACCCCAACACTGTCTTCAACTAAATCCGTAATGAAACCGATTTCTCCGTTTTCAAATTCCAAGAGTTCTCCATAAGCACCTTTATAAAGCCCAGTGATAATTGCTACTCCGTCTTTTATTTCTCGAAGAGTTCCTACTTCTTCCGTTTTGACCTCTTTTTTTCTAGTTTCTAACTCCCTTTCAATCTGGCGAATATATTCATCAAGTAATTTCATGTATTATTTTCTCGTAATTTTTAAGCCTGGCTCTGAGCGACAAATCTATAACTTTGCTCCCGTATTGAATAATAACTCCTGCCAAGATACCTTCATCTACCTCGTTTATAACACTTTTTTCTTTCAAAGCAGGGAAAAGTTCATAGATGATCATCAATTCCTCATCTGATAATTTTTCTGCAGATAATATCTTGACTGTCTCACTTTCCTCTTTTTGTCTTCTTAAAAGAAATCTTTTTAAGTCCTCTTTTAATCGAGGTTTAATTTTCATAAAGCGACACTTTTTTTGGTGAACTCTTAAGAATTAATTCCGTTATTTTTTTTCTAGCTTCAGGAGTCAAAAAGTCCTTAAGTGCTTTGTTTACCAAGAAAAAACTAAATTCCAGTACTTTATCTCGAGCACTTCTGTTTAAGGTTTCTTTTTCTATGCCCAATTGTTTTTTTGCCTTTTCTCTAATTAACTCTGCCTCTTTTGCTGCCTCGTCCAAAATTTCTTTTTTAAGCAGTTCTGCGCTCTTTTTTGCTTCGTCAACAATCTTATCTGCCTGTCTTTTCATCGTCGCGTTTAACGACTCCTCCTTTTTCTTTAATAGCTCCTCTTGTTTTTTTGCTTCTGCAAGCAATTTTTCCTTTTCTTCCTCCTTATTTTTCTCCCCAGCAATAAATTTACTAAAAGGCTTCACCAAGAACTTTTTGAAAACGAAAAAAAATAAAGCAAAATTAATTGCCTGAGCTATCAGTAATTTTAGGTCAATTCCAAGATTCTCCATATTTTTATGTGAATCTAATTAATAACGATATAACCAAAGAGAAAATTGCTAAAGCTTCGGCGAATGCGATTCCTAAAATCATATTGGTGCGGATCATGTTTTCTGCTTCGGGATTCCTACCCATCGCTTCAACTGCCTTACCACCAATGATCCCTATTCCAATTCCAGGGCCGATAACGCCCAAGCCAACTGCCAAAGCTGTAGCCAAAATTTTTGTTGCTTCAGGGGACATATTTTTTCACCTCCTTAATGTGCTTTCTGCATAGCCAAATTAAAAAATATTGCAGAAAGCATTGCAAAAACGATCGCTTGTATTAGACCTATGAATACTTCAAATAAAAGAAAAGGGAAGGAAAGTAATATAGGAACTAAAAATGCGATTACTACGATGATTACTTCTCCAGCAAAAATATTGCCAAAAAGTCGAAAAGAAAAAGAAATCACCTTCGAGAATTCTGAAATGGTGTCTAGTACACCTGTGAAAAAGACGATTGGATTTTTAAGGTTGATGAATTTTTTTAGATATTCTTTCAGACCTAAAAATTTAATTCCTACATATTGGGAAAAAATAACCGATATCAATGCCAAGGCGATGGTTGTATTTAAGTCTGCAGTATTTGCTCGAAAGAGCGGAACAAAGGAGCCATTATGATTTTGAGAAACTTTTATTAATAGGCTTCCTGCTCCTGGCAAAAGTCCCGACCAATTCTGCAGAAGGATAAAGAAGAAAAAAGACCCGACTAGAGGAAAAAAATAATCTATTTTTTTTTCAAAGACAGGCTTAAAAAAGTCGTAGACAGTTCTTAAAAGAAATGTTATTAGAAAAAAAAATGAACTCTTTTTTTCTTTTTTTGACTGATAATTATAAAAAATTGTCAGGCCAAGAAAAAAAATAAACACAAGAGAAGAGAGGATCAAGGAATTTGTTATTTTTAGACCGAAAAGAGTAAAAATTGTTTCTGGTTTTACGCTAATATGCGGCATTTATTATTGTTGTTTTGTTAATTTCCAAAGATTGTAAAAAGAGCTTAGGGTTCCTAGTATCAGAAATAAAATTAAAAAAAAGGGTTTTGACCCAAAAAAATTATCTATTTTATAACCTATAAATACTCCCAGCAAAATTGGAACCAGTAAATAAAACCCAATATTAAGGTACGCTACCTCCCAAGACCGAAAGCTACTTCTTTTCTCTTTCTTTTTGGGAACTACTTCTTTGATAAAATCTACTCCAATCTTGATATTTTAACAATTTTTCTTTTAACCTGTCAACAATCAAGATAATTTCATTCCCGCCTCGAGTATTAAGGATATTTTATTTTCTCTATCTACAGCCTTTCCTTTCAATATAATTACTTGGTTTATAGCAATCATATTTTTAAGTTTCTCATAAATTTTTGGGAAAACTACAATTTCAACCGAACCCGATTCATCAAATATGGTTATAAAAGCCATCTCGCTATTATCTTTTCTGGTTTTAACAATTTTTTTCCCACTGATTATCCCTACTAAAATAACAGTTTTGTTAACGTCATCATTTGATAATTCGCCGATTTTTTTTGTTGCCTTTTTTTCAATTACGTTTTTAAATTTAGATAATGGGTTTTTGTTTATAAGAAAACCTATAACTTCTTTTTCCATGGCAAAAATTTCTTCTTCCCCGAATTCAGGCATTGACTCGAAATTATCACGAAGGATTTCTTCAATATTTTTGTCACTAAATAAACTAAATTGTCCTTTTTGTGAGTCTGATTTTAGCTCGATAATCTCATTTAATATCTTTGGGTAGATACTTAATAGGGTTGCTCTATTGCCAAAATTACTAAAAGCTCCGGCTTTAATTAAGCTTTCAACTGCCTTTTTATTGACTTTTCGCAAATCCACCCTGAAAAGAAAATCACGGAATCCCGAAAAAGGCTTATTTTTCCTTGCCTCAATTATGTTATCAATCGCAGAATGGCCAACGTTCTTGATTGCCGATAAGCCAAAACGAATTGCTTCATTCTCGATCACAAAACTATAAAAGGATTTATTTATATCTGGCGGCAGTACGTTTATCTTCATTCTCCTGCATTCTTCAAGGGTTTGGGCCATTTTTATTTCCCGCTGGGGTCCGGCTACTCCTTGCAGTTCCGCCGAAAGCAATGCAGTCATAAATTCTACTGGATAGTTTGCTTTAACATAGGCTGTCCAATAAGCAATCAAAGCATAGGAGGCAGAATGCGGTTTGTTAAAACCATAGGCGGCAAATTTTTCTATAAAGTTGAAAATTCGCTCGGCCAGGGTTCTTGTATATTTATTTTTTACACAACCTTGTATAAATTTTTCTTTTTCGATTTTCATCAGAGTTTTTTTCTTTTTCCCCATTGCCATGCGAAGATTATCAGCCTCACTCATAGTGTAGCCAGCAAGTCTTCGGGCAATTTCCATTATTTGTTCTTGATAAACCAAAACTCCATAGGTTTCCTGCAGAATCGGCTTTAAATCTTCATGCAAGTAGTTAACCTTTTTAGGATTTGTTTTACTTTCAAGAAAAATTGGGATAAGCTCCATGGGCCCAGGTCTAAAAAGAGCAACCGTAGCTATGATATCGCTAAATTTTGTTGGCTGTAAATCTTTGACTAATCTACGCATGCCAGAGGACTCAAGCTGGAAAACTCCAATTGTTTGTCCGCTGCTTATCAACTTATATGTTTTCTCGTCGGTGAGTTGTACGTCGTGAATGTCAATTTTTTTCTTTTTAAATTGGGCTACGTATTCCAAGGCTTTTTCTAAAATGGTCAGATTTCGAAGTCCTAGGAAATCAACTTTTAAGAGTCCTATTGCTTTATTGTCAGACACAGCGTTCAAATCCAATGAATACATATCATATTGGGTTATAATCTTTCCTTCTTTTGTTTCTCGTTGAAGCGGAACATAATCTGTCAAATCTTTGTCTGAGATAACAACACCAGCTGCATGGGTCGAGGAATGACGGGGTAAACCTTCAAGCTTTCTAGCAATATCTATTATTCTCTTAGTTTCTTTTTCGGTTTGATAAGCAAACTTCAGCTGTGATGATTCCTCTAAAGCCTGGGCAATAGTCATAGCAAACCCCTGTTTACCAGGGGGAATCATTTTGGCTAACCTATCGCCCTCTGAATATGAAAAACCCAAAGCTCGAGCAACATCACGGATCGCCAGTCTCGCCTCCATAGTGCCAAAGGTGATTATTTGAGCTACTTTTTCCTGGCCATATTTTTGCCTGACATAATCAATTACACTATCGCGCCTAATATCTGCAAAATCAACATCAATGTCTGGGGGTGTAGGTCTTTGAGGGTTTAAAAAACGCTCAAAGGGAAGATTATAATCTAGTGGATTTATGTCTGTAATTCCCAGTACATAGGCAACAAGCGATCCTGCAACAGACCCTCTTCCTGGTCCAACCGCTATCTGGTGATTTTTTGCCCAGTTTACAAAATCTTGAACAATCAGAAAATAGGTTGAGAATTCTTTTTTAGAAATAATACTGAGTTCATATTCAATTCTCTTTTTTACTACTTGTTGGTTATATTTTTTGACTCTATTTTCTCTTTGACTAACCAGCCTCTTTAAATATGAGGCCGGAGAGCCTTTTCCTGGGATCGGGAAGGCAGGTAAAATTGGTTCTCCAAATGGAATCTCCAGATTACAATCATTCGCAATTTTTAGGGTATTATCTACTGCTTCTGGCAAATCAAGAAATAGGCCTTTCATTTCAGAAGGAGTTTTTAAATAATAATCTGGGACATCAAACATTGAAAGAGGTCTATTTTTTTCAATAATTGCATGTTGGGTTTGTATACAAAGCATGACTTCTTGAGCATAAGCATCTTCTGCATCAATATAATGAACATCAGCCGTGGCGACTATTGGAATTCCAAATTTTCTGGAAAACTTTATGATCTGTTCATTTACTCTGGTAAGTTGTTCCAGTTGAGGATGTCTTTGTATTTCAAGGTAAAAGTCTTTAGCAAAGATTTCATAATACTTTTGCACGATTGTTTCTGCCTTGTTTAATTGGTTTTCGAGGATCAACCTGGATATCTCTCCGCTTAGGCAGCCACCGGACAAAACAATTAATCCTTCATGGTATTTTTTAAGAATTTCAAAATCGACTCTTGGCTTATAATAATAACCATTCAGATGGGCTTCAGTAATTAATTTGATTAGGTTTCTGTATCCAGTTAGGTTTTTTGCCAAGAGAACAAGATGAAACTGATCTCTATCAACTCCTGGTTGTTTGTCAAAACGAGAATTTGCAGCTTTATATGCCTCGACTCCTATGATTGGCTTTATTCCATATTCTTTGGCTTTGATAAAGAATTTAAAAGCTCCGTATAGAGCTCCGTGGTCTGTCAAGGCAATACTATTCATTCCGCGTCCCTTAGTTTTACTGAGTAAATCCTCAATTCGGCACATCCCATCAAGGAGGGAGTATTCTGAGTGAACATGGAGATGAACAAAACTCATTTTTTTAATTTTTTCTCAATCTCACTTTTAACAATTTGAGCGTCAGCCTGTCCTTTTAACAGGCGCATTACCTGGCCGACAAGAAACATGATAGCACCCTCTTTTCCAGACTTGAAATCAGAAACAGCCTGAATGTTCTTCTTCACCACAATATCTATGGCATTTTCTAATGCTTTTTGGTTTACCTGCGGAACAGAAGATAGTTTGGAGATTAATTCTTGAGCTTGCTTTAGACTTGTAACTCTTCGGTTTATAATGACATTTGCCGCCATTTGCCCAGCGTCAGGAATTGCATCAAAAATTTCCCTCAGTTTTTTGTCTCTAACTAAAATATCTGCATCTGTTAATTTTATGCCTCTACTAAGGTAGCGTTTTCTTATTTCATTTGGCGTTTCTGGTAATTTTTTCTTTATACCTTCTAAATATTCAGAGCTAAACTCAAATGGAGGAATGTCTGGCTCTGGAAAATATCTATAGTCTTGTGCCTCTTCCTTGGTTCTTTGGGAGAAAGTGATTCCTTTGCCCTCATTAAAACCCCTAGTTTCTTGAACAGGCGTCTCTCCTTTATCCAAAATTTCGGCTTGCCTTTTTATTTCATATTCTATTGCCCTTTGTACAAACCTAAATGAATTAATGTTCTTAACTTCTACCTTATACTTTGGTAATTCGGCTTTGACATTTGACATTTGAGTTTTGACATTTCTTAACGATATATTAGGTTCCAGCCTCATTGAACCTTTTTCCATATCTGCGTCGGAAACTTCTAAATAACGAATAACTACTTGAAGTTCTTCCAAAAATTTTTTTACATCTTCGGGGGAAGAAAAATCGGGTTCTGTTACAATCTCAACCAGAGGAACTCCTGATCTATTAAAATCAACTAAGGTGTCTTCGCCGACATGGAGTAGTTTTCCGGTATCTTCCTCCATGTGAACTCTGGTTATGCCAAAGCGTTTGCCAGTTATTTCTACCTGCCCATCCAGGCAAAAAGGCTCATCGTATTGACTAATCTGATAGCCTTTCGGAAGATCTGGGTAAAAATAATGTTTTCGATCAAATTTTGAGCTTTTTGCAATTTTACAATTTAATGCCTTGCCAATAAGTTGGCAGTATTTAATTGCTTCTATGTTTGGCACAGGCAAGGCGCCAGGCATTCCCAAACAAACAGGACAAACTTGAGAATTTGGCTCTTTACCAAAATAGTCAGCTCTACATTGACAAAACATCTTTGATTTAGTTTTTAGCTCGACGTGTATCTCAAGGCCGATTACAGGAATATAGTCGTTCATATTAGTCTGGAAACTTGTCGAATAACTTTTTGGTTATTCCTTGGAACTCTGTTTCTTTTTCGTATTGATATGCCAAATTAAGAACGCTTTCCTCATCAAATTGCCTTCCCATTATCTGCATACCAATAGGCAAATTATCTCTATCAAGACCAACTGGAATACTAATTGCAGGAATTCCAGCAACTGATGCCGGCTCATTAAGTTGATCCATTAACTCACCAAAAAATGGATATTTTTCAAACTCTCCAATTTTTAAGGCAGTCACTGGAGTATTTGGACCAATCACCAAATCAACTTCTTTGAAGACTCTGGCAAAATCATCAATTATCAATGTTCTGACTTTTTGGGCGTTTTTATAGTAGGCATCATAATATCCGTAGGACAAGGTATAAGTTCCAAGCATTATTCTGCGTTTTGCCTCTTGACCGAAATTAGTTCTATCATTGCCGAAACGAATCCCATCATATCTGGCTAAATTTGAGGAAACCTCAGCTCGTTGAAGTATGGTATAAACAGAGATTGAATATTTTGGCGAAAGAAGTTTTACTTTTTTGATCGTGTGACCCAATTTTTTTAAGGTATTAATTGCCTCGTTAACTGCTTTTTTTATATCATCACTTACGCCTTCAAAATAATCTTCAGCAACTCCAATCGTCAGCTTTTTTTTCTTTTTCATCCCAGTCAGATAATTTGGTACTGGCAGATTTTCAGTGGTAGCATCAAAGGGGTCTTTACCAGCCAAGATTTGAAGAAGAATCGCAATGTCTTCAACTGACTGAGCCATTGGTCCCGGGCAATCGAATGAAGAACCCATAGCAACTACTCCATAACGAGAAACTCTTCCATAGGTAGGTTTTAAGCCTACAACCCCGCACCAAGCTGCTGGATGCCTGATTGAACCTCCTGTATCCGAACCGATTGCTACGGGAGCTAAATATGAGGCTACAGCAGCAGCTGAGCCACCCGACGATCCTCCAGGATACCTTTCTAGATTCCAAGGATTTCGAGTTAAGCCATAGTCTGATGTTTCAGTTGAGGCCCCATGGGCCCAAGCATCCATATTAGTCTTGCCCAAAATAGAAAACTCTGCTTTAATCAATTTATCAACTACGGTTGCATTGTAGGCTGGTATAAAGTCGTCTAAAACCTTTGATGAAGCAGTTGCTCTAATTTCCTTCGTGCAAAAATTATCCTTGATGGCAATCGGCACTCCTTTGCTGTTGCTGATGCCGAATGTTAGAAAAGCCTTCAACTCGCCGTTATACTTTTTCGAACGGTTTAAAAAATAGTCAAAAAGTTCTTTTGAAGAAATTTCCTTTTTTTTTAACAAATCCTGAAGTTGGGTTAATGTTTTTCCAAGTAATTTCATCAGAAAATCTTCCTAACTTTAAAAAAACTGCCTTTTTTGTTTTTAACGTTTCTGAAAACCTGGGCAAGAGAAAGATTTCTTGAGTTTTTTTCCCCATCTTCAAAAAATACATTTTCGCTTTTTACAGGTGAGGTGCTTGTATCTTTTTTAGTCACATCTAGCTGCTGAAGATTTTCTATATACTCAAGCGTTTCGATTAATTGCGTTTGATATTTTTCAATTTCCTTATCATCTAAGTTTAAACCAGCCAATTTTGCCAAGTGGAGAATATCGTCCTTGGAAAGAGTTTTAGCCATGTAGAAATTATATACGATTTAAAATTGCTTTTTTGGCTTTTTCTTCTAAGTCATCATCTAGTTTTCTTAGTTTTATTTTCTTTTTGTATTTGACTTCGAGCGCCCTTGTAATAAGCTGATCTGCTATTGTCGGGTTTTTAGGCAGAAAAGGACCGTGAAAATAACAACCAATCGCATTTTTATAGATCACACCTTCTGTTTTGTCCTTACCATTGTTACCAAATCCTTTTATTACTTTTGCAAACGCTTTTACTTTTTTTCCCAAATAGGTTCTGCCACCATGATTTTCAAAGCCGACGATGAGTTGATTCCCGATCGAGTCGGGAATAACGTTTGGGACAACTTTGGCTACAACGTTCCCAATGAGCCTAGGCTTATTAAATCCAGGATGAATTGAAACCATATCAAATATACCCAGTCCGTCAATTCGTTGTCCTACGGCTGGTTCATAATATTTTCCCATCAGTTGAGGGGCCCCACAGACAAAAAGAGCAGGAATATAATCCTCAATTTTTTTCTTGAGAATCTCTGCCTTTTTATAAGTAAGATCTCGCATAACTATTTCTTGTTGGCGGTCTTGAGCTCCTCCTGCAAAAAATAAATCAATTTTTTCGTAGTCTTTAAAACTCGTTTCAACATCTAGTCTGGTGACTTCAATCTCAATATCTCTCCATTGGCACCTTTTTTTTAAACAAATAATATTACCTCGATCGCCATAAGTACTCATTAAATCTGGATACAACCACCCAATATTAATTAAATACTTTGTCTTCATAATAATTTTTTACCAGATAATATTTTTCTTACCTCGAGCATTCCGGAATATGTTGGCATGATGTAGAGCGTTTCATTACTTGAAAGGCCGTCAATTGCAACTTCTATTGCCTTGTTTAAATTTTCGAACACTTTAAAATCAGGAATACCTGCATACTTAAAGCGTAGAGCCATATCATAGGCTCTATCTCCAGTTATAAAAATCTGTTTTGCTTTAGGTAGTTTCTCAAAATCCACGTCCCAAATCCAAGAAACATCACGGCCATCAGGAATTCTATCATTTAAAACCAGGAATAAACTATCTTTCTTACTTTCAAGCTTTCTTAACATAACCGATATCGATTGATTGAAACCAGTGGGATTTTTGGAAAGAATTAGGAAAACTCGTCTGCTTTTATAAATAATTTCTTCTTGTCTACCAAAGGCTGCCTTAAAGCTCGGTAAAAATTTTTTAATCTTGTCTTCTGAAATGCTAAATAATCTACTTGCAACTAATGACGCTGCATGAACGTTATAGAAGTTGTAAACACCAAGCAGCGGACTTTTAAATTTATTGGTTGATATTTTGGGACGTTCAAATGCGCAGTTTTGGCAAAAATAATCTCCCAAATGAGAATAGGATATTCCTTTATAGGATAATTTTTTACCGCAGTTCGGGCAATAAGCCGAATCCACATCATGGGGAATTTCTTTGCTGGTTAAATATTTGTCATCTAAGCCAAAGTAAGCAACCGTCGTTTTCAAATCTTTTCCCAAATAAGCAATCTGTGGATCGTCGGCATTTAAAAAAACCTCTGTTCCTTTTGATAAATTTCGTAAACTTTCCTGCCATTTTTTTGCAATCAGATCAACTTCTCCATATCGATCTAATTGATCGCGAAACAGATTTAAAATAACAATTGCCTCCGGCCTTATTTCTTTAAGAACCATGGGTAATGAATTCTCGTCCACTTCGAAAATCGCTACATTCTTGTCGATTTTGCCAGTTAGAGAGGAGCTTTTTATCAGGCTTGAAGCTATTCCATTTAAAAGATTTGCTCCTTCTTCATTTTGAAATACCTTGTGTTGCTCTTTTTCAAGGATGAATTTCAGCAGAGTTGAAGTGGTTGTTTTCCCATTAGTTCCTGCAATGATAACTTTTTTTAATTGTTTATTTTGGCCTAAAATTTCAGCTAAAAATTCTTTATTTATAGCCAAGACAACGTGACCTGGCCAAGTTGATCCGGCCCCTAAAGAGAATAAACTAATCAATCTGGCTATTGCTTTACCAACAAACAGAAGGAATATGTTTTTAACTCTCATTTAAAGCGATCGAAGAGTCCTAACACGCTCTTCAATTGGAGGATGGGTACTAAACAGGCTGGTAACTTTTGACTTTAATTTCCTATCCTTAAAAGGATTGATAATGAAAAGGTGGGCTGTGGCACCAGAAGCTCTTCGCATCTGTATCGGGTCAGAGTTTATTTTTTCAAGAGCGTTTGCTAAAGCATCAGGGTTTCTAGTAATTAAAGCTCCTGTAGAATCAGCTAAAAACTCTCTTTTTCTTGAAATTGCCAGTTGAATTAGGGTTGCCGCTAAGGGAGCCAAAACAATGGTCAGTATAAATAAAACTATTACAATAGGATTTGCTTGTCTTCTGTTCCCATTGCCAAAACGTCCAAACCACCAACTTCGTGATAACCAATCTACAGCCAAAACTAGAGTCCCAACCAAAACTGCAACTATAGAAGATAAAAGAATATCTAAGTTTTTAATATGTGAAAATTCATGAGCAATTACTCCTTCAAGCTCAGTTCTTGTCAGTTTTTTTAATAGTCCAGTGGTTACACAAATCACTGCATGTTTCTTATCTCTTCCTGTTGCAAAAGCATTGGCAGACTGATCTTCGATAACATAGAGTTTAGGCCTAGGCAGTCCCGATGCTAAGGCGACATTTTCCGCAACAGTATAAAAGTTAAAATGTTCACGCTTATTAGCAGGTTTAGCTCCTGTAGTAAAAAGTACAATTTTCTCGGAATAAAAATAGCTTCCGATGCTGGATATTAAGGATATAAAAAATCCTATAATGAAGTAGGAAGTACTGTCTCCAACTGCCCTGCCTATAATATAAAAAACAAATGAAAAGAAAATTATAAAAAAAACGATCAGAGCAATGCTCCTAAATCTGTTTTTTGAAATTGCAGAATATATGGTCATCTAAGCTTTTAGAAACTCACCTTTACGCTTTTCCTCGCTTCTTCCTCAGCCTCGAAGAATTCTTCCTCTTTAAATCCAAAAGCATTGGCAATCACGTTGCTGGGAAAGGACTTAACTCGAGTATTATAATCCAGAACGTTACTGTTATAAAATTGTCTGGAATATGCAATTTTGTCCTCTGTGTCCTCGAGTTGTCTTTGTAGCTCTTGAAAATTTTCGCTGGCTCTAAGTTGTGGGTAAGCTTCGGCAACAGCGAATAGGGATTTCAAGGCGCTGGTCAACATATTATTTGCTTCTGCTTTTTCTGCGAGGGTTTCTGCCTTCATAAGCGAACTTCTGGCTTTTGTCACGTTCTCAAAAACTCCTTTTTCATGCTTAGCGTAACCTTTTACTGTTTCAACTAGATTGGGGATAAGATCAGCTCTTCGTTTTAGTTGAACATCTATTCCAGACAGAGCTTCCTTTATTCTTCTTGAAAGAACTATGAAACCGTTGTACATCGCGACAACATAAACTGCCAGCAATGCTAAAGCGCCAATCAAAATATAGGTCGTATTCATAATATAAATCACCCCCTTATTCCTTCAACCATTTACTAAACTCGTCTCCACTTTTGCTATTAATTATATCACTTTTTTGCAACCAGCCTCGCCTGGCAACAGAAACTCCGTAGAACATATTATCCATGTGAAAGTTGGCATGTGCATCTGTGTTGATAATAAAATTTACTCCGGTTTTTTTTGCTTGAATAATAAGAGAATCCGGCAGATCTAAACGTTCTGGCCAGGAATTTATCTCAATTGCAATATTTTTCTTCTTGCAGGTTTCAAAAACTGTTTGCCATTCAAGCTCGTAACCTTCTCTTTTTCCCAGTAATCTACCCGTAGGGTGAGCTAGTACCTTAACTTTTGGATTCTCTAGAGCCTTAATAACTCTTTTAGTCATCGATTTAATATTCATTCCAAATGAGCTATGAACTCCAACTATCATATAGTCTAAATATTGGATTGCATCGTCGGGCAAGGCAATTTCGCCGCTTGGTAAAATATCAACCTCCAAGCCAACAAAATAATTCAAGTTCTTGGAAGATTGTTTAATCAACATTTTTTCAATAAAATCTTTTCTTTTTTTGATTATTTCATTTATCTGTTGTTTGGACTGCTCACTGATTCTGGGATTGTGGTCGCTAAAACCTACATATTCATAACCTAACTCTTTAGCCTTGTTATAGATTTCGAGATAGTTATTCGCACCAAAGTCATGCGAAGGCTTTAGGTCATAGCTTGAATGAATGTGTAAATCTCCTTTTATATCTTTTGCTTCAACCAACTTAGGAATTTTATTCTCTAATGCCAGCTCGATCTCATTTGTTCCTTCTCTTATTTCAGGCGGTATATACTGAATGCCTAAAAATTTGTAGAATTCCTCTTCTGTTTTAAATTCAAGAAGCTTGTTTTTTTTTACATCTTTTATCCCGTATTCGGAAAGCGAAAAACCTTTTTTCAAGGTATATTCACGAAGGTTTATATTGTGCGGCTTGCTACCTGTAAAATACTGTAACATCGGGCCATAATTAGTTTGTTCTTGAACTCGAAGATCGACTCGTATTTGGGGCGAAACGATTATTGAGGCTTTTTTTTGGCCTGCATTATCAACCGAGACTTTTTTGGGATAATTTAAAAAATAATCAATTACATCTTTTATATGTTTTTTTTCTGTTGCCACAGCAATATCTATGTCGCCAATTGTGACAACCATTCTGCGCAGAGAACCAAGGGCATCTGCTCTTTTAACTAATTTAATTTTTTTTAAGTAGGTTAATACCTCTTCTGCCAGGCTATAGGCATAGGGCAAAGGCATTCTTGAAGGCGCCTTTGCTCTTTTATCATAAAGATCAAGCGCGGCCAGCATTGCCTCCTGGGATTTTTGGCCAAAAGTCGGAATTGTGGCAATTTTCCCCTTCTGGCAGAGCTTTTTTAGGTCCTTAAAAACTGTTTTTGTGTTTGTTAGCTTAAATGTTTTTACCAACTTGTAGGCTTTTTTGGGACCAAGAGAGGGGACTCGCATCAATTCAAAAACTGTTTCTGGAATTCCCTTGAGTGCGCTCTTAAAATGTTTTGAAAAACCTTTTCTGAAATATTCATCAAGTGCGCCGGCGATAGTTGAACCGATACCCGGAATATCAGCTAGTTTTCCTTCTTCCCAAATATCTTTTATTTCTCTGGTCAGCTTCTCAACGGCATCTGCAGCGTTTTGATAAGCAATGGTTCTGAATCTATTGACATTTTTGATTAAGTAAGCCGCCTCTATAGAGCGAAGCAGATGGGCAATATCCTTATTGCTGGTTTTTTGTTGCATAGGAGGTTAATTTCTGAATTATTATATAATAAAGAGGTTTTTTTGCGGTGGTAGTTCAGCGGTAGAATGTCTCCTTCCCAAGGAGAAGGTCGAGGGTTCAAATCCCTTCCACCGCTCAAAATTCTTAGGTTAAAGTAATTGTTCGGCTAGTCTTGCACCTTGAACCATATTAGTAAGCTTATCAAATGCTACATCCCATGTTCTCGTACGTAAGCCGCAATCGGAAGAAGGATTGACCAAAGCAGGATTACCTAAAACAGAAGAAGCATAAAGAATTCTATCTCTCACCAATTTAGGAGGCTCGATAAAATCATCATGAACCTCGACAACTCCTAAACCAATACGTGAAGGAATTTCATGCTCTCTAAATTGTCTTAAGATTTCATATCCAGGCCTTTCTTCTTCCCCAACTCCAAGCTCGCGTGAGTCTCGATTTGCGAATTCTAGAGAGTACTGACTACAATTTTCCATACTCTGAATATGGGGAAATAAGCGAGAATAATCTGAAAAGCAAATATGGACGCTGAACTCGCCCTCTAATCCACGTACAGATTCGTTAAAGGCTTGAACAAAAAGAGGCACCTCATCTGGTACTGTTGTTGCTGCAGGCTCATCAATTTGTATCCAATGGGCTCCTAAAGCAAGCAGTTCTTCTATATTTGGTCGAATCAAATGTCTGGCTATATCTAGAACAAATTGCTCTCGTGCTTCTTTTGCTCCTTGCATTGCCTCTTTTGTGCCCAGTTTTGCTCCTCGAGCATAATGTTCGTCATAAGACCAAGCTGCAATGGTATAGGCACCAGTTATGGGAACCTTAATTCGTCTGTCAGTTAATCTTTGCAAACGAATTAGTTCTGCTGTGTGCCAAGGCACTCTTACTGAAGGCGTGTCGACGACGGCTGCTCTTCTGTAGTACTTATTATCAAATGAGCGTACAGAGCCACGAGGCTCAAACCCTTTAGAATGCTCAATAGCGTGTTGATACATCTCAGGCCTGTCTTGTTCACCATCGTAGACTACATCAAGCCCTGCTCTTTCTTGAAGCCGAATTGCATAAAGAGCAGCTAAATCTCTAATTTGTTGTATAAGTTCAGGGTCTAACGATCCTTGACTTAGCCCTTGTCGTGCGAGTATTAATAATTCAGCTGCTCCTTGGGTATCAATCTCAAGCCGTCTTCCCCAACGTTCTGCCTCATTTATATCAGATTGTCCTAATTCTCTACCGGCAATTGCTCTGACTCGCCAATTAGGCTTTGCGAGACTTCCGACTTCCTGAGTAACTAGTTGTTCTGGCATAAAATAGAAATAACTTAGCCTGATCTTAACCTGCTTAATAACTCTACCTTTTCACGGGCCACTCTCTCTGGTAAAAGTTCAAGATCACTGTTATGTGAAAGATACAATACAACGGGATCTAAAGCAGCTTCTATTTCGGCGACAAAACGAGCTAAGTCGGATTGATCCTCAAGAAGTGAGTTACGTCCCTTAACTATCCCCGCAACAACTTCATATGGACAGTCTGTTGGTAAATCTTTCAAGCTTGTTCGATAAAAATCAACCCCCACGGCATCAACTCCAATATCTCTGTCTACAAGTTCTCTAACAATTGGGGCTGCATCGCCAAAATAAAAGTGAGTAGCAATTTTTACTGGCTGGCCTGACCTATCGAGCAAGGCAAGCGAGTAGGCTAAATCATCTATTTCTGTCTCTTGATTACCATGATAAGGAACATAAGGTTCGTTGAGTTGGACCATTCTCACTCCGCGCGTTGCCAAATGATCAATAATCTGTTTGGTCAAACCGGTAACATTCTCTAAAGTTCCTCGAAAATTATCGGTAGTTGCATCTTCACAGAGTTGAGCAAAAGCATATGGTGAGAGTAGTGTTACTTTCCATTCTCCAGACTGAGGATCTATCAAATAATAATCTAATAATTCAGGATCAAGTTGCAAGGGTCCTGTAATCAGAGGTTTCCTGTAAAAAGTATTGTTATCAAATAACCTAGTAACGGGTCTCGTATCAACATTTCCTCCAAAGCCAACAGTTGATTTGACAATCGGCCTTAAAATATCTTGCCAAGTAAGCTTTCCGTCTTCAACATAGGCAAAATGAGAGTCTCTTTGCAGGTTGATTAAACCTTGTGCCTCTCTAATTTGTTGATCGCGAACCTCGTCTTCTCCAACTCTGCCCCGTTCGAGGCCACGCGTTAAATCAACGAGTGTTTCCGATCGAGGATAAATCCCATGGATAAAAGCTTCTCTGGTCATAATTTATTCATAAAAAAAACCTCTCCTGAAAGAGAGGCCGATTAAAACCTATTTTTGTCTTTTTAAACTGACCAAATCTTCCCTTCTCTCAGGGCTGGACTTGGCACCGCAACTATTGTGCTCGGTTGCCGGGTGGGTCACTGAGCCAGATCTCTCTCCACCACTCTTGATTTATATTTTATTATAACAATACTAATTGATTTTGCAATAGTATAATTAAAATGAGTTTGCCGGTGTAGCTCAGCTGGTAGAGCAATGCTTTCGTAAAGCAGAGGTCGTCGGTTCGATCCCGACCACCGGCTCATGGTTCAACTTAGTCGCAGGCAAAGAAAATTATTTAAATCAAGACTTTTTCTTTTTCTCTCCATTGTAATTGGGCTGATTATTTTATTTTCTGTTGGTTTCCCTTTATTAATAAATAGCTCTCTTTATGTTTCACAATTATTTGGAGGAAAAAAAGATACTACGGAAAATTTAAGCGAAGCTCTAGGAACTCTCGAGATCGATAGCCTACCAGTTGCTACAAATAGCGCTCGCATAATTGTCACGGGCAACGTAGAAAATTTTGATGAATTATATTTTTATATCAATGACCAAGAAGTAAAAAATGTTCAACCTGATGAGACTTTCGAGGAAGAAATAGGAGACCTTCAGCCTGGAGACAATGAGATATATCTTATAGCTGTTAATAAAAAAACAAAAAAGAAAAAAGAAACACCAAAATATACTGTTGTTTACAAAACTGGTAAGCCAAAGCTTGAAATTCTAGAACCTGTAGATAATTCCAAGACTTCTCGTGATGAAATAAATGTGACTGGAAAGACTGATAAAGATGTTAATCTTCAAATCAACTCAATTCCTGTCACGATTGATGCAAATGGAAATTTCAAAACTTCCATAAGACTAAAAGAAGGTGAAAATAAAATAACAGTCCGGGTAGAAGATAGTGCAGGGAATTTTGAAGAGAAAATTCTAACCCTCACCTACGAGAAGGATTAAATACAAGATTAAGATAAATGGATGAAGAAGAATATTATCTGCTAAGGAAAACAAAGAAAGAAAAAGAGTATAGTATAAAGATACCTCGCCTATTTTCGTAAATCGCACTAGAACGAATAGGAAAGCGATTAAACCAATAACTCCGGATGTTGCCAGAACTATAAGAAAACTCGAATGGAATGATGCTCCTGAATGATCGGCAAAATCTACTCTTTCCGAAACAATGCCCGTTTTTTCTTTTGCATAGCGTAGTTTGTTATAGCCGACTCCCATGATCGGATATTTTTGCCAAATTTTGACTGCGTCTTTATAATCTTCAGCTCTTGAAACAATCGAAAATACTCTACTTAGATTAACTCCAGCTCCACCAGGCTTCGGGGCGACATAAAGCATAAAAATAAAAATAACAATCAGAGGTAATAAATAGGTATAGAGTTTTTTTCTTATCAAATAAACAAATAGTGTTACGAGAATCGAAATATAAAATGCCCTGGAAAAGGACAAAACTCCAAATATCCCAAATAGAAGCAACAAAATAAGCTTAATTTCTTTTTTTATCTCCAGCTTATTAAATCTAAAAATAAAAAGAAGAAAAACTAAGCCGTATATTGCGCTTGCAACTGAGGTATCAAAAAATAGGCCGAAAACTCTATATAAGTGAGGATCCCAACCAAGATAAAAAAGATTGCGCAAATCAGGATAGAAAAAATATTGAGTCGATGATATTATTGCCGTTGCCGCTGAGAAGACAAGTATACCTCGAGAGAAATTTGAAAAATGTTCTCTTAAATAGAAAAAAAACATAAAATAGACGCCGAGACGAAGTAAATAAAGTAACCCAACTAAATTTTGGAATGAATTAAAACTTCCAAAGCTCAGAAGGTTTGAGACAAGCAAAATCCCCAAAAAAATGTAAATCTCCTTGAACTCTTTAAATTTTTTTTTAAAAGGCCTGAGTTTATGCTTAAAAAAGTAGCTTATTAGCAGAATAAGTAGAAACAGTTCATACAAATAAACATTTATCTGTTGGTTGAAGAAAGATATCCGTCCAAGCTGGCCTAATGAAAGCAATAAGAAAAATATAGTTAAAGTCATTCTTTGTCTATTTTTCTATATTGATAAAGTTTTGCCCTAACCAGAAAGGAGTGAAAGCTCATTAAGAATGCATAGGCGAAGCCGGCTGGGCCATCTAGAAAGCCTAGTCTAATAAAATAATTGGAAACGAATTTGCCAAAGGGATAGGTTAATATTTCCAAGATTCCTATATGTTTGCCTTTTTTTAGTAGTTCTTTTGCTTTAACTGTACTATAGAAGTTGATATCATGTAAAAATTCAGTTAAATTTTGATGAGGATAATGGTTTAAATATGCATTTAACCTTCCGGACGCCTCAGAAGTTTGAAAAACTTCATGAACAGAGTGCACCCATTTACCATATTTCTTCTGCATGAGACGAATAAGTCCTCGAGAATTTACGTTTTTTATTTCACCATATTTAAGCTGCCTCCCCCACCAGTAATCACGTCGTTTAATGTAGTAAGATGAAAATTCGCTTTTTTTATTAATTATTTTTTTTATCTCACCGGCCAACTCTGGAGTGACTTCTTCATCCGCGTCAATAAAAAGTACCCATTTTCCTCTACTCTTTTCGAGAGCAAAATTTCTTTGTCTACTAAAGTTATTATTTAGATTTCTTTTAAAAATCTTTGCTCCATATCGTTCTGCTAATTGTAGAGTTTTATCTTCAGAAAAATCATCAATTACTAGGACTTCATCGCAAAAGGAAACTGATTTCAATGCCCGATCGATGTTCTTCTCTTCATTTTTTGTCAGAATTATGCACGATAGATTCATATAGATTGGTTAAATTTTTTGCTGTTTTTCTACTATCAAAATGCTTTTCTGCCCGTCTTCTTCCCATTGTACCAAGTTTCAAACGTAAATCTTTGTCCTTACTTAATCGTAGAATTGACTTTATCAAACCATCAATATCACTTTGTCTAATCAAAATTCCAACATTACCTAAGTTTTCGGCGACAGCTCCACAATTATAGGCAATAACCGGAAGCCCGCTGGCCATCGCTTCAATCAAGGCCATTCCATACTGCTCCTCACCAGTTTGAGTTGTCTTTGATGGCAAAACAAAAATATCAGCATTCCTATAGATCTCAGGCATTTGTTCATAAGGATATCCACTTATAATTTTAAGTTTTATGTTGTGGTTATGAATTCTCTCAAATGCTTTATGCAGATCATTTATCCCTTTTTCTTCAACTAACCTGCCGACAAATAACACTATAACACCTCGGAGGTGCGATTGACGGTTTCTTGGCTTAAACTTCTCAAGATCAACACCCAACTTTACAATTTTTATCTTACTTTCTCTTACACCCTCTCTAATTAAGCATTTTTTTGACCTTTGCGTATGCACAATAAATAGGTCAGCATATTTCATAGAAAATTTCTTTATATATCGTTTTTTAGCCACTGATTCGTTATTAAAAGGTATTGTCTCACAATAGGTCACAATAAGTTTTTTGATCTTTCCGGATTTTCTTAATCTAGCCAGTTGGTAACTATAATAATAGTGTGGATCTGCAGTATCAACTAAATCAAAACCGGGGGCAATTTTTTCTAGCCCGAACAAAATTTGGCTGTCTCCTATGATTCTGTTTGATAAGTAATTAACAATTTTTCTGCCCGGAACATCTGCGATACTTGGTAGTTCAATTGTCGGGAATGGAAATTTTTCATGAATTGGATTGAACGAAGATATTCCAGTTAATTTTATTTTTTTATTATCGAATATAAAATTCTGTCCCTCGAAATTATTGAGGTATTTACCCCGAACCAAAGCAGCCTTAATAGATTGAAGTGAGTTTGGCAACATAATTCTTCCAGGAAAATTGACTCTTTATCTCTGCTATGTTGACAGGTTTTAATCTTCCTTGAGCTGCTAGAACCATATATTGCATAAACTTATCTTTATTGTCTGCAGTACTGACATATTTTTCAAGTTCCGGAATAATAGCTGCTTTTAATCCAATAACGTTTGTCCCTAAAGCAAGAGCTTCTAAAACAGGAAGATTGAAGCTCTCATATAACGAAGCAGTTAAAAGAGCTTTGGCTTTTGAGTAATCAGAAATCAGATTTTTTCTGTTTGCTCTTGTTATTATCTTGAGTTTAAATTCTTTGAAGCGCTTATCCTTCTTAAATTTATTAAAACATTCTTCGATAAAATTTATATTTTTGATCGGGTGATTTGTTCCGACAAAAATAAATAGTTTTTCTTTTTTTTGTTTTTTATTAACATAGGGTATTAAATCTAAAGAGACACCAAAAGGAAGAACTTCAATATTCTTTTTATTTGGGTAAAGCTCTAGTAGTTCTCTTTTTACCTTCTCGGAAGAAACTATTATTTTTTCTGAGCGCCTAACAAAATTTTCGAGTTGTTTCTTCAGGCTGAAATAGGAATCGGGATACAGCTCTTTATAGAAATGAAAGGATAAGCCGTGAGAAAATGAGAAAATTCTAGA
The DNA here is from genome assembly GCA_964559705.1 of uncultured Gammaproteobacteria bacterium. Lineage (GTDB taxonomy): Bacteria > Patescibacteriota > Microgenomatia > UBA1406 > GWC2-37-13 > CAZLGV01. Next base: position 745,981 of record CAZLGV010000001.1, on the reverse strand, counting down.
TCGTGTCAATAGAGGAATCGCCTGATTTAGGGCAAAAAATATGTTGTTTTTGCCTCTTATCTCCTCAAGACTAACTCTGCCTCTTAACCAAAACTTTTTCGGTCCTATTTGCTTATAAACTACATTTTTGTTTAAAACAAGATCCGCTGGTTTTTCGCAAAAAGAGTATATAAAATACTCATTTTTCTTATCGAATAAATTAATTGATTTGATTAAATTTTGGCTGAAAATATAATTACCGAATCTTTTGTTAGGGCTTGCGCAAAGAGCTCCTCCATCAAGTGATATTTTCATAGTATTTTTTAAACAAAAATGCAATTAAAATCGTATTCATCAATTCACCAAATACTGTTATATATGAGGAAGCAATATAGGAATACCTTGGGATAAAAATCAAATTGAAAGAAAAGTTAAGAATAACTTGCAATATGAAAAGCCAAACAACGCTATAAGATTTTTTCAAAATATAAATTGCATTTAAAAAAACTGAGCTCATTAAAATTAAGGGCAGAGCAAAAATTACAATTTGAAAAACTCTGATTGCAGAAAGATAATCTCCCCTCATAAAATATGGAAATACAAAAGGAGAAATCGCACTTCCAGCGAAAGCAATAAAAAGACCCAATACTGAAAGGAATAAAAAATCTTTTTTTAATTTTGATATAAATAGTTTTTTGCTTTTGCTAAAAAGCTGTGCAAGAACAGGTGCAGCAACAAAATTATAACTTGCCGCAATAAATATCAAAGCCTCAAAAAATCTATAACCGGAAGAATATATACCAACCGAAGATGATCCCTTTAAGAAATTTAGAAGATAGATGTCAATCTTGAAATACAAACTAGCAAAGAAACCAATCAAAACAAACACAAATGAGCTCTTTGCTATTTTTTTCCAGACATTAAGGTTTAAATTAAAATGGATATTTTTTTGTTGCAGTTTCAGCAAAATAAAGTTAGCTAAAGAATAGAATGTATACAAAGCAAATATTAAAGTAAAGACTGGAGTTAAACTTTTAAAAAGTAATAAAGTCAAGATTAAAACCCCGACTAAGACAATGTTGAATGTCACTGAAATGAGCGATGAAATATATGGTTTTTGTTTTAAGGAGAGAAGAATAAGATAGGTTCCTGACAGCGCATTTGAAATAATGATTGGTGAAGCCAGTAGAATAAACCAAATAATTCTTGAGTTAAACCTAAACATAAATGCCAAGACAACCGTCAAAACCAGAATCAGGCCTGAAAGAAAGATTCTAAGCCCATAGAGATTATTAAATTGGCTATCTTTTTGTGTGGGGAGATGAACTATACCATAAGTTGTTGTTCCAAAATCAGCTAAAGGAGAGAGTAAATTAACATGAGCCCAGACAAGGGTATAGATTCCATACTCTGAAACCGGCAATAAACGAATTAGAAATATAAAAAGAATAAAATTCAAAATCCTATTTATCAAAGAGGAAATATTCAGACTCAAAAAGTTAAATAAAAAGCCTCTTTTTCGAAAAATTTCATAAAGCATTTGCCAGAAATTGCCGTATTTATTAAAAAATTTTTTTCTAGCGACATCTAGAAGTTCTACTCTTTTCGGATTAGTAGATTTCCATTCAAAATGTTCATAGTTTACTTGGCTATCAATCCCTATTCTAAATCCAGCTTTTTTTGCCTGAATACAGTAATCAACATCTTCATAATACATAAAGTAAGATTCGTCAAATAATCCAATCTTATTTACTACCTCTTTTTTTATACACATCAGTGACCCGGAGACCCAGGTGACTTGGCTAAATCTTTCCTTTGGCTTAAGCCTTTGTAACCAGCCACTCAATCTCAATGGATCAATAAAGCCACCATAATAAGTTTTTCCATGCTGTTTCATCGCAAATCCCCAGATGTCAAAATAACTTTGGGGAGCAATAAGTTTTTTAGAATTCAAGCCTTTGAATGAAATATCGGGATTGGCAATAATAAAAATCTCGGCCCTGTCTCGAATTGCCTTCTTCAAGCCAATATTGACTCCACCTGCAAAACCTCGATTAACTCTCGTGTTGTCGATAAAATATAATTCATAATCATTAGGCTCTAAATCTTTAATTTCCTTTTTGAGTCTTTCTACTTCTTTTTCTGGTGTTTTATACAAGACAATAATAAAGGCTATTTTCATGCTATTTTTGATTTTCTGATAAAGGCCATTGAAATATAGGTCAGGAACTCCATATAGGCAAATCCTAAATCCAGCGGGATACGAAATAATCCGTCTTTATAACCTTTATCTTCTATGAATCTGGCCCAAAGCATATGCAGGGGGTAGATAAATATCTTTTTTAAATTTGTTTTTTCACTATTTCTGATCTTTTGTCTAGCTTCTCTCAATGCGTAATCTGTAAATTTTCTATACATTTGACTAAGACTTCTATAAGAATAATGATATATTTTATTCTTCAGTTGTCCGACTTTTCCTTTTGTAATTACAAATTTTTCGTGAACCAAAGCCGAATCAAATTTTATTGAATTCTTACGAAATAAGCGAATCATCCTGTAGTTTTCACCTCCGAAGTACAACGGCCTGCCTAAAAAATGATTTTGATAGGGGATTGCGTAGCCAGTAAAAGGGGAGTCTTTTTTAACAATTTTTTCTATTTCTGACTTAAGTTTATCTGACAATCTTTCATCTGTGTCAAGAAATAAAATCCAATCACCTTTAGCTTTGAAAACAGCATACTTTCTTTTTTTTCCAAAATCTTCTTCCTTTTTATAAAATACCCTTGCCTTATATTTTTTTGCAATTAGAACGGTTTTATCCGTTGAATAATCATCTACTACAATGATTTCGTCTGGCAAACTTTTTACAGATCTTAAAGCCTCGTTAATTACTTTCTCGCAATTTTTAGTAATCATCACTAGACTTAATTTGTGTTTATTCATTTTTTTGCAATTACAAAAAGTAGTCCTCCGTAATTAAACTTCCAAAAGATTTTTTTTAATAATCTGTAAATAAATAAAAAGGGATATATTATAAATAGTTTCATCACTCTTCCTCCATTCAAATTTAGCTTAAAATCATGAGGATCCTCAAATGTCGTCATATATTTTACAGTAAAACCACTTTTCTCCAGAATTAGCTGAAGAGATTTGGCTGAAAAATGAAATTTGTGATCTTCTACCATCCACCAAGACCAATTTTTTGATCCTTTTGCCATAATACTCTTGTAATTTGGCAGAAGAATGGAGATATATCCATAATCTCTTAGAATTTCTTTTGAACTTCTTAGAATACTACTCGGGTTATCAACATGCTCCAAAACATCATTAAAGCAGATTAAATCATATTTTGTTTTGTTTTTTGCTAAAAAACTTTGAAATGTGGTCCTAAAAATTTTTGCTCTTGTTTCCTTTAAATAGTTCGACTGAAGATTCGGCTCTATAACCTCAATAATCATCCCTCTTTCGTTTGAAAATAACCTGGCAAATAAGCCGTATCCCCCACCGACATCCAATACTCTACCCCGCCTTACATATTTTTTGATCAGTTGAATAATTTTTTTAAATTTTCTGGTATGTTTTTCTTCTTCTTTTTTATATTCCTTTAAATTGTAGAATTCCGGAGAAGTGTAAAGTCTGACTTTGCTTATTTTTTTTGATTGATCAGTTATTCCAAGTTGGCAATTAAGACATTCATAAATATTTACCCCTTTTACACGCTTCAAGAGTCTGAAATTGCCCTTGTTGCATATAGGACATTTTTTAATTGTCATCTTGAGCTAAAACCCCCATTTTGTAGATTATAATCCATTGCTCGAAAGGCTTCAACAAATTAAATTCTGCTCGTGAGGTGCCCTGTTTGCAAAGCTACCAGAACAAATTTTTTTGTTAATATTAATGGTTATAATTATTATAAATGTTTATACTGCTTATCCCTTTTTCTTAATCCTCTCCCCTCCTCTAAGAAACTCACATTACTCTATGCAAAGGATTATCTCTATAGAGTTGACAAATTAACTGAAAATAGACTAAAGATAAGAGCAAAAAGTATAATAAAAAAACTTAAAAAATTAAATAGGCGGGGTAAAAGCTTATTAGATATTGGGTCGGGCTATGGTTTTTTTTTGAATGAAGTTAAAAAACAAAAGCTTAAAGAATTAGGACTCGAACCCGCAAAAAATCTTTTTAACTATTCAATCGAGAATTTTAATACCAAAGTAATAAATACTTCTTTTGAAAATTACTTTAGAAAAAATAAAAAAACAAAATTTGATTTTATCTGTCTTATTCATGTTATCGAGCATTTATCCAACCCCTTTTTAATCCTTAACCTGCTATCAAAACACCTCAACAAAAATGGTGTTTTATATATAGAAACTCCTAATTTAGATAGTCATCTATTCAATTTTGAAAAGCAAAATTTCACATTTTTAACGGCGCCTGATCATATTTTTATCTTTTCAAACAAATCACTTGAGTTGATTATAAAAAAAATTTCAGATTTAGAAATAATCAGTCTTACCACTTACAGCTACCCGGAGCACTTGTTGGGAATAATAAAAAAAATAATTAGTTCAAATATTTCACTTACTAAAGAAAATACGTCTAGCGTAGTGTCCAAATCGATACACGATCGTACAATAAAACGGACACTTCGATTCTTCGTAGAGAAAATTAAATTTACCCTTATTGATAAGTTAATTGCGCCAATTTTCACGTTCCTTTTAAATCTGGGTAATAAAGGTAGTATTATGGAGCTTTATATCAAGAAAATTTAATGCTTTTGTGGCTTATAATCCATTGTCTTTTTTCTTGAATGCATATAAAAATTCTTCATGCTAAAGAAAATATTCCTATTCTTTTTATTCAGTCTTCTACTTCTCATTCCGAATCATAAAATTTACGCCCTAGAGCCGTTTACTAAAAATGTAGAAAATCCTTTGCTAACAAATGCCTTCCAGCCGAGCCTGATGCATGAATTAGGAGTATACAAAATGTGGTATACAAACGTCAGCGACAGTGGGCTTAAAATAGCTCAAGTAAATTCTGATGATGGAATAAATTGGGCTGCGCCTACACTATTGAATTTCAATGACCAAGACAATCATGACCCTTCGATATTGAAAGATAGTCAAAAGTATATTCTTTTTTTTGCTTCATCAAGTTTCGGATCAAACTACAAAATTTCTAAAATTGAGTCCAGTGATGGAGTCAATTTTGATCAAAACACACTCAAGGACATCCTTATTCCAAGCGAAAATTGGGAATTACAAGGAATTTCAGCCCCTTTTGGATTTAAAAAAGACGCCACTTATTATCTATTTTATTCAGGTTGGGATGGGGGAAGCTGGAAGCTTGGTTTAGCTACATCAACAGACGGAAAAAACTGGATAAAATGCTCAAACAATCCCATTTTATCTTGGGGTGATGGACCTCATCTTCTTGAAAAAGGAAATAAATACTATCTTTTTTACCACATGTCTGACAAAAGCGGTATTCAGGTAGTTGAATCTTTTGATCCGTTATCGTGTAGCACAAATTGGTCTACTCCCAATCTTGTTCTTGAAAGGGAAAGTGACTATGATCAAAATCATATAGCATCTCCGTCAATCGTAGATGAAGGAAATAAGCTACTACTCTACTATTCTGGTTTAAGTTCATCAAATATTTGGGGTGTAAATCTCGCTACATCTGAGGAAACTCCAGAAGAAAAAAATTTTATCATAATTATTCCTGGCTTTATGGCTTCTTGGAATAAAGAAGCAATACTACACAACCAAAGTGTCTCCTTATTTGATTGGAGCTTATTGCCTTTTGTGAAAGAATATGAAGGATTAAGGGAGACCTTAAAAAACTTGGGCTACGTCGAAAATCAAGATTTTGTCATTTATCCATATGACTGGCGAAAAGATTTGAATTCTCAAGCCGTAGATTTAAATACGTTTTTAAGTCAAAGGGTTTGGAATACTAACCCGAACAGAAGGATTGATATTATCGGACATTCTTTAGGTGGGTTAATCGGAAGAATTTTTACTCAAAATAATCCAAAAAAAATTAATAAAATCATAGCAGTAGGTGCGCCTCATAAAGGCACCGCTCACGTATATAAACCTCTGGAAGGAGGAGAAATTGATAAAGAGAGTAATTTACTGTGGTTATCAGAAAAAATTATTCTTACATTAAACAAAAATTTATTTGAAACTGACCAGTTCACTATCAACAATACATTACCAATATTAAAAGATCTTCTCCCTACTTATAACTTCTTGATAGATAATAATGGAACTCCTATTGATATAAACTCAATGCAACTTAAAAACAATACTCTTCCCTACTATAATGATGGTTTTCCTTTAATTTTTAATTATTTCCAGACAATCGTTGGTGAAAAAGGAAATACTCTTTTTGGCTATAAAGTAGGCGATAGAACTCTTAGCGATCAGCTATTGGATTTTTACCCGGATGGAAGGCCAAAAGAAAAACAGTTTCAGGCTGGTGATCTTTATATATTGTCACAAAGTGCCAAAGAAGATTCTGATTATATTACTTGGGAAAATGATCACAGCGAAATTATTTATAAAGCTAGTTCTATAAAAAATATTTTGAATATTTTAAATATTAATGCTCCAGATAATTTAATTGTTGAAGGCAGTAGAACTGTTCTCTCACCAAGCATAATTTTTTTAATTCAATCTCCAGCAATAATCAGCGTAGAATTTAATGGGAAAGAATATAAAGAAAAAGATGGAATTATTTTCATCCCAAATGCTTCAACAGGAAATTATAAACTTAAAGTCAAAGGCCAGGAAAATGGTCAGTATACTGTCTACATCGGACAAATATCTGAATCTAAAGACGTCTGGTCTGAAATTCTAGGCGAAATTAACAAAAGTCCACCAGTTGAAGAAACGGATACTTATAACATTTACTTTAATTCGCAGACTCCTTTAGATTATCCCATCAGTCCTAAAAATATAAATTCTTTATTTAATTTACTTCTCAATGAGCTGAGAATTTTTAACTCTGCTCTACCTAATAAAAATTTAAACAAAACCGTTAATGAATTAAGAAACGCAAAAAAACAATATCAGATGAAAAATTTTAAAACAGCAAAAAGGCATCTCGTGGTGTCACATAATTATTTTTTTATCGCCAGAGAAAAGTTACTAAGTCAGGATCGATCCTCTTCAAATGACTTTATTACAAAATATGAAAATCTCTACGAGCGAAGTTTTCACAACAAAATTAAACCAGACTCAAAATTAAAATTAGAGAAAATCTTCCAACGGGAAAAACAAAAGGTTTCTAGATTAGAAAAAGATCTTTTGAAAGAAAAAAAACAAGGAAAAGACGTTATAGAAAAAGCAAACACATTATTGTTGATAAAAAATGATCTCATACTCATCAAGAGAAGCTTAAGACAATACGAGTTACATCGTGCAGAAATTCTTCTCAAGACAATTGAACTTCTCCGAAAGGAAATCTACAAACTTTAACGATATATCCAATTTGATGTACGATCGTGGTATGTTTTGGACACATGGCGTTCTGGTCAGATGTCGGTTTATCAACTATAGGCTTGTGGTATAATTCTGTTTTATGCCTGAACGATGGATGCCAAAAACATACACAGAAATTCAGAAACTTGCACATAAATTAAGAATTCGAGCTGATGAAAAACTTCATGATGTTAGACAAAGAGCTCCTCATTGGTTAAGACAAGTAAAAGGTTTAAGAGATTCATTAAGAGAAATGCACAATGCTTTAAAGGAAGAAAGGTTTAAAGAACTTCTTCAAGATTCTGATGTTGTTGTAATAGCTGCTTATCCAAATATGTATGTTTCTAGAGAAAGAGATGAGTCTTATTCGTCCTATGGATATCTTTCTCGGTTTGTTGCTTATACAAAAAAGGGTCACGATAGAATGCGTTTTTTCTTTGATGATTTATATGGATGGTTCTCGTCCACAGACCCTGAGGTTACAGACGATGAAAATATCATAAGGAATCAAGGTCTAACTTTAGCAACAGCCGAAGGTCGTTTGAGATATTTTACTCAAGGCCTTCCAGCAAACAGAGTGAGAATTAAGTTATATCCACCCGATTCTCTAAGGCCATTAACTTCTCAACAGCGAGAAGAATTAGTATCCCAAGAAATGTGGCCAGGTGTATTGGTGGCCGTTGGAGGAGTCGAACCCCCGACCTCATCGATGTGAACGATGCGCTCTAACCAACTGAGCTAAACGGCCTTCTTTAAAACCAGATTAATTATACTAAACTCTCTTGAAATTAGGCTTAATTTTCTTTAAAATTTTAAGTTATGAGATTCTTCAAAAGACTTCTGGATTTTGTAATGGACATCCTGGAAACCGTAACCTTCGTTGGATCCATATTTATCGTAATTTATCTTTTTATCATGCAGCCAAATCAGGTAAAAGGAGCCTCAATGGAGCCTAATCTTCATAATGGAGACTACATATTTACCAGCAAAATTACCTATAAATTTAGACCTGTTGAGAGAGGAGACATTGTTGTTTTCAAATCTCCCAAAAACCCGGATATAGAATACATAAAAAGAGTTATTGGTTTACCGGGAGATCAAGTTAAAGTACAAAACGGCGATGTCTACATCAATGAAGTTATACTTGAAGAAAATTATACTGCTGCAAAAACTAATCTCTGGGATGGTGGATTAATGAGAGAAGGCGAGAATTATGTTGTTCCCGAAGGAAATATTTTGGTATTTGGCGATAATAGGCCTCGCTCATCAGATTCCAGAGAATTTGGGGCCATACCGATATCTAGCATCATTGGTCAGGTTTTTTACAGATATTACCCACCGCAAAAAATAGGAGGCTTTAAGAACCCCCTGCCTCTGAACCTGCGAAATGAGATTTAACAGTATTTATTATCTTGCGCAAAAAAGAGGAAGATTTACTTAAATTTCCTTTCACCTCGAAATTAATTTTTCCCTTAATTCTGGTTTGAACAATTTTTACGTCAATTTCAAACTGATTTTTCATAAACTCAATAAAATCATCAATTTCCTGGTGCGGAATATGAAAACCCTCGTCTTTTACCTTATAAAGGGTATTTCTGACTTGCTCATCGGTCTCGAGAGTAGTCAGGTTATCGCCTAAGATCTTCTCATAAAGAGCAATCATATCTTTTTCATCCTTTAGCCTTGAAATTATAAAAAGATGACTAACTGATATAAGATTCGCATAGTATCCATCGAGAACCAGTTCTGGCAAGCGATTTAAGCGAAGAATATGACTTATGTAGGAAGGTTTCAAATTTATACTCCTGCTTATTTGACCAATGGGTATTTGTTTTTCTTTTTTGAGGAATATAATAAGCTTTGCTTTCTTAAAAAAATCAGGTTCGCTTTTTATTTCCTCAATTATTGAATTTATCTCATCAGACATATTAACCATTTACGAAGACGTATTTCTTTCCTCTTTTCTTCTTATACTCAACTACTCCCTGTTTAAGCGCAATTAAAGTAAAATCTTTTGACAGTAAAACACCGTCACCTGCTCTAAATCTTGTTCCCTTTTGTCGAACAATAACATTCCCGGGTATAACTTTTTGCCCGCCGTAAAGTTTTATACCAAGTCTTTTGGAACGCGAATCTCTGTTTCCTGCCGCTGCTTTTTGTGATTTAGTGTGTGCCATAATAACAATTATAATCCAATTATCTTCAGTCTTGATAACTTTGGGCGAAAGCCTTTAACTTTTCTGTATCTTACTTTGGCTTTGAATCTGGCGACTCTTATTTTATCACCTTTTACATTATTAATAAGTTGTGCTTTTACTTTTTCTTTCAAAAAGGGATTGCCTAAATTCACACTTTCTTTATCTGTATCGATGAGTGCAAGAGTATTGAGCTCGATCTTTGCAGAAGGCTTACCTTCTAAGCTATCTACAACAATTACTTCTTCTTTTTTAACTAAATATTGTTTACCTCCAGTTTGTACAACCGCTAATTTTGGCATGGATAAATTATACCAAATTAAAGAATTAAACCTAGGCCAAACATAAAACTTACTAGGGAAGAGCCGCCGTAGGATATCATTGGTAGAGCAATACCTGTGACAGGAAATATACCCAAATTCATTCCTACATTGACAAAGATTTGGAAGACAAAATATGAAAGAAAGCCAATAGTAAATAGAAAATCAAATATTCCATCTTGTTCAATATTTCTGTAACGCGTAACTAATTTTTTCATTAAGACATAGGCAATTATGAAAAAAAATAATAAAACAACAAATCCACCTAAAAAACCAAATTGTTCAACTAAGGAGGCGAAGGCAAAATCCGTATGATTTTCAGGCAAAAAAAACAGTTTTGATTGAGTTCCAAAACCTAAACCTTTACCTAAAAATTTGCCGGATCCCGCAGTTATAATTGCTTGAACCATGTTATATCCAGTTCCAGTTTGATCAAGATGCGGATTAAGAAACGATAGAATTCTGTTTTGCTGGTAGTCCTTTAGAATAAACCAGCTCAGAGGCAAAATTACTATAAAAAAGGTAAAAAGTTGGAATATAAACCGCCTAGGAACTTTTGAGAAAAAAAGCATGATCAAATAAATAAATATAAAGATTGCTGCATTTCCAAGATCTGGTTGTTTAAAAATAAGAAACGTAGGCAGAATAAAGTAGAAAAAACTCTTAAGAAGAATGCGACCTTCCTCAATATCGTGATCATTACGAGAAAAATAATCAGCAAAGAAAACGATAAAAAAAATCTTGAATAATTCCGAAGCTTGAAAGTTAAAAAAATAAAAATCTATCCAGCGTTTTGATCCTTTTACCTCAATACCGATTATATAGGTTGTAATTAATAATCCGATAAACAGCCAGTAGAAAAAATGTGAATTGTTTTTAAAAAAATGAACTCCTGTTTTTTTTGCTACAAAAAAGAGAAATAAACCAATCAGGTAAAAAATTATTTGTGGAATAAGCAATTCTTTTTTTATTCCGAATAGATTAAAAAAGGCAAATAAATTCAAAAAGAAGGTTGAAAAAAGAAGAGTCATCATTCTTCTATTCTAACAACTCTGAAGTTATTATTCCTGGTGAGCTTTCTAATCAAAGCTTTTCTTTTAATCTCTTTTTCAAATTCTGTAGGCCACTCTGAGAGCTGGACATCAACATTTTCATCTAACCTTGTTCCTAACTTTTTTCTTTCTGACTGAATAAGTCTAACAATTTCTCTTGCCTGACCTTCTGCTTTAAGCTTATCATCTAAAACTGTATCTAGTTTTACAGAAAGATCTTTTCCCCTCTTTATTAGAACTTCTTTTACATTTACCTCATCGGTGATTAATTTAATTACGCCTTTGAATAACGAGTCTGGAGTTGTTACGTAGAGTGTTTTTAATGGCTGTCGAAGTTTAATCTTAAATTTTTTTCTTTGAGCGTGAGCAAGTTCGACCAATTGTCTGGCCTGACTCATTTGCTTCTCGAGATCATAATTGATTGATTTTTTATCAAAGTTTGGCCAATCGTCAAGATGAACTGATTGATGAGTTTTTAGATTTTTATAAATCTCCTCTGAGAAAAATGGAGCAATGGGTGCTAGAAGTTTAGTCAGAGTAACTAAAACTAAATGGCAGGTTGCATAAAAATCTTCTTTGTCACTTTGATCGGAGACAGAGAAACCTACTCTTATCCTACTTCGCCTTATATACCATATCGATAGGTTTTGAATAAAGTCATTAAGATGAGAAATCGCTTTAACTGTGTCAAATGAGTCAAGATCATGGGTCACCTTCTTAATTGTGTTGTTAAGAAGTGAGATTATCCAAGCATCCAGAATATTCTCACAGACCTCTTTTTTTCTTTTTGGCAGCCAATTATCCACATTTGCGTTGTTTACAAAAAAACGATATATGTTCCATAAAACTAGAAGTAAACCTCTTACCTGATTTCTATATTCCTCTTTGGATATTCGAATATCTTCTCCTTTCATAACCGGACTTCCCATAAGATAAAGCCTTAGGGCATCTCCACCGTAGGTCTGCAGCATCTCTTTCGGATCAGGATAATTACCATAGTTTTTACTCATTTTTCTGCCATCTGTGCCTAAAATTACACCTTCAACAAGCACATTATCTGCCAGGTAATTTTTGCCGTCATCTCTAAGCTCAAGGGCATTGGCAACTACATGCAATACATAAAACCAGGCTCTAATTTGACCTGTATATTCAGCAATAAATTGGGGAGGATAAAAGTGTTTAAGTTTTTCTTTCATCTGATGCGGATAGTGTCGTTCCCCAAATGATGCAGAAGCCGCTTCACTCCAGCTATCAAGTACTTCTAGGACCCTACGTACTTTTTTTCCGCATCTTTTGCAGGTTACAATAATTTGGTCAATATCTGGTTTATGTAGATCTTTTACTTTTTGGCCACTGACTTTTTCCAACTCGGCAATTGATCCTGGTACAAATCGCTCTCCACATTCGCACTCCCAGACTGGTACTGGCGAACCCCAATATCTACTTCTTGAAATATTCCAATCCGGAGCGTTTTCCAGGCTTTTAAGAAATCTGCCATGTTTAAAATGTTTTGGTGCCCAGTTAACCTGTTCATTGGTTTTTTTCATTTTACTCTTTAGTTTCTGAACGTTTACATACCAGGCATCCTGGGGATTAAAAAATAATCTGGTGCTGCATCGCCAACAGTGAGCCACGCTATGGGTATAGGCAACATCCGCGTAAATTAAGTTTCGCTTTACTAAATCCTTATTAACTGCTTTGTTTGCCTCCAAATAAAACATTGTTTTGAAAAGAGGAACATCTTCTTTAATTATTCCCTCATCGTCAACATGCATAATAAGCTGGATATTTTCCTTTTGCATGATTTCCAAATCCTCTTCTCCATATGCTGCAAGAGTGACAATACCAGTCCCCTCTTCGGCTGTGACAAAATCACCACCAACAACCAGAAAAGCCTTCTTTTCAGGTTCTATTTTATAGAAGTCGTAGTGAGGGACGAATTTTTTACCAACCAGGTGTTTTCCTGGAAACTCTTCAACAATCTTATATTTTGGTTCTTTTTTTAGAGTTTTTTTTGTTTTCTTTGCCAGAATGTAATATTCATTACCTTGTTTGACTTTGACATAAGTCAGCTTTGGATTAACTGCCAAAGCTGGCGTGACAATCTTGTTCCAGGGAGTAGTTGACCAAGCAAGAAGATAAGTGTTTTTTTCATCTTTTAACGGATATTTGTAGGTGGTTGCGGATTCTGTTATGTCTTTGTAGTTTTCTGCATCCATCGCAACTTCAAAGTTGGAAATTGGGGTTGAACAATGGGGGCAAAAAAGAGAGACGCGAAGTCCCTTATAAATATATCCTTTATCGTACATCTTCTTAAAAACCCACATCACAGACTCCATATAGTCCCTATCCCAGGTTTTATAGGCATTTTTAAAATCTACCCATCTGCCAATATGATCGACATACCATTCCCATTCGGATGAAACTACCTCAACGTATTTCCTACACTCATCGATAAACTTTTTTACTCCCACTTTTTCTTCAATGTCTCTCTTTCTTTTGATGCCGAGTGCATTTTCGACCTTGTTTTCAATTGGCAAACCATGGCCGTCCCAACCCCAGACTCGTCTGACATGATATCCTTTCATGGTCCAGTAGCGACCGAAGAGATCTTTAGGCAGACTTGAGAGAAGCGATCCATAATGAGGAGAACCCGTGACAAAGGGAGGGCCGTCTAAAAAAGTCCAGTCGCCATTGGGAGATTTTTTTTGCAATGATTTTTCAAAAATCTTATTTTCTTTCCAAAACTTAAGTATTTTTTCCTCAATTTTGGGAAAATTCGGCAGCGGCTCCACAGACTTAAACGACATATAAATTTACATTATAAATTACGCCAGCCAAAATATGAAGCAGACTCATACTTCTATTTTATTTAAAAGCTTCACCCATCAAAGCCCATAAATATTCTATCTAGTTCTGTAACATTACGACCATGGGGGTTCACGTGTCTAGCAAATGTTTGAGCTACAGTTTTCGTATCAGCATGCGCTCTTGCAACAAGCTCTTCAACTGCAATCAGCAAAGCTGTCACTCCGTCTTTTAATTCAGTTTGTTGAACTATTTCATCTGCTAATTCCCGGCGAGCTACTAACCTTTCTTCACCAGTATTGACAGTCAAATAACCAACAAGTGAGCGCCTTAAATCTCTACTCATATCAGCAGCTTCAGGGTGTCTTTCAATAAGTCCTCGTTCGAATTCCGTTCCCCTAGTCATATCTTTTATTCACCTTCTTTCTTATTTTAAAAATACTTTAACTACAGGCTAGCATTGTATTATGGGTTTTTTCAATTGTCAACACGCAGTAAAGTAGCTATTTACTTTTTTCTTAGGAAGGCGGGGATGTCGAATTCGGATTCTTCTTCTAAAAATTCCTGATCATCAAGCTCACCATCTTGTTCGTCCAAAGCCTGAACATCTTCTTGCTCCTTTGCTTCGAGCTCAACCTCTGGAGTCTCTTTTCTAAATCTGAAAAGACGTAGTTTTCCTTCATCAAATTTGGTCGCAATCAAAGTAATTTTAATTTGATCAATCATTTTATCGTCAATCACAGCCCCAAAAATAATATCCGCATCAGGATCAACTGTTTTAGCAATAATCGAAACCGCCTCGTCTATTTCGCTCATTGCCAGATCAGGACCACCAACAATGTTAAATAAAACTCCTTTTGATCCTTCTATTGAAACATCAAGAAGAGGTGAAGAGATTGCCTGTTTTATTGCCACCATGGCTCTTTTTTCACCACTTCCTATTCCCATACCCATAAGTGCCGTCCCAGCACTGCGCATTACTGTTCTGACATCAGCAAAATCAACATTAATCAAGCCCGGGACTGTAATTAATTCTGCTATTCCTTTTACACCCTGATGAAGTACAGAGTCAATTCTCTTGAAGGCTTCAAGTATTGAAGTTTTTTTGTCAACGACCTGCAAGATTCGTTGATTCGGAACTACAATTAAAGTATCAACTTTATCTTTTAATTTTTGTGTTCCTTCTTCGGCAACGAATTTTCTTTTAGTTCCCTCAAAATCAAACGGCTTGGTGACTACTGCAACTGTCAAAGCTCCAGTTTCTTTAGCAACTTCTGCAATTAAAGGAGAAGCGCCTGTTCCTGTACCACCCCCCTGGCCACAAGCAATGAAAACCATATCCGCTCCTGACAATTCCTCTTTTAAAAGCTCTCTTGATTCTTCTGCGGCTTGTTTTCCAATCTCCGGGTCGCCACCCGAACCTAATCCTCTAGTCAAATTTTCTCCAATCTGGATTTTTACTGTGGCTTTATTATTAAGTAGAGCTTGAGCATCGGTATTGACTGCGACAAATTCTACACCCGGAATTCCTCCGTCAACAATCATTGAGGTTAGAACATTGCCTCCTCCGCCGCCGATTCCTACAACCTTTATTTTGGCTGGTTGTCCAGCTTTTGGTTTTACTAACATTTTAGGGAATAAACTGTTTAATCAATTCTTTCACCCTATTTAATGATCCTCCCAGTGACAGATCCTTAAATATTTTGTTAAATTTTTTTAACCCGGTTTCCTCTGCAATTATATTTTTTCTTCCGTACAAAATCAAACCAACAGTAGCTGCATATTGTGGATCAATAATTTCATCAACCAATCCAGTAATCTTGTCAGGGACTCCAAGTCTGATCGGAAGGCCTATAACTCTCCTGCCAGTTTCCAGCATTCCCACAGTCAAAGATCCACCGCCAGTTATAACTAAACCAGAAGGAATACTTTGTGCGTATGCGCTTTTTTCTATTTCTTCACCTATTAATTTATATATTTCTTCAAGCCTTGCGCCTATAATCCCATCAATTAGCGATTTGAATGAAACTTCACTTACGCTTTCTGGTAAATTTAATGAGCCAAGGTCAAGTTGTTCCATCTTTTTTTTAGGTTCTTTACCCTGTAATTCCTTGCTCAAGAACAATTTTATTTTTTCAGCAGATTCAAGGGACACTCGCAATCCCACTGCAATATCATTTGTTATATGTCTTGCTCCTAGCGGTATTGAACTGGAATAGGCCAATGCACCTTCAACAAAAATACAAATATCTATCTTTCCTCCTCCTATATCAACCAAAACTACTCCCAGTTCTTTTTCTGTTTCTGTCAAAACAGCTTCAGCAGAAGCTAATCCTGAAAAAATAAAGCCGTCGTTTCCTATGCCCAGATCAGACAAACAGCGTTCAATATTTTTTAGATTAGTTGTTGAGGCGGTAATTATATGTGTATCCACTTCTAGCCGAACTCCGCTCATGCCTATTGGATTTTTTATGCCAGATTGGCCGTCAACAATGTATTCACGAGGTAGAACATCGATTATCTGTCTTGTCGTAGATAACGAAATCGCTCTAGCAGCATCTGTCACTCTGATCATGTCTTCTTCAGATATGTCACCCTTTGTATTTGCTATGGCAACCACACCGTGTGAGTTTAAGGAAGATATATGGGGACCTCCCACGCCAATAAATGCATTCGTAAGCTTACGACCTACCATTCTTTCCGCTTTCTCTATACTCTCTTCTATTGCATTTGTGACTTGATCTATATCAACAATTAATCCTTTTTTAACACCTCTTGATTTAGTTGAATTAAAACCTATTATCCTTAGCTCTTCTTCATCTTTTGGTTTGATTGCAACAGCCGTTGCTATTTTAACGCTTCCTATATCTATTGCACAAATTAGAATTTCAGTCATCTTAAATTTTTACCTCAATTTTATAATCGGCTTGTTAAAACGCAAATCAATTACCTCAAAGGTCTTACCCTCTACTTTAAATTGATGAATTAATTTTTCTAACTGATATTCTTGTAAATTTATTCCTTTTTCGGTTGTGAAAATGATAGTATCTTCGTTTAAGTTTAATCGTATCATATTTAAACCATTAATATCAACTTTATCCGTTTTTAAGCCCATTTGAGAGAGTTTTTTAACAAAATGTAAGGCGATGAGGATATCTTCAAATTCAATTCTGTCGCCTACTTCGTAGGACGAATAATTTAATTTTTGGTAGTAAAAAATCATGGGAACTTGAACGACTTTCGCTTCTTTTTTTTTATCTAATATTTTGCTGTCCTCACCTAAAATAAAATAACCTTGATCAACTATTAATGCTGCCGCCGGTTTATCAAATCTTGTAGTTAGGATAATCGAATGAGGGTATTTTTTTTCAATTTTTATAATTTTTATTTGAGGATTTCTTTTGCTTAAAATTTTTTTTACTTCATCTTTTGAAATTATCAAGAGATTTTTTCCTTTTAACTCTTCCAGGCCTTTTAAATCAGGTATTTTTTCAGTTGTGACTATTTTTACCTCCGATATAAGAAAAAGGTTATTCGCCAAAAAAAGCAAAATAAAAAATGCGACTGTTGATATTAATAGTAGAATTAAGTGTTTGCTATTTCTTAAAAAGCTCTTGGCTGATAATTTCCGAGGCATCTTGTTTATAAAGATATTTTAAATTTTTAAAATTTCTTTTATATTGGTCTAGATTGATAAAAATTTTTTTTATTAAGTTTAGTAATTCTTTACTCTCAGCCGATTGGTTAAAAATTTCTCCAACTCCGGCATCTTTAAAAAGCTGTGCATGCTTTTGTTGTTCTTTATTAGCAGACCAAGGCAATGGTATGAATATTGTGGGTTTGTCAAGAACTAGCAGCTCGAAAAAAGTATTTGCGCCGGCTCTAGCTACTACCAAATCTGAGACCGAATATACATAACCCATTTCACTCTCCATAAAATGCTTTTGAATATGATATTTTTTTTGAAGCTTGGAGGGAAGAGACTTTTTTAATCTGATTAATTTGGAATAATCATCATATTCTTTTGTATCCCCTGTCTGATGAATAACTGTGAAAGAGGCAACAAGCTCCTTAACAATTTTGCTTATATGCAGATTGATGCTGTGAGAACCCAGAGAACCCCCGGTAATAAAAATAATCGGTTTTTGGCTTTCAATCTCAAAGGGTTTTTTGACAATTTTTTTTACGCTTTCTCTAACAGGATTGCCTGTTAATACCGTCTTATTTTTCTCAAAATAGGCAGAGGTCTCAGGAAAAGAGGTGAAAACTTTTTTTGCCATTTTTCCAATCAGTCTGTTTGCAAGACCGGGTATGTTTGCTTGTTCGTGAGTAAAAATTGGAATTTTAAACAACCAGGCCCAAAAAACTATTGGCACAGCGATATAACTACCGAAAGACAAAAGAATGTCGGGTTTTTCTTCTCTTACTATCTTAAAACCTTGATAAAATCCGAGTGGAATCTTGAACACGCTCCAAAAAGTTTTTGCAGACAGTAAACGAGTAATCCTTCCCGCCTGAATATCAACAAACTTTATATTTTTTTGAGTTATTTCTTTGTATTCAAGGGATAATATCTGCTCATTTTCCAGGGCGTACTTTCTGCCCACAAAAATTATTTCATATCCTTCAAGCTTATCAATAAGGGCAAGCGCCGGCGTCACGTGCCCGCCGGTAATAAGTATCTTCATTAAACTAATTGTATCATTTTAGGCTAGTGCATTGCACCAGCACGAAACTATCCATTCTGGTGTACGATCGTATATGTTTTTGGAAACTAGCACAAGCTTTATCCTTAGAGTTGTTGGGCTGTTAAGGCGATCTATGCTTGGTTTTTTTGGCAATATTAAATAATATTCCCAGTAAAGCAAAAGAAACTAGAAGGTTAGACCCCCCATAGGAAATAAACGGCAAAGGCACGCCGGTTAAGGGGAAAAGATTAACCATTCCACCTAAATTTATAGCAATCTGTAAACCAAAATAAGCCAGTATGCCACCTGCTAAAAGTTTTCCAAATCTATCAGGAGCTAAATATCCAATCTGGTAAATTTTGTAGAGCAATATAAAAAATCCAAAAACAAGCAAAAAACCACCAATGAAGCCAAATTCTTCACTAATAATTGCAAAAATAGAGTCTGTATGAGCTTCCGGAAGAAATAAAAATTTCTGTCTTGATGCCCCAAATCCCCGTCCAATCAGACCACCATTGCTCAAAGAGATAAGTATTTGATTAATGTGGTATCCGATTCCCAGGGGGTCTGAAGATGGATTAAGAAATGCCGTGAACCTGCTCATTCTGTAGGGAGATATCTTAACCAAAAATATGAAACCGAAAAAAGCAACTGGTAGTAGAAGAAGCAAGTAGGAAAGTTCTATACCAGCAAGAAAATAAATAATAATGCTCAAGCCAAAAACAATTATTGCGGTCCCCATATCAGGTTGAAGTATTATCAAAAGCACAAGAAAACCCAAAAGAGCAGCGAAAGAATAAAAGCGCTTCCGTTCTCGATGCAAAAACCATGAGGCTAAATAAACGATTACACTAAACTTTGCTATTTCAGTGGGTTGAAAATTGATAATTCCTAAATCTAGCCATCGCCTTGCCCCTCCCGCCTGGTAGCCAATTCCAGGTATTAAAACAAGTATTAGAAGAAGTATTGTCAGGGTCATCATTGGAAAAGCAAGATAATATAGTCTATGATAATTTAAATGTGTTAAAAAAATCATTGCTGCAAACCCGAGACCAATCCAGACTGCCTGAAGTTTGAAGTAACTAAAACTATCGCCTGTTTCACTAAAACCTTTAACAGAGGATGCGTCAAAAACAAAAAGAAGACCAATAAGTGATAGGATAATCGGCAAAAAAAACAACGACCTCAACCTGCTTTTCCCGAAATATTTAATTTTAGCCATCTAATATTATTGTATAGAGAGTTTATGCTATTCTCAAACTCCAGAACTTAAGCTAATTCTTTTACGTACTTCTTAAAGAGGTTTCCTCTTTCTTCATAATCACGAAAGAGATTAAAACTTGCTGAGCCAGGAGATAATAAACAAATCGAGCCTGGAGAAGTTAAATCATAAGCTAGCTTGACTGCCTCTTCCATGGAAGAAACATCATATTTTTTAATGCTTGAGCTTTCTACTAACTCCCCTATTTTTTTTCCAGTCTCAGGAAATAAAATTAAATTTTTTATTTTTGTCTTCACTATAAATTCCCCTAGTTTTGAATAGTCCACACCTCTATCGAACCCGCCTGCAATAAGTGTTTCTACGTCGCCTAAAGCCTGCAGTGCATTAATTGTTGATTGAGGAGTAGTGGCTAAAGAATCATTATAAAATCTAATCTTATTAAATTCGCCAACATACTCTAGTCGATGAGGTAGTGGCTTGAACTTTTTAATTGAAATTCTAATTTGATTTGATGGCACACCTATTATTACCCCGACTAAAACTGCAGCTAGAGCGTTCTCTAAATTAGCAGGGCTCAATAAGGGGATCTCATCAACTGGCATAATCATTTCTTTTTTTCCACTAATTTCCGTGTAAATAGTATCTTTTTCTATATAGCAATTTATCTCTTCTTGTTTTTTTACACAGAATCTGTATTTATGTCCTTTACTTATACTTGCCAAGGACGCAGAAATCTCATGTTCAGGATTAAAAACAACTATATCTTTTACTGTTTGGTATTTAACAATTGCCTTTTTTGCTTCAATATAATCTTCAAACTTTCCATGATAATGAAGATGTTCCGGAAAAATGTCAAGAATTACTGCAAGATGAGGGCTATATTTTATATCTTCGAGCTGATAACTGGATAACTCCATTACAAAAATTGTCTTATTATTTGCTTTCTCTAAGTAATCCAGAGCAGGACTACCAATATTACCCACAAGACGAACATCATTGTGCTTATTTTCTAGGATATTAGAGATTAGCGCTGAGGTGGTGCTTTTCCCTTTAGTCCCAGTGATCCCAATTATTTTACCTGGTACCTCAGGGAAAAAAATATTTGTTGGAGAAGTCACAACTTTACCATTTTTTATTGCTTCTTGGATTCCTGGGTCCTTGAAACTTATACCAGGTGATCTGATAATAACATCGTAATCGTTAATCTTGTCTAAATAACCTTCTCCTAATATTTTTTTATCAGCAATCTCAATCTTTGCATTTGGGTATTTACTCAATAAGTACTTGTGAACACTCTTACCTTCTCTTCCGTAACCTATTATCAAAAAGGATTTATTTTTCATACTCATTTTTGAGTAATTTCTCATATTCTCTGGGTAAAAAATTTTTCCCCCAATCATTTAAAATTCTATTTTCCAAATCATCAATATCTATTTTTTGTTTTACTTCTAATTTTCTTTTTAAAATTAGAAGTATTTCTGGGATTTTTTTGTTTTCATTTTCGTAAGCTCTTATACCTAAATATATTGAAAGAATAGATTCGTCTATTGTCCCAACACACTCAAAAGGTTTATATTTGCCTAAACCTACTAAACTATAGAAATATTGCTTTAATTCTTTTTTTAGAAAATAATCTTGACCAAAAATTCTTATCATTTCCTTGTAACCTAAAAAGGGGTAAAGACTCATATAAACTGAGGCGCACTTTGCACAATTTCCACACCAAGTGATATTATTTTTCTGTCCGACATTGCAACTTAAAAAACTCTTAAAATATTTTGGATATTTAGCAAACATTTTACTTATTTGTAAATCATATAAAGGTCTTAGCAAACTGAAGTAATTGATTTCTCGATCTACATACTCGGCGGTATATTTTCGAAATAATAGTTCGAATTCAAAGGTTTTAGAGTACTGATGATTTATTGTGCTATTTTTAAATATGGTATTGTTTTCATCCGAACTTTTCTCGTTTGAAACAATAAGATTTTTAAACCCATAGAGATATGCAAGTAGAACTCCAATAAAGGCTAGGTAGGCCGAAAAAGGAGTGTGGCCATTAAGATAACCTGTACTATTTAATTTTAAAAGCTTCGGATCGATAATTCTTTGAATTAATATTGGATTTTCATATCCGGCTTCTTGAATAATCTTTAATGACGGCTTTTTAGCATTTAGTATTGCTGTTAGTTTTCTCGTCTTTATTTGTTTTAGCAACTCTAAGGAGACAACCGAATCCTTACCGCCTCCAACAAGTATTAAATCACCGAATCCTTTTTTCGTTGCATTTGAGTTTTCTCTTGATTTTGCTTTAATCTCGACTTTAAACTTTAAAAAGTCTTTCCCTGTGAAGTCTATATTATTTTTGAAGTAAAATTCCCCCAATCCTTTAATAAAAAGGCTGTGCCACCAATAAGTTTGGTATTCATCAATGAAGCCTGCTCTAATAGTATAATTTGGGGAGCATGTAGCTTTCCAGTAACTTAAAGACTCTATTAGCCCTAAATTAAAAACAAAGTCATCAATTTTTTTTATTTGGCTGTCATTCTGAACAGGAATTATAACTTTAGGATTGAAGACTATATCTGGCTCGATGATAAATCGAAAGCTTACAACTAAGTTATTTCTCTCTTTTTTATAGCTATATGAATCGTAAATAAAGCCTGGATGCTTACTACGGAGCTCATCTAGATTCATTGTCTAATTATAATTGAATTTATAATAACCTGCTATAATAGTCTTGGCTATGCCTAAAACGTTGATGAAAACGGTTTTGGTTGTAGAAGACAATAATGAACTCCGAGATTATCTGAAGAAGCTATTGATCGACAATGATTATGCTACGAAAGTGGCAGGCGACGGAACAAGCGCCCTAAAGACAATCCGATCATCTCCTCCTGATCTGGTAATACTTGATCTGGGATTACCTGATATAAGCGGTGAAACTGTTTGTAAAGAAATCAAAAAAGATTTTCAGGAAACTCAAGTTATTATCTTAACCGCAAGGTCTCAAAGCGCCGATGCTGTTGCAAGCCTTAATCTGGGAGCAGATGATTATATGTCTAAACCTTTTGATGGGGCTGAACTTATAGCCAGAATTAAAGCACGATTTCGTTCTACAGGAGCTCAGAAAGAAATTCTGCAGATTGCTGATCTTGTTTTAAATAGCGACACTTTCGAGGTTAAAAGAAACAAAAAATTGATCCCTCTGACTCAAAAAGAATTTGAGCTTTTGCACTATTTAATGATCAATAAAGGAAGAGTTTTGACCCGTGAAATGATCTTAAATAAGGTTTGGCTCTATTCACCCGATATTGAATCTCGGGTGGTTGATGTTTACGTTGGTTATTTACGAAAGAAAATAGACTCGGGCCAGAAGAAAAAACTTATACATTCAATGCGCGGCTTCGGCTACACAGTAAAAGAATAAGCTTTGTTATTTCATAAAGGCCAGCATTAGACCGACGACAACAAAAAGAATAGAAACCAGCCAAAACCTCATAACTATTCTCGGTTCTTCCCATCCACGTAGCTGAAACCAAAGATGCAGAGGAGCCACAGGAAAAGCCTTTTTTTTAAAAAATTTCTTGGACAATAATTGAATGAGTGAGCTTAAAATTTCGATAACGAAAATTCCACCAATAATTGACAAAGAAAATGCTTTCCCTAGAACTAAACCGATTACTGCAAATGTAGCGCCGAACGCGAGAGCTCCTGCATCACCTAAAAACAATCTGGCAGGATGAATATTAAAGTACAAGAATGCAATCAAACCACCCAACCAGACTGTAATAAAAATAAGAGTCGGAACATCTAGGATACTACCTGCAACTACCCATAGTCCAATTAAGGCTATGAGCAAAACACCGCTTGCCAAGCCATCCAAACCGTCCGTGATGTTAACAGCATTGGCAAATGAAACAATAATAAAAGTAGAAAACAGAATGTATAAATAAGATAATTTAAAAACTCCGAAAAATGGAATCTGAATAAAATCGATTTTTAGATCACTAAATAACCACCAAGAAACAATTAGTGCCAAAATAGTCTCGAGTACCAGTTTGTGCCTTAGGCGCAGACCAAGGGAATCAGTTCTTTTCCAAAATAACATTTTATTAAGATCATCATAAACGCCTAAAAGAGCAAAACCAATAAAAGTAAAGAGTATAATTTTTACTTCCTGCATCATCGAGGGAAAATTAGTTTGTATAGACCTGTTAAATAGAACAAAAAGGAATAAAAAAAACGAAAAAAGCAATGAAGTTGTAACTACTGTCAGTATCCCTCCACCAACCGGTATTCCCGCCTTATGTTCATGATATTTATCAAATACTGGAGTTGAGACGTTGAAAGCGTCTTTGGTTTTTTGTTGAGATCTCTGAAATTTAAGCTTATATAAAAAATTAATGAAGGGAACAATCAAAATAGCATTAACTACAAATGAAACAAAAATAGCAAAAAAATATATTGACATTTATTAAAAACTAATCAGATTTAAGATTTTTGGTATGAAAATTATTCCTGCAATTACAGTAGATCCAACTGCAAATATGAGCATCGATGCTGCAGCAACATCTTTTGCGATTTTTATCTCCTCGCTCCAGTCTTTATGGATAGCGTCAATTGTTTCCTCGATACCCGTATTAACAGTCTCTATAATTAATCCTACGACAATCAGAAGAAATATTGTTAACCACTCCGGGTAGGAGATTTTAAAAAATAATCCTCCAAGAATGCTTAAAATAGAAAGGGAGAGATGAATTTGAAAGTTTGGTTGGGTTTTAATTACCCAGATTAGTCCTGAAAAAGCGTGTTTAAAACTTAATGAATGTCTTCTAATCATATTTTCATTTTACACCAATTTAAATCTTTTTGATTTCTCCTCCTAAGTCAGCGATTTTGTCAACAAAGTCTTCATATCCTCGCTCTAAAGTCGATACTCCAGTAACTACGGACTCTCCTTGCGCAATTAGTGATGCTATAACTAAGGTCGCCCCTGCTCGTAAGTCCGATATTGAGAGTACTCCTCCATGAAGAGCGTGTCCTCCTTCTATTTCTATTGCCTGTAGATAATTTTTATTGGATTTATAATTGAATTCGTAAAACTTTTTCGGATCTGATACCGTAGGTGATATATACTTTATATGCGCTCCCAGTTTCTTCAGTTGATCAACATAGGAAAATCTGTTTTCAAAAACTCTCTCATGAATGATTGATTTACCTTTAGCCTGAGTCATGAGTACTGCCCAATTAGGTTGCCAGTCCGTCATAAATCCGGGATGAGGAGCTGTAACAATATCAACCGATTTTATTTTACCGGTGTAAAAAAATCTTACCTCATTTTCTCTTATTTTTTCTATGCCCCCTCCAGCCAATTTTATTTTTTCAATAAAAGACTTAAGATATGAAGTTGAAATATTTTTTAAGACTACTTCTCCTCCTGAAGCAATAGCTAAGGCCGCAAAAGTTACGGCTTCATTTCTGTCACTCATAATCGTAAAGGGCTTTTTTTGCTCGAGCTTGAGCACTCCTTTGATAACTACTTTATTTTGTAGTCTTTTAATATTGGCTCCAGCTTCGTTTAGAAATCGAATTAGTTCATCTATCTCCGGTTCTAATGCGGCATTATTTATTGTTACGGAATTTTCTCCCAGAGCTGAAAGCATAATTAAAAGTTCTGTGCCAGTATGAGAGTTTTTTTTGAAAGTGTACTCTCCTCTGGGATTTTTATCCATCCTAGCCTCATAATATCCGGTTTCGCTTCTGTAATTTGCTTTAACTCCTAAACTGCGCATTCCCTCGACAATTCGGTCTATTGGTCGAGCTCCTATCCTACAGCCACCAGGGTTGGGGATAAAGCATGATTTAAACCTATGCAGTAAAGGAGCAAAAAGCATGAAAGAGACCCTTGTTTTAGATGCATGCAAAAGATCAACTCTATTTTTTTTAAGGTTCTTCCCATCAATGGCAACAGTATTTTTTCCTATAAAACTTGCTCTTACGCCTAAGGTTTTTATCAGATGTAAAAGTTCGTATACATCATTTATTCTAGGAACATTGTTTAGAGTAACTTTATTATCAACCATCAATGCAGCGATTATTATCTTTAATGAAGCGTTTTTAGCTCCAGATAAAGTAATCTTTCCTTTTAATTTTTTCCCTCCCTTAATAAGATAGGCGTCCTCCATAACTTTTCACTTTGCACTTTTAACTAATACAACTTCTTCTTTCAGACTTACTCCAAATTTTTCTCTAACTTTATTTTTGATTATCTGCAATAATTTTTTTAGGTCTTCGGGTTGGCCTTCTCCTTGATTAATAATGAAATTTGCATGAATAGGTGAGACTATAAAGTTACCTACTTTTGCTCCTTTTAAACCTGCCTTATCGATTAGTTTGCCTGCAGATTCTCCGTCTACATTTCTAAAAAAACAACCGCTTGTAGCCACTCCCAGAGGTTGAGTTTCTTTTCTGTAGGCTAAAGCTTCTGTTGCCCGCTTTTTAAGAATTTCAGGTGAAGTTTTTTTAAATCTAAAAATTGCCTCGAGCAGAATTTCACTAGTCTCTTGAAGAACACTGTAATCATAGGCAAACTTAAAATAATCTCTATCAACTTTTTTTATTTCTCCTCTTGCGGTCAAAAGATAGGCGGATATTAGATCATCACCAAAATAACATTCGGGTTTTGTCCATTTTGAATTCATGTAAATTGCTCCTCCAACACTGCCCGGAAGACCCTGGTGGTATTCAACACCCTCATAACCCGCCTCAACAGTTTCATTAACCAACTTTGAAACGGGATAACCAGAAGAAACTAACAGCTCAACAAAATTTTCATCTTCTTTTAGAGTTTCTTTTTTCATGTATAAATTCTTGACAATCAATCCTTGGAGATTTTTCTTAAGAATGGCTACGTTCGAGCCCCCACCTAAAATCAGGAACGGAATTTTCTTCTCCAGAGAGTACTTTCTGGCTGCAATCAGATCCTCCCTACTTCTGGCTTCAAAGAAATATTGGGCTGTAGACTTCATTCTAAGCGTTGTATGAGAAAAAAGATCTACATTTGATCTAAGGTTGCTAAGCATATTTAGATTGTCTTGATAATCTTAATTATATCACGCTCCAGCTTATATATATCACCTGCTCCCATGGTAAAAATTACATCGCCGGGCTTCAGATTGTCCTTCAATTTAGTTAAAATCTCTTCTTTTGAATTGCAGGCTGCTTCTTTTATGATATTGGCAGAGCTAATTGAAAAATCAGCCGGATTTTCTCTTGCCGAGGCGAAAATTGGAGCTAGAAACACTAGATCTGCTGTTTGTAAAGCCTGTTTGAACTGGGCAAGTAAAGCTTGGGTTCGAGAGTAGGTATGAGGTTGGAAGATGACTATAATCCGCCTATCTTTAAATCTCTCTTTAGCTGCTTTTATTGTGGCTTCAATTTCAGCTGGATGATGGGCATAATCATCAAATAAATAAATATTGTCAATATGAGCTTTTTGCTCAAATCTTCTTTTTGCGCCAGTAAAATCATGAGTTGCTTTTTCTGCTTCTTCTCTTTTAAATCCTAACTTGATAAGTGTTTGTACTACACATGCAGTATGTTTTAAATCTCCGTCCGCTGGGCATAAGAACACTTTTTTTGCTTTCTTAAAAAATTTTTCAAACTCGCTTTTTACATGATCTAAGTCTTTAAAAACATCCGGATGATCAAAATCTATATTTGTACAAACAATGATATCTGGGTGCAAAAAATGAAATTTTGGAGTTTTGTCTTTTGGCGGATCAACTGCATATTCGTCGGCTTCAAGAATAAAATATTCGTTGCCTAAATAATCTCCGCCCTGATATTGGTTAAAATAAGTAGCTCCAACTAAATAACTTGGTCTTGCTCCAAGTTTTAGCAATGCGTAGGCAAGTAGCGAGGCTGTGGTGGTCTTGCCGTGTGAACCGCAGACTGCAATTTTGGTTTTGAAATTCTTTATCAATTCTTCTAGAAATTCAGCCTGGTGATAAATTCTTATTCCCCTTTTTCTGGCTTCTTGAACTTGGGAATTTTCATGCCCGCCGTGCGCCGCCCCATAAACCACCGAGTCGGTGTTAAAGGGAAGGTTGGAGGGCTCAAAACCTATCGAGTACTGGATATTATCTTTCTTGAGCAGTTCATCTGTTATAAACTCTTCCTCAATATCAGAGCCGGATACGGTCTTGCCCATTTTTTTCAAAATCACAGCCAGATTAGCCATCGCCACTCCCTTTATCCCAACAATAAAGACATTTCTAGCCTCGTTTAACATATTCAAATTATATCAGCAACTGAAGTTATTTTATCTCACTCTTTAGCCAGTCGTAGTATTTTTGGTTGGAAGAGACTGGAATTTTTATAATGCAGGGAATTTCGTAGGAGTGGATTTTCTCGACTTCGTTTTTTACTTTGGTGAAGTTTTCTTCCTTTGTTTTGGCAATAAGTATGTACTCTTTTTCATCCACCAGCTTACCTTTCCACCAATAGAGACTGTCCTCGGGCCCATAAATATTTGCACAGGCAATTAGTTTTTTATTAAGAAGATGTTTGGCCATCTTTCTTGCCTCATCTTTTGTCGGATGAATTATATAAATAAAAATAAACTTAGTCATCTGATTTTAAAATTAGGCTGAACTGGCGCTCAAAATTTGACTTTTTTTTCCGTCTGGCTGAGAAGAATCTACGCTTATCGCAATGGGTGCAAAACGGAAAAAAATCAATGTTTTCCTTCTTGAGGCCAAAATCTAAAAGTAAAAGATAATTCAAAGAGATTAAATTAAGATGACGTCTACCGTGCTTTAAACTAAAAATCTTATCAGCGTAACCTTCAAATTCTTCCAAAAACTCGACATAACGATCAGTATCTATATCGTAACAACAGTCGCCAATCCCTGGACCCAGGGCAATCAAAATATTTTCTTTTTTACTACCCATTTCCTCGAATTTTTTTATCATTTTTAAACAAAGTCTTTTTAAAGTTCCTCGCCATCCTTGATGAGAAATTCCTATCAATCTAGATTCTTTGTCAGCGAAAACAATCGGAATACAGTCAGCTGCTATAGCGGTTAAAGCCATATTACTTAACTCAGTTATTACTCCATCTGCATCCTCAATTCTCTCAATCTCATTCTCGCTTACCATGTCATAGACCTCAACATTTGCTGAATGTATTTGCTCCAAGGTAATTATTCTCTCAAAATTAATCCCATTTGTGCTTAAAAAGTTACTTATATTTTTTATATCTCTTCCATCTCCTTGTTCTCGAGTTCCAAATGCAGAGAAATAATTTCGATCATTTATCAATGTAGAATAAAAAGCTTTGAGATTAGGATCATACTTTATCATATTTATTTATTGCCTCAAATACTGCTTTTTTCTCGTCCCAGGGGTATTCTTTTTTTCCTCGGGCAAGGCTTTGTTCGTGACTTTTACCTGTCAAAACAATAATGTCTCCCTTCTTGGCCAGTGAAACTGCTTTATTAATTGCCTTTTGCCGATCAATAATAACTTCATGATTTTTTCCTTTTTTGTTGATTCCTTCGGCTATTTGTCTACAAACCTCCTCTGGAATCTCTGTTCGATAATCCTCTTCTGTCAAGATAATTATGTCTGCGTAGGTTGCGCTTGCTTCTCCCATCAAAGGCCTTTTTTGGTAATCGCGCAGGCCCGCTGAACCAAATACATGAATTAATCTACCATTATTACCCAACCAGTTCTTTATGTAAGCTAAAACATTATTAATTGAGGCAGGAGTATGTGCAAAGTCAATAATAACCCTAAAGTCCTTATCATAAATGGTTTCCAATCTACCTGCAGGCAGACGAAAAGTACGTAAAGCCTGAATAACTTTTGCCTCTGGAATCTTGAGTAGTGCAGCAGCGCTATATGCGGCAAGAAAATTGTAATTATTAAAATCTGAGATATCTTTACTTACTTCTTTTTTTGAATCAAATCTAAAATCAGCTTTCTGCTTTAATCCATAAGCATAAAATGTTTTATTCTGTGACTTTAATATATTAATTAATTGAGGCGCTGATGAATCATCTTTATTTATTAAACTTATTTTTGAGTTTAATAATAACTTTGCCTTGGCTTTAACATATCTCTCATAAGTTTTATGGTAATCCAAATGTTCATGAGTAATATTAGTGATCAATCCGACATCAAATCTTATGCCCCCGCTCCTGTTTTGATCTAAAGCATGAGAAGTTGTCTCTAAAATAAAATATTCGCTTCCCTGAACACCTGCAGATTTCAATAATTTTTGAGTCAGAATAGCATCTGGCGTTGTGACATGAAGGCCTGTGCTAAATTCTTCCTCACCGATTTTCGCATATATACTTGAAACCATTGAAACTTTTTTTCCCGCAGATTTCAGAATGTGGTAAATAAGGAAAACAGTGGTTGTCTTTCCATCCGTCCCGGTCACACCAATAACTTTCAATTTTTTACTCGGAAAACCGTAATAAACGTTAGCAAGAATCGCCTTGAAAAGGTGGTAAATATTAATTAATGGTTGAATCTGTCTTTTAAAGGCTTCGAACATAAATCCAAATGTCAAAATCCAAATTACAAATCAAGTTCAAAGCTCAAAGTCCAAAAGTTTTAGTCATTTGGATTTTAGGTTTGATTTGACATTTGAGCTTTGGATTTTGAATTTATTATCTTATTGTTCTGGTGCAATATTATAGTAAACAAATAGCTGCTTTGCTATCTCGAAAAAAAGCGGCGCCGCAGTCTCCGATCCATAAATCGAGGTTTTTGGTTCTCTAAGCACTACTAAAGTAATAAATTTCGGATCATCCGCTGGAGCAAATCCTATAAAAGACGCGATAGTTTTTGAGGGATCGTATTTACCTTGGATCGGAATCTGGGCAGTTCCTGTCTTCCCCCCAATCTTATATCCTTTAGGCTTCACCCATTTATATTCACCATGCTCAACCGTTGAAACAAGCATTTTTTTTATTATCTCCGAGGTTTTCTCATCTATAACCCTTCTGATTACTTTTTTTCCTATTTCCTTCTCTTTATCGCCATAGACAATTTTTTTTACAACATGGGGTTGTAATAGCTCTCCACCATTTATAAGCGAAGAGAACGCTCTAATCATTTGCATTGGGGTTATTGCAATTCCTTGGCCAAAAGTAACAGTTGCGTAATCAATTGGATACCATTCCTTTGGAGGTTTGAGTAAACCGCTCGATTCTCCCTGTAAATCTATTCCTGTGTAAGAACCTAAACTATAATTTCTTAAATATTTAAGTATGTTTTTATTTCCCAATTTTTGACCCACATAGACCATTCCAACATTTGAAGATTTCTCAAGAATCCTGGTCATAGTTATTTTTCCGTTTTCGTATTTATTATCCCAGGTTCTAATCTCATACCCCCCCGTCTCAATAGGACCATTTTCATTATAAAAATCATCCGGCTTGACTTTTTTTTCATTTATTGCCGCTGCCATAATTAGGGGCTTAAAGATCGATCCCGGTTCATAAAGAGTTGCTATTGCGTTATTTGCAAAATAATTTTCTGAAAAATCGTAATACTTCGTGAGGTCAAAATCGGGCAAACAGACTAGTCCAAAGATCTCCAAATTTTTAGGATCTGCTACTATCACACAGCCCTCCTTGGCCTTATATCTTTCCAGTCCATCCAGAAGCTGTTTCTTAATTATCTCCTGAACCGATTTGTCAATTGTCAAAATCAAATCCCGGCCATTCTCAGATTCTATTTTTTCCTGACTACCCAAAAGGATGTATCTGCCTAAAAGATCTTTTTCCGTTTTTATCAGTCCAGGCAGACCAGTTAGATCTTGATTATAATAACCCTCGAGTCCAAAATAACCTGTATCTTCTCCTTGAGTGGTTTTTCCAACAAATCCCAAGACATGAGCGGCCAGAGAAGCTTCCGGATAGTATCTTTGATAGTTTTCTTCGAAGCCGATACCCTCAAGATTAAGTTTTGCTAATTTATCTCTATACTCTTTAGTTATCCCTGATTGTATTGCAACCCAATCCTTTTTTGCATCAATTCTTGAACCAAGAGTTGCTTCGCCGATTTCAAGTACTTTATCAATTGTTTCTATTACTTTTTGTTTATCTTTAAGTTTTTTTGGTTCTACAAATAAACGGTATGTGGTCTGGTTTAAAACTAAAGGTTGTTGATTACGATCGTAGACTCTGCCTCTTTGAGGCAATATTTTTTTATAACGCAGATAGTCGAGTTGTGACTGTGAAAAAGGTGAGATGACTTGTAAATAAAACAATTTTGCAATTATCAGGATAAAAAGAATGCAGAAAAAGAAGAAAATTAGCCTTATTTTTAGCATATCACTGCTTCAGTGCGAAACCTAAATTTTCCAAGAAATAAGGCTCTGCCTTCTTTTTAAAGCCAAGTTCTGCAGCTAGTGAAGAAGCATACTGCAATGAATTTATTCTGTAAGCTTCTTTCTCGAGTTCAATATTCTCCTGTTTTAATCTTTTTGTCTCCTTTTCAAAGAGATTTATTTGTTGACTCAAATACATACTTTTCACAAAGATAGCAATATTCGCTCCAATTAGTATAGCGAAACTTAGATATATAAAATATTTTAGAATTTTTTTCATCTTATTTCTTCTCGATAATTCTTAACTTGGCCGATCTCTCATACTTTAATGCTTTTTTGCCTTTTATTAGCTCTTCGAGCGAAAAAGATTGTTTATTTTCTTTTATAAATCTCTTTACTACTCTGTCTTCTACAGAATGGAAACTAATAACTAGCAATCTACCTCCTTCTTTCAAAATCTCCAGTCCTCCTGCTAAACCTTTGGTTAAATTTTTAAGTTCGCTATTGACTTCCATTCGCAATGCCTGAAAAATTCTGGCTAGAATCTGCTCGCTTGCTCTTGGGACTGCTTTCTTAATTGCTGCAATTAAATCCCCAACTTTTATAATTCTTTTTAGATTACGGGCGCTGACAATAGCTTTAGCAATTGCCCAAGAATTGACTTCCTCAGAATTTTTAGCAAATATTTCATAAAGCTCTTTCTGGTTTAATTTATTAATTAAATCAACTGCCTTAATTTTTACATCTTGACTCAGTCTCATATCTAACTTTTCGTTTGACCTTTTATATGAAAATCCCTTACCCGATTTTTCAATTTGCTCGTAAGATAAACCTAAATCAAGCAAAATTCCATCAACTGGAAAAAAATCATTGCTTTTCGCAATTTCTCTTATATCAGCAAAATTCCCCTGAACAACTTTTACTTGCCCGCCGAAGTCTCTTTGACGAAGGCGGGACTTTGCATTTTTAACTTGATTTTCGTCCCAATCTATCCCCAATACTCTTCCTCCTCTTCTTAAAATTTCTTTTAAATGGCCTCCCTCTCCGACTGTCGCGTCTATATACCATCCGTTGGCCTGAACCTTAAGACCTGCAATTACATCTTTTAAAAGTACAGGTGTATGCATTATCTAAAACTAAGTTTTAGAGTCAAGGCTCTTTTCAACATCTTAAGATTATTAAGTGTGATTCTTGATCTCAATTTTTGTTTTCCTTCTGATATTTTTCCCATGTTTCTGGCTTCCAAATCTCAAAGTGATCACCAACCCCAACAATCACAGCTCCATCCCTTAATCCTGAATAGTTCAACATATTCTTTGGGATAATAAATCTTCCTTGATCATCTATCTCAAGGTAAACTGTTGAAGAAAAAATAAACCTTCTTTTTGGTAGATTCTCTTCCTCTAAGAGCGAAGCTTCAAGAAGCTCTTTGGCTTTTTCTTCCCAACCTTCTTTATCGTAACCAGCTAAACAAAAATTGAAACCTTTTGTTAAAATAAAAATGTTACCCTTAAGAAGTTCCCTAATTTTTTTAGGTAAAACTAGTCTATTAGGGGCAGAAAAAGAAACTAAATATTCACCATAAAACACCATATATAACCATTTAACGCCAATATTTACCTTTTGTCAAGAGGAAAATAAGTATGAATAAGCTCTTTGTAGGAACCAAAAATTTAATTTTAAGCAAACAAAGCACAATTGCATCTTCCGCAGTCATCGTTGGCGTAACAATCCTTTTGTCTCGCTTTTTTGGATTTCTCCGCTATCGCGTTTTAGCAGGCTACTTCAATAAAGCAGAACTTGACCTTTTTTTTGCATCCTTCAGAATTCCGGATTTAATCTTTGAAATCTTAATAACTGGGGCTCTGACTTCTTCTTTTATTCCAATATTTATCAAATATCAAAAAGATAAAGAAAAGTTAAACGAAAATATTTCATCTATTATCAATATCATCTCTCTGATGTTTTTAGCTTTTGTAGTTCTTCTTCTCATTTTTGCTAATCGTATAATTCCAGCTATTACTCCAGGCTTTTCCTCGGAAAATGCCCAAACTGTAGTCTTTTATTCAAGGCTCCTTCTTGTTGGACAATTACCCTTCATGGTATTCGCCAGCTTCCTAACAGGCATAGGCCAAGCTAACAAAATATTTATTATCTCCGCTTTAGCTCCTATCGCTTATAATTTGGCAATTATTTTCTCGACAGTTTTATTTGCCGCAAATTTACACCTTCTTGCGCCTATTTCGGGAGTTGTAATCGGAGCAGTTTTTCTTTTTCTAATACAATTGCCATTAATTTTTTCATCCGATTTCAAGTATCTGCCAATTTTAAAGATAACCAAAGCTTTGCACGATTTTTTTAGCATGATCGTTCCCAGAGTGATCACTGTCATCACAAGTCAAATCGATGCGACTATTGATCTGATGTTAACAACTCTTCTAGGACCTGGTTCTTATACCATATTTTATTTAGCCCAGCACTTACAGCTTTTACCAGTATCGATGATCGGAATAGCTTTTGGACAAGCATCTCTTCCTTATTTATCTGAGGTTTATCAAGAAAAGAAAACCGAGGAGTTTAAAAGACTTATTTCTGATTCTGTTTTGAGCATACTTTTTTTAACAATTCCGATCATGAGTTTTTTCATCTTTGCTCGAACACCTCTTGTGCGTTTGTTTTTTGGAGGAGAAAAATTTGATTGGGACGCAACAGTACAAACGGCAATTACTTTTTCTTATTTCTCTCTCTCAATCCCATTACATTCTGCATACTACTTTATAACTCGTTGTTTTTATGCTTTCTTAGACAGTAAAACCCCTTTTTTTGTAAGCGCCGCCTCTATTTTGCTAAATATTTTACTTAGCCTTTTATTTATATTTGTATTTAAATTACCAGTTTGGTCTTTGGCTTTTGCTTTTTCTATCTCAATGACAATTAATGTTTTGGTTCTTTTTTATCTTTTATCAAAAAGGCTTGAAGGATTAAATTACAAATTTTTAATAAAAGAGGTTATAAAAATTCTTAGCTCAACATTTATCGCATCATTTCTTGTCTGGGTAACTATGAAAATTTTGGATGGTCTGGTTTTTGATACCTCAAGAACCATCAATGTTTTCTTACTCCTTTTAACTGGTGGGTTCTTTTATCTTATTCTCTTTTTCTTCTTTTCTTGGAGTTTTGGAGTTCAAGAAGTTGGTATTATGTCGAGACTTATAAGAAAGGCTCGTAGCTACAGAAAAAAGGTAGTGGAAGTCTCTACGGATATAGAATAATCATGAAAAGAACAAATTCTAATCATATCGAGGCTGTTAAAACCATACAAAAAAAGCTTCTGGGCAAAAAACTCTCCTACCAAGAAATTTTTAATCTAATGGAGGAAATAAGCAATCACAGGCTAAGCAACGTTTTAACTACCTATTTTGTGGCCGCTTCTTTTAAGGAAGGATTTTCGACCCAAGAGCTTTATTATTTGACTAAAGCCATGGTTGAAACAGGTTCAAAATTAAACCTAAAAGGAATCGTTGCTGATAAACATTCAACAGGAGGCGTTGCTGGAACAAGAACGACAATGATAATCGTTCCCATAATTGCAGCCGCTGGTTTTTTAATGCCTAAAACCTCTTCCCGGGCAATAACCTCACCTGCTGGAACAGCAGACGTTATGGAAACACTTGCTCCAGTTACTTTTTCAGCCAAACAAGTCGAAAGCATGGTAAAAAAAGTTGGCGGCTGTATTGTCTGGGGAGGACATCTTGGTTTGGCTCCGGCGGACGATGTAATAATTAACGTTGAGGAAGAATTATCCTTTGAATCGTTCGATAAGGTTATTGTCTCAATTATGGCAAAAAAAGTAGCTGTTTCAGCTAATCACCTAGTCTTAGATATTCCTGTTGGTTCAACCATGAAGATACGACACTTTCAAGATGCAGAAAAAATAGCTAACAAGTTCAAACTTTTAGGCAGAAAGTTTAAAATGGAAATCGTTACTGATATCAACGAATCCTTGGAACCGGCAGGCAATGGTGTCGGACCTGCCCTTGAAGCTCGTGATGTCCTTTTTGTCTTGGAACAAAAAAAAGAAAGGCCTCTAGCTTTGGAAGCAAAAGCTTTAAGACTTGCCGGAAAACTTCTTTCTATCTGCTTTAAAGATGC
This sequence comes from uncultured Gammaproteobacteria bacterium, assembly GCA_964559705.1. Taxonomy (GTDB): domain Bacteria; phylum Patescibacteriota; class Microgenomatia; order UBA1406; family GWC2-37-13; genus CAZLGV01. The sequence goes on along the minus strand of CAZLGV010000001.1, from coordinate 709,714 downwards.
AAAAATAAATAAAAATGGAGAAGAAGAGGCAAAAAAAATACTCTACAATGGTAAAGCTCTAGATAAATTTCGCGAGATAGTTAAAATGCAAGGAGGTAATAGTCAAATCTCCTCCGAAAAACTTAAAATCAACTCCAAAAAACATGAAATTGGATCAAAAAAATATGGTAAGATAAAAAGCATAAATAACTATAATCTTAATACTCTGGCCAAAGTGTTAGGTGCTCCTGAGGATAAATACGCCGGAATATTTTTACAAAAGAAGTTGGATGAAAAGGTGGAAAAAAAGGACATGCTTGCAACTTTTTATTCAACAAATAGTTATAAATTAGATGAAGCTGTGGCAACATTGGAAAATTTTCCTATCTATGAGATCGAGGTCTAAGCCTTTGCTCGTATTTATAATAATCCTGGTCGTAGTTTTACTCTCTTATTTCCTTTATAGAGAAGGAACGCTCCCCGTAAACAAAAACAATAAAAAAACACAAATATTCATCGTTCCTAAGGGAGAAAGTTTAGTTAGTATTACTCGTAAACTGGAAAAAGAAGGCTTGATCAGAAATCGTATCGTTTTTTTTCTGGTTGTAAAACAGCTTGGAATTGAGAAAAAAATGCAAGCCGGGGATTACAGATTATCGCCATCAATGAATGCCTATCAAATTGCCAGAAATATGACCCATGGTACTCTTGATGTTTGGGTTACGATTATTGAGGGGCTGCGCAGAGAAGAAGTGGCAGAAGTCATATCCGAAAATCTGAGTATTCCGGAAATTGAATTTATAAAAGAAGCACCAGAGGGCTATCTTTTTCCTGATACTTATTTAATGCCTAAAAAAGCCTCTTCTGAGGCTATAATTTCTATCATGACTAACAATTTCAATATTAAGTTCACTCCTGAGCTAAAACAAAAAGCTAGAAGTAAAGGGTTGAATGAAGAAGAAACAGTTGTTCTTGCTTCATTGGTTGAGAGAGAAGCGAAATTTGATGCAGATAGACCGAAAGTAGCAGGAGTAATTTTAAATAGATTAGATATCGGAATGAAACTGGATATTGATGCCACTGTCCAGTATGCTCTGGGCTATCAGCCAGCTGAAAAAACTTGGTGGAAACAAGGACTAACTGATCAAGATAAATTAATTAATTCGCCTTACAATACTTACCAAAATGCAGGATTACCTCCGGGACCAATTTCTAATCCTGGATTGGCATCACTTGAAGCTGTAGCCAAGGCTGATACCTCAACTCCATACCTTTATTACCTTCATGACAAAACTGGTAAAACCTACTTTGCTGAAACTCTAGAAGAACACCAATCCAACATCGAAAGATACCTCAGATAAATTCTATATTGTGACTGTTTCGAGACCCTTGTCCAACTCTGCTTTCACTTCTTGGGCGTTGGTATGGCCGTGCGTTCGCATGGCGTGGGCAACTCCTGCATTAAGTAAATCTTCTTTTTGATCGAGGGGAGCCATTATTACAAGCTTGCAATTATTTTCACTCGGCAATCTACTGCAGTTTGAAACCAACCAATTTCCAGGTGCCAAACCTAAACTTTTTGCATGATGCATTTTCGTCACCCCCCTTTTTAAATTAGTAAGATGGGCTCGTTTTGAAGTTGGGAATAATTTTTTTATCGACCAAAAAAGACAAGACGTAAGTCATCACCATGTAGGACGCGCTTATACCAATTGCAAAAATCAAGCGTTCCTGAATGACGATCGGAATAAGATTATTCCAAACTTGGGCAGGCAGCGAAAAAGCCCAAATCCAGGCTGCTCCCCCGACAGCATGGGCTGTAAAAGTCGCACCCAAACTGCGAAGGAAAAGATTTTTTCTGGCAAAGTAAGAAATGACTGGAACTAACCAAAAAAGCGAATAATACCAAACAGTTCTACCGATTGGATGTAAAATAAAAAGAATAATCGCGACAACTGGAACAGCAAGAATCCATTTCCTTGTCTTCTGGTTGGCAATGGTTGCAAAATAATACGTTGCAAAAAGTGTGGGGAAAAGCCTGATAATTGAGCCTGCTGTGACCGTTTCGTGTTTGAGTATAAAACCTAAAACTTCAACTAAAAGAACGGTGGTAACTCCTACAATCGGACCCAAAAAAGCTCCAGCAATCGGTCCAAAAAAATCAAATAAAGTAAATGACACATTCGCACCCATTAAGTTTGTGAAGTTTATTTGCAATGTGATGAGTCCCAAAAGGAGAAATAAAATAAAAAAAACTAATTTACTTTGCTTAATCTTCATGACTCAAAAATCATAGCATATGATTCTTCCACAGTCAAGCTGTTTAAGTGCAATTTTTCTTATTCAGTCATTTCTCGACGTTTTATGACTTCGCGGGGTTTAGAGCCTTCAGCGGGCCCAACATACCCTGCTTCTTCAAGTTGATCTAAAAGTCGAGCTGCTCTGGCATAACCAATTGATAAACGTCTTTGCAGAAGTGAGGCTGAGGCTTTATCGTGTTGTAAAATAATTTCGATTGCCTGATTAAAAAGAGAGTCATGTTCTCCACCAGAGGTTCCGGCCCGGCTAAATATTCCAACCGGCGCTTCATGCTCTGTAATTTCCTCAGTATAATGTACTTCCGGAGCTTGTGATTTTAAGAACTTGACTAATTCTTGAACCTCTCGTTCGGTTATAAACGGTCCTTGAATTCTTTTAGGCTTGGCTTGATCCGGCGGAAGATAAAGCATATCTCCTCTTCCCAGCAGTTTCTCCGCCCCTGGCATATCGATTATTACTCGAGAATCAACCAGAGAAGAGACATTAAAGGCAATTCTGGTTGGAATATTTGCTTTCATTAAACCTGTAATAATATCGACTGACGGTCTTTGTGTAGCCAAAATCAAATGGATTCCAGTTGCTCTTGACATCTGGGCTACTCTAGTTATCAAATCTTCTGCATCTCCGGGAGCAAAAATCATCAAGTCAGCCAGTTCATCTATAACAAACATTATAAAAGGTTTCTTCTCTACCCCTTCTAGGGCATTATAACCTTGTAGATTGCGTACTCCTGCCTTTGAAAACTCTTTGTAGCGAACTTCCATTTCTGCAACTGTCCAACGCAGTGCTTTTATTATCTTCTCTGGATCGACTATTACTTCGGTTAGCAGATGGGGTATTCCATTGTAAAGAGTTAATTCTACGCGCTTCGGGTCAACCATAATCAGTCTTAACTCTTCAGGTTTAGTTCTGTATAAGAACGTCGAAATCCAGGCATTAAGAAGAACTGATTTTCCTGACCCTGTCGTACCTGCTATCAAAACATGAGGCATTGTTTCTATTGTTGCAGATTGTGGTTTTCCTGAAACATCAAGTCCTAAAGGCACAAGAAGTGGATCAGGGTTGTCCTTAAAAAGAGAAGAGCTTAATAATTCTTTTAAAGTCACTATCTCTGGCCTTTTGTTTGGTATCTCAATCCCAACCATCGATCTGCCTGGAATCGGTGCTTCGATTCTGACCTGACCTGTTGGAGCAGCTAAAGTTAGAGCAAGGTTATTGCTAAGAGTTGTTATTTTTGACAATTTTGTTCCCATCGTAATCTCTAAAGCGTATTGAGTCACTGTCGGACCAAAATTAACCTCGGCTACCCTTGCCCGTATTCCGAAACTCTCTAGTGTTCTCTCGATTAGGTCGGCATTTTTTTTGACATCTCCTCTATCTGCCTCTCTTTGAGAAACATCCTGCAGTATAGACAAAGGCGGATAGACCCAATTAGACGAAGTGGTTTTTAAAGGTCTCATTATCATTTCCGATGAAGCCCCCTGCTGCAGAGAAGTTTTTACAGGTTGCATGGCTGGTTTTCTAATTTCGAAACCCTTATCCTGAATAAACTTTTCTTCTTTTTCTTGGCCGGGAATTCTCTTTTTTTTGTCAAAAACTTCTCTAAAAAAATAGTTCTTTACAAATCTGAAACTGTACCGCAATGCTTTTGCAACAAAAACAATAAAAGTATCGACAGAAGTGTCCAAGAAAAGTATTAAACCCATAAAAAAGGTTATTGTTAAAATAATAAGAGCTCCGACAACTGAAAAATCCAGAACCAAATTTTTGTAAATAAAGTTACCCCACTGTCCTGATTGCAGAATCCCCAAGAGAGACATAAAAAGTAGAATTGCTCCTATTGTTATATTGGGTTTGACAAACTTTAATTTTCTGGTATTGAAAAAATGCAGGGAGATAAGAAAAAGCAGAAAGGGCATCAGGATTGCTAAAAAGCCTAATCTAGAGCTGATTTCATTACTAATTTTATTCAATATCCTACCATTCTCTGCATCCAGGAATAATGAGTTGAAGAATGAAATCAAAACGATTAGGCCTGAAGCAACCAATAAGATTCCTAAGATATTAAAAAAAGTTTTACGATCAATTTTTACCTTCAGAAAAGGCAATCTAAAAAGCGATTTACGTCTAGCCATATAAATTATTATACAATAGTTATGCTTTTAGGGGAGGAGTTGGAGGTTGATACGACCTTGGTTATCTATCTGGATTACCTTAACCTTAATTTTTTGACCTATTTTAACAACTTCTGAAGGATCCTTGATAAAGCCTTTTCCCATTTTTGAAACATGGACCATTCCCTCTTTGCCAGGAATAAGCTCGACAAAGGCTCCGAAGGGAAGAATCCGTTTCACTTCACCTTCAAAACTCTCACCTACTTCGATCTCACGCACCATATTCTCTATCATTCTCGCAGCTTCATCAACTTTATTTTTATCCATTCCGCTTATTGTTACCCTACCATCATTTGTGACATTGATATCAGTTTCGGTTTTAGCAATAAGATTACGTATATTCTTGCCTCCTGGACCAATAATCTCACCAATCTTGTCTTGAGGAGGAGTCAGAACTACTACCTTGGGAGCAAATTTGGATAGCTCTCCGCGTGGTTTAGCAATTACTTTTTTCATTTCTGCCAAAATAAATAGTCTGGCTTTTTTAGCTTTTTCCAGTATTTCCTTGAGCATTTTTTCGGTTAGTCCCTTATTTTTCACATCAAGCTGCACTCCGGTTATTCCTTTTTCTGATCCTGTAACTTTGAAATCCATCTCTCCTGAAAAATCCTCTATTCCCATTATGTCGGTCAGAATTAAGTAATCGTCATCAGATTTACTGACCAATCCCATAGCTATTCCTGCGACCGGTGCTTCAACAGGTACACCTGCATCCATCAATGCGAGAGTGGAGCCGCAAGTCGCAGCCATCGAGGTTGATCCGTTGGATGACAAGACTTCCGAAACGACACGTATTGTATATGGAAAATCTTTTGAGGAGGGCAAAATCGGTTCGATTGCTTTTTCGGCCAAGGCTCCATGCCCAACCTCTCTGCGAGATGGAAAACCTATCCTCCCAACTTCACCCAGAGAGTACGGAGGCATATAATAATGATGAATATATCTTTTTGCTTCTTCCCCCTCTGGACTTTCAATCAATTGTTCAAGGCTGGGTGAACCTAAAGTAACAATCGATAAAACTTGGGTGTCTCCTCTTTGAAAAATCGCAGAGCCGTGCGTTCTGGGCAAAACCGAAACTTCTACATAAATTTTGCGAACATCATCGGGACCTCTTCCATCCAATCTTTTTTTAGTTTTTAAAATTTTGTCATGAATTGTTTTTTTGGATAGATAATCAATCGCTTTAGCAATAGATTTTTTGTCAAACTCTTGTTTTTGTTTTTCATAAAACTGATTAACAAGATCTTCCAAAAGTGTCTTATCTTCAAATTCTTTGTTAGCGCTTTGGGCAATTATGTCATCAATTTCTTTCGAATATTCTTTTTTCAAGAGCGAAGTTACCTTCTCATCTACCTCAAGAGTTGTGACTTTTTCTTTAGGTAAGCCTACTTTCTTTTGCATTGCTTCAATAAAGGTTATTATTTTTTTATTTTCTTCTTTTGCTCTCTTAATCCCCTCGAGTACTATTTCTTCTGAAAACTCTTCGGAATTTAACTCTAACATAACCACTTTTTCTTTGGTCGATGTAACAACTAAATCTAGCTCGGAAAGTGATTGCTCGTCTTCTGTGGGGTTTATGACATAGGAGCCTGACCCATTCGTTTCTACATAACCAATTCTGGCTATACCTAGTGGACCATCCCAAGGAATTGTGGAAAGATGTAAAGCGGCTGAAACCGTGATTGCCGACAAAATGTCTGGCGAATTAACACCATCCACAGAAAGCAGGGTAATAACTATTTGTATGCTTCTACGATAATTTTTGGGAAAAAAGGGTCTTATACCACGATCTATCATCCTGGCAATAAGCATTGCATCATCTGAAGGTCTGCCTTCTCTTTTTACCCAGCGTGAGCCTTTTATTCTTCCGCCTGCGTAAAGTTTTTCTACATACTCTACTTGAAGGGGAAGATAATCAATATCCTCCGAAACGTTTCCGGTATTTACTGTCACCAGTACACAGGTATCTCCCAGTCTTCCAAATACCGAAGTATCCGAAGCCTTGGCAAGTTTACCGATCTGGAGAGTGAGTTTTTCACCTTCTAATTGGATTGATTCTTCAATAACATTCATTATTTCTTCAAACCCAATTGCTCAATGAGTTTTTTATATCTTTTCTCATTAAGCTTTTGCAGATAATTGAGTATTCTTCTTCTCTTGGCAACAATTTTTAATAAACCGCGTCTAGAATGATTGTCTTTTTTATTCTCATCAAGGTGCGTGGTAAGTTTTTCTATCTTATAAGACAACAGCGCTCCTTGGACTTCTGGTGATCCCGTATCGCCTTTGTGCTGTGCGAATTTATCAATAATCTTCTGCTTATCGTCAGGAAGTTTAGTCATAATATTGTTTACAATAGTAGAGATTATAATAAGTTTGATTCAAACTTTCAATAGTTTAGATATGAGAAGAAGATTTCATAAATTAGATAAACGTTGGCTAGCTATTTTAATTCAGGCGCTAATTCTGGGGTTTTTTATATTTAAAATACCTCCAAAAAATCCTATTTTCGTGATTATTTTTATATTACTCTTAGCTTCACTGATTTCGATAATTTCTTCTTTTTTTGTGGCAAAAAAATATCAATTTCTTCTTTTTGCCTTTGTTCTATTTTTCTTAGGTGTAAATTATCTTGTTGGTTTTCAAATATTAAATACTCTTTTTCTTATTCTTTTCATTGTTGCCGTAGGCTTTTTGATATAATACACTTCATGAAATGGCTTTTTAGTTTCTTTTCTGCATTGTTGCTGGGATTTTATGTCTTATCATTTAATTCATCAGTTTATGCTTTTGAGTTTAACTTGCCTCCTAAAAAAATTATTATTCCCTCGGTTGATATTTCGCTGCCTGTTTTTACTGCCAAGATAGCTTTTAACACCTGGGAAGTTAGAAAAGATGGAGCCTCTTTTGGGGAATCAACAGCTTATCCAGGAAACAATGGTAATACAGTAATTTTTTCACATGCTATTCCTTCTCTTTTTGGAAATCTAGATCAAGTTAAAAAGGGAGATTCTATCCATCTTTTTACCGATTACGATTGGCTTGTTTACAGAGTAACTGAAATAAAAGTGGTGGATCCTGAAAATATAGAGGTTCTTTTTTCCGACGGCGGCCACACTTTAACTCTCTATACCTGCACCGGCCCCAACGACGAAAAACGCCTCGTGGTCAAAGCCTCCCTAGTTACTGACTAAAATATCCATCAGCTATTAGTGTCCAATTTTATGTACGATCGTTGGTCATTTTGGATAGTTTTGTAATTGGGATTGTTAAAACATATTACACTTGCCAGCCGTGTATATTTCTAAATGCAGCCAGAACTCTTTCCATCTCTTCTGGTGTTTCAACAAATTGCAAACGTATAGGGCATTCTTCTCCCTCTGGTCCTTGTAAACTTTGAAAACCTTCTAAAACCTTATGCATGCCGCTTGCTTCATAAGCACGAAGACCGTTTTGATTTTCCGGCGTAGTTTCTAAAGTGAAATAAAAGTTTTCTGGTAAGTCAGGCACATAAAGCCAGTGAGGATTTTCTCCTTCGACAAAGCCTACTCCTTTAAATAATTGCGAATAATCATAAGGATTTGCTGATCTTCCAAGGCTCGATAATCTTTTTGCTCCATTTGTGCTTAAGGCTTTTATACCTTCCGCTCCTAAACTATAGGCAAAGTATAAAGCTAAAAATGCAAGGGCTCTTTGTGGTGTAATCTTAAATCTCTTTCGAAATTCTTTAAATTTTTCAGTTTTAAGAGGATCATTTCTTATCACTCCAGTTCCTGTACGAATTATTCTTACAATTCTTCCTTGACCATCTTCTGGTATTTCTGTATCTACTCCTGTTCGCCAAAGTTCTCCTAAGGTACTTAGAGCTTTTTGTCCCTTATCGACACCAATAGCAAAATCCATTGAGAAAGTTCCAGCCCCAGATCCTCCTTTTAAAGAAAGAAAAAAATCACTATCTGCAATAGGGGCTTTAAAGATTATTCCTCTTTTGCCGTGCTCTCTGGCAAAAAACCTCACACCCGCAAGTTCCACCATAAATCGGGCATTACTTAAAGCTTGATTAAAAACCTCAGCCATCTCTTCTCCTTCAAAAATATAGTTGAAAGATCTTGATTTGAAAAAATCAGGTGTTCCTGTCAATTCATGAAGATCGTCTATAAATTGCAAAACCTTACCAAGACGATCATTTCCGACTACGTCCCGAAGCCTTGCATAGTTATATACTCCAAAAACAACGTTTGGAGATATTCCTCGGGCAGCACCATATAATCCTAATACATCATAGAGTCTCCTGCCTGAAAAAGGTCTAGATCGATATCGATCTTCAATAAAGCTTGTTGCTGTTAACGGGGGATCCATTTGTCCAACATCAGAGCCGCCATGTTCTTGTGCCATACAATATTATAGGATATTATTTTCTACAGTCAATTCTCCAAAAACTCATTACTTTGACTTGTGGCTTATAGTTTGATATACTTTGGTGCTTGAGGGCTTTTATATAAGCCCATAGGCAAAAGCAATCTTATGGCAAAAAAGTCTTATAGAAATTCTTTGCTCCAATCCATATTTAAAACTAACCAGCTCTTTTTAGTAATTGGGGTATTTATAGAAAAGGTCTTTTTAATCCCTCTTCAATTATTTATCCGCCTCAACTCATTTCTTATTATCATAGTGGGCTATTTAATAAACGGCACGCGCTTTGTTTTGAATCAAATATCAGCATTTGTTTTCGGACTCATTCGTAGAATCAATTTTCGATATCTGGTTTTGATTTTGGCCGGAGTCCTAGTAAGTTTCGTAATATACAGTAATTTAGAACCGGAGAAAAAGCCCCTTTTGATCTATGACAGAACTGGTATACTCCTCTATGAAAATCCAGGTAGTAACTACAAAAGAGCTCCTCAGGCTGTTAATTATGTTTTGTCGGAGCTGGAAAGATCCCACAACAATATTTTTAATTATGGTGGAACTGTAGTAACCACTATTGATATCAAACTTCAGAATAAGCTTCAGGAAAAAATGCTCGAACAAAATCAAAACAACTCTTCTTTAGTTATTCGCAAAAAGGACGGGGCTATTTTAAGCTTGGTTGGGCAAAAAAAATTACCAAAAAATTTAAAAATAATCTCCAAAATAATTAATTCAAAAGGAAAGGAGGTGTACGCATGGCAGTAAAGAAAAATGCCTCAAAAGAACAACGATTGAGACAAAATATTTTAGAACAAATACGAAAACCAGAACTCTGGATAGGTGTATTCACCGTGGGTGTTCTTCTTGGTATAGTCGGTGGCCTAACCTGGAAAAATAGAGCCAAATTAAATTTGACCAGAAAAACAGATAATCAAAAAATAGTATCACCTGTTCCAAAGGAAGAAACTAAATTAACTGTGACTCCTGGCATAGATAAAAAAATAAAAAAACTTGCTTTTACAGCAAGCACGCTAACAATCGTAGTAAAAGAGGGTGATAATTACTGGAAAATAACCAAAAAAGCCTGTGGTGATGGAAAATATTTTCTGAATGTTGCTCAGCTGAATGAAAATCAGCCGTTACATCCGGGAGACGTAGTGAAAGTGAAGTGTGAGTAAAGTATAATTTGAGGAATGAAGAAGACAGTTTACATCACTACTGCAATTCCTTACGTCAATGCTCCCCCTCATATTGGACACGCCCTAGAATTTGTTCAAACTGATGTTATTGCTCGCTATTATCGCTCATTGGGAAAAGAAGCAATTCTTTTATCGGGAAGCGATGAAAATGCACTTAAAAATGTTCAAGCAGCAGAAGAAGCTGGAGTTCCAGTTCAGACTTTTGTGGATAAAAATGCTAAATTGTTTGAAGAACTTGCACGAAATCTAAATGTGCAGTTTGACATCTTTCAAAAAGGGAGTGATCAGAAAAGCCACTTCCCATCAAGCCAAAAACTATGGCGTCTCTGCGCAGAAAATGGAGATATTTACAAAAAGGAATATCAAGGTTTATATTGTGTCGGCTGCGAGACTTTTTATACTGAACATGAACTTGATGAAAATCTTGAATGTTACGAGCATCCTGGAAGAAAATTAGACAAAGTATCCGAAACTAACTATTTTTTCCGCCTTTCAAAATATCAAAAAGAGCTTAGCGAATTAGTTGTTTCCGATAAGTTAAAAATTTACCCAGAATCTCGCAAAAACGAAGTATTATCATTTCTAAAACAGCCACTTCTCGATATTAGCATTTCTCGTACTAATCAAAGGGCTCGAAATTGGGGTGTTCCGGTACCAGGTGATCAAACACAGCGAATATATGTATGGTTCGATGCGCTAAATATCTATCAATCCGGAATTGGATTTGGCTGGGACGAAGAAAAATATAAAAAATGGTGGCCAGCGGAGGTCCATGTAATAGGTAAGGGGATCATCCGTTTTCACGCAATATATTGGCCTGCTTTTTTGCTTTCTGCCAAACTCTCTATTCCAAAATCGTTACTTGTCCATGGATATATAACCGTAGACGGCCAAAAGATGTCTAAAACGTTGGGAAATGTTATTGATCCCTTTTACCTCCTGGAAAAATATGGAGTCGATCCATTACGCTATTACTTCCTGCGAGAAATTCCGACACTTGGAGATGGCGATTTTTCAGAATCCCGCATGCAAGAAATTTACGAATCCGATTTGGCAAACGAACTTGGGAATCTTGTCTCAAGAGTCACTACTTTAGCAGAAAAAGAAGGAATAATTATTGAAAAGGTCAAAAAAGAAGTCGACCATGCTTTAAAGGCGGATATAGATAATTTTGTAAAAAAATTTGAATTTAGTAAAGCTCTTGAATATATTTGGCGATGGATTAAAAATCTTAACAAAAAATTAGATAGAGATGCTCCATGGAAAAAAAGCAGTTTGGGTAGAAAAGCTATCCTTATTGATTATGTGAATTATCTCTATAATTTGGGCCAGATTTTACAACCATTTCTTCCTGAAACTTCAGATAAGATTATAGAACTAACTCGAGGAAAGATAAAAAAGGCTCCTGTCCTCTTTCTCAAAAGCTGAATTTGGTAAAATTTAAGGTTATGCAAAAATTATTAGCCAAGTATAGAAATAAACTTTCATATCTAGTCGGGATCGTTACAGTTGTTTTTGTTTATTTTTTTATTTTTTATAAACTACCTACTCCCTATAGTTTAAAAGATTATAAATTTGTCCCCCTGGCAAGTCATATTCTTGATCGAAACGGAAAACTCTTATATGAATTTTATAGAGACGAAAAAAGAACGCCTATAAAGTTATCAACCTTACCCAAATACGTTTGGCAAGCATCTGTTGCGGTTGAAGATAAGGACTTTTTCAAACATGGTGGTGTCTCGCTTATAGGAGGAATTTTCAGGGCCTTAAAGGATACTCTAATCAAAAGAAGACTTCAGGGCGGGTCAACAATTACCCAACAGCTTGTCAAATCGGCACTGCTTTCTCCGGAGCGAACAATCCGCAGAAAAGCCAGGGAAATCATACTCGCTCTTTGGTCTGAAAGAATTTTTTCAAAAGAAGAAATCCTCGAGATGTATCTTAATCAGGTACCATACGGTGGAGCCGCATACGGCATAGAAGAAGCTGCCAATACTTATTTTGACAAATCTGCAAAAAATCTGACTCTTTCTCAAGCAGCTTTGCTTGCCGGACTTCCCCAAGCACCCTCTTTATATTCGCCACAAAATAATCCTGAATTTGCCAGAGCCCGTCGCAACGATGTTCTTAAAAAAATGCTAGAACAAAAATATATCGACAAAACCGTTTATCAAAAAGCCTTAGATGAACCAATCATTACTTCCTCGCCCAAAACAACTATTCGAGCGCCGCATTTTGTATTTTATGTTAAGAGTATTTTGGAAAAAGAGTATGGGATACGAACAGTTGAAGAGGGAGGTTTAAAAGTAACAACAACATTAGATCTTTCAATTCAGCAAGAAGCCGAAAAAATTTTAAAAGAAGAGATAGATGAGATAAAAGATCTTCTAGTTTCAAATGGAGCGGTTCTTGTGACCAGACCGCCGACAGGCGAGATACTTTCAATGATCGGATCTGTCGATTATTTTGCTAGTCCTTCAGGAGCCTTTAACGTCACTACTGCTCTTCGTCAGCCAGGGAGTTCAATCAAACCCTTAAACTATGCTGTTGGAATAGATACAAAAGTCGTTACAGCCGGGACGATATTTCTTGATGTGCCAACCTGCTTTAACGCACCTGGACAACCTAAACAATATTGTCCGGTGAATTATGATGGAGTATTTCATGGACCTGTTCCTCTGCGATTGGCTCTTGGAAATTCCTACAATATTCCTGCTGTTAAAATGCTGGCTCTAAATGGCGTAAGAAACTTTATTGCCTCTGCATCGGCCTTTACGATCACATCTTTTCAAGACCCTTCCCGATATGGTTTATCGCTCACTTTAGGAGGCGGAGAGGTAAAAATGACAGAATTTGCCCAGGCATTTTCCATCTTTCCAAATCGAGGAAAACCAAGAACATTGAATGCGATTTTAAAGGTTGAGGACAAAACAGGCAAAGTTCTCTACGAATTCAAAGACCCGAACCTGGTTAAGGATCTAAAAAAACCTTTAAAAAATCCTAATTTCTTGGCGATTCCGGGAAAAAGAGCTATATCTCAAGAAACTGCATTCATTATTTCTCATATACTTCTTGATAATTTTGCCAGATCCTCGGCTTTCGGTTCCTCATCACAACTAGTTATTCCAAGGCACTCGGTGTCTGTCAAAACTGGAACCACAGATGATAAAAAAGATAACTGGACGCTAGGTTATACTCCTAATTTTTTGGTTGTTGTCTGGGTAGGAAATAATGACAACACTCCTATGCATCCTTATCTCACTTCGGGTGTAACCGGAGCAGCACCTATCTGGAATAAGGTCATGACCTATGTCTTGGAGAATCAGCCAAATCTTCTGCCTATTCGACCGTCGACGGTTGTCGGCAGACAGGTTTGTTGGACAACTGGTGCGGTTAGCGATAAAAAACCTGAAGAAGGCGGACAACCGGGATGTCAAACTAGATTTGAGTATTTCATTAGAGGAACCGAAGCCAAACAACCCAAAACAGAACGTCAGACAGTTGCGGTTACCAAGGATAGTGACAAATTCGTTCGTAACCCGAATCCCGGAGATCCTAATATTGAAATGAAAGAAAAAACAATTGTCACCGATGGAATTTCGATGTATTGTCTGGATTGCGCAGGCGACGCCATCGCCACCCCAACGCCACAGCCACAATAATATGATCGCAGTCGTACAAAGAGTAACTCGGGGAAAAGTTTTAGTTGACGATAAAGTTTATTCTAAAATTGACAAGGGTTATGTCATTCTTCTTGGGATGTTTGAGGATGATGATGAACAAGATGTTGCCAAACTTACTGAAAAAATTACTACCTTGAGAATCATGGCAGACAGCGATGGAAAAATGAATCTCTCAATTCAAGATGTTAAGGGAGAAATTTTGGCTGTCTCACAATTCACTTTATGTGCTGATCTGTCAGCAGGACGTCGGCCATCATTTATAAAAGCCAAGAATCCAGAGGAAGCAGAAAAACTCTATCAACTTTTTGTTAAAAAACTTGAGGAAAAAGGATTAAAGGTAAAAACTGGGAAATTTGGTAATTATATGGAAGTCCAAATTTTCAATGACGGCCCTGTAACAATTATTATTGACAGCAAGAAACTTTAGATGTAGTATAAAGTTGGGGCTGACATAGGTAGCAGGCTGCTTTAAGCCTTGTTGTCATATTTGCCAGCCCCATAAATTGTTGCCCAATTTTCTGGATCCTCAAACCAAAGATCAATCAAATCTTTTTTTTCTTTCGACAAATATTTTTCTCTGACTGCCACCTCAACAATTATTCTTCCAGTTGTCAAAGCAAATAGTTTAATATTATTTTTTTTCAATCGCTCTGTCGATTCTTTTGTTTCGTAAGTAGTTGTGGTTACGCAGTACCCTACTTTTCCACCCAATTCTCTAATTGATTTTGCATTATCAACAATACTTTCTGCAGTTGAAATATGATCTTCAACTACTAAAACACTGCTTCCTTTTTTAAGATAACCCATAACTTTTCCTCCTTTACCATAGGTTTTTGTTGTTGGTCTAACGTAAACCATAGGTAGATTTAATTCTTCTGCTATCCAGGCTCCCTGGGGAATTGCTGCAACTGCAGTTGCTGATATCCAATCAATATTCTCCAAACCGATATTGTCTTTAATTACATCCAGATAATAGCTAATTATTTTTCTTCGAATATTTGGATAGGACATTACTAATCTGTTATCTAAATAAATAGGACTGATTAGTCCCGAGGTGTAAGTATAGGGAGGATCAAAACGGAAAGTTACAGCCTTTATTTCTAAAAATATTTTGGCTACGTCCTGAGCTACTTTTTGATTAACGATTACTTCGCTCATGATATCATTTTATCTATATTTATTAATTTCGTCTCTTAATTTTTGTGCTGCTTCTCTTGGATTTGAAGCATATAAAATGCTTCTTGAGGCATTGAAAACAATTCCGCCACTTTCTTTATCTATTCCTGATTTTACTGCTTTTTTAACATC
Organism: uncultured Gammaproteobacteria bacterium; assembly: GCA_964559705.1. Lineage (GTDB taxonomy): Bacteria > Patescibacteriota > Microgenomatia > UBA1406 > GWC2-37-13 > CAZLGV01. Next base: position 694,642 of record CAZLGV010000001.1, on the reverse strand, counting down.
CGCTCCCTGGGCTCCTATGCCTGCGGAAAGAATTATTTTGGCTGGAAGAATCTCTCTTATTTCTTTAAGCTCTTGGGGGTAGGTTGCTCCAACAACAACTCCTATATTTTCAAAAGACCAGGTTTTAATAGTTTGAGTAATTTTAAAATAATCTTGAAACATTTTTGAATCAGGATTTGAGGTTTTAACCAAAATAAATATAAATTTATCTTTATAGTCTAAAAATGGCATTAGAGAATCTAGGCCATAATAAGGACTTACTGTCACCGCATCTACTCCCCAGTAATTAAAGACAGCCTTTGCATACATTTTTGCTGTGTTTCCCACATCTCCTCTTTTTGCGTCAAGAATGATTGGAATTTCTGGATATTTTGATTGGAGATACTCAATTGTTTTTTTTAGTTGAGATAAACCTTCAAGACCGTGGGCTTCGTAAAATGCAATATTTGGTTTATAGCAAGCAACAAGATCATGCGTTGTATCAATTATTTGTTTATTAAATGAAAACAAAGTAGCCACATCTTTTAAATCCGGGTCAAGACCAACGCAAACTAAAGAATTATTCTTATTAATTGTTTTCTCAAGTTTTTGCCGAAAATCCATTTTCTAATTATATAATTAACTTAGATGGGAAAAAAGATAAAAAGATTTTTTAAGACTCTTGGGCCTGGGTTTATCACTGGTGCTTCGGATGATGATCCATCCGGCATTGCGACATATTCTCAAACCGGATCGCTCTTCGGTTACAGTCAACTCTGGACTTCTCTTTTTACTTTTCCTTTCCAGACTGCAGTTCAAGAGATGTGCGGTAGGATTGGCATGGTCACTGGAAAAGGATTATCCGGAGTGATCAGACATCATTACTCAAAGAAAGTTCTATATTTTGCCGCCTTTCTTCTTTTGATAGCCAATACTATCAATATTGGAGCAGATCTTGGAGCGATGGCTTCTTCCGCTCAACTAATCTTTGGAATTCCATTCATTTTTTTATTGATTGTGGTAACCGTTTTAATTCTTATACTTGAAATTTTTGTCTCTTATAAATTATATGTCAAACTTCTAAAGTATTTAACATTTTCTCTCTTTGCCTATATTCTAACTGCTTTTTTAGTCAAACAAGATTGGGGAAAAATACTTTCCTCAACCCTTATTCCACATTTTTCCTTATCAAAAGAGTATTTATTTAATATTGTTGCGATATTGGGGACTACTATCTCTCCCTATCTTTTCTTTTGGCAGACAGGTGAAGAGGTTGAAGAGGAAGTAGAACGAGGTAAGCTTCGGATGATGGGAGCGGGGATTCCCAGAATTCACAAAAAAGACATTAGAGAAATGCGATTAGATACAACTGTGGGCATGTTTTTTTCGAATATTGTCATGTTTTTTATAATGGTCACTGCGGCTTCAACTTTACATGCCAACGGTATCTTTCATATTGAAACAGCTGACCAGGCAGCCTCTGCTTTGAGACCTTTTGCCGGAGACTTTACCTTTTTATTGTTTGCCATGGGAATAATCGGAACAGGTTTATTATCGGTTCCTGTCCTTGCTGGTTCAGCCTCTTATGCAATTGCAGAGACCTTTGGCTGGAAAGAAGGGTTATATCGGAAATTTAATAAAGCTTATGGATTTTATGCAGTGATAACGTTTGCTACTTTGATTGGTCTTTTAATTAATTTTATTAACATTAAACCTTTTCAAATGCTCTACTATACAGCTATTATTAATGGCATAGCTGCCCCGCCTCTTTTGATTTTAATAATGCTTATTTCCAATAATAAAAAGGTTATGGGTCAGTATACAAATTCCGCTTTTTCAAATATCTTCGGCTGGCTGATAACCGGAGTTATGACTATTGCTTCGCTAGCCCTCCTCATTAAATTTTAGGGTTAGGAGACGGTAATGGAGGCGGTAAATGTTTGGGAGTTTGGAGGAAGGCACAAAGTTGAGGTGCAACCTTGATACTTTATTTTTCCGGTTATTGTTTTCTCCCCTCTAACCTCCACTTCTGGTAGTAGGGGAATTCGAAAAATAACTTTTCCGCTGTAAACCTGAAGTATTACATCCGACCAATCAAACTTTTTTTCATGAGACTTCGGATAAACAACTTCTCCAAAAGCAATTCCATCTTTTTTATCTAGAATGACCTCGGTTGGGATTAAAAATTTTTCCGAGGGTCTGTGAGATTCTATATGAGAGTCTTTTGGAATTTCAACCTCAAGTATCAATTCACTATTTTGACCCGATTTTACCAAGGATGGCTCTGTCGTTGCTTTTATTTTTAACCAGTCTTTAAGATTCACGCTACTTGGGGTTTATATTTTGATAAAACTTTTTCCAGTTCTGCGACCACAGTTTGGGCTCGTGCGTCAAATCTCTCCATATTGAGAAATTCTCTATATCTTATTACGCCGTCTCCATCCAAAATAAAATGGGAGTTGATGATCGCAACCTCTGGAGGAAGCCCTTCTTTTTTAGGAGCAAATTTAAGTGAAACTTCTGCTTTTTCATCAACTACCACTGGAAAAGTCCACCCAGACCGATCCTTAAATTGTTGAACTATTTCAGATGGTTCCATTACATCAACCACCAAAACCTGAACCCTTTTATTTTTATATTTTTGCCAAAGTTCTTTTTCTAAAAATGGTGCTTCAGCCCCACAATATGGGCACCAGGTTGCCGTAAAAACTAAAAGTAGGATCTTGCCTTTAAAATCTGAAAGTTTTACTTTACTACCATCAAGCAAGGGTAAAACAAAATCCTCCACTTTATCGCCGATATTGTAGAGTGTATCAAGAGCAGCCATGTTGTGCCGGAGGCGGGAATCGAACCCACTACCAATCGCTTATGAAACGACTGCTCTACCACTGAGCTACTCCGGCTTAGCGTGATATAATTATAGCAAACTCATGGCTAAAGCTGAGCTTTCAATAATTATTGTATCCTACAATACCAAAAAATTAACCAAAGAATGCCTTGATTCGATCATAAAATCATTATCAGGCTCCTCAATAACTTACGAAATAATCGTTGTTGACAACAACTCAACCGATGGATCTGTTGAAGTGCTTAAAAATTTAGTCCGCCAGCTGGCGGATAGGAATTTAGAATTAATAACCAGTAAAACAAACTTGGGTTTCGGCAAGGGAAATAATCTGGGAGTAAAGCATGCCCAAGGAGAATATATCCTACTTTTGAACACAGATATGCTGGTTTTAAATAATGCCATAGAAAAACTTTTTAAGTTTTATAAACAAAACGAGAATAAAATACATTTTTTGGGAGGAAAGCTACTCAATGCTGATAGATCGGAACAACCTTCAGCCGCCCATTTTTTTTCATTACTTGTTGTCTTTGCAACATTATTTTTAAGAGGAGATTATTGGGGACTGACAAGATTCTCTCCAAATAAAACCACACAGGTTGATTGGCTATCTGGAGCCTGCATCTTAACTAAAAAGAAATATTATGACAAACTTTATGGCTTTGATAAAGAAATATTTATGTACATGGAAGAGGTAGATTTACTTTATAGGGCTAGAAAACTAGGACTCTATACTTATTTTTTCCCTGAAGCTAAATTCATTCACTATGGTTCGGGATCATCAGCTAAACGAACCTTTCCGATCCTTCAAGTCTATAAAGGATTTCTATATTTCTATAATAAACATCGCACTAAAACGGCAACTTTTGTGCTCCGGATTATGCTAAAATTAAAGGCAAGGATTGCGGTTTTAATCGGAAAAGTGACCAAAAACCGCTATCTGATCGAAACTTATGAAAAAGCTTATCAGCTGGCTAAAGCCAAGTTTGACTTGGTTAAAGTGGGTGGATGATAATATCATAAATATCTTCCTGACTTTATTTATATTCATAATTCCTCTTTATCCGAAATTTCCTTTTATAGATCTCGAATATACCTATGTGTCTGTCCGCCTGGAAGATATCTTTATAATAGTCTTCTTTTCTGTCTTCATAATCCAGGTTCTGAGAAACAAAATTGTTCTTCGAACTAAATTCTTATTATTATTTGCGCTATTTTGGATCAGCGTGCTGATATCATTTTTTGTTGGATTTTATGTAATAAAAACTATCCCAGTCCGTCTAATCGGTCTACTCCATGCTTTAAGACGAATCGAATATATGTTTGTTTTCTTTATAGCGGCTTCTGCAATAAAATCCAAAAAACAGTTTCTTTATTTCATAAAGCTTTATGCATTTACGGTATTGTTGGTTAGCCTCTATGGGATTGGGCAGCGATTTTTAGATTTTCCGGCGGTTCAAACAATGAATCCAGAATTTGCCAGAGGTAGAGTTCTCTATCTTACTCCTGAAGCACGCATATCTTCGACTTTCGGCGGACATTTCGATTTAGCCGCATATCTCGTTTTTTCCATTCCTTTAATTTTGGGTTATTATTTTTTAGCAGGCAAGAAAAAAGTTATCGCAATTTTTATTTTAGCTTTAACCACTCTTTTATATACTGCTCAAAGAAGTGCTTTTGCTGCTTATGTTGTTTCGATAAGTACTTTTCTTTTACTGCTTAGGAAATTCCGCTTTTATATATTTGTTGTCTTAATTACTGGACTGTTGATGTTGACTACCGGTGATTTGGTTACCCGGTTTGTTCAAACTTTTCAATTAAAAAAAATCTTTATAAATACGTCAACCGGAGGTGTAACTATTGGTCAGAAAATAACAACCAAAGAACTCCCCGCAGGGAATGTTGAAATCCCCGTTCCTGGAAAGAAAAAAAAGGCGCAAAAACCAACTGATGACAAGACCCAACAAGAAGTCTTAGAAGTTGCTAAAGAACAAGCATTATTAGAGGCAAAAAGTCAGGGTAAGACCCCAACGAATCTGGAAATTGAAAAAAGAGCACAGCAAATTGCACCAAAAATAGCTGTAAAAAAAACACTTCTTTGTGACATTTCATGCTCGACCCGAATTCAAATTGAATGGCCAAGGGCAATTGCAGCTTTTCTTTATAGTCCTTTTTTTGGCACAGGTCCATCATCGATCACTGAAGCAACTGATAATGATTATCTTCGATGGATCGGAGAAACTGGTCTTTTTGGAGCCGGATTATTTCTCTTTATACTATTTTCAATCATCAGACTCGTTTATCGCACAATTAAAAAAATGGCAAAAGATGATAAGGATAAATATATATATCATGGCTTTTTATTTGGTTTATTTGCGCTCCTAATTAATGCAACATATGTAGATGTATTTGAGGCTTCAAAAGTTGCATATAATTTTTGGCTTATTGCTGGCTTGATTATTGGGATGATTGCCGTAAAAAAATATGACAAACGGGAAAATAAATAGGTTCTCACTACGCGATATAATACTCCTATCTGTTATTATTCTTATCGCGTTTGTTTTTAGAGCTTATAAACTAAATACTCCACTTGCAGATCTACATTCCTGGAGACAAACAGACACTGCAGCGGTTGCTAGAAATTTTATAAAGTTCGACTTTGACTTGCTAAAACCCCGCTTTGATGATTTATCAAGTATAGCGTCCGGATTGGATAATCCCCAAGGATATAGAATGGTAGAATTTCCTCTATATAGCGCTATTTTTGCCTCTGCATATAAATATTTCCCAGGCATTCCTCTTGAAATTTATGGCCGATTAACTACCATAGTTTTTTCTCTGACTATCATAGCTATTATCTATTTTCTTCTGCTTAAAGAATCCGGACGGTTAGCAGCCGTCACAGGAGGCCTAGTTTATGCAATATTTCCATTCTTTGTGTTTTTTTCGCGTGTAGTTCTTCCCGACACCATGGCACTTTCAATGACTTTTCTTTCGATTCTTTTTCTTTATTTGTTTGTGCCTAGAAAAAGAAAGACCAAGAAGGTTCTTTTTTACATTCTTTCCGTTTTCTTTTTTGCTCTAGGACTTCTTATAAAGCCCACTGTTATTTTTTTCTATCTTGTGATTCTTTACTTATTTGTTAAAAAATATGGTCATCAGGTATTGAAAAAACTGCAGTTTTATCTCTTTTTTATCATCTCGGCTGCACCTTTCTTATGGTGGAGATATTATATCACTAGCTACCCAGAAGGTATACCTGCCGTGGACACCCTTATAACCTTGGTTAATACCTATCAAGGTAAACAGAATATATTTTTTAAACCTGCTTTTTTTAGATGGGTTTTTTTCGAAAGAATAAACAATATTATACTCGGTGGTTATCTTGGTCTATTTTTTATACTGGGGCTTTTATCAAAAGCCAAAAATCAATTTTTGTTCACTATCTTGATCTCTTCGCTTGCCTATCTTTTTGTCTTTCAGGGCGGAAATGTCCAACATGAGTATTACCAGATATTGATTTTACCTGCCCTGGCAATGTTTATCGGTCTTGGAGTCAATCATTTATATATCAATTATAAACAATTTAGGACTCCTCTTTTTATTTCTTTTACAATATTTTCTATTTTCTTATTTTCATTTTTTTTCTCCTTTTATCGAGTCCGCGATTATTACAACTATTCCAGTGATCTTTTGAGTATAGCTAAAATTATTAAAGACCTGACCAGGGAAAAAGATAAAATAATAACCGATACTTCAGGAGATACAACCCTACTCTATTTATCTCAGCGCAGAGGGGCTCCAGCAACATACAGAAGCCTGCCAGAACTTAGATCCATCGGCTATACTTATTTTGTTACCTTAAATAGGGAGGTTGTTGAGAAAATTAAACAGGAAGAAGCGTTCGAGCTGATTTTTGAGAATGATAAAGTTTCGATATTCAAATTATGAGAATACTGATGGTCACTCCCTACCTTCCTTATCCTCCCGCATCAGGAGGTCAAATAAGAACTTTTAATCTTATGAAGTATTTAAGTAAAAATAATGATATCGTTCTTGTTGCTTTATATAAAGACGAAAAAGAGAAAAACTATTCTTCTTATTTAAAATCTTTTTGTTCACAAATATATCTTTGTAAAAGACCGGAAAGACCGTGGCAGTTTAATATTTTGACCAAAGCAATATTATCTGCAAAACCGCTTTTAATTGTAAGAAACTATTCTGATGAAGCGAGTGAAGTCTTAAAAAAACTACTACGAACAGAGAATTTTGACGTGATACACGCTGAAACGTTTTACGTCATGCCTCATATCCCCAAAACAAGTATTCCCATTCTTCTTGTCGAGCAAACTATTGAATACAAAGTTTATCAGCATTTTGTAAACAGCCTGCCTATTTTTTTTCAACCTTTATTTTACCCTGATATTCTAAAACTCAAATATTGGGAACGATATTACTGGAAAAAAGCATCTACCGTTGCAACCGTATCAATCAGTGATGAAAAATTAATAAGAAAAATTGAGCCTAAAATATTTCCGGCTATAATTCCCAATGGAGCAGGAGATGAGATGTTTGCTTCTTCTCTATCCAAGAAGAAACTGGACAAACCAATTTTACTATTTATCGGTAATTTTTTCTGGCTACAAAATAAAGAAGCTGCTAATTTCTTGATAAAAAAAATTTATCCCATCTTAAAAAAAAACCTTCAAAAATTTAAAATAATAATTGCTGGTCAAGAGGCAAAAAGAGTTAATTCTGAAAATGTAGATGATGTTGAGATTATAAATGTAAATCCTGATGATAATAAAACCGTTAAAACCCTTTACAGAAAAGCTACTTTATTTATTGCTCCGATCTATGGTCCCGGAGGAACAAGACTTAAAATACTTGCCTCTATGGCAGCTGGTCTTCCAGTTATTAGCACAAGCACAGGCCTTGAAGGTTTGAGAGTTGAAGATAAAATACATGTTTTAGTTGCCAATACACCCGAAGAGTTTGCTCAAAAAATCAAAATGGTTCTGAAGAGTAAAGAACTTTATAGTAACTTACAAAAAAACTCCTTTATTACTGCCAAGAAAAAATATAGTTGGGACGCAATATCAAAAAAACTGGAGATAGTTTATAAAACTATTCAGAAAACTAATGAAAATAGGAATTGATATTTCACAGATTGCTTATCAAGGAACAGGGGTTGCAAGATTTACAGAGGGTCTTGTAAAAGCAATCTGCCTATTTGATAAAAAAAATGAGTGGCTATTTGTTTTTTATTCCCTGAGAATTGGTTTCAACGAAGAACTAGAAAACTTAATCAAAAAGAGTGGGCATAAATTATTAAAATTAAAAGTTCCACAGACTTTTTTAACATTAACCTGGCATAATCTTCACCGTTTTAGTATAGAAAAACTTACTGGTAATCTCGATTGGTTTATAACTTCGGATTGGATTGAGGCTCCAACTAAAACTATTAAGAAGGCAACAATCGTCCATGACCTGGTTTATTTAAGATACCCTGATACTGTTGATGAAAGAATAAAATCACAACAGGAAGAACGACTCAGTCTGGTTAAAAAGGAATCAAAACTGATAATAGCTGACTCACAACAAACAAAAAAAGATCTAGAGGAATTAATGAATATATCTGCTAATAAAATAAAAGTAATTTATCCAGGAGTTGGTACGAAAAGAGTTGTCAAGAAAGAAATTCAATCAACTCTTAAGAAACTTCAAATTAAAAAAAAATTTATTCTTACCGTGGGCAAGATAGAGCCTAGAAAAAATATTCAAAGACTTATTGAGGCTTTTAATCAAATTGATAATAAAGATCTTGAACTTCTGGTGGTTGGAGCTCAAGGTTGGGGTGTTAAACTTAAGCCTCAAAAAAACGTAAGACTACTTGGTTTTGTTAGTGATCAAGAACTTACGCATCTATATAGTTCTTGTTTATTTTTTGTTTATCCTTCAATTTGGGAGGGTTTTGGTTATCCAATTGTAGAAGCAATGAAGTTTGGGGTTCCAGTCGCAACATCAAACACCTCTTCATTAAAAGAAATAGCTAAAGACTCTGCTCTATTATTCAATCCGAGCAAAACAATCGAGATAAAAAATTCTTTGAAATTATTAATAAAAAATAAAAAACTGCGCGAAGAGTTTGCGAAAAAAGGCTTGCTGAGAAGTAAATTATTTACCTGGGAAAATTATTACAAAAATCTTATCAAAGTATTAAAAAATAGCTAATATGATTATCGGCTTTGATGGAAATGAAGCTAATGTTGATAAAAAAGTAGGCGTTTCAGTTTACGCCTTTCAGCTCCTGGTTAATTTCTATGAACGGGTAAATAATCAAACCAGATTTTTAATATATTTAAAGGAAAAGCCAAAATCTTTCTTACCAAAACCAAATGAAAATTTTAAATATCTGATTGTCGGTCCTAAATTTCTCTGGTCACAGATTGGACTTCCCTTTTACTTACAAACCCATAAAAAACCTGATGTTTTCTTCTCTCCTGCTCATTACTCGCCAAAAGGGATTGATATTCCAAAAGTAATAACCATCCATGATATGGCTTATATGTATTTTCCGGAAGAATTTTTAAAAAAAGATCTTTATAAGCTGCAAAATTGGACAGAGATTTCAATACACGAAGCCAAAAGTGTTATTGCTGTTTCCGAGAATACTAAAAGAGATCTGATTAAATTTCATGGCCTTCATGCTGAACAAATTAAAGTTATATACAACGGATACGAGAGAAAAGTTCAAAGTTCAACCCTGAACCAGAACAAGTACGGTTCAGGGTTGTCCCGTACCGATCTTCGATCTGGTACTGGGACAAAATTCAAAATTAATAATCCTTACATTCTCTTCGTAGGAACCCTACAACCCAGGAAGAATTTAAAAGTATTAATTTCTGCTTTTAAGAAATTTAAAGAATTTTATCCTGATTTTAAACTGGTTTTGACAGGTAAAAAAGGCTGGCTATATCAGAATATTTTTGACCAAATTAAAAAATTTAGACTCACAGAAGAGGTGATCTATACAGATTATGTAAGCGATGATGAGCTTATTCATCTATATAAAAATGCTTTCTGTTTTGTTCTTCCGTCTTTATATGAGGGTTTTGGCATACCGATTTTGGAGGCTATGAGTTTCAACTGTCCTGTTATCTCTTCTTCATCATCAAGCCTACCAGAAGTTGGTGGTAATGCTTGTTTATATTTCAAAGCAGAACGCGAAAATGACTTGGTCGATAAACTTAAGCAGCTTAGAGAAAGCAAAAAATTAAGAGATGATTTGATTAAAAAGGGGAAAGAAAGATTGAAGCTTTTCTCATGGCAAAAGTGCGCTGACCAAACCCTTGAAGTTATCAAATCTACTGCATGAAAATAAAATTAATAACTCTTAACATTTGGAAGCAAAGTAACCTACAAGAAAAAGCTGTTGATTTTATAAATAAGGAAAACCCCGACGTTATATGTCTCCAAGAGGTATATAACGGCACTGATAAAAAACTTAAGCTGCAGTATAGATCTTTAGAATTTTTTAAAAAAAAATTAAGACTTACTCATTCCCAATTTGCACCTACTTTTAGAGATATAACTAAAGAAGATCATTTAGATGCAGAACAGGGACTTACCATATTTTCTAGATATCCTATTGTAAAAACTGATGTAACTTTTTTTGATCTTCCATATAGAGTATTTTATGATTATGAAAAAACTCCTGAAATTTTTCCGAAAATTCCGCGATTGCTTCAGTATGTGAAAATTAAAGTAGAAAATAATTTTTTAAATGTCTTCAACACTCATGGAATATGGGATAGTTTTGGATTGGATAATGAACGAAGGCTAAAGATGAGTGAAGTTATTGTTAAAAATATAAAAAGTAAAGAAAATGTAATCCTTGCCGGTGATTTCAACGTGCGACCTGATACTCAAGCAATCAGAAATATAGAAAAACATTTAAAAAATATTTTTAAGAATGAACTGAGGTCTACTTTTAACATGAGAAGGAAAACTGAACCTGGTTTTGCAACTGCAGTTGTTGATATGGTTTTTGTCAGTAATAATATGAAAATTATTGATCATTATTGTCCAGATGCGGATGTATCTGACCATTTGCCATTAGTTTGTGTTTTTGAAATATGATTAAAACTATTGATAGTGATTTCTCCAAACAAGAATGGAATAATTGTGTAAATCATCCGTTACAGTTATGGGAATGGGGTGAGGCTAGAAAAAAACTGAGCCTTGAAGTGTTACGAATTGGAGACTTTGAAGGTTCAAAACTAAAAAAAGTTTTCCAAATAACTTTTCACAGGATACCCTATACCAAATATAAAATTGGATATCTACCTCGTTCGAAATACCCATCCAAAGAAACATTAGATTTTTTATATAAATTTGGCAAAGAAAATAACATCTTATTTATAAAGTTTGAGCCTTATATTAGGAAAGAAGAGATTCCTCACTTCGCTCGGAATGACATGGTAACCAAGTCCCCTCATCCTCTTTTCCCAGACTGGACACAGATAATCGATCTTACTAGATCAGAGGAGGAATTACTTAAGGGTATGAAACCAAAGACTCGCTATAATATTAAACTTGGGCAAAAAAAAGGTCTAATCGTCAAGGAAATGACTAATAGTCAGGGTTTTGAAATTTTTGCTAAATTATATTTTGCTACAACTAAAAGACAAAAATATTATGGACATGACTATAACTATCACAAAACAATTTTTGAAAGCCTAAAAGATAGTTTTTCCAATATTCTGATAACTTATTTCGACAATATTCCTCTCTGCGCTTACGAACTTTTTCATCACAAAGATATCTTATATTATGTTTACGGTGGTTCTTCAGAAAGCTACAGAAATCTTATGGCGCCTCATCTTTTAATGTGGGAAAGTATTAGATTTGGAAAAAAATTAGGATTGAAGAAATTTGACATGTGGGGTTCTTTATCTCCAGAGTATGACCAAAAACATCCTTGGGCAGGCTTCACAAGATTTAAAGAAGGATTTGGCGGTCAATTTGTGGAACTGGGAGGAAGTTTTGATCAGATCCTTAATCCAGCTCTTTACAGACTTTATAATATTGCCTTTGCTATACGAACTAAATATTTGGAATTTAAATTAAGTTTAGGAAACTAAACGTTCAGGTTTGCGGAGTTGTGCAAATTGTTTGGAAAGAACAAAGGTTTGCTGGGTTTTTGTCTTTGCTGGAAAGGCTAATGAGTCCCTCAAAACTTCATCCATGTGATTAGCAAATACAAATTCCAAATCATTAAGAACGTACTTTGGAATATCAATTAAATCTTTTTTATTATCTTTTGGCATAATAATTTTTTTAATACCTGCTCTATGCGCCCCAATAATCTTTTCTTTTATACCACCTATTTCCAATATTCTGCCTCTTAAAGTAATTTCACCAGTCATAGCAACATTTCTTTTAACAGGAATTTTAGTCAACGCAGAAACAATTGCTGCTGTTATTGCTCCGCCCGCAGATGGTCCATCCTTCGGTACTGCTCCCTCAGGGACATGGACATGAACATCTATTTTATTGAAAAAATCTTTATTCAGGTGGAACATATCCCATCGAGATCTTATATAAGACAGAGCAGCTTGACAAGATTCTTTCATTACTTCTCCCAAGTGTCCTGTTAAGGTTAGACGTCCTTTTCCGGGCATTATAGCAACTTCAATAAATAAAATGTCACCGCCGACTGGTGTCCAGAACATTCCTGCTGCTATGCCAACTTTATCCTTCTCCTCAACTATTTGTGAAGAGTATTTATAAGGTCCAAGATATTTTTGAAGATCAGACACCCCAATTGTTTTTTTCGTGACCTTCTTTTCAACTATTTCTCTGGCTATTTTCCTAAAAAGTGCGGCAATTTGTCTTTCTAACTCTCGAACGCCTGCTTCTCTGGTGTACCTTTGAGTAATTGTTTTTAATGCATTATCAGTAATCTTTACATCTTGGATTGATAGACCATGCGCCTCCAGTTGTTTCTTAATCAAATATTCCTTGGCTATATTAAATTTCTCATCTTCTGTGTATCCGGGAAAGTGAATTACTTCCAAACGATCTAAAAGAGCATCTGGAATTGTATCCAAGATATTTGCTGTAGTAATGAAGAACACATCTGACAAATCATAGGCTACTTCTAAATAATGATCTGAGAATGAATGATTCTGTTCAGGATCAAGTATCTCGAGAAGAGCGGCTGTTGGGTCTCCTCTATAATCTCTTCCAACTTTGTCTATTTCATCCATCATAAAAACCGGATTTTTAGTCCCAGCCTGCTTTATACTCTGGATAATCCTTCCCGGCAAAGCACCTACATAAGTTCGTCTATGTCCTCTAATTTCGGCCTCGTCTCTTATCCCGCCTAAAGAAATTTTGACAAATTTTCTACCTAAAGATCGGGCGATAGAACGGCCCAGGGATGTTTTACCCACTCCTGGAGGGCCAACAAAACAAAGAATTGTTGGCTGTTGAGCTTTTCTTTTCATTTCATCTTTCTCTTTTGTTTTATCCTTTTCTTGCTTATCTTCTATTTTCTTTTTCAACTCCATTACAGCTAGATATTCAAGAATTCTTTCTTTAATTTTTTTTAATCCATAGTGATCTTCATTAAGTATTTTTTCTGCTTGTTTAATATTGATATCCAATGCAGCCGGAGCCACCCAAGGCAAATCCACTAACCAATCAAGATAAGTTTTAATATATGAAGATTCCGGATTGAATGGAGACATCTGAATTAGTCTTTTCAGTTCCTTCACTGCTTTTTCTTCAACGGACTTAGGCATTCTAGCTTTTTTTATTTTGTCTTTATATTCATTCACTTCCTTGTCCTCGGATTTTCCTCCCAGTTCCTCTTCTATTGTCTTCATTTTTTCTCGAAGGATCGTTTCTCTCATTCCTTTCTCAACTTTCTGTTGAGTCTTGGTAGAAATATTCTGTTCTATCTCTAAAATTCGAAGTTCCCTGTTTATATACTCTATTTCTTTCGTCAGCCTTAATTTTAGATTTGTTTCTTCAAGTAACTCTTGCTTTTCATGTTCACGTAGATCCAAAACCATGGCTACTTGATAAGAAAAATCAAGCGGAGAGGAAACATTCAAAATATTCATTAAAAAGATAAAATCTATGGTCTTTCCAAGATTGATTGCTTTTTTAATCTGTGCAGATATATATTTTATGCTCGCCTGTGTTTCCTCATCCTCAACTGCAACATCATCCACCTTCTCTACATTCACTTCATAATAGGGAGATTCTTGAACAAATTCTTGAATCTTAACTTTTTGAATTCCTTTTACTAAAGCGTTTATCTCACCTTTTTCACCCTGGACTATATTTTTGACTTCGGCTAAAACACCAATGTTATAAAGATCACTTTTCGAAGGTTCGTCGACAGACGAATTTTTTTGCATAACCAAAACTACTCTTTTGTCTCCTTTTAAAGACTGGTTAATAGCCAGCGTGCTTTTCTGCCTTCCGAAAACAAGTACGTTCTCGGTATTTGGGAAAACGATACCTTCTCTAACAGCAACCAGAGGAAATTTATCTTGTAAATTTATGCCCGAGAAAAAGGCCATATATTAGCAGTATAGTTAATCAATTGCTAAAAGTCAACCCCTATTTTGGAAATATTCGTTCACCTTTTTCATTTTCAATTATGATTGCCACTGTTGGACAACCTTTTGCTGCCTCGATTATAACTTCTTCGCTTTCTTCATCTGCAGTTTCCAAAACTATGGATTTTGCTTCCGAATCAAGCGTAAATGTTTTTGCTGATATAGCTACACAGGTTGCAGCTCCGATGCAAAGATCTCTATCTACACGAACTTTGAGATTTTTTACCTGGACTGGGCCAGAGGGATTGGCTGGATCTTTTGGTTGCATATCTTTTTAAGAGCCTCTAAAGGTAATAAAAGACATTTTAGACGGCTGTGGGAAACTTCTATGCCCAATAATTTAATCATAAACTTTTGGTCAAGTTTTATCAACGCAGATAGATCTTTCCCCCTAATATACTCTGTGAGCATCGAAGCTGCAGCTTGAGAGATTGCACAACCTTGTCCTGCAAATTTTACCTCTTCTACTTTGCTATTTTTGAATATTATCTGCATTGTTATCTCATCTCCGCAGAGTGGATTGTCTACATGCGAAAGTATATTAGGTTTTGATAAAGAACCGAAATTGCGCGGGTTTCTAAAATGATCGAGAATAATCTCCTTATAGATATCAGACATGGAGTTAATTTTAGAAGACAAGCATCAAAGTTACAAGGATTATTCCAGCAACAACGATGAATAGAACTCCAGCTGAGGTTCCGGCAGGTGGAACAGTAGGAGCTTCTGTTGAAACAGCTGTAGTCACTTCGCTTTCTGCGACAACTATTTCTGTTGGTGTTGCGTTTGGAGGTGTAGTTGGGGTTGGAGTCGCAGATGGCCCTGGGGTTGCCGTGGGTCCTGGAGTTGAAGTTGGTGTTGGCGTCAGGGAACCAGTTGGTGTTATGGTCGGAGTCAATGTTCCGGTTGGCGTTGGCGTTACAGTTCCAGTAGGTGCTGGGGTTAAGGTCCCAGTCGGTATCGGAGTTGAGGTAGGGATGGGAGTCGAGGTTGGAGTTAAAATTGCCTGGCATTGATTTTGATTTTGGCTTTCTGGCCCCAAACCACAAGCATTTTTACCTCTAACAATACATCTATAAATGTGCCCAACCGTAGGAGTAAAAGAAACTTCTGTTTTGGTTGTCTCTCCAGAGGCAATTAATTTGTTTTTATCGCTTAAATCAATTATTTGATAAACATAAGTTGCTGTCTGACCACGAGGCACCTGAAGTGGACTCCAGCTACATTTTGCCCCATTCACCGGACATACAGGACCAACAGCTGCTTTTTTTCTTATATCTTGAGGTCCTCTAGTGATGAGAAGTAATCCAGTTAACAAGCCAGCTAACAAAATAAGTATGACAACGGCCAGAATTAAGAGTTTGTTATTTTTTGTAGAACCTTGTGCGCTTATTGCTTGCATAATTTTTTATTGACAAACTGGACAACTAACTTTTACATTTGAAACATTTCCTGGAACAGGACAAACTGGGGGTGTTATTGTTACTCCCGGAGGTGGTGTTGAGGTTGGTTGCAATGTAACCGGTGGCAGAGGAGTACTGGTTGGCTGGGGGGGTGTAGGGCTGGTTTTTGCTTTGCATCGGTGTTTACCGTCAAACGTTCCTTGATCAGTACAGGAATGCGTGTCTTGAATTTCAGGACAACAAAACAATCCATTTTTATTATCAACGCCACAAAGTTCTCCCGGACCAGGACATTTGGGTGTCGGTGTAGGAGCAGGTGGTCCTCCACAGGCCTGATCAGTTATGTTCCAATATGTGTGGTATGATTCTGGACTTACATCAGCATCACAATTAACATCTGCTTGCTGTACACCACAGAAATTAGGATCAATCGGGGTGGTTCGAGAACCAGATCCAGCTATTTGTTTATTTAATTGACAGCCATTATTGAGATAGGGACAAATATCTTTCCCTGGGCATTTGTAATAATAACCAGTACAGCCTGAAGGGACTGAATAACTTGATCCGTTCCAATCATAGAGATTATTACTCTGATGCCAACCTTGTTCAAGGTTTGTGCATTCAAGTGCCTTTCGTTGTAAAGTTTGAGTTATTCCAGTTAAGTACAATCCTATTCCGATTCCGGACATCAAAACTAAAATAAGTCCTATTAACAAAAAAGTTGATAAGTTAGCTTTTTTCTTTTGACTCGGTGGAAGAGATTTTAAATTTACAGGGGAAAGAGGTGTGTAATTAGTCTGACCACTTGGGAGATTATCCATTTATGAAAATTGTATCAATCATGAGAGAATTGTCAATCTTCAATTAGGTGTTGAATAATTTTGAAGCTTTTTTTAGAACTTGAATAAAATTATCTATATCTTCTTTGCTGGTATAAATATAAAAACTGGCTCTGGTTGATGCCGGGATATTTAATCTAGTGTGAAGCGGCATAGCGCAGTGGTGACCGGCTCGCACCGCAACATTTTCTTCATCAAGAACTGTTGCTAAATCATGTGGGTGAACTCCGGATAAAGTAAATGCAATAACCCCTCCTCTATCGCTTACCTTTTTGGGACCATAGATTTTTATTTTATCGCCGAACTCTGATTTAAAAAGTTCAAGGGCATATTTTGTTATTTCTATTTCATGATTTCTTACATTTTCCATTCCGATTTTTTTCAAATAATCTATTGCTTCTTTAAAAGCTATAACATCGGCAATTGACGGTGTTCCCGCTTCAAATTTTTCCGGTACCTGAGCAAAAGATGTTTTTTCTATTCTGACTTGTTCTATCATCTCTCCACCATATTGAAAAGGAAACATCTCTTCTAGCAATTTCCTTTTTCCAAATAAAACTCCTGCTCCGGTTGGCCCGAGCATTTTGTGTCCAGAAAAAGCTAAGAAATCACAGCCAAGTTCTTTGACATCAACTTTCATATGCGGCACAGCTTGGGCTGCATCAATAACAACAATAATAGTTGGATTTAACCTCCTGGCTTCTTGAATAATTTCCTTAATTGGATTAATAGTCCCGAGAACATTAGAAACATAATTAAGAGCGAGAATTTTAGTTTTTTTTGTAATAATTTGATTTAAGTTAATTTTAAATTTTGAGTTGTCATTTTGAACTTTGAACTTTGAACTTTGAACTTGTAATCGTCCTTCTTCATCAATATCAATTACCTTAAAATCAGCTCCCATCTCAAAAGCAAGTTGTTGCCACGGTACAAAATTCGAATGGTGCTCCATTACGGAAACGACAATCTCGTCTCCTCTATCGACAATCTTTCGCCCAAGCCCGTAAGCAACCAAATTAATTGACTCTGTTGTTCCTCGAGTAAATATAATTTCTTCGGAATCTGCATTTATAAAATCCGCGATTATCTTCCGCGTTTCCTCATATTCTTCGGTTGCTTTTTCACTAATTTTGTAGATTCCTCTTTTTATATTGGCAGAGTAATTTTCATAGTATTCAACCAATTTATCAATAACGATTTTTGGCTTTAATGAAGTAGCGGCAGAATCAAGATAGACAAGATTAGGATTGTTTTTAAAAATGGGAAAGTCTTTTTTAATCTTATTTACATCAAACATATTGTTTTACTTTATTTCTAATTTCATTCAAAAACCCTTCGACTAACAATCTTTTTGCTTTCTTCTCATCTATGCCTCTGCTTTTTAAATAGTAGATTTGTTCTTCGTTTATTTTTCCAGTTGATGATCCATGGGTACAAAAAACATCATTGGCCAGAATTTCCAAAAAGGGTTCTGATTCAACATATGTCTGGTCTGACAAAATAATATTTTGATTTTTTTGGTAAGCATGCGTTTTTTGACCGGTTTTTTCTATTTTTATTAAGCCTGTGCAAAGGAATTTTGATTGATCATCAAAAACTCCCTTGATAAGAAGATTTGAGCGGGAATTGGCCGCTATATGATGTTGAACCGTATTCAACTTAAAAATGTCGTTTCCTCTGCCATAAAACAAACCGTAAATCTGAAGATCGATATTTGACTCTTTTATCTCAAATTGAAAATCACCAGAAATATTAGCAATATATGCAATATAATCGCCCGATTTATCGAGAACGATTTTGTTTTTTTTAACTTTGCTTAGATCGATAAATTTCACCATGTTAACCAACGCTACCTGTCATTTCTAATTGGATTAACCTGTTCATTTCAACCGCATACTCAAGTGGAATCTCTTTAACCACAGGATCTATAAATCCGTTGACAAGTAACCCTTCGGCTTCGGCTCTTTTAATTCCGCGACTTGCTAAATAAAATAACTTCTCTTCACCTATTTTTTCAACTGTCGCTTCATGCTGTATTTCAGTGTCTGATTCTTTTATTTTCATTGTCGGATAGGTATCTGATCTTGATTTTTCATCCAAGATAAGAGCGTCGCAGGAAACATAGACTTTCGAATTTTTTGCTCCCGGTCTAACGACTACCATTCCTCTATAAGAAGTCCTGCCCGAGTCTTTTGAAACTGATTTTGAAACTATTCTAGACGAGGTATTTTTGGCGAAGTGAAACATCTTAGCTCCTGCATCCTGATGCTGTTTACTTCCTGCGAAAGCAATCGATAAAACTTCTCCTCTTGCTCCTTGACCATAAAGATAAACTGAAGGATACTTCATGGTTACTTGTGAGCCGATGTTGCAGTCAACCCATTCCATTATTGCATTGTCTTCGGCTCTGGCTCTTTTGGTTACTAAGTTATAAACATTGGTCGACCAGTTTTGAATGGTGGTATAGCGGACTCTTGCATTTTTCTTAACAAAGATCTCAACAACTGCAGCATGTAAAGAATCAGTTGTATAAACCGGTGCAGTACAGCCCTCAACATAATGAACATTTGAACCTTCTTCGGCAATAATTAATGTCCTCTCAAATTGGCCAAATCTTTCAGCATTGATTCTAAAATAAGCTTGCAGGGGGAGCTTAACATGAACACCTTTTGGTACGTAGACAAAAGATCCACCCGACCAAACAGCAGAATTTAAAGCTGCAAATTTATTATCGTGCGGTGGAATAAGAGTGCCAAAATATTCTTTTACAATTTGGGGGTATTTTCGAAGTCCAGTATCCATATCGCAGAAAATCACTCCCTGTTTGGAAAGTTCTCTATTTATGCTCTCATAAACAACTTCCGATTCATACTGGGCAGAAACTCCGGCCAAAAAATCTTTCTCTGCTTGAGGAATGCCTATTTTGTCATAAGTCTCTCTTATTTCCTTGGGAAGATCGTCCCAGGAAGAAACCTGTTTATCAGTCGGTTTTATATAGTAATAGATATTATCGAAATTAATCTTTGACAGATCCGCGCCCCACTGGGGCATTGGTTTATCTTTAAATATATTGTATGACTTGAGTCTAAACTGCGTCATCCACTCCGGCTCTTCCTTCATTTTCGATATCATTGTTACGATTTCTTCCGAAATACCTTTTTTCGCTTTAAAAGTATAGTTTTGCGGCATGGCAAAACCGTATTTATATTGGAAATTTAAATTAGGCTGTCCGTTTGCCATATTAATTTTTAGTTAGCTTATAACCTTCTTTTTCTATCCTGTTTGCTAATCTATAATCTCCAACTTTAACTAATTTACCAGCCAGTAACATTAATACCTTATCTGGCTTAAGATGGTGAAGAATTCTATTATAGTGAGTAATCAATATGTAGGTTTTGTTTTTTTTATGTTTTTTTAAGAACGAGGCAATTGTTCTTAAAGCATCAATATCTACTCCTGTATCAACCTCATCAAAAATCATTATATCCTTGTCCAAAACTGCAGCCTGCAAAATCTCTAGCTTTTTTTTCTCTCCGCCGGATGCTCCTTCATTCAAAGATCTGGTTAATAATTCTTGTGGAATTTTGAGTTCAGTTGCAATTTTGTTTATTTCGTTTCTTAATTTTAAGGGGTCTTTTTTGCCAGAGAGAACAAATTGTAATAATTGGTAAGGTGAAATTCCAGATAGGGATAGGGGAGTCTGAAAGGACAAAAATATACCCGCCTCTGCCCTCTTCTGCGCATCCAATTTGATGATATCTCTATTTGACATTTGGATTTTGGAATTTGAATTTACTTTATAGCTTGGGTGTCCCATTAAGGCATAAGCTAAAGTAGATTTCCCTGATCCATTGGGTCCCATAATCGCATAAATCTTGCCTTTTTCAAAATTGAAAGAAAAACCCTCGATTATTTTCTTTTTCCCCACCAATACAGTTAGATTCTTGACACTCAACATAGGGCATTACATTGTAAAAAAAATGTGCAGAATAATCAACCCTTGCTATTCTTTTTGGTATTGTTGCAAAAAGCAATAACTATGATAGAATTAGCCTGTTATGACAAGAGAAGCTCCTTCTTTTATAAATCCGGATAGTCCGGTTACAAAGCTCGCTATTTATAAGGAACCTTCAGCATACGGCTTACCTAAGAGAAGAATAGTTGTCGTCGGAGAAGATTCTGCAGGTAGACCTATCGTCTATCTTGGCTCAACAGGTCAACTTATGCTTTTTTTAGAAATACGAAAAGGCACAGGTAGAATTCCTGATTCAGCCAGTGCCTTTCAACAGCAAGAAACATTTGAATCAACAGAGCCAGAAATGGAAGACCCTTCGCAGATGGATAGACTTAGAGCAGCATTTGAGGATGGTGATCAACTGATCGCAGGACCTCATGTGAGTCGTTCAAGACCGGGCGAAAGCCCTACAGTCGATCCAGATAGAGTTGGTGTTTGGGCCCCTCTAAGCGCGGTCAGTGCTTCAGGTTGGACTCTAATGTCTGAATAGCTATTCTCAAAATTGGCGTTTTAATTGGACTTGACTTTTATTTTATTTTTACTATAGATTTATAATATAGGATGAATTTTATGCCGGAGAGAGACGAATTTTCACCGTCACCACTAAGTCCCGAAGATATTGTTAGGCTTGTCAGAGAGGCTTTTCCTTGGTTTCTTTCTGGTCCTGACGAAGACAGTCCTGATTCTCACGAAGGATATCTCACTCAAGATCACTTTTTACATTTATATAGGATGAGTCAAGAAGATTACGAGAAATATATTGCTGCATGGCGAGAAGTACTAGAAAAACTTCAACTAGACAGTAAACAGGCACGTGCTATGTTTGAACCAATGATAGAACAGATAGTCGGCGGACAAATTACTCCCATATTTCCAATTGATTTAGAGAATAAAGTTGAAATCGTATCTTTTTATGTAGAGAATATGGACAGGCATGACTTCTACTCTAAAGTCTACCCTTCTTTAGTTTTCAATAACTTTAGAGTCTTTCCTCCACCGTTAACTTCAACTGGGGAAATTTTTACTGGTTGGCTAAGTAAACCTCTAATTAGCTCTGCTCAACATGATGCTCCAACAGTTGAAGTTTCTCAACCAACCGAACCCGCAGGGCTAGGTCAATATCTATAAAAAATTCATTCACTTAGCTTTAACCTAGGAATGCGGTCGAGTTTGGCTAGATTTTTGACGAATATTCCTTTTTTTGCTTTAAAGTGGGCGGCGATGCCGATCATGGCGGCATTATCCGTACACAGATATTTGTAGGGTGGAAAAAGCACTTCTCCACCAACTTTTTTCACCAAGCGCCGTATCGCACCTCGGAGGTGTGAATTGGCTATGACTCCCCCACCGGGAACCACATTTTTTATTCCAGTCTGTTTGATTGCTTTTTCAAGCTTAATCAACAATGTATCAAACACAGCTTCTTGAAACGAACTTGCAAGTTCTCTTAATTTTTTCGCTTTTACTTCTTGGCTTGTTTTTTTAAGCATATAATAAAAACTTGTTTTTAACCCTGAAAAAGAAAAATTCAGATCATTGGATTTAATCATTGGTCTGGGAAGCTTGTAAAAATCTTTGTTTCCAACTTCTGCGGCTAATCTTTCAATAACAGGACCACCTGGGTATCCCAGTCCCAAAAGTTTAGCTGCTTTATCAAGCGCTTCTCCCGCAGCATCATCAACCGTCTCCCCCAATATTTGATAATTAATATGATTCAAGAATTTAACCAGTTCGGTATGTCCTCCAGAAACAAGCAGACCTAAATAGGGAAATTTAAAATCAATCTTGGGATTTCCCCTGCTATTTTGCGAAAAAGCAGCATAGAGATGGCCTTCCATATGATTAACAGGAATTATTTTCTTATAATATTTTTTTGCTAATTCTTTGGCTTTATTTATTCCGACTTCCAAAGCAATCGCAAGTCCCGGGCCGTAAGTCACTGCTACATAATCAACATCTTCAGTCTTTACCTCTGCTTTTTTTAGTGCCTCTTGGATTACCAGATCAATCCTTTCTTGGTGAGCTTTTTTGGCCAAAGATGGCACCACCCCACCCCACTTTTTATGAATCAGAACCTGTGAGTAAATCGCATTACCCAAAACTTTCCTGCCCTCGGTAACCGCCGCCGCCGTCTCATCACACGACGTCTCAATCGCTAGAATTTTGAATTTTGAACTGTAATTTTGCATTTTTAACTTTGAATTTTTAATTCTCGTTTATTCTCGCTTATATATCTCATCTTCACATAAACTATCCTTGCTTTCTTTTTTAATAACTTAAGTATCGCTCTGCCCTTCTCTCCCCATTCAAAACATAAAATGTTTCCCGGTTTAAGATACCGTTCCAAACCCAAATGCTCAAACTCTCCCTCCTCCTGAAGATTATACAAATCCACATGTATTAGTTTGTTTCTTGTATCTTGTTTCTTGGTTATTTTTATTTCGTATTCGTAATAAATAACAAACGACGGCGAAATAATGTCTCTCACCCCTAGATACTCCCCTATTCCTTTGACAAAAATAGTTTTGCCAACGCCCAGCTCTCCCTCAATAATAAAAATCAATGGTTTTGTTTGTTTCTTGTATCTTGTTTCTTGGTTATTCAGCAAATATTTTGCAATCTTTTTTGTTTCAGCTTCAGAGTTCGAGACAAATGTTCGGCTATCCTTAAAAACAACGTCTCCTTTTCGAATAATTTTTATTTGCGGTTCTGTAAGATCAACCACTGTCGAAGGTTTGTTTCTGGGAAGTTTCCCAGCATCAACCACCAAATCAATCAAATCTTTTTTCTTTTGAGACAGTTGTCTCATCAAGGATTCTATCGAATAGTGCGGTGATCGACCTGCAATGTTGGCTGAGGTTGCGGTTATTGGTTTATTAAATTTAGAGACTAATTCGTTGATTAGTTTATAATCTGGAATTCTTATTCCAAGGGTCCTCTTTTCTGATTCCAAAAGTTTTGAAACAATGTGTTTCGATCTTAACACGACCGTGAATGGTCCAGGCAACAAAGCTTGTAACTTGTTTCTTGTTTCTTGGTTTATTTTCACTAACTTATCTAGCATTTGAAAATTGCAAAAAACAGAAATTGGTTTTCCTGAAGGTCTACTTTTAAACTCAATCAGTTTCTTGACCGCTTCTTCGTTTGTTGCATCAGCCAATAACCCATAAACAGTATCCGAGGGAAAAATCACAAGCCCCCCCTGCTTTAAAACTGCCAATGTTTGGTCAATTTTAGGCATATATCTAGCAATTTTATCAAAATTCTGCTAAAATGCCCTTTATGGCAAAACAGAACAAAGAAACTAGTAAAGTAAGAGAGTTTAAACTAAACCTCAATATAAGAACTATTTTCATTGTTATCTTCGTCGGTCTATTTTTTTTCTTCATGTTTAGATCAATATCTAACGAAGTGAAAAAAGCTGTCCCAGAAAAGTCAATCACAACGGTTGTCAAAGAAATCAAAGAGGGAAAAGTAAACAAAATCGAGGTCATCGATAATAAAATCCTACTTTATTACAAAGACGATAAACTTGGAATAACTTACAAAGAACCCGAAGAAAGTTTCTTAAAGACATTAAGGGATTCCGGAGTTAATACCGAAAAAATAAATATTTCTGTCAAAGATACACAGGCTTCAGCAGGATTGATTGCAGTATTAAGTAATCTTATTCCGACTATTCTCATGGTCGCTTTTTTTGTCTTTCTTTTCAGGCAAGCCAAAGGTGCCCAAGACTCGGTTTTTTCTTTTGGCAAGGCCAGAATAAAGCAATTCTCCAAAGATATGCCCCAAGTAACCTTCAAAGATGTCGCCGGAGTCGATGAGGCAAAAAAAGAACTTGAGGAAGTTGTGGATTTCTTAAAACATCCAGATAAGTATAAAAAACTCGGGGCAAGAACGCCAAAAGGAGTTATTTTAATCGGCCCTTCTGGTTGCGGAAAGACTTTACTAGCTAAAGCAGTTGCTGGTGAAGCAGGCGTACCTTTTTTTTCTATAGCCGGCTCTGAGTTTATGGAAATGCTGGTTGGAATAGGAGCAGCCAGAGTAAGAAATCTATTTCAGACTGCAAAAAAAAGTGCTCCCTCAATCATTTTTATCGATGAGGTTGACGCAATTGGTAGGGCTCGTTCTGTGGGAATTATGCCTTCTCATGATGAACGTGAACAAACTTTAAATCAAATTTTGGTTGAAATGGACGGCTTTGAACCAACTGAAAGAGTAGTAGTGGTTGCCGCAACTAACCGCGGAGACCTTCTTGATCCTGCGCTTCTTAGACCGGGAAGGTTCGATCGCAGAATAATTGTTGATTATCCTGATCTTGAGGGCAGAAAAGCTATTCTTAAAATTCATGCTCGAGGTAAACCTTTCGAAGAAAATGTAAGTTGGGATAAAGTAGCCAAAAGAACAGTCGGCTTTTCAGGAGCCGATCTGGAGAACATGCTTAATGAAGCAGCTATTGACGCTGCCAGACAAGCAAAAACTAAAATCTCGATGGATGACATAGAAGAGGCAGCAACCAAAGTAAAACTTGGCCCGGAAAAAAAGAGATTACAATCGGAGTTGGATAGAAAATTAACTGCTTATCATGAAGCAGGCCATGCCATTGTTTCACATTTCATGCCTCATACTGATCCTGTTCACCGAATTTCAATCGTTTCTCGAGGTATGGCTTTGGGATTCACTTTAATTCCACCAATAAAAGACAAGCTTCATGAGACTAGAACTCATCTTTTGGAACGAGTCTCTGTCATGATGGGAGGAAGAGTGGCTGAAGAGTCTGTTTTCAACGAGGTTACAACCGGAGCAGCCAATGATTTTGATCAGGCAACCCAAGTTGCCAAAGCCATGGTAGTTGAATACGGGATGAGCGATTTGGGACCGATAAATTTTGGTCCAACAATGGATGTTTCAGAGATGGGAAAAATGTACTGGCAGGAAAACCAGCTTTCCCAAGAAATGTTGGCTAAAATTGATCAGGAAGTAAAAAAAATAATAGGTAATTGCTATGAAAAGGCACTTATTATTATAAAAAGTAAAAGAAAGATGTTAGATAAAGTGGCTGCAGAATTGGTTAAGAAAGAAGGACTCGATCAAGACGAGTTCGAGAAAATAGTCGGACCCAAACCGAAGACTAAGTAATAGACAGGTGACATGGGCAAAAGGGCTCCCGACAGCGCGCAGTTGCAGGGATTTGCAACGAGCACTGGCGGGAATGAGCCCGTGACAGAACCTGTCAATTGGAAAGCTCTATGGATACTCTGCTTTTAATCGACGGCAATGCCATAATGTACCGCGCTTACTTTGCCCTTCCCCCTTTTAAAACCAAAGACGGAACTCCAACAAATGCCATTTACGGTTTTTTTACCATGCTTTACAAAGCGCTCGCCGATTTCAAGCCCAACTATCTTGTAGTCTGTTTTGACACCCCCAAACCAACATTTAGACAAAAACTTTATAAAGAATATCAAATTCAGCGACCTAAAATTGAAGATGAATTCAGGATCCAGATTCCAATCATTAAAAATCTATTGAAAAAAGCAGGAGTTTATCAAATAGAAAAAGATGGTTTTGAAGCAGATGATTTAATCGGCACCATAACTCATATCGCTAAAAAAGAAGGTAAAAGGACTATGATTTTGTCTGGAGACAAAGATATTATGCAGCTTATTGATGGCGATATTTTTGTAGCTACCCCGCAAATTGGGTTTAGTCAGGCAAAAATTTATGATCGGGACGAAATTATAAAAACTTTTAAGATTTCTCCTGAACAGATCGCCGATTTTAAAGCTTTAGTTGGTGATCCATCTGATAATTACCCTGGTGTCAAAGGCATAGGACCCAAGACTGCAGTAAAACTACTTCACGAATATCAAACTCTTGAGCATTTGATGAGTAACCTGGATAAGCTTTCTGATGAGAAACTTAAACTATTACTCAAAAAGAACAAAAAACTTCTGGTTTTGTCCAAAAAGTTATCCTATATCGTCACCAATCTAAAAATAAAATTTAGACTTAAATATACGCAATATGAAGGCTTTAAGAAAGAATTAAAAAACGAATTTTTGAAACTTGAAATGCGCTCCCTGGCCACCAGATTCTTCGAGGTGAAAAAAACACAGGTAAAGAAAGAAACCAAGAAGTCTTCAGCCGACCCCCAAATCAACCTCTTCTAGCTATTTTTTTAAATGTGTCTGAAGGAGACTCTTTTTCCTGATGATTGCCTTGGAAACTTAGCATGTTTTTTAATTTTGTCTCCCCATAACGTGTGCTGTTCATAAATCACGGTACGACGAACATATCGATAACCAGCCCCAAAATCTACTACACTAGAAAAAATTTCTCCCCTTGAAAAATCGACTCGATCGCCTGGAAGAACTGTTGCTTTAGCATAAGGTTTAGACTCGCGCACCATAGGAGGTTCATTACTTGATTCCTCTGTATATCCTGCTGGAACTGACACTTTTCTCACTGGAATTCCCAACCAATCTACTCTTCTCTCTATTACCATTTTAAGGTTATTATATCAGACGATTGTGCGGACACCCCGTAGGTGTACCTTTTAAAAAATTAGGCTGGGTCGGGAACTGGCATTTCGTCCCAAGATCGTCTGTCAAAGGCAGAACGTTCACGACCTTCTCTGTAGACTTTTCCTACAGCTTCCTCTATTGAATCTGCCTGCGCGTGAAGACCACCCGCATCTAATCGAACTTGATTACCCTCTCGTCGGATATAAACTGAAGGACCACCAAAGACTAAAGCATCGAGGGAATCAGTTGGATAAACTTTACCTCGAACAGGTTCCCCTTTTGCCGCCACAAAACTACGATCTAGCATCTGTCTAAGGGCAGCAGCTGCGTCAACACCCTCACCATAAACCTTATAAGGTTCATCATCATTTGATGAATTTAAAATACCTGCAACCCTTGTATCAACATGTTGTCCACTGACTCCTCTTTCTACATGAAAAACTACCAACAGATCGCCTTCATCTATCTTTGACAAAACTTGTTCAAGCAAACGGCGAGTTTCCGGAGAAAAAGGAGCAATTGGAGGACGCTGGTCTACTCTTTCGCTCGGATCGCTCATAAGTTGATATTTTACCCTTTTTGACCCTGCTTTGCAATATATTGCTATAATAAACCTTATGTGCGGGATTTTTGGCTATCTTGGGGATGAGACCAATGCTGGCGAGATCATCCTTGAAGGTCTGCGGGCTTTGGAATATAGAGGCTACGATTCCTGGGGAGTCGCTTTAAAAATAAAGGGCGGACTTTTCATCAAAAAAGAAGTTGGCAAAATCGGCGATGCCAAGCTACCTAAACTTACGTCCTCTGTTGGAATCGGTCACACACGCTGGGCCACGCACGGCGGAGTTACCAAAGAAAACTCTCACCCTCATGCAGACTGCAAAAATAAAATAGTCATCGTACACAACGGAATTATTGAAAACTTTCAAGAGCTCAAAAATAAATTAAGAAAAAAACACAACTTTAAATCAGAAACTGATAGTGAAGTTGTCGCCCATCTTATCGAAGAGAAACTTCAAAAAGAAAAAGACCGAAAGAAAGTAATCATTGATGTTTTTAAAAGTCTCGAAGGACTAAACGCAATCATTATTTTTTTTCCTCAGGAAGAGGAGTTTTATGCCATTAAAAATAGTTCTCCTTTGATTTTC
Organism: uncultured Gammaproteobacteria bacterium; assembly: GCA_964559705.1. Classification (GTDB taxonomy): domain Bacteria; phylum Patescibacteriota; class Microgenomatia; order UBA1406; family GWC2-37-13; genus CAZLGV01. Next base: position 666,250 of record CAZLGV010000001.1, on the reverse strand, counting down.
GGATATGATGTGAAAAATAATAGATCATATATTGCCTCAGATTCCTCGGCTATTCTTGTTCATACAAATAATCTTCACTTTTTAGAAGACAACAAACTTTTGGCTGTTTCGAAAAATAAAAAACCCAGTCTGCTTTTTACACGTCTAGATGTGCCGAAGCAGCTTCTTTCCTTGGGAAGCTATCCTCACTTTATGATCAAAGAAATAATGGAGCAACCCAAAGTTATCGAAAATATTCTGACAACCCAGAAACAAAATATAAAAAACCTAGCTGAATTGGTCAAAAAAGCTTATGGAACTTATCTGATTGGTTGCGGTACAGCTGCTTATGCTGCTTTAGCTGGAACCTATATTCTCTCAAAAATAGCCAAACGCCACGTAAATTTCAGTATTGGATCGGAGTTCGAATATCTGATTGATTTTTTAAAAGACACTAGTTTGGTACTCGCTCTTTCTCAATCCGGAGAAACAATAGATACTATTTCTGCTGTTAAGGCGGCAAAAGAAAAAGGGGCTCAAGTTGTCAGTATAACCAATGTTTTGGGATCAACTTTATATCGAATTTCAGATTATAAATTACTTCTTGGCGCGGGGCCAGAAAAAGCTGTCTGTTCAACAAAGGCTTTTGTTGCCAAAATAGTTGTTCTCTATCTTCTTTCCTACAGTCTTAAAAACCAGTATGAAACCGGAGCCAGTCACCTGAAAAAGGCTGTTGTTGAAACACATAAGCTTTTGGATTCTGAACAGGTAAAAAAACTGACCCAAACTCTTAAAAATAAAAAGCATATATTTATTTTGGGCCGTGGTGTTTCTTATCCAGCTGCTCTTGAATCTGCTCTCAAAATCAAGGAAGTAAGTTATATCCACGCCGAGGGGTTTGCAGGTGGTGAATTAAAACATGGTGTAATTGCTCTTATCGAAAAAGGTTCTCCGGTGATTGTTTATAATCCGGACGATGAGACTTATGCTGATACACTTTCTTCTGCTAACGAGGTAAAGGCCAGAGGGGCTTATGTAATTGGAATATCAAGCATTCCTAACTCTGTTTTCGATGAATTTATAGAGGTCAAAAATTGCGGTGACGCAACAATTATCCCTCACGTTGTGGTAGCTCAACTCCTTGGCTATTATCTTGCTGTTGCCCTGGGCTACGACCCCGACAAACCCCGCAATCTAGCCAAAAGCGTCACAGTAAAATAAACTTATGATTGAGCTTAAAAAAAGTAAGATTGCGATTGTTTATGATTGGATTGATAAGTGGGGAGGAGTGGAAAGAGTTCTTCTCACTCTTTCGGAAATGTTTCCCAAGGCAGATTGGTTTACCTCGTACTACGATCCGAAACAAGCTCCCTGGGCAAAAAATTTCAAACTTAAAACTTCTTTTATTCAAAAACTTCCTTCATTTATTAAAAAAAATAGATTGCTCTCACTTCCCTTTTACTCTTACGCTTTTGAAGCCTTTAATTTTTCGGAGTACGATTTAGTAATTTCTGTCTCTTCGTCATTCGCAAAGGCAGTAATAACCAAACCAGGAACTTTACATATCTGCTATCTATTAACTCCAACACGCTACTTTTGGATCCCGGAAATGTATTTTGATTCACCATATTTGAAAATTGGTCATTCGAGACTTCGAAAATTTCAAGATTGGGATTTTGTTGCAGCTCAACGACCAGATCATATAATTTCAATTTCAAAAACGGTCAAAGAACGTGTCAAAAAATTTTATAAGAGAGATTCTGAAGTCATATACCCACCGTTTGATCTGAACTATTGGTCGTCATTTCGATCCCGACGTAATGTCGAGAGAGAAATCTCTCAAAATAATGAGATCCCTCAGTCGCTTCACTCCCTCGGGATGACGGGGGAAGCTTCTAAATTCTTTTTAGTCGTATCAAGATTAGAACCCTATAAGCGGGTTGACTTGGTTGTTCAAATGTTTAAACATTTGAACGAGAATCTAATAATTGTTGGTAAGGGATCGTTGTTCAATAAACTTAAGCGAACGGCAACTAGAAATATTCAATTTCTTTCAGAAATTTCTGACCAAGAACTAGGGCAACTATACCAAAATGCAAGGGCTTTGATCATGCCCCAAGAAGAAGAATTTGGTTATGTTTCGCTTGAAGCACAATTTTTTGGCTGCCCGATAATTGCTTATAAAAAGGGTGGAGCAATTGAAACAGTAATAAATGGTAAAACCGGAATGTTTTTTGAAAATCAGACTGAAAAATCGCTGAGGGAGGCACTTGCAAGATTTAAGCACATAGAATACAATTTAAAGTCAAGCACACAGAGACTTGGAACTAATAATGCAGAAAGATTTAATAAGCAAAAGTTTGTCAAAGATTTTTTGAATTTTTTATGAAAGCAGTCATTTTTGCAGGAGGGGTAGGAACAAGGCTTTGGCCCTTGTCGCGAAAAAAATCCCCAAAGCAATTTGAAAAAATAATTGATGGAAAATCAACTCTTCAAATCGCTGTTGAGAGACTTCTTCCCAAATTAAAATACAAGGATGTATTTATTTCTACAGGAAAAGAATACTCAAATATGGCATCGCAACAAATTCCTCAAATTCCCCCTGAAAATATTATCGGCGAGCCAACTCGAAAAGACGTAGGACCAGCTGTAGCCTTTGCCACAGGCTTCATTGGAAAAAAATTTGGCGATAGAGAACCTCTCTTCATTTCATGGAGTGACCACCTCGTAAAGCAAATTGATAAATTTCAAAAAATACTAACAGTCGCCGAAAAACAGATACAATCGGGCGGAAGCAAAATAGTTTTTCTCGGCCAAAAACCACGATTTCCTTCTGTCAATCTAGGTTATATCCATTTTGGCGACAAGGTTCTAATCATAGATGGTATAAATATCCATTCATTTGTTGGTTTTAAATATAGACCCGATAAAAGCCTTGCTGCTCGTTATTTTGAAGATAAAAAGCATTCTTGGAACCTCGGATATTTTGTGACAACCCCAGGATATATAAAAAAGTCATTTAAAAAATTCCTGCCATTGGTCCATGATTTAACATCTGAAATTATTTCTCACCTAGGAGAGCCTAATTTCGATCAAATTTTTTTAAAACTCTATAACCGGATGCCTCAAATTAATTTTGACCAAGCAATTCTTGAGCAAATAGATAAAGCTGATTGTTCTGTAATTGTTGAAGATATTGGTTGGAGTGATGTGGGAGCCTGGGAAGCGCTTAAGGAAGCTTTGGAAAAAGAAAAATCAGACAATATAACCAATGGCCGAGTTTTTCTTGAGAATTCTAAAGATAATCTTATTTATAACTATGAGGATAAAAAGTTGATCGTTGGAATAGATCTTGACGACTCTTTAATAATTAACGCAAACGATGTTCTGTTAGTTACCAAAAAATCTTCCGTTTCCAAAATTAAAAAGCTTGTTGAGAGCTTTCAGGGGACCGAACACGAAAAACTAACATAGTTGTCAAATAGACATGGTTAATCTTTTTAAAGGCCAAGCTTACGAAAAATATTTAAAAAGAATTTTTGATATTGTTCTTTCTCTTTTCCTTTTAATCTTATTTCTGCCCATTTGCATAATTGCAATTTTGGCGATAAAATTAACATCTAAGGGCGTTATTTTGGCAGACGTTCCGGAAAGAGTGGGTCAAAACGCGAAGAGATTTAGAATGTATAAATTCAGGTCTATGATTACTAACGCACATCAATTACTGCGAACTGATCCACGTTTCAAAAAACTTTATCAAGAATATAAAAAAGGAAGTTATAAATTAAAGAGTGATCCTAGAATAACATCCATTGGAAAACTGTTAAGAAAACACTCAATTGACGAGATACCTCAGCTCTTAAATGTTTTAAAAGGAGAAATGAGTTTAGTCGGACCCAGAGCTTATTATCCAGATGAGCTTGAAGAACAACAAAAGAAATATCCATATACAAAGAAAATGGTAAAGAAAGTACTATCTGTTAGGCCGGGAATAACTGGCTTATGGCAAGTTTCGGGCAGATCAGAAATCAATTTTGATAAACGAATTGCACTTGATGCAACCTATGTAGATAATATATCATTATGGAAAGACTTACAAATAATACTCAAAACACCATGGGTGATGATATCTGGAAAAGGAGCCGTATGAGACTTCATGGTTTAAATCCAAAAAAAAGAGGCAGGAAAAAATTAATTCTACAGATTTTGTTGTTCCTCATTGTTTTTGGCTATTTTTTTGTTTATCGTCCTTACTCCAAAATAAAGGTTAGGGCAAAAGAAGTAACTGCTTCTGCAAAAGAGCTAAAAAAAGCCTTTTCCCAAAACGATATTGATTTGGTACAAGCCAAACTGGATGATCTATCTAAAAAATACGACAATCTTCAAAAAGCTGCAAAAAGTGTCTATTGGGCAGCATTTATTCCCTATGTTTCTGACTTCAAAAATGGGATCGAGGCAGGAGATTATTTAATTGAGGCTGGAAAAGAGTCGGTTTCTGCAATTGCACCATATGCAGATCTAATAGGCTTTAAAAAAGGAGAGAGTTCGTTTGTGGAAAAGAGTGCAGATGAGAGACTCCAGACTGCAATATTGACTCTTGATAAAATAGTTACAAAAATAGATCCGATCTCCGAAAACATAAGACAAGCTGAACTACGAATAAATAAGATCAACCCTTCGCGTTATCCTAAGAAATTGGGCAAAACGAAGGTTCGAGAAAATGTTGAGACTTTAAAAGAAACCATGCTCGGAGTGGCTACCCTTTTTGTTGACGCCAAACCTTTTCTGAAAAAAATTCCAGAAATACTAGGCAAGGATAAAAAGAAAACATATCTAGTTTTATTTCAAAATGATAAGGAAAGAAGGGCAACAGGGGGTTTTCTAACTTCCTATGCAATATTTACTGTTGAAAAAGGAAAGATTCAAAAAGAAACATCCGATGATATCTATCAACTCGATAATTCTATTTCTTCCCATCCTCCTGCTCCTCAAGAAATACTAAGTTACCACAAAGGAGTGAGTCGTTTTTTCATCAGAGATAGTAACCTATCACCGGATTTTGTGGAATCCTTGAAATTATTCAACGAATTATATGAAAAAAGTTCGAGAAAAGTAAATTACGATGGAGTGATTGCTGTTGATTCAAAGGTCTTAGTAGACATGCTGTCAGTTTTTGGAGATACAGAAGCAGGCGGGGTTGTTTTTTCGGCTAAAAATGACAAAAGATGTGATTGTCCACAAGTAATTTACACATTATTTGATATTGTTGATAGACCCGTAAACTATATCAAGGAAGATCGAAAAGGTATACTGGGCCAGCTTATGCAGGCGCTTCTTCTTAAAGTTCTTGGATTTTCACCATCTAGATACTGGGGTCCATTTTTGGAAAACAGTTTTGCAAATCTTGAGCAAAAACATATATTACTTTACTTTAGCGACAAAAATATTCAAAATTCTGTTGAAAAACTTAACTTTGCGGGAAGAATTAGGGATTTCGATCAAGACTATTTACATATTAATAATGTGAATTTCGCTGGAGCGAAATCTAATTTATTTATCTCGGAGGAAATTAGTTCCGAGACTAAAATGAGTTCTGGAAAAATTGAGAGAGAAGTTGTTATAAAGTTTCGCAATCCTTATCCGCATTCAGATTGTAATCTGGAAAGGGGCGGACTTTGTTTAAATGCTACTCTTCGTAACTGGATTCGCGTTTATGTCCCTAAGGGATCAGAGTTAATTGATTTTGTGGGATCAAGTACAAAGGTTAAAACATATGATGATCTTGATAAGACTGTATTTGAGGGTTTCTTGACTGTAAATCCTTTAGGATCCGCACAGGTTAGAGTCAAATATGCTCTTCCGAACAATATCTCCTCAAAAAACTATAAATTAATGGTTCAAAAACAACCCGGAGTAAATCAAGATCAACAACAGCTAGAAATTAAAGTTGACAACAAGAAGCTCTTCGATGGTCCTTTCGAAAAAGACAAAATCTTGGGCGCTAAATTATAAGATTCACTAGGACGACTACGCATGATTCTTCGTAGAGGATGTGCCTTTTATAAACTTCTGTTAGAATAGTAAGATCCTCAGTATGACTAAACAACTAAAAGACTTTCATCATTATAAAGGGGATGGGTTAAATCGCTTTGAGAAAGTTGAGAGAAAAGTTATTGAGCTTATTTTTCAATCTGATATACCTGATGAAAAGCGAGAAGACTCAAAATTCTTTGAATTTATGCACGCATCTGGTTGCATGGACATCGGACGAATACTTGCTCAAAAAAGAGATTTAAACATAGATAGAGCCGGTGTTATCTGCATACTTCATGATATTTCGGTCATTGTAAGTGGAACTTACAAGGATCATGCAAAATTAGGGGCAGGCATTGCGGGAAAGATCTTACAAAATGCTGGAGGATTCTTAAATGAAGAAGTTGAAATAATTACACAGGCCATCGCACATCATAGCGAGAAAGAAATCTATTCTGATGATTCATATGTAGAACTTATAAAAGATGCTGATGTATTTGAATGTTCTTTATACAAAAATGCAGAGGGTTTTTATAGACTCCATAAAGCTCCTGATATTTTTGATCAATATGTAAAACGAGTAAAAAGAGTACGAGAAGAGCTTGGATTAGATCCCAAACAAGTTTGGAGATCATAAATACTATATGAGTCAAACTCCTCAACCTATTTTTAAAGATAAATTGAAAAATCTTTCGTGGATTAAGATTTACTCACGTGAGTACGGTGTCCAGTACTCTGAGATGGCTATTCTTTGTCTCGGTCCTAAAGCAGACTTTCATGTACCTTCTCCTTCAGTAAATCAAATCATAATACCTGAGGATAATAATACTGCATTCTATATTGACGGTACTTCTTGGAAAAAGCTTGTCGAATCATTGAATGAAGAATATACAACACACTTGAATAAACTAGAAAAATATGAGGAAACCTTTATTAAAGATGGAACCAAGTATTTAGAAGTCTCCAAAAAAACTTCTAAATTAAATCTTCCCAAAGCATCTAATGATGACTTACTAAATCTTTATTTAGACTATCAAGATAAGCTATTTAGGTATTCTATATTTGCATGGACTGCGTTTATACTTAATGACTATGTGGCACAACGAGCAACTTCAATACTAGATAAATACCTTAAAACGCATAACATAGAAGATAAGAAAGAAGAGATTCTTGAAACCTTGTTTCAACCTACTAAATATGCAGCGATCCTTAAACTCCAGCATACGATTGAAGAACAAAAAGGCAATCTTTCCAAAGGTAAGTTTGAGAAGTTATATGAAGAGTATAAATGGCTTTCTTGTCTAGACTTACATAATGAACCATGGAGTAAAAATCAATTTAGAGAAGCAGTTAATGCGTTTAAGAAACATTCCTTAAAGGGAAAAAAGCCATTTACTCACTATGCTACGAAGTTAAACATCACTGACAAGGACCTACAGTATCTCTTGATGGCTCAGAGGTTTGTGTATATTAAAGATGCGAGAGACGATTTTAGAAGAAAAGGAGTGTATTATGCACTTCCCTTTTTTGCTGAGATTGCCAAGAGAATGGTATTGAGTACAAGAGATATTAGTTATGCTACCTCAACAGAAATTATAAACTTCTTAAAGAGTAGGACTACAGTATCACAATATTCAATAACTGCGAGAAAAATAGGATTTGTTATGTATTTAGATCTTAAAAATAACATCGTTTGTCTACAGGGAGAAAGCATTCGCAAAGCATTAGTTGAATTTGGTCTAGCAAACCAAGCTACAGGCATACAACAAATAAAAGGAACAGTTGCCTCCCAGGGCAAGGCTTCTGGTCTGGTAGCTATTGTTAATGGCATCAATGATCTATCTAAAGTAAAAGAAGGTTTTATTCTTGTTGCTGTCACAACTCACCCTGACTATACAATAGCCATGAGAAAGGCGGCTGCTATTATTACCAACGAAGGTGGTATTACAAGTCATGCAGCCATCGTTTCAAGAGAATTGGGTATTCCTTGTATTGTTGGCACCCAGAATGCAACAAAACTACTCAAAGACGGAGACAAAGTAGAAGTAGATACGATTAAAGGAATTGTTAGAAGGCTGTAAAACCCTTATGCACAAGACTATAAAAACTGAAGCCATTGTTCTGAAAAAACGCTCTCTTCTAAATACCGATGCATTAATTACGCTGCTAACGTCTGAAGCGGGAAAAATAAATGTAATTGCCAAAGGAGTTAAAAAAATCTCAAGCAGAAGACTCCCTCATCTGCAAACAACCAATCTCATAAACGTACTTATCTATCGAAACAAAGAAAGAGCCTATCTTCACGAAACTTCTCTCATCTCTGCTTTTTCTCAAATAAAAAAAGACTCTAAAAAAATTAATTATTTATATTTTATGCTACTGGCGCTAGATAGACTATTGCCGGAAAATCAAAAAGAGTATGCAATATATCTCGAGACAAAGCGCTTTTTAATTGAACTCTCCCAAGACAAAGTTAATTCCGTAAAAATTCTGGAAAAATATTTATCAAGCCTATTAAAAAAATTAGGCTATCTTATTGAAAACAAAAATCTGGTTGAATTACTGACTCTTATTGAAGAGCTAACAGGCAAAAAAATAAAGTATAATTTTAGAAATGGATAGGATTATTGCTCTCTGTAAAAGAAGAGGTTTTATCTATCCCTCATCGGAAATTTACGGGGGCATTTCGGGCTTCTGGGACTACGGACCATTGGGAGTTGAGCTAAAAAATAATATCAAACGAGAATGGTGGAAAAATATGGTTCAGAAGAGAGACGATATTGTTGGAATTGACGCCTCAATAATAATGAATCCTCGAGTTTGGCAAGCATCAGGACATGTTGAGGCTTTTACCGACCCTCTAGTAGAATGCAAAGTCTGCCACAAAAGATTTCGCAGCGATAACAAAAATGAGATCAAAAAGCATGAAAAAAAAGCCCATCCTGACCAAAAAACTTCTTGGACCGAGCCTCGAAATTTCAACCTACTGCTAAAGGCCAGCTTAGGCATAATCGAGGGTGAGCAGTCGGATACATATCTGAGAGGAGAAATTACTCAAGGTGCATTTGTCAATTTTCGCAATATCGTGGATTCAATCAGAGTAAAAATTCCTTTTGGAATAGCCCAAATAGGAAAAGCTTTTCGAAACGAAATAACGCCCGGCAATTTTACCTATCGTAGCCGTGAATTTGAACAAATGGAATTGGAATTTTTCATCAAACCAGAAGAAAAAGAGGGCCAAAAATGGTTTGATTATTGGAAAAATGAGCGAATGAAGTGGTATCTCTCTTTGGGAATGAATAAAAACAAACTTCGCTTTAGAGAACACCTGCCCAACGAAAGAGCCCATTATGCAATAGATGCAGAAGATATCGAATATGAGGCGCCATTTGGCTGGTCGGAGTTTGAAGGAATCCATAACCGCAGTGACTGGGATCTATCAAGACATAAAATACAATACAAAGATCCAGAAACTAATCAGGAATATGTTCCCTGGGTTATAGAAGCTTCAGGCGGAGTTGACAGATCGGCTCTGTTTTTCTTGCTCGATAGTTATCGTGAAGAAGGAGGAAGAATATATCTAAAAATCCATCCCAAACTTTCAGCCTATAAAGTTGCTGTCTTCCCTCTGGTTGCTAATAAAAGTGATCTTGTTGCTAAAGCCAGAGAAATCCACGATAATGTAAGAAGACATTTGCAGACAGCCTGGGATGACAGAGGAAATATAGGTAAACGTTATGCCACTCAAGATGAGATCGGTACGCCTTTTTGTATCACAATTGACTATCAAACATTGGAAAACCAGACAGTTACAATTCGCGATAGAGATACAACAAAACAGGTCAGGGAGAAAGTCGATAAAATAAAAGACTATCTTGAAGATAAATTACCGAATTTATGAGTTAAAATGTATTATGACGAATAAAAATACTAGGAATATCTTGATAATCGCTGCTATTGTTGTTGTTCTGCTTATCTCGGGGTTTTTATTCGTTAGATCAAGAAATACTTCCAAGCAAGTTCAAACAGAGGAAGCTTTGGAAGAAACCGAGATTATCCCTACAGTTGATAGTTCTGTTAAGGTTGATTTAGAAGTCCTACCTGGTAAAAGAGAGGTTATTTTAACTGTCAAAAATCCTCCTCCGGGAACAAATACAATTGAATATGAGCTAACTTATGATGCTGAAGGACAAGGACCCCAGGGGGCAATTGGGCAATGTTCCAAGAAAAAAACAGATCCTGAAGCCTGCGATTTTAGACAACTAGCATCTGGTAAAAAAATAACCCTAGGTACTTGTTCATCAGGAACCTGTGTATATCATAAAGTATTGGGAAGCATACATCTTTCTTTAATATTTTCTGGAGAATACGGAGAAAAAATCTTTGAAAAAGATTATGATCTATAACCAATATGCCTATAATCAAATCTGCCAAAAAAAAATTACGAAAAGATAGAAAAAAAACCCTGGTTAATAAACCGTACAGGGATGGTTTCAAAAATGCTTTAAAAAATCTTGCAAAAACAAAGGGCAACAAGGAAAAGCAATTAAGGCAACTCTACTCCAAGTTGGATAAAGCTGTCAAAAAGCGCGTGATCCATAAAAACAAAGCCAGTCGCCTAAAATCACTCGCTTCTAAATTGCTCAAGGCAAAATGAAGTACAACATAAATCTGATAGGAAAACGGAGAGAAAGTTTTTTTGATAAGGCGCTCTACTTTTTTCTAAACTACCTACGTTACATTTTGGTAATAACTCAACTTATTGTTATAGGCGTTTTATTTTACAGATTTAGAATAGACCAGAACATTATTGACTTAAAAGAATCAATTGACCAAAAAAAGGAAATTATTCAGGTGGTTAAGCCAATTTTGGCAGAGTCAGAAAAAATAAATAATAAAATTAATGGAGTTAAATCGGTTGTAAGCAATCAAACTGTTTTTTTTGCTACTATAAATTATATTCTTTCAATATTTCCCGAAAGCCTTTTTTTAGATAATTTAACTGCTGAGGAACAAAAAATTAAATTAGAGGGACTTGCAACAGATCCAAAACAACTCCAGCTTTTTTACTACAAACTTAAAAACGAAGGGAAATTTTCTGCAGTTAATCTTGGAGATATTAGACGGGCAGAAAATGGATATTCGTTTAGTATCACTTTAGAAAATTTTAAAAATTAAAAAATATGTATCAAGATATTGATTTAAAAAAATTAATCGGGCGGCTTGGTAAAGGCAAAGCAAAAGACTATTCTTTTCTTACAATCTTTTTTATTGTTTTTTCGATCTTTGTCTATTTTGCGATTCGACCATCACTTATTACTGCTTTCTCTTTAAAAAAAGAGGAAATTGATTTAAAAAAGCTCGATTCAGATTATGAAAAAACCATATCCTCTGTTGTTTCAAATCAAGCCTCCCTAGAAGAAATCAGAGATAAACTCCCTCTTCTATCATCAGCCTTGCCTGATAATCCTAAAATTAATATGATCCTTAGTGAGATAGAAAAAGTTGGGAAAGAAAATGCGGTTATAGTTGAGCAGATTGCGGTCGATAAAACTGATCTACTTGGAACTAATTCTAAATCTATTCAATCTTTGACTATAAACGTTCAAGCTAGTTCAACCTTTGATGATTTGCTAAAATTTATTCAGAGTCTTTATGATCAAAGAAGACTCAAAAATATTAAAGCAATTAATATTTCAAGCCAAAATAAGGAATCTACGCAGAGCGGTCAATTGAGCATTGATTTGGAAATTGAGAGTTTTTTCTTATGAATAAAAAGGAGCTTTTGATAATCTCTATAACTGTTTTTTTAACTGTTGTTGCTTGGCTTATCGCAGATATTATCCATGTTAGCGCAGAAGAAAAAATCAAAAGCGATATAAGTATCCCCCAAATGAGGATTTATCATATAGATAAAGATATTTTTGAAATTTTGGAAACTAAAAAAGAATAATGGTATATAGTCAACTTTTCATAAAAAAAAATTTAAAAATACCGACAGCTTTATCTATCCTTGTCGTCCTAGTATTTATTTATTTTATAGGTAGATATTTCTTAAAAACAACCGTATCAACTAGAGCTGTTAAAAAGAATATAAAAAGGATGGAGATTACAAATATTTATCCCAACCAAGTAACTGTATTCTGGCAAACCGATCAGCCAGAAATCAATTGGCTTGGCTATGGAAAAACAGAAAATCAACTCAACCAAATAGTTTTAGATGAAAGAGATGTAGAATCTGTAAAATCTAAATTTGTGAATCATTATTTTGTGATTAAAAACCTGGACCAAAATACACGATATTTTTTTAAAATTGCGCTATCAAATGGACTTTTTGGTGATAAAAATGGGCAGGCTTTTATTTTCGAAACCGTATCGAAGGACACACAAATCAGTAATTTAAAACCGGCCTATGGAAAAATAGTGAATAAAAGTGGGCTTCCCTTGGAAAATGCTTTAGTCTTATTAGCTATCGATGGCTCCTATAAACTATCAACTCTCTCAAAAAATTCAGGTGAGTGGCTTATTCCTTTGAATTATATCAAATCATTATCAGGTGGAGAAAAAATTAAATTGGAATTTCTTTCGGAAAATGGAGAAACTTCTATTGTAAATACTTACATTTCAGAGTTAAGTCCATTATCGCAACTGGTAACCATTGGCCAGAATTACGATATTTTAAAGAAAGAGGATGTTTTAGCCGCTTCAACCAGTAAAAAGGAATTTCCAATTGAAATTATTTTTCCCAAGGAAAAAGCTATCATACCTGCTGAAAAACCTTTGATAAAAGGAAGTGCGATACCTCAAAATGAAGTCACACTCACTCTTAACGAAGGAAAAAGTAGTACTACTACTATTTTAAAGGCAGATAAAGACGGTTCCTGGAGCCTGAATCTGGCATCGTCACTAAAACCAGCAGAATACTTACTAACTCTAAAAACAAAAGACAAAAATGGTAAAGATATTAGCCTAAAAAGAAGTTTTTTTATTGCCAAGAGTGGAGAAAAGGTTTTGGGTGAGGCAACGGGAAGTGCCACCCCAACAGTCACTCTGGCTCCAACAGTTACTCCAACCGCCATATTGACCCCTACTCCGCCAGTAACCGGAGGCGGTACATTTTATATAGCTCTATTTAGTCTTATATTTATTTTGGCAGGATTGGGGTTACTTATCTTATGAATTACGTTGAACTGTTAATTGAAGTAAATAAAATCAGTATCATTTTTTTCTTTATAACCTTACTTTTTTTGGTCTATGAATTTTATTTATTTAAAAAAGAAAAGTCTGGTAAGGTTCCATTAAAACTTCCTCAACTTGATTTTTTCCTAAAAAATCCAAGAAAAATAACTCAAGATATCAAGCCAGGTGATGAGAAACCTCACCAACACAAACAGCAAAAAAAGCTTATCTGGCTAAGTATTATTTTTTTGGTAATTTTCGGTGTGATTGCTATCTTAGGTTATCTGTTGTCTGTGAAAAAAGAGCCGGAATTTACAACTCGGACTACTGCAGCTCCAGTAACAATAACTCCAACACCGACGCTTTTACCCACACCCACGGTTTTCCCAACTCAACAACCCACTCTAACAGCGCAGACCGAAGAACCAACCCCAACTGAGATATTATTAGCAGAGCAGATTTCGCCAACTATAGAATCTTCTCCCACTTCAATCCCTGACACCGAAGCTTTACCAGCAGCTGGTAATACTCAATTTCAAACACTTATTTTTGTTGTTGCAGCGGTTGTGTTATTTATTTCGTTTGTTTTTTAAAGAATTCGTGTACATCATTAAAATCACCTGTTTTAGGCACTAATACATATTTTCCTTCATAGCGCCAATAGTCAGGAACTATAAAAAAATCTCTAGGAAAGGAAAGGTTTTTATGAACAAATTTTCTTTTAAATATTATATTTTTCAAGAGTATTGCTGCCTGCTGATTGGTTAGGTCTCTAAGAATTAATTTATTTACTTTTTCATAAAGGAGTTTATATTTTTTAAGGCTTAATGTTTTAAGAGTACTTTTTACCTTGCTCCAGACAGCGTCTATCACCAGCTGTTGTCTGCGATTTCGAGCAAAATCGCTGCCTTCTTCTCCTTGCGCATTTCTTGAGCGGACAAATTTTAAAGCTGTTAAACCGTCCATCTGAGTTTTTCCTTTTTTAAATGAAATTGTCTCATAGCGACATTTATAATCTTTATCACCACCACATTCATCATTCTCTTTACCTTCTATTGGAAATTTTTTATCGGTAAAAGATTTCTCTATGTTTACCTCAACTCCGCCTAAAAAATCTATGAGATCCCTAAATTCCTGAAAATTAATAACAACTCCGTATTGAATCGGAGCTCCAATAATCGCTCCTATCTCTGCTCTTGCCAGCTTTAATCCTCCTCCTTTCATTTTTCCTTCTCCATATGCATAAGCAGAATTAATTCTGTCATTCAATGTGTTGCTCCAAATATCTCTGGGGATTCCAATCGTAGCTAATTGATTTGTTTTGAAATCGTAATGGGCGACGGTGATCGAATCTGACAACAAAGGTCCCTCGTAACTTCCCCCAGGAATTCCTAAAATCAGAATATTTGTTTTACTATCAATTTTTTTAATAGAGTTAAGTGAAAATAAGGTTTTTAAAGGAGAAATTTTTACTGTCCGCGTGAGAAATAAATAATAAGGTCTGATCAAGAAAAAAATAAATAATAAGATCAATCCTATAATTAGGATCCTTTTATTCTTCATAAAGAAGCAACTATGGTATTGTAAAAAGAAACTGGATCTTTAGAGGCAGTTCCAATTAGAAATCCGTCAATCTGTCCTGTTTTAATATAGGAAGATGCATTATTCTCATTGGCACTGCCACCGTAAAGAAATTTTACATCTGAATCAAGATGCAGGCTTTGTTTCATTTGTAGTACTTTATTGACTGGTTCGTTTCCACCCGTTCCGATAGCGTGGCCTATTGCATAAATGGGTTCGTAGGCTACCAATTTTACTTTATTTGGGATTAAATCATGGTTGTCGCGAATGCATAATATTGGTTCTATATCATTATCCATAGCTAATACTGTTTTCTGATCGATAGTAGCATTATTTTCCTTAAAATAACGTCTTCGTTCGCTATGGCCGATTATTGCATAGTCTACTAAACCGATAAGTGCTGAGGCCGAAACTTCTCCTGTGTAGCTACCTCTTTCAAAAAAAGAAACATCCTGTGCTCCCAGAAAGATATTAGGAAGTTTAATTAACTTTTGCTTAACAGGATAAATTAGATGAAATGCCGGACAAATAATTATAGTCAGCTTGTTCTTTTCTAGTTCTGCTAAAACTTTTTTATTTGATTTTATAAGCTGATTAAATTCTTCTGTCCATAACTCTGCTTGGTTAAGATTCTTATTTGCCTTCCAGTTGGCTACTAAGTATTTCATAAACTTCTTATAATTATAGTCTATGGCTAAAACCTATGAGAGTCAATTAAACAAACAGCAACAAGAAGCAGTCATCCAGACAAAAGGGCCTTCGATTATCTTAGCCGGTGCAGGTTCGGGCAAAACAAGAGTTCTTACCTATAAAGTACTCCAGCTTGTTGAAAATAGCAAAGTTGATCCCTCCGCAATCGTAATGATTACATTTACCAACAAAGCGGCGGCTGAAATGAAAGAAAGAATTATAAATAAATATCAACAAATAAAGCTTGGCTATATTGGAACTTTTCATTCTTTTTGCGCAAGGTTATTGCGAATCGAGGGAGAACATATAGGTATTTCAAGATCCTTTGTGATTTATGATGAATCTGATCAACTGGACATTATCAAAACTATTCTTAAAGATAAGGGAATTAAGAAATTTACTCCTTCATATGCTTTAAATAGAATTTCATCGGCAAAAAATGAACTCATTTCCGAAGCCCAATATCTTAAAATTTTTTCCGATTATTATGCATCAGATATTTCTAAAATTTATTCTATCTATCAAAAAACTCTTATTCAAAACCAGGCGCTGGATTTTGACGATTTATTATTAAAGACAATTGAGCTATTCAAAGCAAAACCAAAAATATTAGAAAAATATCAGAACAGGTACAGATTTTTTCTTATCGATGAGTTTCATGATACAAACCTTGCTCAATACGTTTTGAGTAATTTATTGGCGAAAAAGCATAGGAATATAACCATTGTTGGAGATTTTTCTCAAAGTATTTATTCCTGGAGAGGAGCGGATATTAGAAATCTGGAAAAATTTCAAAAAGATTATCCTGAAGCAAAAATATTTTATCTTGAAAAAAATTACAGATCAACTCAAAATATTCTTGATTTTGCTTTTAAGATTATCACCCAGAATAAGTCTCATCCAATCTTGCATCTTAAATCGGATAATCTGCGGGGTGAGGAAATAGTCTTTTTTGAAGCAGATAACGAGCAAGATGAAGTAATTTTCGTAACCGAGGAGATTTCCAAACTGATAAATCAATATGGTTATACTACGTTTTCAATCCTCTATCGAACTAATGCTCAATCAAGAATTATGGAAGAGGCTTTACTCCACTATGGGATTCCCTATATTCTGGTTGGTGGAACTAGATTCTATGAAAGACGAGAAATAAAAGATGTTTTATCATATTTGCGACTTTTAGTTAATCCCAAGGATCAAGTAGCAAAAGATAGATTAATTAAACTGGGTAAAAAGCGTTGGAATGATTTTGCTCAATTTTATAAACAAAAGGAGCAAAATTTAAAGAAGAAAACAACTGACGAGTTAATAGAACAAATTTTTAAAACTACTAAATATTTAGATCGCTTTAATATTAATGATCAGGAAGATTACGGACGGCTTGAGAATATAAGAGAATTGAAATCGGTGGCGATTAAATTTCCTAATTTAATTGAATTTTTAGAGCAGGTTGCTCTGGTTGAATCGGAGTATTTTGAAAACGAAAAAAGAAGCAAGAATAAAGAGGGAATAAAACTTATGACTCTTCATCAGGCAAAAGGACTGGAGTTTGATTGTGTTTTCATAATTGGGGTTGAGGAAGGACTTTTACCTCACTCCAGATCTATGGGTGACTATTTTCAACTCGAGGAGGAAAGAAGATTATTTTATGTTGGTATCACCAGAACTAAGCAAAAACTTTATATCACTAATGCCAGGAAACGCTTCATCTTCGGCCGTAGAAACTACTCCCTCAAATCCCGCTTCCTGATGGAAGAAGAATTTTAATCGGGGTAGTGGCATTTCTTATATTTTTTTCCGGAGCCGCACCAACAAGGATCGTTACGACCAGGCTTTTTAGTTGTTGCCCCCGGGGGAGTTATTTTAAATCCAATAGGTTGCTCAACTTCCTCTTGAGCAACCTCTGGCTTAACTGCCTCTTGAGACGTCGTCAAAGGTGTTTCAGCAGGGGACTGAATGTAAGGATCAACCGCTGATGCGGATTTAAATTTCAGATTTTCTTTTTTATCGGTATCCTCAATATGTTGATGTGAATGAGTGTGAGTAACCTCTACTTCGAGCTTAAAGATTCTTCTTATAACCTCAAAGTTTATATCTGCAAGCAGTTTCTCAAACATAGAAAAAGCCTCATTTTTATACTCAACCAGAGGATCAAGTTGAGCATAACCGCGTAAATTAATTCCCTCTCTAAGATCCTCTATCGCAGTTAAATGCTCGGTGAGATATTTATCAATTGTTGTCAGAAATACAAATTGGACCAACCTGTTCCAAACTTCACTCCCAACTTTTTTTTCCCTTACCTGATATTCACTTTCAACAAGGTCTTCTATATAATTCAAAAGTCCTTGTGTATTTCTTTTATCGACAAAGTCTGTAATTTTTTTCTCTGGGACACTAAGTATCAAATTAAGCTCATTGATTAAAAAGTTTTTCGCTTCTTTTGGATCTGTATCTTGAGCAAGTGGATACTGGTTAACTAAAAGTTGAATTTCTTCATTAATTGTCTCAAAAACCGTTTTCTTAAATTCCGACATATTTTTATCCGGAAGCATCAAAATTTTCTGTCGAAGTCCATAGATTATTTCTCTTTGTTTGTTTAAAACATCATCAAAATCAACCAGGTGTTTTCTGATGTCAAAATTAAAACCTTCAACTTTAACCTGGGCTTGTTCTATGGCTTTCGAAACCATTGGATGAGTTAAAGCCTGATCTTCTGGGAGATTAAAAAAAGTCATCAATTTTGAAATTTGTTCACCGCCGAAGATTCTCATCAGATCATCTTCCAAGGAAACAAAAAAGCGCGACTCTCCAGGATCTCCCTGTCTGCCCGATCTTCCTCGTAATTGATTATCGATTCTTCTGGATTCGTGCCTCTCCGTACCAATAACATAAAGTCCTCCTACTGAAACAACCTGATCATGTTTTTTTTGCCAATCTTTGCTGCTTTCTTGCATTCCTCCCAAAACAATATCAACTCCCCTACCTGCCATGTTTGTGGCAACGGTTATTGTTCCCTTCTCTCCGGCTTTAGCAATTATTTGAGCTTCTTTCTCATGATTTTTTGCATTAAGCATCTGATGAGGAACTCCACGTTGGTTAAGAAGTCTAGATAAATATTCGTTTTTCTCTATTGAAGTTGTCCCAATAAGAACAGGTCTGCCAATTTTATAACTGTTTGCTGCCTCTTCAACAATAGCCTGATATTTGCCTTTTTCTGTCTTATAAATCATGTCCGAGTCATCTTTACGAATCATTGGTCTGTGGGTTGGGATCACAATAACCTCTGTTTTGTAAATTTTAGTGAACTCTTCAGCTTCGGTGGCAGCGGTCCCTGTCATTCCGGCAAGCTTTTCGTATTTTCTAAAGTAGTTTTGCAGAGAAATTGTTGCCAATGTTTTTGATTCTCGCTGAATTGGAACATTTTCTTTGGCCTCTATTGCTTGATGTATACCCTCGGAAAATCGCCTGCCCTGAAGCAATCTTCCAGTGAATTCATCCACAATTATTACCTCTCCATCTTTTGTAATATAGTCTTTATCCAATTTAAATAAAGTTTCTGCTTTTAAAGCTGCCTCTATATGAAAAAGCGTGTCAAAATCTTTTTCATAGATATTTGAGACTCCTAGTATTTTTTCAACTTTTAAAATTCCGTTCTCGGTCAAATTTGCGGTCCTGGCTTTTTCATCTATAACAAAGTCTGTTTTTGGATCGAGCTGTTTAACAATCTTTGCATACTGGTAGTATTTAGAGGTGTCTTCCTCGTAGGGAGCAGAGATTATATGGGGAGTCCTTGCTTCGTCTATCAAAACCGAATCTGCCTCATCAATAATTGCGAAGTAGAAATTCCTTTGTCGAAGATCTGCTACCTGAACCGCCATATTGTCTCTTAAATAATCAAAGCCAAATTCGCTGTTTATTCCATAAGTTATATCTGCTTGGTATGCTTGCTGTCTATCAATGGGTTTCAGATTGGCTAATCTCCAGTCTGTAGCTTCTTTATCAACAAACTTAGGGTCGTAGAGAAAGGATTGTTCGGAAATAATAGCTGAGGTCAAAAGTCCCAACAGGTAAAACACTCCACCCATCCACCCGGCATCTCTTCTGGCCAGATAGTCATTTACTGTAACCAGATGGACTCCTTTTCCTGTTAAAGCATGAAGATATAAGGCTGTTGTTGCAGAAAGCGTCTTACCTTCTCCTGTTTTTTGTTCTGCAATCTTTCCCTCATATAGGGCTATTCCAGCAATCAACTGGACATCAAAATGTCTTTGTCCTAAAACTCGTCTAGCAGCCTCTCGAACATAAGCAAATGCTTCGGGGAGTATGTCTTCAAGTTGTTTCTCTCCTGATTGGATTTGGGCTTTAAACTTTTTTGTCTCCTTGGAGAAATCGGCATCTTTCATCTTTCTTGCCTTGTCTTCAAGAAGATTTATCTCCTCTACCCTCTTACCTAAGCGATTAACCTCTCGCGCATTGTAATCAAGAAATTTCTTAAAAAATTTGAGCATTTTACTTCATGAAGAACTCTTGAGGGATAATCAAAATCTTCGTGGCAGAATATCTATTTTTTTCCCTCTCAGTTCCCGTTTTCCTAACAACAAAATGCAGCGTATCACCTTCTTTAATTTTGGTGAATCCAACAACCTCCAACTCCAAGGATTTTATATTGAGCAGATTTCTTTTTGTACTATTCTCAATATCCAAAGTGTAAGTATCTTTTTCAAGAGTCAAAACTCTAATATAAAAGTCTGTGCTATTTACCTCTGTTATTCTACCTGAGCCTCCTAAAAACTGTTCATCCCGATAGATATAATTTGCTGTTATAGTTTTACCATCAACTAATCCGTTAACTATAATATATGCTCCTTTCTTTAGATCCTTAAATTGAATTTCTTTTTTTTGGCCAGCTGAAATTTGATATGTTTTTGTCAATTCGGGATCAATTTTTACTTCATATAAAGTATCATCTGTGGCTTTCAATCTCAAGCCTGCAGTTGCAACGTCTTGAACTGTACCTGAGATGGCTTTTTGATCTTTTTGGCGAAGTTCTGCGACTTTTGAAGCAAGTTTTTCTTTAAGATTTTGTATCTCCTCACTTTGAACTACTGTTGGCGCAGGAGAAGGCGTTGTTGTCTGGCCATAAACCATGGACGAACTTAACAATGTCAATAATCCCAATAATGTAAGAACTTTAGTTTTCATTCCTCATCAAGATAGTAAATTCTTAACGTTTTCACCTGTGGAATTGACTGTGATTTTTTTGCATAAGCAGAAATTGTGATTACATTCTCTCCCAGAGCTAAGGGAAAGTTCACTGAAAAATCTTCCTTCGCATTATTGAAAAGCGTATCTTTTATTGGAGACTGAATAACTATTAATTGGTTTTTATCAGCTTTTCCTTTAATTGTAACGCTGTTTACGTTGGTTATGCTACCATCTGTTGGCTGTGTGATTACAAGTGGTTTAATCTGGACCTCTTTTGTTTTAGGAGCAGGAGAAAGGGAGACGCCTTCAATACCTTGTCTTTGACCGCCTCTTCCCCAAAAATTAACAATCATGAAGATAGCAACCAGAAGTCCCAGCACCACACCAAAAAAAATAGCTATACCAATTTCTTTTTTCATAATTATTGATGTTTGAGTAATGCAGAAAGCACTCTCGGAATCGCATCAATGATGTTTCTAATATTATACCAATAACCTAGCTCTTTGAACAGTTTATCCGATGTTTTTTTTAGGAGGAAGGAAGACAATACAGCGCTGACCAGGGCATTATTTTTGGCAAAGAGGCTTACGGCTAATCCTGCAAGCACATCCCCAGTTCCTCCTTTTGTTAAACCTTGATTTCCTCCTTCAATAATGATTACATCCTGGCCATCGGAAATAATATCGACAACGGCTTTGAGAAGAATTAGGCAATTATATTTTTTTGCTTTTTGTACAACGATATTGACTTTTTGTTCAACTGACATTTCGTGAATTGACTGGCCAAAAAGCGTTTCAAATTCTCGTGCTTGGGGAGTTAAGATTGGTTTTTCTTTTAACAACTTCAGCCACTGCGGATCCATCATTTGTAAAGCACCCGCATCAAAAACAAATTTTTTCTGTGGAAATTGTTGAATAAGTCTTTGGCTTAAGTCATGGGTGTAAGTTGCTTCTTCTCCTTCCCCTCTTAGCATTCCGGGCCCGAGCAAAATCGCATCGTCTTCATTCACGTAATTTTCAATATCTTTTTGATGAACTACCATGCCATTTCTGAATTTCTTTTTCAAAGACAAAACTATTTCATTATTTTCCTCGGTTGATGAATAATGAACCATGTCTACAAAGTGGGAAGCCACCTCTGCTGCCCAGATTGAGGCAGAATGAAAAAGCGAAGATCCACCAATCACTAATACTTTCCCATTTTGCCCCTTATGGGATCCTTTTGGCGGAATATAAAGTTTGTCAATAAACCGTTTAATAGAGTTGGTATCCGACGTTTTTATAAGCATGAGTGATATAATTTTACATTATTATGATTAGTCATCAACAACTTAGAGAATCTTTCTCATCTTTCTGGAAAAAAAATATGCATGTCGAGGTTCCACCTATCTCATTAGTGCCTAAAGAGGATCCCACAACGCTTTTTACCGGTTCGGGGATGCAGCAGCTTGTTCCTTATCTTCAAGGCGAGCCACACCCTCTGGGAAAAAGACTCTATAACGTCCAGCCATGTTTCAGATCAGAGGATATTGAAGAGGTTGGAGACAATCGCCACACGACTTTTTTTGAGATGATGGGCAACTGGTCTTTGGGCGACTATTTCAAACAAGAGCAGCTTCCCTGGTGCTGGGAATATTACACAAAAATTGTAGGCTTGCCAAAAGAAAAGTTATTTGTAACTGTGTTTGAAGGAGGAAAAGGTGTTCCTAAAGATGAGGAATCAGCAAGAATTTGGAAAAAGCTGGGGATAAAAGACGATCATCTTTTTTATTATGGACCTGAGCATAACTGGTGGTCTCGTTCAGGTCCTCCAGAAAATATGCCTCCCGGTGAAATCGGCGGACCAGACTCTGAAATTTTTTACGATTTTGGAGGGGAACTGAAATTACATGAAAAATCAGGGATAAAAGAAAAATGTCATCCTAATTGTAACTGTGGCAGATTTTTAGAGTTTGCGAATTCTGTTTTTATTCAATATAAGAAAAAAACTGATGGTTCGCTTGAAGAATTACCCCAGAAAAATGTCGACTTCGGCGGCGGAGTTGAAAGACTTGCCGCAGCCCTCAATAACAATCCCGATATGTTCACAACCGATTTATATTCGCTGATTATTGCTGAAGTTGAGAGGCAAACAGGAAAGAAATATGACAATGAAGATAATAAAATTCAAATACGCATTCTGGCTGATCATTTAAAAGCAGCTACATTTATTATCCTTAATGGAATTGAACCTTCAAATAAGGAACAAGGCTCTGTCCTAAGAAGACTTTTGAGAAGGTCCGCAGTTAAAACTCAAGAGTTAACACAAACGCTTAAGCCCAATTTCGGATTAATCTGCGACTCAGTCTTAAGAACGTACGATGGTGTTTTGGGAATCGAGAGAAATAAACAAAAAGATGTTGTTACCTCTATTGTTCAAGAGGAGATTAACCGTTTCTCAAACACACTGGATCGCGGAATGCGTGAAATTAAAAAAATAGAAAAAATTAATGCTAAAAAAGCCTTCGACCTTTATCAAAGCTATGGATTTCCCTTGGAACTCACCGAAGAACTTTTCAGAGACAAAGGCCAGAAGATAGATAAAAAGCAGTTTTTAGAGGAATTTGAAAAACACAAAGCTATTTCTCGAACCGGGGCGGTTCGTCGATTTAAGGGAGGGTTGGCCGATGAGGGTGAGCAAACGATTAAATATCATACGGCAACGCATCTTCTGCATCAGGCACTTTTTGATGTTTTGGGGGAAGGAAATCTAAGACAGGACGGTTCAAACATTACCCAGGAACGGTTACGTTTTGATTTTTCAAGCCAAAAAAAACCAACAAAGGAGGATATAAAAAAAGCCGAGGTAATTGTTAATCAAAAAATAAAAGAAGGGCTGCCTGTACATTTTGAAATAATGCCCAGAGAAAAGGCTTTTGAAATTGGTGCTAGGGCTTTTTTTAAGGAAAAATATGCAGATCAGGTGAAAATCTATTTTGTCGGAGATTATTCCAAAGAATTTTGCGGAGGACCGCATGTAAAAAATACCAAAGAAATAGGCAAAATAGAGATTTATAAGTTTGAGAAGATCGGAAGTAACCTTTACAGGATTTACGCCAAGTAAAATATCCTTGACTTTTGTTTTTTAGTTTTTTATAGTGTAAGGATATGCCCAAAAAATCTACTCAACCCCCTACCCTATCAATTCCTCTAAATTCCCAAACTGTTCTCGTCGTACTTTTAATTGTTGTTGCCTTCGTTGCAGGTTATCTTTTCTTTAAGGTTCAGAATCTTGAGAAAGGAACAGCCGGAACTGCAGGTCAGCAGGCAGCTCCTGAGCAACAAGCCCCTGAACTTAATCTTGATGCTATGCCGGCTGTTACTGACAAAGATCACATCAGAGGAGATAAAAATGCAGATTTGGTTTTAGTTGAATATTCCGACTTAGAGTGCCCTTTCTGCAAGAGATTTCATCCGACAATGCAACAAGTCCTTCAAGAGTATGGAAACAAGGTTGCCTGGGTTTACAGACATTATCCACTGTCTTTCCATCAAAATGCTCAAAAAGAAGCCGAGGCCAGCGAATGTGTTGCCGAACAGGGAGGAAACGATGTTTTCTGGAGTTTTGTTGACAAAATCTTTGAAAAAACAGAATCCAACGGCACTGGTTTTGCCCTTGAGGATCTTAAACCTCTGGCTGAAGAAGTTGGAGTAAATGGTGCTCAATTTCAGGAGTGTCTGGATAGCGGAAAATATGCTAATTATGTGAAAAAAGACATGGATGGTGGTACTAAAGCAGGAATCCAAGGGACTCCAGGAACTGTAATTGTGGCTAAAGATGGTAAAAAAGATCTTATAAATGGAGCTCTTCCTTACGACCAGGTCAAAACCCAACTCGACGCCCTACTTAAATAGACTGAGGATAATTGTCAGAACGATACTTATGAGTATTGAAGTGACTATTGGAAAATAAAAAGTAAAGCCGTCTTTTCTGATAAAAATATCACCGGGCAAAAGCGGCGGCCGCAAGTTGGGCAGAAAGTTAACAGTTAGACCAGCGATAACTAAAATTATGCCAAGAAAGATTAAAACTCTGCCTATTTCCATATGCTTTCTCAACCCCAGGGGTTCAACCCCCGGGGTTAAATTATGGTGTGACGCTACCGGGATTTGAACCCGGGTTACTAGGATGAGAACCTAGCGTCCTGAGCCACTAGACGATAGCGCCAATTTAAACTAAACTATATTTTAACATTAATTTTAAGGTTCTTTTCCCTTTTGTTGTTTTAAAATACGCTTCTCTTCTCCTCGCATCCTTACTGTTTGTAAAGACTTCGTAGAAAATTAGTGCTAATTCTTTTCGTGCTTTGGTAGATTTGGTCTTTCCCCTTTGATGCTCATTAATTCTTCTGTTTAAATTCGTCGTGTACCCAGTGTAAAATTTTCTGCCTACTTTACTATATAAAACATACACGGTAAACATTCTCTTATTATACGGGAGTCGCCCTGAACCAGAACAAGTACGGTTCAGGGCGCCCTATACCGTGTTCGACGAAGTCGAACTCTGGTATACGGGCGAACCCGTGTTACTAGGATGAGAACCTAGCGTCCTGAGCCACTAGACGACGGGGCCAAGTCAAACTTGGCAAAGCCATTGACATTTGACTTTGAGCTTAAGGTGTAGTATATTTTAGTAAGAAGCCCCTAAATAGACAAGCAAGAGTATTTTGTGTTTAGGGGATTTTTTATTTAAACTTTATTTATGAAAAACATTAAACTGACCAAAGACGGTTTGGTAAAACTTAAAGCAGAGTACGAAGATTTAAAAAATAATAAAAGGCCAGAGGCAGTCGACAGACTGAAGAGCGCTCGTGGTATGGGAGATCTTACAGAAAATGGTGAATATTCAGCTGCCAAAGACGAACTCAATCTAATCGAGGAAAGAATCAAAGAAATCGAGGAAATACTTAAGAATGCTGAAGTGGTTGAAGATAATCATAATAATCACGAGGTTTCCTTGGGATCCACAGTAACTGTTGAGGCGGAAGGCTCAAAAGAATCATTTCTTTTGGTTGGAGAGTACGAATCGGACCCTCTACAAAGAAAGCTCTCAGTAACTTCACCCATTGGAAAAGCCTTGCTTGGCCAAAAAGTCGGAGACACAGTCGAGGTTGAAGTTCCTGCCGGAAAAACCACCTACAAAATCCTCGAAATCAAATAGTAATCTGCTACAATAATATCCAATGATTTGGGTTGACCGCGACGTTAAAAAAATTAAAGAAAGAAATCTTCCATTGGAATGGGTTGATGATATGAAAACCCCATCGGGAAGAATACATGTTGGCTCGTTGCGAGGCGTAGTCATTCATGATTTAGTTTATAAAGCTCTTCTAGAAGAGGGTGTGAAGGCCAAATATACCTATGTCTTTGATGATCATGATCCGATGGATGCAATTCCTGCTTATTTAGATTTTTCGAAGTGGGAAAAATATGCCGGTATGCAACTTTATAAAATTCCTTCTCCTCAAAAAGGCTATAAAAGTTTTGCCCAATATTATGCTAAGGAATTCCAAAAGGTTTTTGAATCAATCAATTGCCATCCAGAAATTATTTGGGGCTCACAATTATATAACAGTGGCAAAATGAATTCTGTTATTGAAGAAATTCTTAATGCAGGTGATAAAGTAAGAAAAATCTACAGGCGAGTATTGAAACAAAAGAAGCCTTCAGATTGGTACCCATTCAATGTAGTTTGTGAAAAATGTGGAAAAATTGGAACTACATACGTTCACAAGTGGGATGGAAAATATGTCTATTATCGCTGCCTTCCTCGCGTAGTTGCTTGGGCAAAAGGCTGCCGACATGAAGGAAAAATTTCTCCGTTTAATGGAGGTGGTAAATTGAGTTGGAGAGTAGAGTGGGCAGCTAAATGGAAAGTAATTGGCGTTACCATGGAAGGCGCAGGTAAAGATCATATGTCAGCAGGTGGCTCATACGACTTGGCAAAGGTAATTTGTGATGATATCCTGAATTATCCTGCTCCTTACCCAGTTGCTTATGAATGGTTTACGGTTGGAGGAAGAGGAATGTCCTCCTCTAAGGGCGTCGGTACTTCGGCCAAAGAAATCGCAGAAATCATTCCCCCCGACATTCTTCGTTTTCTTATTGCTCGGGTTCCTATTCAAACTCATCTTGATTTTGATCCTTATGGAGACACTATTCTCAATTTATTTGATGATTACGACCGGTGTTTGAGTGCTCATTTTGATAAGCTAGAGGGTAAAATTCCCGAAGGAAAGCCAGGTGAAGTTTTAAGCGATTTTGCCAGAATTATTGAGTTATCCGAGGTTAAACCTCTTCCCCAAAAAAGACTTTTTCTACCGAGATTCAGAACTGTTGTTAATCTAATTAAAACAAAGACTAATATTTTGAGATTCTTTGAAACTCAAAAAGGTGAAAAACTAACATCAGAGGAAAAAGAAATCCTTGAAGAAAGAACAGTCTATGCCCAAGTCTATCTTAAAAATTATGCTGGCGAGGAAGGTAAAATCCAAATGAGTACAGAAGACGTTAGTCAAGTAAATCTGACCAAGAATCAAAAGTTGTTCTTAACCAAACTAGCAACCAAACTAATAGGATTAAAAACCGCAGATCGAGAAAAAATACAACAAGCAATTTTTGATATTTTGAAACAAAATAAACTTGAAGCTAAAGATGTTTTTAAAAGTTTTTATCAGGTAATTTTAGGCCGCGATTCTGGTCCAAAGGCTGCAGATTTAATACTGGACTTTGGAGTTGAGAAAATTATTAAGCGTTTAAAATAAGTAACATGATAAGCCGTGAAAAGGCACTTGAGATCTTAAACCAGCATCTCAAAAGCAAAAATTTACTTCGTCACGGATTTGCCGCAGAAGCGGCCATGCGTGGCCTGGCAAAGCACTTTGGCGAAAATGAGGATAAGTGGGGTCTGGTGGGCCTTCTTCATGACGGTGATTGGGAAGAAACAACTAGTGATCCTTCCCAACACACAAAAAAAATGGTTACCTGGCTAAAAGAAGCCGGTGAAACTGATCAAGAAATTATTCAGGCAATTCTTTCACACAATTATGCTCATACTGGTGAAAATCCGCCCAAAACAAAAATGGAGTGGGCTATTTATACTGCTGACGAATTGACCGGTTTTATTGTCGCTGTTGCCTTAGTTATGCCAGACAAGAAACTATCTTCTGTCTCGGTTGATTCGGTTTTGAAAAAATTTCCTATAAAATCCTTTGCTGCTAGCGTGCACCGTGAACAAATAAAAATGTGTGAAGAAAAACTGGGCATTCCCCTACCTCAATTTGTTGAAATCGTACTCAAATCCATGCAAGGAATAGCAACAGAATTGGGTCTCTAAATTGCTCTTGAAATTTTTTGGCGATGAGTTATACTAATATATGGATACCCAAAGTCTCTTCAAAACCAAACTCTCACATTTAGAAGGGCTAACTTTTGACGATCTTTTGCTGATTCCAAACTACACAGATTTCAAAAGACAAGATGTTGATCTAACTACAAAACTGCATAATAATCTCATTTTGAAACTGCCTGTAATCTCAGCTCCCATGGACACTGTTACCGAAGAAGAGATGGCTATAAGGCTGGCTCAGGCTGGCGCATTGGGAATAATACACCGTAATCTAAATATTGAAAAGCAAGCTCAAATGGTTAAAAACGTCAAAAAGAGAAAGCTTCTGGTTGGTGCTGCTGTTGGAGTTGGACCCGATTTTGAACCTCGAGTAAAGGCTTTAGTTGAAGTGGGTGTTGATACGGTTGTTATTGATTCTGGCCATGGTCATTCCAAACCAGTAATTGAAGCTACAGGTTATCTTAAAAAACATTTCCCAAATCTAGCCATAATCAGCGGTAATGTCGCAACCTATGAAGGGACAAAGGCCTTAATCGAGGCCGGAGCAGACATAGTTAAGGTAGGAATGGGGCCTGGAAGTATCTGCACAACTAGAGTGATCGCAGGCATGGGAATGCCCCAACTTACAGCTATAGCAGAAGCCTTGCGTGCGGCTAAGCCAAAAAAAATACCCGTGATCGCAGACGGAGGAATAAGGCAGCTTGGAGATATCGCCAAAGCTCTGGCTTTAGGCGCAAGTGCTGTAATGATCGGTTCTCTTTTTTCAGGCTTTGAAGAATCTCCTGGAGAAACAGTATTGGTTGAGGGTAAAAAATATAAGCATTACAGAGGTATGGGTTCTATAACCGCTATGAAAAAAGGGGCAGCTGAAAGATACGGACAATCACGAGAAACCGAAAAAAAGAAACTTATTGCCGAAGGAGTAGAAAGTCTAGTTAAATACAAAGGAAAGGTTGCCAATTTTCTAGTCCAAATTGAGGGAAGCTTGCGAACCGCATTTTATTATCTTGGATCAAAGAATCTTATGGAATTACATAAGAAAGCAAAATTTGTCAAGATTAATAACTCCGGTCTTTTGGAAGGACATCCGCACAGTATCAAAATTTTAGATCCAGGCGAAAATTATCTTTTATGATTATCGTTGTTGATTTTGGCTCGCAAACTGCGCATCTAATCGTAAGAAGAATCAATGAGCTTGGAGTTGAGGCTAAACTAGTCCTTCCCGAAAATGCTTTAAAAGAGCTTAAAAAAAATGATGTCCGCGGAATTGTTTTTTCCGGTGGTCCAGCTTCTGTTTACGCCAAAAATTCACCAACCGTCGATAAGCAAATTTTTGGACTTCGTGTTCCGATTCTGGGTATTTGCTATGGCCTGCAACTTATTAGCTATCTTCTTGGAGGAAATGTCAAAGCAGGAGCCAAAAAAGAATTCGGACCAGCAAATCTAACTATTATTAAAACTTCTAAGCTATTTAATTCTTTAACCCCGAAACTCCGGGTCTGGATGTCCCATGGTGATGAGGTTATTTCTCTCCCCTCTGGATTTGCAAGACTAGGAAGAACTGAAACACTTGCTAATGCAGCAGCAGAGGATGAGAAACGCAAAATTTATGGTATCCAGTTTCATCCAGAAGTAATGCATACAGAGTTTGGTGAACAGATTCTTGATAATTTCTTGAAAATCTGTGGACTAGAGATAAAAAAAGTCAGAATTGATAAACAATTTGTCCAAAGCCTTATAAAAGATATTAAAGATTCTATCAAAGACAAAAAAGCAATCTGTGCTCTGTCGGGTGGTATTGATTCTTCGGTTGCTGCTATTTTAACCAGCAAAGCAATCGGCACTAATTTAAATTGTATTTATGTTGACTCTGGCCTGATGAGACAAGGAGAAACTAAAGAACTTAAAAGCATTTTTTCCAAGCATCATAATTTGAAAATAAAAATTGTTAAAACCCAAAATAAATTTCTTAAAAATCTAAAGGGGGTTGTTGATCCAGAAAAAAAACGCAGAATTATTGGCAAAACCTTTATCCACGTTCTCGAGAATGAGGCACAGAAGATTGATGCTTCTTTTTTGATTCAGGGCACTATCTATCCTGATGTTATTGAAAGCGCAGGAACAAAACACTCTCATAAAATAAAATCTCATCATAATGTTGGTGGTCTACCCAAAAAAATGAACCTATTTTTGGTTGAGCCTCTAAGAAATCTCTATAAAGATCAAGTCAAGGAAATTGCCAAAATTCTTAAGCTGCCAGAAGTTATTATCAATCGTCAGCCTTTTCCAGGGCCTGGGTTGGCAATTAGGATAATTGGTGGAGTTACCAACAAAAAACTTCAAATTCTTCGCCAGGCAGATGTAATCGTCCAAGAAGAAATAGGCAAATACAGTCAAAAGGGCACGCTTTGGCAGGCGTTTGCTGTTTTAACCGGAATCAAAACAACCGGTGTTCGAGGTGATGTTAGAGCTTATGGCGAAACTATTGGTATACGGGCGATTGTTGCGCGCGACGCGATGACAGCACATTGGGCTAGACTGCCCTATGATCTTTTGGATAGACTTTCAACCAGAATTGTCAACGAGATAAAAGAAGTTAACCGCGTAGTCTACGACATCACCAATAAACCTCCATCAACTATGGAGTGGGAGTAAACATTCTGTCGTAGGTCTCTCGAGAAACTGAAACGAAGCTTATCCCTTTTCCTTGTAGTTCTGCCAGTCTTGGATCTGCAAGATTTCCTGCCGCTAATAATTCCAAAAGTTCTTTTACTTGCCTTCCGTATTCTGCATTGGGTACGAAAAGTAGCTCATGTTGCACTCCATCAACTTCATATATAAATTGACCCCAATAGACACTGTCGCCCTGTTGGTGAGTAGGTCTGCGTTTTGATTTATCATCTGTTCCTGGAAGGATTCCATGTCTTGTTAACCAATTTATAGCTGTTCGCTCTTGATTTCCTTTGGTGGCTGGATAGGGAGGAGTACTTCTTGATAAATCTGGGCTATGATGGCTGTTGGGTGTGGTTAAAATATGAATATTTCCAGCTAATTCTGGTGTGTTTAGGGTAACTTCTCCTATCCAGGTATAATGACCTTTTTGATGTCTCTGTAATTGTTCTCCTAAGGGTGTTAGTGGTCCTGTTCTTTCTGGCATCTATCTATTTTAGCATAGTGAGGCTGTGATTTCAATAAAAGATTAAAAGATTTATAATAGATTATGGTGAAGAAAATTCTGGTTGCCACGCATAATCCAGCTAAACTCCAGGAAATTAAATTGGGGCTGAAGCCTCTTGAAAATAAAGGACTAAAAATTGTTTCATTGAATGATTTAAACATCAAAACCGAGCCTGAAGAAACTGGAAGAACTTTTGAGAAAAATGCGACAATTAAAGCTAAATACTACGCTAATTTAACCAGCCTGCCGACAATAAGTGATGACGGAGGAATCGCAATTGAAGCCTTAGGCGGAGAGCCAGGTGTTAGATCAAGAATGTGGCTGGGTCATCCGGCAAGCGATGAAGAATTGATCACTTACACTCTAAAAAGACTAGCAGGATTGCCAAAACAAAAGAGAAAAGGTTATTTCGAAACCTGCGTTTGCTTTTATGAGCCTCAAACCAAACAAGTTTTTTTGGAAAAAGAAAGAGTTTACGGGTATTTCAGCCATAAAACAAGCAGCCGAAGAGTTAAAGGCTATCCCTTTCGCTCACTTTTTATAGTCGACGAACTCAATAAATATTATGATGAGTTAACCCAAGAAGAACAATTCCAGATTAATCATAGATTAAAAGCTGTCAAACAATTGGTCAAAAAAATAGAGCTATATTTGCTACAATAATCTCATGCTCTCGATTGACTTTATTCGCCAAAACAAAGAAAAAGTAATCACCGCCGCAAAAAATAAAGGAAGAGAAGTCGATATCGATGGAGTTTTGCAATTAGACGACAAAAGAAAATCCTTAATTCAAGAAATTCAGAAAGTAAGAGAACAAAGAAACATACTGGCTAAAGAAAAAGTTACTGATCAAATAAAAAATAAGGGTAAGAAACTGAAAGAGGATTTAAAAAAACTTGAAGATCGCTTAAAAGAAATAGAAAAAGAATTAGAAGAAAAGCTTTCCCAAATCCCAAACGTTCCACTGGATGAAGTTCCTGTTGGTAAAGACTATTCTGACAACAAGGAACTTCGAAAATGGGGAGAAATACCCAAGTTTAAATTTAAACCCAAATCTCATTTAGAACTTGGGACTCTTCTTGACACCATAGATATTGAAAGAGGAGCTAAAGTTTCTGGATTCAGGGGTTATTTTTTAAAAAATGAACTAGCTACGCTTCACATCGGACTACTATTTTATGTCTTTGGGAAATTGATCAAAAAAGGTTATGTTCCTTTTATCGCGCCTGCTGTCGTAAAAGGCTTTACCCTATTTGGGACAGGTCAATTTCCTTGGGGAAAACAGGATGTATACCAACTTAATGATGACGACGCTTATCTAGCAGGAACATCAGAAACACCAGTAACCTCTTATTATTCTGGAGAAATATTAGATGAAAAAGAATTACCAAAAAAAATAGTTGCTTTTTCGCCCTGTTTTAGAAAAGAAGCAGGAGCATATGGTAAAGATACCAAGGGTCTTTATAGACTTCATGAATTTTGGAAAGTAGAACAGGTTGTACTTGCAGACAATAATCTTGATAATGCTAGAAAAATCCATGAAGAATTACAGCAAAATGTAGAGGAAATCTTAAAAGAACTAGGACTCCCCTACCGAGTACTTCTGATGAGTACTGCAGAGACGGGAGAACCACAGATTATAAAATATGATACTGAAACTTGGATGCCATCTCGCAATGCGTATGGCGAAACGATGTCTAACTCAATTATGGGAGACTTCCAAACCAGAAGATTGAATATTAAATACAGGGCAAAAAATGGAGAAACAAATTTTTGCTTTTCTTTAAATAATACAGTGCTTGCTTCACCAAGAATTTTAATTTCTATCCTAGAAAACTATCAGCAAGAGGACGGCAGCGTTGCTGTTCCAAAAGTCTTGCAACCGTTCGTGGGGTTTGAGATTATAAAAAGAAGGTAGTTCAATTAGGGGCTTTTGTTGGGACAGGAGTCAGATTGATCCTTGCGCAGGATACTTTATTTTCTGTTCCCCTGACAAAATATTCTACTTTGTTTCCATAGCAGTTCTTCTCGACCAAATCGCTGGGCTGGCTTAACCAAGTATTGTGACTGCCATTATGAGTCAAAAGATAAGTCATAACCTTATTCCAGATAGGGGCTGCTCCGGTTATTCCTGAGGTAAGATAAGGGTGCATTGGAGTATTGTTGTTATTACCAACCCAGACAACGGCCAAATACTCTGGAGTATAACCTATTGTCCAGTTGTCTTTTTTGTCATCAGTTGTCCCGGTTTTAACTGCCACCTTATAACCTGGAATTTCAAGAGCAGAACGAGATCCGAAAGCCATAGTTCGAGCCTGATTGTCAGAAAGAATATCAGAAATAATATAACTGACACCCGGAGAGAGTACTTGACGCGGTTGCGGATCGTTTTCGTAGATTGTATCACCCAAAACATCGGTTATTTTTATAATTGGAGAAATATTTTTTCTTTCGCCAAGACTGGCAAATGTACCAAAAGCTTTAGCCATATCAACCATGGACACTTCTCCGCCACCTAAAGTTAAGGAAAGCCCAAATCTTGATGGATCTGTCCAGGTCGAAATACCCAATTTTCTTGCATGTTCAACAAAATCATTCACTCCTAGGGTATTTAAAGTTTTTACGGCTGGAACATTAAAGGAATTGGCTAAAACATATCTTAAGGGCAATCTGCCGTGAAATTTACCATCATAATTCACTGGTTTATAGGGAACACTGCCGGGATTGGGAAAAACTACTGGTGTATCATCTATCGGAGTTGCGGCAGTATAATCTCGCTCGAGAGCCAGCGAGTACATTAATGGTTTTATCGATGAACCTGGTTGACGAAGTGCAGTTGTGACATTGAAAGCACCCGAATTACCATCAAAATAATCAACCGAACCAACCATGGCCAAAATCTCTCCTGTTTTTGGGTTGGTAATCAAAATTGCACCATTAGTAACGTTCAAATTCTTGATTTTTTCAAGTTCTTCTTTGAGCATTTCTTCTGCTTGTTCTTGAAGATTTAAATCAAGACTGGTGATTACACGTAAACCTCCTTCTTCCACAGTCCTTATTCCAAAACGGTTTATAAGTTCGTTTTTTACAAAGAACACAAAATGCGGAGCTCTTATTGCAGTTTTTGGCGAAGCAATTTCAAGATCTATTTCTTTGGCTTGTTTATATTGCTGTTCATTAATATATTTTAGTTCAAGCATTTCTTTTAAAACCTCATTGCGCCTGCGAAGTGCCAATGTGGGATTTATGAATGGCGAATAAAGTGAGGGTGCTTGAGGAAGGCCGGCCAGAAATGCTGCTTCTGAGATATTTAATTCTTTTGCACTTTTTTTGAAATAGGTTTTAGCTGCCTCTTCTATCCCGTATGATGCACCACCATATGGAACTTGATTTAAATACATCTCTAAAATTTCCTCTTTTGTAAATATCCTTTCAGTCCACAAAGCAAGAATTATTTCTTTAAATTTTCGTTGAATGGTTCTTTCGGGAGTAAGAAGAGCTGATTTAACCAGCTGTTGGGTTATAGTTGATCCTCCTTGAAATTTCTTATTAAAAATGTTTTCTTTTAGGGCTCTGATTATTCCTCCAATGGGTGAGATTCCATTATGTTTGAAAAAATCCTTATCCTCGATGGCTATTGTCGCCCGAGTGATATAGGATGGCAAGGTTGTCAGTTTGACGGGCGTCCTATTCTGTTCTCGATAAAATTCATAAAGAAGCTTACCGTTGCGATCATAGATGTGAGTTGACAAAGGATAATTCACTTTTCCTATAGTTTTTGGGGAAGGTAAAGATTTGACGAAGACGTAAGAGTTGTAGACGAAGACAATAACTAGAGATGCCGAAAAACCAAAGATGAAATATCTAATCTTAAAAGAGAAAACTGGAATTCTCCTGGGTCTTGCTGTGCGAACTTTCGGTAAGCGTACTGGCCAGGTAAACTTAAAGCTCGGAAATTTTAGCTTGTCGGTAATATTTCTAAATGCGACTATAAGTTTCTGATATGAGGTCCTTATAGTATTAAATCCGGCCTTAAAAAAATTAAAACTTCTATTAAAAAAGGAAGATATAAATTTATGAAGAAGTTCGAGGATCTTAAATGGAGCAAAAAAAATAAATTTTGTCCCTTCTCCGACGTATATAAAAAAGGAGACTATTGCATAAAGTGAGGTATATAAAAATTTTTCAACGTAAGCTAAAAAAGATTCCTCTCTCTCCTTTTTTGGCATGGCCTATTATACCATATTATTATAGGCTTGAACAATTTTATTGCGAGGCTAGTTTTACAAGTTTGGCCCGAACTACTAGTCTATTCCAATATGTTCCTGGTGGAACACAGGTAATTAATGTTATATAGGAAGAATCGTATTTTTGTTCGAGAACTGATACTTGATCAGGCTTTACAACAAACATTTCGTAAACCTCATATTCGAAGTTCGCATTTCCGACTTTAACTATTATTTTGTCCCCTTGTTCGATTGAGGGAAGATAGGTAAAAATTGTTTTATAGACCTTGGGATTATATAATTGTGGCAAGGTAGAATGACCAAAGACTACAACATTGCCGTTTTCACCTGGCAATGAGGTCGGTAAATAATGAATAAGGCTTTTTGATAAATCCTCCCCGCCAACAATTACCTTTGCTTTTTCTATGTTTAATTTTGGTATTGATAGGTAGTACTCTGATAAATTTATTTTCTTGGAATAATTCTCTTTTGTCTTGGTTGGAAACCAAAGACTTGCCTGGGTAAAATCACGAAGATTATTTGAAAATATACTGTAACTGCCAAGTACGGAGTTGGCAAGTTTTATGGAGGAAGCTATTTGAGATGAAGGAACAGGAGTAGCAAACTCTCTTTTTATAAATAAACGGGAATATATCTCAAATGATAAGACCGGATAAAAGGCCCAAAATAAAAGAAGAGAACCTAAAGTTAGGGTAATATAGGAAAGATTATTTATCAGCCTTTTCTTTTGCGGATTTTTTTCTTTTACATATACGTATAAAGACATAAAGATTTTTAGGGAAAACTAACTTTTAACTGAATATTTTTAGCAAAAAAAGGTAGCCAACCGCGCATGAACGGTAAAGGATGCCCAATTTCATACTCCAAACCCAGCGCCTTAGTCTTTTTTTTGATTGAATTCTCTATATTTTTTGCCCTTTTCCCCCTAATTTCTTTTAATAAGATTTGTTTATCCATTGTGGGTGTTGCCTTAGCCTTCACTGCTGCCTCAAGAATATATTTTTCTTTTTCTTGATCAACTTTCGGAATTTCATATTTAATATTTTCCTCCTCTATGCTTAGTCCTTCCTGAATATTCTTTTCCAAATCTTTCTTAAAAACCGAAAGTATGTCTTTATTTTTATAATAAAAGTAGGAGATTCGTGCCTCCGCTTTCAATTCCAAATTATTCGCTTCTTCCCCGATTTCCTTTGAATAATCTAATTTTGACAACTGCGTTTGTGAAACTGCCTTGAGCAATTTTGAATCTTTTCCCAAACGCGGCTCTAGCTTATTGGTTAAGTATTTATTTGTTTCTTGCAAAATTTGATTTCTTAGGCTATCTACATCAGCTTGTGAAACAGTTCTGACTTCTTTTTTGGTACCGCCCGAAAAAGAATCTCCATTTTTTGCTGCAATGTCAGAAAGGGAATTTATACTGAAGGTTGTTCCTGCTGGTAAATTAGATTCAGAACCGATTTGTTGGGCGGAAACTGAAATATCTGCTGTGCCTGCTTTAGTTGTAGTAATGTCAGATTCTGCTGAGGCTATTGTTACGCTGGAATCTAGGGTAAAAACCAAATTATTGGTTGTAGTAATTTTTGTGCCTGCATCAAGCGTTTGTTTATTTGAATTCTTATTATAAATAGTGACTTTGCCTTTAGCTTTTTCTCCAACTTCTCTTTTTCCAGAGGTAGATTTGTTTTTGTCAAAATTTACCGTCTCTGCCGCAGTTTTCAATAAAAGACTATTTTTTGCTTTTACTTGTTTTGTGTATGCGTCTACCAAAATATTCTTGTCAATGTTTTGGGAGGGAAAGAAAATCGTAACATTTGCTTTGTGAAAGTAATATTCAAACAAAGTTAGGCCAACTACTGTCAAAATTACACCTAATACAAGAAGCGAGGGCATTGTAATCTTTAACTGTTTTAATTTAGTTAAAAGGGGTGTAAATAAAAATGAAAGTGAGGGCAACGCAGGAAGTTTCCACTTTCTTTGTCCTGCCTGGACAGGAATGCTTTCTCTTTCCTCTCTTTTTACATCTCCTCCAATGACAAAACCCATAACTTCTTTATCTTGCGATAAATCTCCTTTTACCGCTTGTGGAAAAGGAGATAAAATCTGTTTTGAAAATACTCGTAACAGACTTTCGATCAACTGGGATTCTTTAACCACATCAACTCTAGGCAACTGTATAAAATAATCCTTTTCCCACCGATGAGTAAGTATATTTGCCACCTCCAGATCAAGATCTCTAGAGTTATATAAAACTATCCTGGTTGGAAGTAGAGTCTGATTTTTAATCTTGTCAAATACGGGAATAAGGTCTTGAATTATATCTGAGGTTCTTGACACTGCCTCTTGAAAAATAAGCTTGCCGCCTTTATAAACAAAGATTGCCAGCGATGTTTTGTCGATTTCAATCAAGTTAGCAGTTAATGCAATCTCTTCCTTTTTTTCTAGATGATCAACTACAGCTTCATGACATTCTATATATCCAAGAGGTTTTAGTTCTAGATTTTTGACAATTTCTTTAATTTTATGTAAATATGGTTTACCGATTTGTTTTGCAGTGTTATCAACCAAGTGGGAATAAACAAAGAAAATAGTCTTTTCTGGAGATTTTTTTGTTTGTAATTCAAGTTTGTATAATGCCTCATCAATATCTTCTGTTAAATTTTCCCAGGCATTGGTATATGTAAATTTTTCTTGGGCAATTATTTTAAGCTCATCACCTCTGAAATCTAAAAACATCGCTATTCCTTCCTGTTCTTTAAGGAATAACCCTAAATACGAATCTTCTTCTCGCTTGTTTTTATTAAAAAAATTAATTGGCAATTTCATATAGAGACAGAATTTGGTCTACGCCTTTCTTCGCAGTCTTAAGCGCAGAGTCATATGATTCACCATTAACAGTGGAGTTTATTGCATTTTCAAGATATTTATTAATCCCGTCATTTAAGCCATTATCGTAGGTTCTTGATATAACCGGCATCGAGATAAATGAATCTGCTTGTTTTATAACTGCTCCAATATATTCGTTTTGAGAAAGAGTGTCTTTAAGATCAACTCTGGAATAGGGTTCGCCAAAAAGTCTGGAAGTGCTTTCAAGCTGATATAATTTCGCTAGAGTATCCTTTTGGCTAAGAAATTTTAAAAATTTCCAGGCTTCAATTTGATTATTACTG
This sequence comes from uncultured Gammaproteobacteria bacterium, assembly GCA_964559705.1. Lineage (GTDB taxonomy): Bacteria > Patescibacteriota > Microgenomatia > UBA1406 > GWC2-37-13 > CAZLGV01. The sequence goes on along the minus strand of CAZLGV010000001.1, from coordinate 627,605 downwards.
TATTTAGACACTCCTTCAACCCAGTAGGATGCTAAGGAAACAGGTTTACTTCCAGGAATTTCGGGCACAGAAACTACTTTGAGATTTATTTCTGGATTAGAAGCTTTAATTGTTAAAATAACCCAGGAAGGAACTATTATCATTGCCACTTTTTCTTGGATAAAAGCTGTTGTTGAGTTAGGGAGAGTTTCGTCCCAAAAATTATCGGGAGGTTCGGAAAATTTTCTATAACTTTCTAGTGCTCCGGCTGCTTCAGGTTGATCCAAATCCTTTATACTTCGAATTCCATTTTGAGCCAGAAACAGTCCAAAAATATCTGAAAAATGATCAACGTTGGATGCAGTTCCCAGAGCTATGCCCGAGGTAATAATTTGTCCCTCTTTATTTTTTACTGTTAATTTTGCAACATAATCTATGATATCTTCCCAACTTACAGGTGGAGTACTGATACCTGCTTGTTTAAATAAAGTTTGGTTATAGACTAAGACTAACCCGTCTATCATTAATGGCAATCCATAATAATTATTCTCGACTTTCAAATCATTTTTATAGACGGAATAAAAAGTTTTTTCGAATTCTTCGTTGGAAATTATGGATTCTGGCAAGGGAGATATTACTTCTTTAAGCTCTGGTATCCATGTATTATGAAAACGGAAAATATCAGGGCCCTCTTTATTTTTGCTTCTTGCAATAAGTTTTTCTCTATAATCTTGGGGGGTCATTTTTTGATAATCTATTTTTACCCCTTTATTTTGCGCTTGATATTCATCAATTATAGGCTGCAGAATTTCTTTTTCCTCCCATAAACCCCAATAGGACAATTTTATTTCTTTTTTTTGCGATTTTCCTGCGAAAAAAAATCTGAAAATTAGAATAAAGATTATTAGAAAAAGAATTACTGCTCCTCCTATAATAAAGTATCTGCTTTTTCCGCCTTCAGAAATCATAGGAGGTTCCGGGGGTGGTCCTTCAGTAGGAGGTTGTGAAGTGCTGATTTCTTCTGGCATAACCAGTTCTGGCGCTACCTCTTCCGGTTGAAGCTGCTCTTCTGGCTGGAGTGCTTCTGGAGCTTGTGTAGGCGTTTCCTCTTCTGGAACAGTTTCAAAAATGGTTTTTGATTGATTTTGATCGGTATTTATTTTATCATCATCCATAGATTTATGATATCAAAAGAACGTACCCTTAGAGGTTCGTTTATTAAAGGAATTGCCATTGTTTTTATAGGACTACTTATACTAACTATTGTAACTGTAAATCACGTTGTCTTGCAAGCTAAGAAGCTCTCGGGAAAAATTTATCCAAATGTTTATATTGATAATCAAAATGTGGGCAAAAAATCTAAAGCGGAAGCAGTTAGTTTATTTTCAAAACAAAATCAAAGTCTTAAAAAAAATTCTATTTCTGTAGTTTACAAGGATGAGCCAATCGCAACCTTTTCTGCGCAAAAACTGAACATCCGTTTGAATATTAGAGATATTGTAGACAGAGCATATTTTGTAGGTAGAGTATCTTATTTTCCTTCAAGAATTCAGCAAAAAATAGATACTCTTTTTAATATTTCGCGCTACGACTTCCAAACATCAATTATCTATGATCAGGATGAGATTATAGAATTTGTGAGTTTTGTACAGTCAAAATATAATAAATCGGCCAGAGATGCTCTTTTTAAATTTGAGAACAATCGAGTTGTTAATTTTAGAAAGGAAGAAAATGGCATAAAAATAGAGTCGGAAAGGCTTAGCTCAGATATTGAGAAAGCAATTCTAAGTTTAAAAGAAAAGCCAAAGAATAAGGTCATAAAACTACAAGATAAGATTATTAAACCAGAGATCACCCTTGCCAAGTCCAATCAGTTTGGCATTGAAGAACTCATTGGAGAAGGTCAATCCAACTACAGCGGGTCAATCCCGGAGAGAATTCATAATTTGATACTGGCTGCTTCGAGAATTAATGGAGTCCTTGTACCAGAGGGTAAGGAATTTTCATTCAACGAATCAGTTGGTGAAATATCTGGATTAACAGGCTACAAACCAGCTTACATAATTAAAAGTGGAAAAACAGTTTTAGATGATGGCGGTGGGGTTTGTCAAGTATCAACAACTCTTTTCCGTGCTGCTTTAAATTCTGGGCTTCCTATAGCAGCCCGCACTGCCCACTCCTACAGAGTTGGTTACTATGAAAATGACTCTAAACCTGGTTTTGATGCTACGGTTTTTTCACCTTCTGTTGATTTTAGATTCAAAAACGACACTTCTGCAGCCATTTTAATTCAAACTGAAATAGATCAAGCTAACAGTATATTACGATTTAAATTTTATGGAAAAAGGGATGGCAGAAATATAGAAATATCAAATGCTCGGGTTTGGGATATAGTCCCGCCTCTTCCAGAAATCAGACAGGACGATCCAACTTTGAAAAAAGGAACTGTCAAGCAAGTTGATTTTCCAGCCTGGGGGGCCAAAGCAAGTTTTCATTATAAAGTATCAAAGAATGGTGAAGTTAGTTTTGAAAAGGAATTTTATTCGAATTTTCGTCCCTGGCAGGCCGTCTACCTCGTCGGCACCTCCGACTAACTACCTGAAAAGTCTTGGTCTTCCGAGGGTGTAGTTTAGATCTTTCAATCTTCTCTCACCTATGACTTTTGCAGGAACTCCGGCAACTATAGCGAAGGGTGGAACATCTTTAGTCACAACTGCCGAAGCAGCAACTACCGCTCCCTTGCCTATCTTGACCCCAGACATAATTAATGCCCTTGGTCCCACAAAAACATAGTCCTCAATTGTTACTGGCGAATCAACGGCTGTAAAATATCTATCCTCAATGTCGTGTTTGGAGTTGTAAATCATTACTTCGCTTGCCAAGTCGACATGATCTCCGATTTTTAAGGCTGCTCTTCCATCAAGGACTGCTTTTTCTCCAATTATTGTATCTTCGCCTATGACTACATTTCTTGGATCATAGAATCTGGCTCCCATATGAATCACCGACCCACAACCAATTTTCATTCCCGCCATTCTATAAATCATTCTTCTGACCCAATGAATAGGTATATAGCCAGCCAAATGCAGAATGAAAACTTCGGTTTCCAGAATTACATTCCAGATTCTATTTATGACCCTCTGAACAATTTCGAATAAGGTTAAGGCCTTGCCGGTCTTATCTTTCATACTTTGATTATAAACATTTTTTATAAATTTCTAGTGTTTCTCTCGACATTTGCTCAAAAGAATATCTGTTTATTAAATCTCTATAATCGAACTTTGATCCCTCATTCAAAAATAATTCAATCTTATTTTTAATATCACTGATATCATAGGGATTAAATTGGAGATATTTATCTCCTAAAATCTCCTGAAAAACATCGATATCAGAAGCTATTATGGGCAGGTTAAAATAAATTGCCTCAACAAGTGGCAAACCAAATCCTTCAGACAACGATGGATGAATAAGAGCCAAGGCATGTCTGTAGAAAAATACAAAATCTTCTTTTGAAGGATTTGAAAAAAATATAATTCTCCTATCTTTGTTCAAATGTTTAAACATTTGAACAAGTCGTTGTTTAAAATAATCATTGGGTCCAATCAGAATTAATTTTTTATCTGTATTAACCTCCAGATATGCCTGAATCAGTCTCTCGACATTTTTATGGGGGTAGAAATTGCCAACATAAATAAAAAAATTATTATTAAACGTTTCTTTAAGGGAATTATTCTTTTTTGCTTTTAAAAGTTCGAAATTTATCCCTTCGTAAATAGAAAAAATTTTATTTTTATAGATTTGGCCATAAAGTTTGACTAATTGTTCCCTGACAGTTTCTGTCGGCGTAATAATTGCTTTGGCATTTTTTATCTGATTTGCCAGAACAATATTTTTGAAAATTGAGTGCTTAAGCCCAAAAAGCAGTGGATTTTTGGTTGAGGCTCGGCCCGTCTTAAAAAGAACAGGAGTTAAATCATGAACTGTAGCCAGGAATGGTCTTTTATAAATAACAGGATAGCTAAAATAGGTGAAATGAATAAGATCGAGTTTTTCTTTATACAGCGCATTAGCAAACCCGCTCTGTTCACCAAGCGTATGCCAGCGATATGGAACCTCCTTTTTAATGAAATTTTTATTTCCAAATTTTATTCTTGGAGCTTCATTATTCATAACGTATACGTAGAACACAAATTCATCTGGAGAAATTTTTTGAAGAAAATAAAGAAGATTGCGAAGATAAACCCCTACTCCAGTCTGAAAATACAAGCGAGCATCAACGCCAATTCTTTTCATAAGTGTTTATCTTTCTTTGTATTGTCCTATATACAAGCTTGTTTATAAAACTAGGGTATCTGGATGCATAGTGTTTATCGTAAAAAATTCTCATTGACTCATAAAAGTACTTTTTAGTAACTCTTCTTTCTTTGTTACTACTACTTTTTATGCCACTTTGATATTTAAGATGGGTTATATTGAATTGTGGATAATAGACTATTCTTCTTCCCGACTGCTTAATTCGCAATGATAGATCAAGATCTTCACCATACATAAAAAAGCGCTCATCAAATCCACCCAAAGAATCAAAAACGTCTTTTTTAACCATGTAAAAGGCGCCACTTGGAGAATCAATATCGTGGGTTTTTGATAAATCCTTCCAGGTAAGGTGATAACCACCAAAAAATCTATTTAATAAAGGAATTTTTCCAAAAATTTTTTCAAATTTAAATAAATAACAAAATGATCTCCATAAGGTAGGAAATCCTCGATGGCATGCGGCGTCCAATTCTCCATTTATAAGATTTGCTCGCACAGTCAAAACTGCAATATCGTTATGGCTATCTAGATAAAAAATCAAATCCTCAAAATTTACGTCCTGAGTTAATACGTCAGAATTTACAAAAACAATATATCTCCCCTCTGAATTCCTCGCTCCCTGATTTGTAGCCTTAGAAAAACCTAAATTTTCTGAATTTTCAATGATCTTAAATCTAATTCCTAAAGAATTAATTTTCTTTTTTACCTCTGCCAACATATCTAAAGATCCATCATAAGAGGCATTATCAATCGTAATAATTTCAAAAGATTTTTTTTTACTCTTCGATACTGCTTCAAGGATTGAGAGTAAGCATTTCTTGGTATTTTCTTTAGTGTTGTAGGAAACAATAATAAATGAAAGATCTACCATTATGTATATTATAAAGGTAAGTTATCTTTTTGGTGATTGCTTCTGCCTTCTGGCTTTTCCACCCGTTCCAACCTTCCTTCTTTCTTTTACCCTTGCGTCTCTAGTAAATAAACCTTCTTTTTTTAAGATCAGTCTTACTGATTTATCCGCCTTCTCAAGAGCCCTGGCTAAACCATGAACTATCGCGTCCAGCTGTCCTTGTTTACCGCCACCTTTAACAATAACCGAAATACCAAATTTGTCCTGGGCTTTTACAAGTCTTAAAGGTTCTAAATACTCCTCCTTATAAGCAGAAGAAGAGAAAGTTTGACCTATTGGTTTTTTATTAACCATGATTTCTCCTGTTTCATTCTTCTTTAAAGGATATAGCCTAACCCTGGCTATAGCTGATTTTCTTTTACCAACAGCCTCAAAATACTGTTTACTTACCTGTTTTCTTGCCATATGGATGATTTTCATCCCGAAAAACAAATAATCTAGAGAGTCTTTTTTCTCTTAATTTATTCTTTGGCAACATTCCAGATACTGCGTGTCTTACAATTTCCTCTGGTTTATGAGTTGATAAATAAGAAAAAGTTCTTATTTTGAGCCCTCCGGGATAACCTGAATAACTACTATATGTCTTGGTGTTTTTTTTCTTGCCCGATATTTGTATTTTCGATGCATTAACAACAACAACGTAGTCTCCTAGATCGAGATTTGACACGTAGTTTGTCTTGTGTTTTCCGGCAATTATTGTTGCTATTGCAGTAACAACTCTTCCCAACGGTTTTTTGCTTACATCGATAACATGCCACTCTCTTTTAATATCTTTTTCTTTGATCGGTTTTGTAGATTTAGTCAGTGATATCATATTATTTTTTACTGGGTTTAACTGTTTTTATCTCCTTTTTTTCTAAGACTACAGGTTCAACCCATTCAATTCTTCCAAATCTACTCCCATCCGATTCTCGTTGAGTTAATTTTATATATTTAACAAAACCGCTTTTCCTTTGATTAAAAATAGGAGATATTTGTTTTATTAAGACGTCTGTTAAATTAGTGCTACCTAGCATCTTTTTAACAATGCTCTTACCAGCTTGGGTATCTTTCTTTGCTTGAGTTAGCAATATGTCTATTTGGCTTTTTAATGCTTTAGCTTTTTTTTCAGATGTTGTTATTTTGCCTTTCAAGATAAAATTTGTTAAAAGTTTTCTCATCAAAACTTTGTTACTACGTCTCATTTTAGGAGTTTATATCGATGCCCATTTTTTTTAATTCTTCCTCTATAAGTAGATAGGATTTTTTACCCAATCCTTTTACGCTGATGAGCTTTTCTTTACCAACTTTAATCAGATCAGCTATCGTTTCTATATTTTCTCGAAGCAATGCATTTATAACTCTTGAGGGGAGATTTAATTCATCAATAATGATATCTTTTAATTTTGGATCAATTTCACGCTCACCTTGTTCTTTTTTTTCTTCCTCAGCTTTAGTTTGAAGATTATCTTTTCCGGATAGAATATGCGCGAAATGATTTGTGAGAATTGTTGCAGCATTTTTCAAAGCTTCTTCTGGATTTACCGATTCGTCTGTCCAGATCTCAAGTATCAATCTGTCAAAGTTGGTTTTTCTTCCAACACGAGCTTCCTCTACTTTAAAATTAACTTTCTCAACTGGTGAGAAAAAGGCATCAACTGTGATGTATCCGGATTCTTTCTTTTCAATTTCATCCCGAACTTTCGAACCCACCCCTGTCTCGACTATGGCATCTATTGCTAGCTTTGCTTTTGAATCAGTTATCTGACCAATATAATGATCTGCATTGACAACTTTGGCTTCTCCTTTAAGATCTTTACCATAGATTTTTTTTGCCCCTTTTACATCAAGACTCATTTTAAAACTTCCTTCTCTTGATGTTTGAAATTTTAGCTGTTGAATATTTAGAACTATCTCAAGAGTTGACTCTTTTACTCCTTTTAAGGTGCTAAATAAATGAGGAACTCCTCCGATTTTAACCTGTGTAATAGCAGATCCTGCAAGAGATGAGAGCAAAGTTCTGCGTAGAGCATTACCAAGACTGTTACCAAAACTTAATGGTAAAGGTTCTAAAATAAATTTTCCGTATGAGTTTGTTAGTTCAACTTTCTTTGTATAAAAATTTGGAGAAATCATATCAAACTAATATTATATAATAAATTACCGAGAATAGAACTCAATAACTAATCTCAAATTTACCTGTTTTTCTATTTCATCACTGCTTGGATCAGATATGAGTATTCCTGTATGGGCCTTTCTTTGTAACCATTTAGGCAATATAATATCTTTATTGGAAAGACTCGATTCTACTGCAGGTATCTTCAGAGTTTTTTCATTGGCAAGGGTAATCCTTTTTCCAGCTGATACTTGATAAGAGGGTATATTTACTATCTTATCGTCTATTTTAATGTGTCTGTGACTAACTAATTGTCTGGCGCTTGCTCTGGTTGGGACAAAACCCAGTCTATAGACTATGTTATCCAGTCGTTTTTCAAGCGATCTACTCAATAAGAGACTTGTGTTTCCTTTAATTTTCTTTGCTTGATTGAAATATTTTTTTAATTGCGATTCAGTTATTCCGAATAAAAATCTTAATTTTTGTTTCTCCCTTAATTGCTTTCCTCTTTCTGATTGTTTTCTTCTTCCTCTCGTACCGTGCTCTCCGGGAAGTATATTTAATTTGCGAAGCAGTGATGCGTGACTTTTACTTCCGACCGTTTTTAATCCCAAATCCAATCCTTCTCTTCTGGCTATTTTATTTTTTGGGCCTGTAATACGCATAATTTTAAACTCGTCTAATTTTAGGAGGTCTAACACCGTTGTGAGGCACAGGTGTTACGTCTATAATTTTACTAATTTCCATATTTGATCCTTTGATTACACGCAACGCAGCCTCTCTACCTGGGCCTATTCCTCTGACATATATTGTTGCTTCCCTCATTTTGTGTTCATTTATCATTTTTTTAAGAGTCGCTTCGGTTGTGATTGTGGCTGCATAAGGGGTAGATTTGCGCGTACCTGAAAACCCGTACATCCCGCAGGAACCCATAACTACAGGGTTTCCAGAATCATCTGTAATTGTAATTATCGTGTTATTAAAGGTAGCAACAATATATATTCTTCCTTTCTCAACTAACTTTTCTGTTTTTTTCTTTTTCATGATTGTGTCTCCTTAGCTTTTGGTTGTGTTTGATCTAATTTTGCCCACGTTTCTTTCTTTAATGCTCCAACTGTTTTTCTTTTTCCTCTTTTGGTTCTAGCATTTGATCTTGTACGCTGTCCTCTAACTGGTAGTCCTTTTACATGCCTTGCCCCTCTGTATGATCCTATTTCTTTTAACCTTTTGATACTCTCCGAAACAACTTCGCGTAAATCTCCCTCAATCTTGTAATTTTTCTCAATTAGAGTAATTATTTTCTTTATCTCTTCTTCATTCAGTTGATTGACTCTTTTTTGTTTATTAATACCTGTTTCTGAAAGAATTTTCTCAGCTGTTTTCCAACCGATCCCGTAAAAAAGAGTTAAAGCATAATCTATTTTCTTCTCGTCTGGCAAATTTAAACCTAATATTCTCATATCAGCCCTGTCTTTGTTTATGTTTTGGATTAGAACAAATAACGTAAAGTATTCCTTTTCTTTTTACTATTTGACACTTGGTACAAATTTTTTTGATTGATGAACGAACTCTCATATTTATATCCTGTAAATGATACGTCCTCTGTTCAGATCATAGGGAGTCATTTCTACCCTAACCTTATCCCTTGGAAGTATCTTAATATAATGCTTCCTCATCTTACCCGATAAATAACACAAGATTACCTTTTCTGAATCGGCTAGTTTAACACGAAAAAGGGTATTGGGCAGATTTTCAATAACTTCTCCCTCAACAACTATTACATTTTCCTTCATGAACTGTATATTTTATCACAAAATTAGGTCAAAATTAAAGCCCTTTTATCTATAATTGCTATCGTGTGCTCGAAGCAAGCAGATAAACTGCCGTCTGCTGTGACAATAGACCAATCGCTGCCCTTTTCAAATTTTATTTTGTTTCCTCCCTTTGCATAAATTACCTCAACAGCGATCACTAGTCCAGGTTTCATTGTATAAGTTTTTTCTACAGGTGCATCTAAAAAACCAGGAACGTATGGATCTTCGTGTAGCTGTCTACCTATCCCATGACCTGTTAATTCAGGTATAACTTTAAAGTTATTTTTAACAATATTCTCTTCAATTGTTTGGGATATTTCTCCCAAATATCTACCTGCTTTTACTTTTTTTAGTGCCTTATTTAGAGCCTCTCTGCCTATCTCTAAAAATCTCAAAGTTTCCTCATCTTGCTTTCTTCCAACAATAAAAGTGGTTGCATAATCAGTATGAAATCCTCTGTGGTAGAAACCTATATCCAGTGTTAAAACATCTCCTTCTTTTAAGACTCTACCTGCAGGAGGAGTGTGAACAATTTGTTCATTAATAGGTAAACACGTGCTCCAATTATAATTTTTTACTCTCTGGAATGAGGGTTCTCCACCAAGGTCTCTAATTAGTTTTTCTGCCTCTTTATCAATCTCATTTGTAGTCTTTCCAACCTTAATCTTAGGAAGAAGGCTAGTTACAACTTTTTTTAATCTTCTCCCCGACTCTGCCATAATCTCCATCTCTCTTCTTGTCTTAAGCTTAATCATGAAAAGTAGACAGTTCGGTATACTTGCTCTAATTTATCACGAAGATCCTCTACTTCGAAATTGTTCTTGACCAAAAAATCAGCAAAGGCTAAAGTTGGGCCCATATTTAAACCTATTATTTCGTTTAAATCGCGTTCTTCACCATATGGTTTTTTATGATCAACTCTACTTTTTAATCTTTTATATCGTTTATCCTTATCGGCGTATAGACAAAGTATATAAATCCTCACATCCGATAATTCCTTTTTAAGAAAAAGGTATTCTTCCCACGACCTCATTCCATCAAGAACAATAATTGAATGATTTTTCAGGGCATTTTTAATCTTATCGATATTCAAAACAGCAAATGCTCCTCTGCCATACTTTTTTCTCAAATCTTCTCTAACTCGTTTATGAACTTCTTCTGTATGAGGAAGTTTATTTTTATCGATGTAGTCAATAACTATCTTGCCAAATGAAATTACAGAAAGTTTTTTTTCCTTGGCAAAAAAATTTGCCGCCTCGGTTTTTCCAGATCCAGCAAGACCAACTACAGCAATAATAGATTTTTCCTGCTTTTTCCATTCCTGCAGCTGATCTTTAACCAATTGTTTACCTAGACTCTTTAAGATATCATGATTAATTTCTTCTATGCTCTTTGTCCCATCTACACTAATCAGTTTTCCTTGTTCTTGATAATAGCTTATTACTGGTTTTGTAACTTTATGAAACAGATCAATTCTTTTTCTCAGCGCTTCTAATGTTTCATCGTCTCTGACTTCATTATTTCTTTGTGATATACGCCAAAGTGCTTCTTTATCTGGTATATCAAGATAAATAACTTTATCTATATTATTTTTAAATTCCTCTGCTTGTTTTAAGGTCCTTGGAAACCCATCTAATATGTATCCCTTTTTGTATTCTGGCCGAGATATATATGAATTTACAATCTCTATAGTTTTCTCGTCAGGAATCAGAAGCCCAGCATTCATTAATGCTTTTATATATCGTCCTAATTTTGTTCTCCCTTTTGCTAGCTGTCTGAATATGTGTCCTGTGGACAAATACGGGATCCTGAATTGTTTAGAAAGAAGATTGCCTTGAGTGGATTTTCCTGATCCTTGTATCCCTGTTAAAACAAGTTTCATATATTTAGCCTAATTTTTTATTTTCTTTATGAATTGTTTGCTTCTTACATCGACTACAGTATTTTTTCAGCTTTAGAGGTTCGGTTGTATTAACTTTGTTTTTTTCGGTTATATAATTTTGCTTACCGCATTCTTCGCAAACCAAGCCTACTAAGACTCTTGATCCTTTTCTTGCCATATTTTAAGAATTAACTTGTGAATCTGTCATAACTTTTCATTATGAGTTGAGCTTCAATCAGTTTAAATGTTTCAAGTATAACCGAAACGACGATTAAGATCCCTGTTCCTCCAATCACTAAGTTTGCTAATCCTGTTATTCGAGAAACTACAGCTGGTAAAATTGCAATTACTCCTAGAAAAATCGCTCCTACGCTTGTTATACGATAAAGAATTTTTTCCAAATATTGTTTAGTCGCCAGTCCAGGGCGGATCCCGGGCATAAATCCACCATTTTTCTGAACTTCCTCAGATATTTTTTGAGGATTAAATACAACTAAGGTATAAAAATACGTAAATCCTATAACCAAGATGAAGTAAAAGAAATTGTAAAAAAATCCCTGAGGATCAAAAAATCTTACTAAAAATGAGGAAAATTGGGCAAGCACTTTATTTCCCGATTGTAGAAGGAAATTTCCAATCAGCTGAGGAAATAAAACAAACGAAACTGCAAAGATTATAGGAATCACACCTGCTTGATTTAATTTTAAAGGAAGGTAGTTTGTTGCAGCCTGATACATTCTATTTCCCCTGATTCTTTTTGCATAATATACTGGAATTTTTCTGATTGCTTCATTGATAAATACCACTGAGGCTATAACGAAGACTGAAAGAACCAAGAAGACAATTGTATTAAAAATCATTTCTTGATTGATAACTCCAAATAACTGACCTAGCAAAACAGGCAATCTTCCCACTATTCCAACAAAAATAAGAAGCGATATGCCATTTCCCAAGCCAAATTCCGATATCAATTCTCCAAGCCAAATTAAAATAAATGTTCCTGCAACCAGAGTGAAAATAAATGAAAAAAATTCCAACGGGCTCAACAATCCAATAATATTTTGGTTTTTAAGAAGAAAATAAATCCCCACAGCCTGAACAATTGTTAAGGGCAGCGTCAGTAAACGTGTATATTGATTTATCTTTGTTCTTCCATACTCTCCTTCTTTAGCCAACTTTTCAAATTTAGGTACGACGATCGTTAAAAGCTGAAAAATTATTGATGCGTTTATATACGGATTTAAGCCCAATGCCATCACAGAAAAGTTAACTAACGTACCACCAGAAAAAATATCTAAAAGTGATAAGAACTGATTTTGAGAAAAAAGAACTCGCAGTTTTGCAAAGTCAATTGTGGGAACAGGTAAAAAGGCAAAAATTCTGAAAATAAGAATTATAAAAAGAGTAAATAGTGTTTTTCTCTTTAATTCCGGGTCCTTAAACAACAATCGTAGTTTCTCAATGATATCTTTCATTAATCTTCAACTTTGCCTCCTGCCTTTTCTATTATCGCTTTTGCCGCTTTAGAGACTGGTAGTTTAATTGTTAATTTTTTTTCTAATTTTCCATTGGCTAATACTTTAACTCTTTGAGCCTTATGTTTATTCTTGAAAAATCCTTTTTCTGAAAGCTTGATTAAGTCTACTACATCTCCGTCTTTGAATTTATTAAGAATCTCAAAATCGATTATAAAAGGCTTTGTTTTTATAGATTTATTTTTTCCTTTTCCGCGAAGTAAAGGATATTTCTTGACTAGCTTCGCTTGTCCGCCCTCAAAATGTAAAGGAATATCCGTTCGTGCCTTCTGATGTCTTGTTGTTCCTCTGCCCGATTTTGATCCCTTACCACCACCTAATCCCCTGCCCAATCTTTTTGCTTTTTTATCTACAATTTTAGGTAATTCGCTTAATATCATTGTTTATTTCTGGTTTTTAATTTTTTTAATGCGTTTAACACTGCATAAGTATTTACTATTTGGTTTCTCGACCGAAGTATCTTGCCAGAAGCATCTTTTATACCGGCTAATTCCAGAATTGGCCTAGTAACGCTTCCAACCTTTAAGCCTGTTCCTTCAGGTGCTGGTTTTAATAATACCTTTGCAGCTTTATATTTTATCTTAACTTCATGAGGAATAGTTGATCGGTAAAGAGGTATCTTAACCATATGTTTTTTTGCGTATAATATTGCCTTTTTAATCGCTGGCGGGATCTCTAAGGATCTGCCCAGACCTATGCCAACTTTTCCCTTACCGTCGCCCACAACGACTAAGGCTGAAAAGGTAATATAATTTCCGCCGGTAGTTTTTTTTGACACTCTCCTAATTAAAATTATCCTTTCCTCCAGTTTTGATTCTGTAATTTCTTCTGCCATATGATTTAAATTTTTATTCCCTCCCCTCGCAGTCCTTCTGTGAAGGATCTAACTCGACCCAAATATAAATAATTTCTTCTGTCTAACATTCCTTTTTTTATTCCCTTCTTTAGTAATTTTTTAGCAAATTCTATTCCTATTTTCTTTGCTTCTTCTGTTTTTGTCAATTTTGACTTTGTAATTTCTTTCTTAAGGCTTTTACTTGAAAAAGAAACTAAGGTTCTGCGCTTCTGGTCATCAATCGCTTGGGCATAAAAATAACGATTTGAGCGAAATACGCATATTCTTGGATGCTCGCTTGTTCCAAATACTTTAAGATTTTTCATAATTACTGTGTTGTGGTTGTTTGGGCTGTTTTAGCCTTTTTTCCCGGCTTAATTCTTACCTTTTCTCCCTCATATTTAATGCCCTTGCCTTTATATGCATCGGGTTGTTTTATAGATTTAATCTGATAAGCAATCTGTCCAACTAACTGTTTATCGCTTCCTGTTATCAAAACTTTATTATTATCTTTTAATTGAAATTTTATTCCGGGAATTCTCCTAAACAAAATGGGGTGTGAATAACCTAGCTTAAACTCAAGATCTTCACCTTTTAATTTAACTGTGAAACCTGTTCCAACAACCTCAAGAGTTTTTTGCCATGGGTTTTCCACTCCAGAAATTGCATTTGCGATAAGACTACGATATAAACCATGCAGTGATTTAGTCTTTTTGTCTTCTTTTTTTCTTTTAACAATAAGTTTTTTTTGACTAAGTTCCACTTCAAGGTTAATCGGTAATTGATGCTTTAATTCTCCTTCCTTTCCTGATATGTGGACATAACGATCTTTTATCTCAACCTTAATCCCTTCTGGCAAATCAATTTGTTTCTCTCCTATTTTAGACATGTAATTGTTTTTAATAACTACCAAATCTCAAATAATAACTCTCCTCCAATACTTTGTTTCTCTGCTTCTTTTCCAGAAAGTACTCCCTTAGAGGTAGATAAAATTATTGCCGTTCTTCCTCGTAAAATGGATTTTAGTTCTTTTTTTGAGGCATACCATCGTCTTCCGGGGGTCGAATAAACTTTGACATCCTCTACTGCCGTTACTCCGTTTTCATACAACAAATCAATAATCAAATTCTGATGAGAGTTTTTTTTGATTTTATAATTTGCAATATATTTTAAAGAGAGAAGTTTCTTTAGAATCTCTACTTTAAAGGCAGAGTAAGGAACTTCTATAGTCTCTTTCCTGGCTAAATAGCCGTTTTTTATGCTGATAATAAGATCTATATATGAATTGCTTACCATAAGCTTAGGTTGCTGAAATTATTTTTTTGGTAACCTTTCCATGACTTCTGAATGTTCTTGTTGGAGCAAGCTCTCCAAGACGGTGACCGACCATTGTCTCTGAAATTAAAATTTCAATGAATTTTCTGCCATTGTGAATAGCTATTCTGTGACCTACAAACTCCGGCGCAATTTGCGAATCTCTGGCCCAGGTTTTAATCGGGCTTCTGTCTCCGGTATCTTTTTGCTTATTAATTTTTTCCAATAATTTATTGTCAGTATAAGGTCCTTTTTTAAGTGATCTGCTCATAAGTTACCATGAAATTTTTTTAACTCCGGGTATTTCACCCATCAAAGCTTTGTTTCTAAAACAGATACGGCATAGGCCAAATCTGCGCATGTATCCTCTTGATCTACCACATATAGCACAACGGTTTCGGATTCTAATAGTATATTTTTGTTTTTTTCTAAATTTGACTTCATCTGATGTTTTTGCCATATTTATTTTTTAAACGGAATTCCTAAGGTTTCGAATAATTTTCTTCCCTTTTCCTTTGTTCCTGCGTCTGTAACAATTGTTACCTGAAGACCTCTTACTTTATCAATTTTATCGAAATCAATTTCGGGAAAAATTGTTTGTTCAGTAAAACCAAGGTTTAAACTCCCATGCTGGTCAATACTATTTTCCCCAACCCCCCTAAAATCCCTAATTCTAGGAATCACTATTTTAATTAATTTTTCTAAAAAAAAATACATTTTAGCTCCTCGCAGTGTAACTTTTACACCTATTGGCAGCCCTTTTCTGATTTTAAAAGCAGAAACCGACTTTCTGGCTTTGGTAACAATAGCTTTTTGTCCGCTAATCCAGCTCAGCTGCTCCTGAATTTTCTCAAGAACTCCTTTGTTTGTTGCTGCCTCACCTGCTCCGACATTTATTACTATTTTCTTCACATTTGGAACAGCCATATGGTTCTTCAGACTTAATTCTTCTTTAAGTTTTTTTTTAATTTCTTGATTGTAATAATCTTTAAAAGTTGTCATATTTGGCTTTTGCATTTTTTACAAATTCTAATTTTTTTACCTTTTTTTACCTCGTATCCAAGTCTTGTTGTTTTCCCGCATTTGGGACAGATCAGTATTACTTTGGATGCCTCAAGGGGACGAGGTACTTCTACTACTCCTCCCTGCGGGACTTTATCGCTTTTCTTTATATGTTTTTTATATAAGTTTATACCTTCGATTAAAAGTTTATTTTGTTTTTGGTAAACTCTTTCCACCTTTCCTTCTCTGCCTTTATCTTTGCCTGCAATAATTTTGACTTTGTCTGCCTTTTTTATTTTCATAGTTCGACTTCGCTCAATATAAGTAACTAATAGATTTCCTCGGCTAAACTTGCAATTTTGTTGTATCCCCTATCTTTAATCTCTTTTGCAATTGGACCAAATATTCTTGTCCCCCGAGGATCTTTTACATCCTTGGTCAAAAGGATTACACAGGCATTATCATCAAATCGAATGTAGCTTCCGTCTTTTCGCCTTGTTTCTTTGCGTGTTCTGACGATGACTGCTGGAACAACTTCTCCTTTTTTAACCTGCCCGTAAGGTATTGCCTCTTTAATAGTCGCAGTAATAATTTCACCAAGATAGGCAAATCTTCTATTTCCTTTTTTAGGCATTCCAATCAACATAACCTTCTTGGCTCCAGTATTATCGGCGACAGTTAATATTGACCTCAGTTGTAACATAAAATTATTTTATTTTTTTAACTATTACAAAGTGCTTGTCTTTTGATATTGGTCGTGTTTCTTTTATCTCAACTAAATCTCCCTCTTTTAAATCAATATCTGTAAAGTGAACTTTGTATTTTTTATGTCTTCGAATTACTTTTTTATATACTGGATGACGCAATTTTCTCTCCACAAGAATAGTTACTGTATTCTTTGTTTTTACTGAAGTTACTGTTCCGATAAAAATTTTAGACATAGGTTTACCCCGTCGGACGGGGTTTAAATTTTTCTAATTCCTTTTTAGCCGTTAATATCGTCAAAACAGCAGCTAAATTTTTTCTTTTTTTATACAAAGCATTTGTGTCCTTAGGCTGGCTAATTTTCCACTCCAGTTTTTGCTTTGTAATTTCCTTTTCAAGTTTCTGGGCTTCTGTTTCGAGTTCTTTTATTGTTTTTTCTTTAAGTTTCTTTATGTTTTTTTTCATGTTTGTTTTTCCGCAAACTTAGTTTTAACTGTTAATTTTGATGCCACAACTCTTAGTACGTCTTTGGCTGTTTTTTTATCCAGTCCATCTATCTCAAAAAGAACTCGACCAGGGGTAACGGATACAACAAAATGCGATACTTCGCCTTTGCCTGATCCCATCGTGACCTCGGGTGGTTTCTTAGTAAATGGTTTATCTGGAAATATACGTATCCAATATTTTCCATTTTTTCTGGTGGCTCTGGCTAAAATTACTCTTGAGGCTTCAATCTCTCTATCTTTAATCCAGCCAGGTTCAATGGACTTCAATCCCATATTTCCAAAATTTAGACTTTCTCCTTTGATTGCAATCTTTCGCCAACTGCCTCTAAATTGTTTTCTGTATTTTTGTCTTTTTGGTGCTAACATATTATTTACATATCCAGACTTTAACTCCTACGTATCCTGATTTTGTTAGAGCCGGATAGACAGCGAAATCTACATCTTCTCTTATTGTGGAGGTGGGAATTGTTCCTTGGAAATATTTTTCACGCCTTGAAATTTCCGCCCCTCCAATTCTACCACCCAACTGCACCTTTACTCCTCTTGCTCCCGCCTCGATAACTCTTCCCATTGAGTTATGTACTACCGCGCGATGAGGAAAATTTCGCAGCAATTTTTCCGCTATAGCTTGAGCAACAAAATAGGCATTCTGGTATGGTTTTTTTACAGGTTCTATTCGCAAATCAATTTTCACTTCTTTATTTTTTTTATCCTGTATCTGCCCAGCGATGGATTTTTTGACTTCCTCTAAACCCTTGCCGCCCCGGCCAATGATCATCCCCGGTTTGACTGAATATATAATCACGGTTATCTTGTTGATGGCTCTTTCTATGTCTACCTGAGTTACTGAAGCAAATCTAAATTTATCCATCAAGTTTTTTCTTATCTGAATATCAGCGAGAAGGGTTCTCTTGAATTGTTTTTTATTTGAAAAAAACCAACGTGAATTCCAATTGTATAAAATCCCTAATCTTAAACCCTTAGGATTTACTTTTTGCCCCATGTTTTTTTAAATTTTTAATTGGTTTTGCTTCTTTCTTTTTAGTTATAAGTTGTTGTTTTTCGTTCTTAGTTTTTAGCTCTCCCTTATTTTGTGCCGTTAATACTATCTTTATATGCGAATATCTTCTAACATACGGTTTTACCACTCCTCTGCCTCCGGCTTGATATCTCTTAAGTTTTTGTCCCTCTTCAATGACTAGTGCTTTAAACTGTAATAAATCTTCACTTATATTTAGTTTTGTTTTTGCATTTGAAACAGCAGATTTAATCGCTTTGTAAAATAATCTTGCACCCTTTTTAGGAGTATAAAGTAGATAATCCAGCGCGTCTGTTGGTTTATATTTCTTAATATCTGTAACTAAGAATCGCAATTTTTTTGGCGAAATTTTAATGTTTTTTATATAGGCTTTTGCTTCCATAATTATCGTCTTCTTTTAACAATTAATGCGCTACTCCACTTAATTTTTTTCCTTGTCCTCTTGCCCTTTGCGTGTTTTCCCCAGGGAGTCTTGGGATGCATTCCTTCTCCAACCTTTCCTTCTCCTCCACCGTGAGGGTGACTTCGTGGGTTTTGGGCGGTCCCCCTAACTGTTGGTCTTATTCCCATCAAAATTTTTCTTCCTGCTTTTCCTAATTCTTCCTCTTTATGCGAAACATTGCCAACTGCGCCAATAGTTGCATAACAATTTTTCAGGAATTTTCTTATCTCTCCTGAAGGAAGTTTCAGATGAACATACTGATCTTCTTTGGCAATAACCATAGCTGAACCTCCTGCTCCTCTTATGAATTTACCTCCCTGCCCTGGAAATAGCTCTATATTGTGGACTTCTATACCAATAGGAATATTTTTTAGAGGTAGAGCATTACCCACTTTTATATCTGCTTTTTCTCCCGAAACGATTTTGTCGCCTATCTTTAAATCTTTAGGGTGAAGAATATATCTTTTCTCACCGTCTTTATAAGAAACCAAGGCGATATGGGCATTTCTGTTTGGATCATATTCTATTTTTTCCACCTTAGCCTCGATATCTTTTTTGTCTCTCTTTAGGTCTATCTGTCTATAATATCTCTTTTGCCTTCTACCTTGATGACGTACAGATACTTGACCGGTTTGGTCTCTGCCAGAATGTTTTTTTAGAATTGTAACTAAGCTCTTTTCTGGTTCACTCGTTGTTAATATTATTCTGTTTTTCATAAATCTTTATGTTTGTGGGAAAATGTCAATTTTGCCAGATTTGACTTTGATAAAGGCCAATTTCTTGCCGGAAATCTGCTTTTGCATCATTTTTCGCCCTTTTCTTTTTGTTTTACCCTTTCTGTTAACAATCCGTATAGTTGCAACTTTTACCGGAAAAAGCGCCTCCAAAGCTTCTTTTATTTGAAATTTATTTACATGCTTATCGACTTTAAACATGTAAACACTTGTTCCAGCCAACTTTGTCGCTTTTTCTGTCAAAACTGGTTCGACCAGAACCTTATTCATGGTATCTTTTTTCCAGAACTTTTAAAGCTATATCTGTAAAAATAAGTTTCTCCGTATTTAAAATATCGTATGTATTTAAAGAACCTGCTTCTTTCAAAGTAAGATTATAGATATTGCGCGAGGCTAAAGTTAAGTTATTCTTTTCAACTTTCGGCACGACTAAAAGTATTTTTTTCCCATACAAATCCAGTTTTTTTAGAAAATTGGCAAAATATTTTGTCTTGGCCTTAAAACTTGAGGTCTCACCGCCTAATTCTAGGATGCCATTACTTTTTTGGATTAACGATAAAGCATATAAAAAAGCTTTCTTTTTTTGTTTTTTATTCATCTTAAGAGAAAAGTCCGTTGGTTTTGGACCTCCAACTATTCCTCCCCCAACAAAAATTGGAGCTCTTATTGCCCCGTGCCTTGCTCTTCCTGTACCTTTCTGCCTATATATTTTGCGTGTAGATCCTTTGACCTCTGCTCTGGTTTTTGTCGAGGCCGTTCCTTTGCGTTGACCTGCCAAATAAACTCGAACATACTGCGTTAATAATTTTTTATTTCCGTCCTCAGAAAAAAATTCCTTAGACAGCGGTTTTCTTCTGACTAATTTTCCCTCAATATTGTATACAGGCATTGTCAGAGAAATCGCTTTGCTGGTTGTTTTTGTGAGTGTTTTTTTCATTATTTATAGGCAACAATTTCTAATAATCCTTTTTTTGCTCCAGGGATCAATCCTTTAACAATAATTCCGTCTTCTTTTACCTCGACTATCTCTAAATTTTTGACGGTCACCTTCTCTCCCCCCATTCTTCCGGCCATTCTTTTACCTTTGTAGACTCTTCCAGGCGTTGTTGTTTGACCGATTGATCCTGGAGCTCTTTCTCTATCGGATTGACCATGAGTTCTTGGTCCTCCTGAAAATCCATGTCTTTTGACTACTCCCTGAAATCCTTTTCCCTTTGAGATTCCAGAAATTATTGCTTTCTCTCCCTTTTTGAAAAAAAGGGGCGGGTTTATTTCCTGCCCAACATATAATTTTGTTTCTCCAAAAGCTATTCCCTTTTTGCCTTCTTCTTCAAATGTTTTTAGGCTATCTGAATATTTCTCTAATCTGAATTCTTTTAAAAAACGAAGCGGGGTTTTTATCCCCGCTTTAGTTATTTTTCCCTGGATAGATTTTTTAATATTTTTAGTTTGCTTAAACCCAAGGATGATACTTGAATAACCATGTTTATCTTCTGTTTTGATATCAATTAAATAACAGGGTGTTGTTTTTACAAAAGTAACGGGTATTCTCTCACCCGTATCGTTGTAGAGTTGAAATTGATCCTTTTTTTCTCCTAAAATAAAACCTACCATAATAAAAAAGACCCCAGATTGGGGCCTCTCCTCGGGTTCCAATCCGAAATATGATTAACCAATGAATTTTTTCCAGTTACGGAAAAATACCATCAGATGTATTATATATAAAGAAGGTTCAACGGTCAAGAAGAAAAGCCTTACATTTTTACTTCGACTTCGACGCCTGCAGGGAGTTCCAAATGCATTAGAGAATCAATTGTCTGGTTTGTGGGATTTACGATATCAAGAAGCCTTTTGTGAATCAATAACCCAAAGTGTTCTCTGGCATCTTTATCGGTAAAAGGAGATTTGTTAACTACATAAATTTCTCTTTTTGTAGGTAGTGGGACTGGACCAACGACTGAAGCTCCTGTCTTGATTGCCGTATCGACAATTTTCTGACAAGTGTCGTCAATCAACCTGTGATCATAGGCTTTTAAGCGGATGCGAATCCTTCCTTTAGGCATTTAAATGTGCTGAAAAGTTTTATTTTAGGACTTTGGTTACTACTCCTGCTCCTACGGTGTGTCCACCTTCTCGGATAGCGAATTTCAAACCTTCTTCCATTGCAACAGGATAGATCAGTTTGGCAGTGATTTTGATGTTATCACCTGGCATGACCATTTCAACACCCGTAGGAAGAGTTGCTTCACCGGTAACATCTGTTGTTCTTATATAGAACTGCGGCCTGTATCCAGTGAAAAAGGGCGTATGTCTTCCACCTTCTTCTTTTGTCAGTACATATATTTCCGCTTCAAATTCAGTATGAGGAGTTACAGATCCCGGTTTTGCGATGACTTGACCTCTCTGAACGTCTGTTTTCTCAATGCCCCGAAGAAGAAGACCTACATTATCTCCTGCTCTTGCCTCATCAAGAGATTTTCTAAACATTTCTATTCCTGTTATAACGGTTTTTTTAGAAGCCCCTAAGCCAACAATTTCGATCTCCTCATTGACTTTCATAATGCCTCTTTCAACTCTTCCAGTAACTACTGTTCCTCGCCCTTGAATTGTGAAGACATCCTCAACTGGCATTAAGAATGGCTTTTCAACATCTCGAGTAGGTTCGGGGATATAATCGTCAATCGCCTTCATTAGTTCTTCGATTGATTTTTCTGCCTCTGCATCTCCTTGGGTAGCTTTTAAGGCTGATCCCTTGATGACTGGAACTTTATCACCTGGATATCCATATTTTTTGAGAAGTTCTCTTACTTCCATCTCAACTAAATCAAGAATCTCTTTATCTTGAACCATATCAACCTTGTTTAAATAAACAACAACGGCGGGAACGTTAACTTGCCCAGCTAGAAGTATATGCTCTCTTGTTTGGGGCATTGGACCATCGGGCGCAGAAACAACAAGAATCGCCCCATCCATTTGGGCGGCTCCGGTAATCATGTTTTTAATGTAGTCAGCGTGACCAGGAGCATCAATATGTGCATAATGTCTTTTTTCTGTCTCGTATTCGGAGTGATGAATATTAATTGTAACTCCTCTCGCTTTTTCTTCGGGAGCTTTATCAATTTCTTCATATTTCATTGCTTTAGCCAGACCTTTTTTGGCTAAAACTATATGAATTGCTGAGGTTAATGTTGTCTTACCATGATCAACGTGACCGATTGTCCCGATATTTAGATGTGGTTTTGTCCTTTGAAAAACTCCTTCTGCCATAACTTACTTGATTTTTAAAGTTAATCTATCTATCATAAATGTAATGACAAAAAAAGTCAAGGCCTTTTTTCATGTTTTTAGCAATAGTTTGCTTCCCCAAGCCCCATACTATAGAAAAATTATTAAATCCCCTCTGACTTTTTCTCTAAAGTATTTTTTATCCTTGGTTTTTGTTGTTAATCTATTTTTTATCTTTTTTTATACTTTACGCTCCAAGCCTCAGGAAATTTATTACATAAAAAATTCCTTTTTAAATACGCTTTCCGAATTCCCAAGCGATCTTCGGATATATATAAACGGTGGCCTACTGCAGACGAATAGAGACCGGCCTTTTTTCATGTGGTTGGATATACAGGGCAAAAAAAATCTTTTGCTTGTGGTTGATCAATCAGCAATGCCGGAAAAAATTAATGAGTATAAAGCAGGTATTTTGTTAACTTCAAGATATTTTGTATTAAGACCAAATAAATTAAATAATAAAACATATATCGTCCCCTATGGAAAAAGTCGTCTTTCTTTTGGCAAAGAATCTATAGATCAGCTTCTTTTATGGCTTAAAAAATATTATTCTTTGTTTGTCTTTTTCTCGATTTTATTTTCGGTTTTCTTTTTCCCGCTTTTAGTTTTTGCAGGCAGCTTAATATATTTATTTTTATTGAGTATCTTTGGTTTTGTTATTTTTAATTTTCTTTATAGAAAAAATACGCTTAAAAAAACATTTCAAATATCACTTCATGCAACAACTCTACCTTTTATAATCCAGTACGCGATCAATACTTTCATCTACAATGCTCGATTTTTTCAAATGAAGCTACTTCTGGCCTTGCTCCTGCTTATTTTTATACTTTCAGGCCTATACGAAGCCTATCTGGACAAACCCCGCAAATAATTCTAAAATGGGGGCATGAATGAGGAACAAAAGCAGGCAGTTACCTATGGTAAAGGTCCTCTTTTAGTCGTTGCTGGCGCAGGAACTGGAAAAACCTACGTAATTGTCGAACAAATTAAATATTTAATTAATCAAAATCTGGCTAAACCAGATGAGATACTGGCCCTTACGTTTACAGAAAAAGCGGCTTTCGAGATGGAAGAGAGAGTCGATAAAGCTCTGCCCTATGGCTACTTTCAAATGTGGATTTCAACTTTCCACTCTTTTGCGGATCAAATACTGAGAACTGAGATTGCTCATATTGGCTTAAATCCTTCATTTAGGCTCATGTCTGATGCTGAAAATATAATATATCTGCGAAACAATCTATTTCTTTTTGATCTTAAATATTTCCGCCCATTGACCAATCCAAATAAATTCTTGGAGGCACTTCTTGATCATTTTTCACGTTTAAAAGATGAGGACGTAAGTCCGCAGGACTACCTGAAATGGGTCAGGGGAACAAAAGAAGATAAGGAGAAAAACCTTGAGTTGGCCAAAGCTTATGAGATGTATCAGAAGCTTAAGATAAAAGAGGGATTTTTTGATTTTTCGGACCTTATTTATTACTTGCTTGTACTTTTTCGACAAAGAAAAAGTATTCTGCAGAAATATCAAAATCATTTTAAATATGTTTTGGTCGATGAATTTCAAGATACAAATATTGCTCAATATGAATTAATTAAACTGCTTTGCCCGCCCCGCGAAGTTCGAGGAACGAAGTGGGGCCCTAACTTGACTGTTGTCGGAGACGACTCTCAAGCTATTTACAAATTTAGGGGGGCCTCCGTCTCAAACATCTTAAATTTTATGAAAGATTATTCAAAAGCTAAATTGGTAACGCTCAAAAAAAACTATCGTTCTGCTCAACCAATCTTGGACGCTTCTTATAGCCTAATAAAGCACAACGACCCTGATACTTTAGAGGCTCAACTTGGAATCTCCAAGAAGCTGATTGCAAGGCAACCAATCCCAACCGAGTCGGTTAATAAACAAACCGACTCGGTTAAGTTCTATCTGGCCGATAATGTTCAGGAAGAGGCTGATTTCGTTGCCGGCGAAATATTAAAATTAACTCGCTCTAAAAAATATAGTTTTTCTGATTTTGCAATTTTGGTTAGAGCAAATAATTATGCTGAGCCTTTTATACGCTCCTTAATTAATAACGGAATTCCCTACCAATTCTGGGGACCAGCTATGTTATTTCGTCAACCAGAAATCAAAGATTTAATCTGTTATTTAAACGTTCTTGTCAACCTCGAGGATTCTATGTCTTTATATAGAGTTTTGTCGATGGAAGTTTTTGATATCGATCAAAAAGACATCTCTTTACTTTTAGCTTTTGCCAAAAAGTGTTCATTAACACTTTTTTCAGCTGTTGAAATTTATTTGGGCGCAGAAGATCAAATATATAAGCCATATTTTCCTAGATTATCAAAGGAAACAAATAAAAAACTTTTAAAAATTTATGAGATGATAAAAAAACATCTTAAACGAATTAGAAAAGACACTGCCGGTCAAGTTCTTTATTTATTTTTAGAAGATACAAATATACTTGTCAGTTTGGTCAATTATAAAAATGAGAGAGAAGAAAGAAAAGCGCTCAATGTATCAAAATTCTTTAGCAGATTAAAAAATTACGAAGCTGAACATGAAGATGCATCGGCCTTTGCCGTTGTTGATTATATAAAAATGAGTATGGAGTTGGGAGAATCTCCTTTAGTTGCTCAAACAGATATCTCACTTTATGATGCTGTAAATATTCTGACTGTTCATGCTACTAAAGGATTAGAATTTGGAATTGTTTTTTTGATTAATTTAACTCAAGGGAGATTTCCAACCTTCGAGAGAAGAGAAAAAATTCCTATTCCCGAAGAATTGATAAAAGAAACCCTGCCTAAAGGTGACTCGCATACGCTTGAGGAGAGAAGATTATTTTATGTCGGATTAACCAGAGCAAAAGATAAAGTATATTTGACAGCCTCGCTTTTTTATGCCGAAGGTAAAAGAGAGAGAAAACTTTCCCTTTTTATTGAAGAAACAATCGGCGAAGAAACTTTAAAAAATGCCCTTGAGCGAGAAAGAGACGATAAATCCCAGCTCTCAATTTTTGATTTTAAACAGCAAGAGGAAAAAATTATTAAAAAAGAAAACCCCTCGTATTTCTATTCCTTCTCTCAAATTCAAACATTTTTAAATTGCCCTCTTCAATATAAATTGAAATATATTCTTAAAATACCAGAGCCTACAATGGCAGCTGCTTCTTTTGGAACAACTATCCATATAGTTTTAGAAAATTTTTATAGAAATTTTCTGACTAATCCAAAAGTTGGTCTTAGAGAACTTATAGCAATCTACAAAAAAAGCTGGATCCCAGTTGGTTATTATTCAAGAGCTCATCAGGAAAAAATGAAAAAAGAAGGAGAACATATGCTAAAAAATTATTTTTTAAAATTACACAACCCCCAAACAAAAGTTATCGATCTTGAAAGAAATTTTATTGTTAAATTGGGGAATATTAGTGTCGCGGGAAAAATAGACAGAGTCGACGAGAAAGATAACGGAAGAATAGAGATCATCGATTATAAAACTGGCAAAAAAGGAAGTGACAAGGAGCTCCAAAAGAACCTCCAGCTTTCAATATATCTTTTAGCCGCAACCGACCCTAAACTCTATAATAAAAGGGCCAAAGATGTGGATCTTACTTTTTATTTTTTGCAAGTTGCGGAGAAGTTCTCTCTGAAAAAAGATGCTCCATTGACTGATATTGAAGATACAGTCAGGAAAATAATTGACGAAATAAGAGCCACAGACTTCACAAAAAAGAGTCTTCGAGCTTGTAATAGATGTTCCTACTGCCAAATCTACAGCGATACCTATGTTGGTGCTACTGTATAATATTCGGGTATGATGGGGCGAATATTTGATAGGATCATTCCTATAACTACCTGGGTTATTATTGCACTTCCCTTATGGCTTTCGCCTTTTCATCCAGCTGTTGTTGCTTATTTTATAATTGCTTTTGATCTTTATTTTTTCTATAAATCCTCAACCACGGTTTATTTCGCAGTCCTTTCTTATCAGACTATCCTTCGTTATCAAAAAATATCATTCAAGAGAAGACTTTCAATTCTGAATAGAGCGAAAAGTATTCATCATTTTATAGTCATTCCAAACTATAAAGAACCCCTCTACAAACTTGAATCAACAATAGAAAAAATTATAAAAAACGACTATCAATATAAAAAACTGTATTTAGTATTGGCTTTCGAAAAAAGGGAAAAAGAAGCCCATTCTAAGTCAAAAAAACTAAAATCTAAGTTTCATAAATTTTTCAAGGAAATTCTTGATACTTATCATCCTCTCACCGGCATCGAAGTAGCAGGTAAAGCCAGCAATCAGACTTATGCCACTAGGATGGTTGATATGTATGTTGAGGAAAGCAAAATAAAAAGAGAAAGTGTTCTGATTACTATATGCGATGCCGATAGTCATTTCTCTCGAAATTATTTTTCATATTTGACCTACGAATATCTGAGAGATAAAAATCGTCTTTATCATTTCTATTGGGCACCGGTACTTTTATACAATAATTTTTGGAAATTGCCATTTTTCGTTCGCATACAAGCAACTCTTTCTTCGATCCTGCGTTTAGCTTTTCTCTCGCAAAAAGAGAAATTAATTCAGATATCGACCTATTCAACTAGTTTATGGCTTTTGAAAAAAATTGATTTCTGGGATGTAGATATAATCCCAGAAGATTGGCACGTCTATTATCAGGCTTTTTTTAAATTTGGAGAAAAAGTAAAAACAATTCCTTTATATACACTAGTTAATGGTGACGCTGTCTATGCAGGAGGTGTAATAAAGACACTGGTTAATAGATATGAACAAGAAAAAAGGTGGGCCTGGGGCGCAAGTGACATAGGATATGTTTTAAAAAACTTTTTTGTGACAAAACACATTAAAGTTACAGCAAAATTAAAAAAAGTTGTTTTTCTTATTGAAACACACCTTCTTTGGCCGATATCTTTTTTCATTCTTACTGTCAGCGCTCTTGTTCCACCTTTGATAAATCCGGTTTTCAAAAGAACAGTTTTAGGTTTTCTTTTGCCAAAACTCTCCAGTCTCATCCTAACACTTTCAACATTAGCCCTAATAGTATATATATATCTTGATATTAAACTGAGAAAAAAACTTGCTCAAAAAACTGAGATTAAGAGCCTTCCTCTTCTTTTGATTCAATGGTATTTTCTTCCAATTGTATCTTTTGTTCTCTCCTCTCTTCCGGCTCTTGACGCCCACACACGAATGATCCTAGGAAAAAAATTGAAATATAAAGTGACAGAGAAAGTATAATATGCTAAATTTTTTATTTTCCAAAACACCGCTTGCTTATTTTGTTCAGAGTTTCTGGCGAGATGAAGCCTTTACCTATCTTTTGGCGAAAAAGAATTTATTTGAAATTTTTGTTTTAAGTGCTAGAGATTTTACTCCTCCATTCTACGCTTCGTTACTGCATTTCTGGATGAAGGTTTTTGGCTATTCTGAAGTAGCGATTCGCTCATTATCTTTTCTATTCTTTTTTGTCGGTCTTTATTTTTTCTATCTTTTTTTAACAGATATCTTAAAAGTTAAAACTGGCTGGCTTTATTTATATCTTGGTCTTTATGTTATAAATCCTTTTCTTAATTATTATGCTTTTGAAGCCCGGGGGTACACTGTTCTTGCTGCCCTGACAACTGCTTCTTTTTATTTTTTTTATTTAAAAAAACCCAAGCTTTATTTCATATCAACCTTAATTGGACTTTACAATCATTATTTCATGCTTCTTGTACTTTTAACTCAAGCTCTGATAAAGAAAAAGCGAATAAAGGAAATTCTGAAACCATTTTACTTTTTTATCCCTTGGCTAATATTTGTCTTTAGTCAACATGTTTTTGCAGCGGGGCAATTTTGGATTCAAAAATCGCAAATTAAAACTCTATATCACTTTCCATCAATTTTATACTTGGGCTATGAAAGTGGAAATTTTTTTGACAAAAAAATTATTTTTCTGACTTTAACTTTATTTTTTGTTTTAGTTTACGGATTTATAAAAACTAGGAGCAAAAATCTTTATTATCTTTTTTTTCTTTGGGCTTTTTTGGCATCTTTTATCTCCTATTTGATTTCCTTTTACAAGCCCATCTTCTTTCCCCGTTATCTTATTTTTGCTGCTCCCGCAATTCTTCTTCTTTTAGTTTTGTCTTTGGAAAAAATGAAAACTGGTTTAAGAATATTCTTCATCGTCATCCTTTTTGCTTTAACCCTTCAATATAACAAACTCCAAGTTGAAAACCGAAAAAAAGAAGACATACGGGCGGTGGTAAAGGAAATAAAGGCCCTGTCAAAAAAAGACGATCTTTTATATGTAACCAATGAACTCAACTTCCATCCGGCCCAGTATTATTTTGGAGAAGAAAATGTTTTCATATTCAACAAAACCTATGAAGAGATTCCCCAATATGTGGGAAAAGTCCTGATTCCAAAAGAGAAAGTTATCACAACCCTACCAACATATCCGCGAAAAGCTTTTATCCTCAAAGACGACCTGACCTACGAAATCCAATCGATTTACTAATAATCAAATAAGAAAGAGAAGATGCTAAGAACAGTTTGACGGGTGGAGGAGGTGGAAGGGTTCCGTGGTATAATATGCTGATGAAGTATCTGCCTAAAGTTGATCCTGAAATTGCAAAACTAATAAAGCTCGAGGACAAACGCCAACAAGAAACCCTAATGATGATCCCTTCTGAAAATATTGCTTCTCTGGCAGTTGAAGAAGCAATCGGTTCTTCTTTAGGCAATAAATATGCCGAAGGCTACCCACATAGGCGTTATTATCAAGGACAAAAATATGTCGATCAAGTTGAAGATATAGCTATTGAACGAGCTAAAAAATTATTTAATACCCCTCATGCTAATGTTCAACCTTATTCAGGTTCGCCAGCAAATTTTGCTGTATACAATGCACTGCTTTCTCCTGGACAAACTATCGTTGGTCTTTCGCTTGCTTTCGGCGGCCACCTGACTCATGGCGCGCCCGTATCAGTAACCAGCAAATATTTTAAATCAGTTCAGTATGAGCTCGGTCACCACGGACTTATTAATTTTGAAGACCTAAGAAAACTGGTGAAAAAAAATCGGCCAAAAGTTATCATTGCCGGGTTCACTGCCTACCCCCGAGTAATCCAATGGAAAAAGTTTTTGGAAATTGCAGATGAAGTTGGGGCCTATCTTTTGGCCGACATTTCCCATCTGGCTGGCTTGATAGCAGGTGGAGCCTACCCGTCACCTGCTCCCTACGTTCATATCATTATGACCACTACTCATAAAACTTTGCGCGGACCACGCGGTGCGATGATTCTGGTTACTAAAAGAGGGCTGAAAAAAGATCCTGAGCTGGCAAAAAAAATCGATAAGTCTGTTTTTCCGGGTCTTCAAGGGGGTCCTCACATAAATACAATCTCGGGAATTGCTGTTGCCTTGAAAGAGGCATCAAGTCAGAACTTCAAAAAATATGCAAAACAAATTGTTTTAAACGCTAAATCGCTGGCTCGAGAACTAAAAAATAAAGGCTTGAATTTAGTTGCCGGAGGAACTGATTCTCATCTAATTCTTATTGATTTAAGAAACAAAAAAATTCTAGGTAATACAGCTGCTGAAGCCTGTGAGACGGTGGGAATTGTTTTGAATAGAAACGGTGTCCCTTTTGATCCAAATCCGCCCTTTTTTCCCTCCGGAATAAGATTAGGAACTCCCGGTGTTACCAGTCGCGGCATGCGGGAAAAGGAAATGAAGGAAGTAGCTAGAATCATCTCTGAAACCATCGAAGCAGTTGCTAAAACCAAACAAAGACTCAAATTTACCCCGGAACAAGAAAAAAAAAGAGAAAAACGTAAGGAAATAATAGAAAAATCAGCAGAGCTGAAAAAATTTAAATTAGAAATCTTGAATTTATGTAAAAGATTTCCGGTCAAAAAAATCTACTCAATATGATTTTTGTCTTGCTGGGGGCAAATTTTGTCATGCTTCTGGCTTTTTTATTTAAATTAAATCAGCTACCCCCTCAAATTCCGCTTTTCTATTCTAAAGCTACAGGCGACGCCCAACTTGCGGATTGGTGGTTTTTAATTCTTATTCCCATCTTGCTGAATATTTTTTATGCCCTAAATACTTATGTTTATAAAAAGTTTTTTTTAGATAACATTTTCATTAAAAATACAATCTTTTATCTTAAACTCTTTTTAATTATTTCATTCACTATTATCTTTTTAAAAATTATCTTTTTAATTACATAGATGAATCCTTTAGTTGTTTTTTTATCCTCTTTTGTTGCCTCTTATCTTCTGACTATACCAACAATATTTTTGGCTAAAAAATACAAACTGGTTACTGATATTAAAAAGCGATCTCATCCTGCTCATACTCACACCGGTCTAATCCCCAGAGGCGGAGGTATTCCCATTTTCTTGAGTTTCCTATTAACTGTAATTATTTTCGTTCCGGTTAATAAAATTGTTTTTGGTATTCTCCTGGCAAGTTTTTTATTGGTTGTTGTAGGTCTGTTGGATGATTACTTTGATCTTTCACCCTATTTTAGATTTGTAGCTAATATTCTCATCTCTGCTTTGGTTATCGGCTTTGGTCTGGGTATCCCATTTATATCAAATCCTTTTGGAGACCCAATAAGACTGGATCAATGGATAATTAATTTTGATTTATTTGGACCTCGTAGCTTGTTGGTTATTGGTGATCTTCTGGCTATAATTTGGCTCACTTGGACAACTAATATGGTCAACTGGAGCAAAGGCGTTGATGGACAACTTCCAGGGTTTGTTGGGATCGCTGCCATTTTTCTTGGTCTTTTATCTTCGCGTTTTACTGCTCACGATATTTCTGTGCAAACCGTAATGTTTCTATCCTTTATTACAGCTGGTTCTTTCTTAGGTTTCTTGCCTCATAATATGTACCCCCAAAAAATTATGCCCGGTTATGGCGGAGGTAGCTTAGCTGGTTTTTGGCTAGGTATTCTCTCGATATTGTCATTTGGAAAAATCGGGACAGCCCTCTTAATTCTGGCAATCCCGATTATGGATGCTTCCTATACAATTTTGCGTCGTTTAAAAAACAAAAGGTCACCTTTCAAAGGAGATTGGGGACATTTTCATCATCGATTATTGGAAATCGGTTGGGGAAGAAGAAGAATTGCGGTTTTTTATTGGATAATTACTTTTGTCTTGGGCGTGGCTAGTCTTTTTCTTAAGGGCCCGGAAAAATTTCTAGCTTTTATAACTGTGGGAATAGTACTGGTTGCCTTTATTTTTATCTTAAATCAGATCAAAATAGTCAGGCATGGTAAAATAGTCCCATGAAATTCTTCATAAAGACTTTTGGTTGCCAACAAAATGTGGCTGATTCAGAAAGAGTTGCATCAGCTTTTAAAGCCAGAGGAATAACTGCAGGAAAAAGCTACGAAGATTCTAATTATGTCGTGGTTAATACTTGTATGATTCGCCAGTCTGCAGAAGATAGGGTTTACGGCCTGGTTAGAAACCTAGGAAAAATAAAAGAGCAAAAAGAAAAGAGGAAAGAGTTCTTTAAGATAATAGTTACTGGCTGCATGGTCGGCCTAGCTTTTCGAGACAAAACAGGAAGATATTTACAAAAAATTCGCTCTCGAATGCCGCAAGTTGATGAGTTTATGCCGATTGAAGAGGTGGGATTTGACAATCAGCCAGTCCGACAAAATAGTATTCATGCCTGGGTTCCAATTTCAAATGGTTGCAATAATTTTTGCACATTTTGTGTTGTTCCTTTTACCCGCGGTAGAGAAATCTCCAGACCCTTTCCTGAAATATTAAATGAGTGTCTTGATCTTGCCAAAAAAGGTTACAAAGAAATAACTTTATTGGGGCAAAACGTGAATTCCTATGGAGCGGATCTAATTCTGGGCGAAAAAAACATTCAGGTAATGCGAGATATTAGCAAGCAATACTTCGAAAATTCAAAAATCAAAGTGCAAAATTATCAACTGGATGGTAAAAGTATTAAACCTGTTTATGTACAACATCTAGGGCGGTTACGGATTCCCACCCTCTTTCCTTCTCTTTTGGAAGCTGTAGCCAAAATCGGTTTTGAAAAAATAAGTTTTTTTTCTTCAAATCCTTGGGATTTTTCCGATGAACTGATTAAAGTCATTGCTAAATATAAAAATATAACCAGAACTATACACTTGCCTATTCAATCTGGTGACGATGAACTTTTAAAAAAGATGAATCGATGGTATACAGCCGAGCAATATCTTGCTCTAATCTCAAAGCTCAAAAGTCAAATCTCAAATGTAAAATTCACTACTGATATTATTGTTGGTTTTTGTGGCGAGACTAAAAAACAATTTCAAAATACTCTTAATCTGGCAAAAAAAGCTAACTTTTCCTGGGCTTATGTTTCAATGTATTCACAGCGACCAATGACTGCTGCGACAAAAGTCTTTAAGGATGATGTTCCTTACGCAGAAAAAAAGCGCCGATGGCAGATCCTTGAGGACTTGATCAACAAACCCCAGCTCAAGAAAAAGAATTGATATTAGGGAAAATTAATAATTTGATACAACGTAAGTCATTTTTTCCTCTGTTTGTGCTTTCTAATTATCACAGCACCAATAATAGCTGCGGCACCAGCCCCTAGTAAAATCTCTGTTCCATGTCTTTTCGTCCAGGCAACTACATCCATTCCTTTTTCTCGCGCCTCTCTTAAAAGATATTGATGATCTTTCAGAAATTCCCAGGCCTCTTCTTTAGCTCGCCTTGGATGTGGGAATTCCGTTATGAGTCTCCTGCGCGGTATTCCGTCTGAATGACGTGGATCTTCTCCGCCTGATGAATATAATCTCTCGCCACCTCTCATTCCCGTATCATACCAGACTGTGATAGAATTATTTAATTAATGAATTCTATTCAGTCTCCTAATCCGCATGGAACGCCTCTTCTTAGAGTTTTGGCTCTTCTTGCTTTTGCCCTACTGATTGCAATTTTGTCTTCATTACTAACTTTTTATTTTTTGCAATCACAATCTCAAACAGAACCCCCTTCCAGCTCTGCGACCCCCACAGTAACAGGAGTAGCCTGTACCATGGAGGCAAAAATTTGTCCTGATGGTACAGGTGTTGGTAGAACAGGCCCAAATTGCGAATTCGCCCCCTGCCCGACAGGCAAAGATGTAGATAATCCCTAAGCTGCTTCTTTCTGCCTCTGTGATAGAATTAAACATATGAAATTATTGGTTACCGGAGGGGCCGGGTTTATTGGTTCAAACTTTATTCTCTACTGGCTGAAAAAATATCCCCAAGACAAAATAGTCAACCTGGATAAATTAACCTACGCCGGAAACTTGGAAAATCTCAAAAGCGTTGAAAAAAATCCCAACTATAAGTTCGTTCACGATGATATCTGTAATTCGCAATCCGTTAATTCGTTAATGCAAAATGAAAAAATCGATACTATAGTCCATTTCGCAGCCGAATCTCACGTCGACCGCTCAATAATGGATCCGGCTCCATTTATAAAAACAAATGTTGAGGGAACTTATGTTCTTCTCCAATCTGCTCTCAAACATAATATAAAGCGCTTTCACCACATCTCAACCGATGAAGTTTTTGGTGAATTGCAGCTTGAGTCAAAAGAAAAATTCAAGGAGAACAGTCCCTATAATCCCAGAAGCCCTTATTCTGCTTCGAAAGCAGGATCAGACCATCTTGTTCGAAGTTTCCAGACGACTTATCAATTGCCTATAACCATAACCAACTCTGGTAATAATTATGGACCATATCAATTCCCAGAAAAACTAATTGCTCTTGCGATTACCAATCTCCTTGAGGAGAAAAAAGTTCCCATTTATGGAGACGGATTAAATGTTCGAGATTGGTTGTATGTTGAAGACCACTGTAGTGCTATAGATTTAGTTATCCAAAAAGGTAAGATTGGTCAAACTTATCTGGTTGGAGGTCTAACTGAAGCTGTCTCAAATTTGGAGGTTGTCAAAAAAATTTTAAAAATAATGACTAAAGACGAAAACGAAATTGAGTTTGTCAAAGACAGACCTGGACATGATAAAAGATATGATGTTGATTGGAGCAAAATCAAAACAGAACTTGGCTGGGAGCCAAAACATAATTTTGATAAGGCTCTTGCGCAGACAATTAATTGGTACAGTCAAAACCAAGATTGGTGGAAAAAAGTCAAACATGGCAAAACTTAAAATTGCAACCACAGGACCAACTGGATTAGTCGGTTCAAGAATCATTGAACTTTTGTCTGCGGATTTTGAATTTATACAACTCCAGTATGAAAACGGTTTTGACATAACTAATAAAGAAATTGTTTCCAGTCATTTAAAGGATCTCAACTTCGATATTTTTCTTCACCTTGCGGCCTATACTCTGGTTGATAGAGCAGAGGAAGAAAACGAACTTGCTTATAAAATAAATGTCGAGGGAACAAAAAACGTCTTTGACCAAGTTTCACAAAAGAAAAAAAAATTCATTTATATTTCAACCGACTATGTATTTAATGGATTAACACCGGAAGTTGTCTTTGACGAGAATTCGCAGCCAGATCCGGTAGGGGTTTATGGCCAGTCAAAATACGAAGGAGAAAAAATAGTTGACGGCAAAGGAATGATCGTTAGAATCGCTTATCCCTATAGAGCAAGTTATGAGGCCAAATCGGATTTTGCCAGAAAAATAAAATCTCTTCTTGAGGAAGGAAAAAATTTAAAAATGATTACTGACTCGTTAATTACTCCAACTTTTGTAGATGATATCGCCCATGCTCTAAAGCATTTAATGAAAAACTTTTCAAACGAAATTTTTCATATTGTGGGCTCAACAACTTCAAGTCCTTATGATGCAGGAAAACTAATTGCCAAGACTTTTTCTTTGGATGAAAACGCAATTAGTAAAACTACCTTTGTTGAATATTATAAAGATTTTGCAAAAACCCGGCCGCAATATACACCGACAAAAAGTATAAAAAATAACTTTCATAAAATGAAAACATTTGAGGAGGGACTTCTTGAAATACGTAGTCGAATAAGTTAAGATTGATAGCTATGACTGTAACCTTCATAGGGCACGGCTACGTAGGCTTGGTTACTGCTTGTGTCTTTGCCGACTTCGGAAATAAAGTCTGGGTTATTGGCCACACTCCAGAAAAAATCGAAAAATTAAAAAAAGGAGATCCAATTATTTATGAACCGGGCTTAAAAGAGCTTTTGGAAAAAAATCTCAAAGCCAAAAGGATTTTCTTTACCCTCGATTATGATAAAGCAATTCCAGATTCAAAGATTGTTTTCATTACAGTTGGAACTCCAACCGGCAACGTAGGAGAGGCCGATCTTTCTTCAGTCTTTGAAGTTTCAAAAAAAATAGCCAAGAATCTTAAGCGAGGTTTTACTCTAATTACCTGCAAAAGTACGGTTCCTGTCGGAACCAATAGAAAAATTGAGGAATTAATCACTTCAAGAAAAAATAAGAATTCAGAAATCGCTCTTGCTTCTTGTCCTGAGTTTTTGCGAGAAGGAACTGCAATCTTGGATACCTTTAACCCAGATCGGATAGTCATAGGATCAGACAATCAAAAAGCAATCAGACTTCTTCTCGAACTTCATAGCCCTATCAGTGGGAAAAGGATTATAACCGATCTTTCGTCTGCTGAATTAATCAAATACACTTCAAATGCAATGCTGGCCACCAAAATATCTTTTGCCAATCTTATTTCTTTTTATAGTGAAAAGTCGGGTGCTGACGTTGAAAAAGTGCTTGATGCTGTAGGCATAGATCAAAGAATTGGCAGAATGTTTTTATATCCTGGAATTGGCTTTGGAGGATCTTGTCTACCTAAAGATGTGCTTGCTCTTGTTCATACGGCCGGAGCTCTTGGAGTCGACGCTTCTTTTTTCCAGGCAGTAAATAAAATAAATTTTCTGGCAAAAAAACAATTTTTAGAAAAGATTGTTAAAAATGCAAAAGGAAGGAAACTTGCAGTCTGGGGTTTAAGTTTTAAGCCAAACACCGACGATATAAGAGATGCACCATCTGTCTATATAATTAAGGAGCTTCTTAATAAAGGATTTACTCTTACCGTCTATGATCCAGCTGCCATGGAAAATGTGCGAGGTATTTTTGGAAAAAGGCTCTCCTACGTCGATTATCCTTTTCAAGCCCTTAAGGACGCTCATGCTCTATGTATATTAACTGAATGGAATGAATTTAAAGAAGTTGATTTTGAAAAAGTTAAAAGTCTTCTTAAAAAACCTATCATTTTTGACGGAAGAAATATCTATGATCCAAAAAAAATGAAGGCTCTTGGATTTATCTACCATGGGGTGGGAAGAGGTTAACATATGAAAGTTTTAGTTACTGGAGGAGCTGGATTCATAGGTTCTCATCTTTGCCAAAGATTACTCAAAGAAAAACATACGGTTGTTTGTGTAGATAATCTTTTAACTGGATTACAAAATAACCTTAAGGATTTTGCCAAAAATGACGACTTTTATTTTCTGAAACATGACATTATTAATCCCCTACCTGAAGAGATTTCGGCTGATGCAGTTTTTCACCTGGCTTCTCCTGCCTCACCCAATCACCATAGCAAAATAAGTTATCATGCACTGCCTATGGAAACAATGCTTGCAAATACCCAGGGGACTCTGGAACTTCTAAAATTCTGCCAGAAAAATAAGGCCAAATTTCTTTTTGCCTCCTCTTCTGAGGTCTACGGCGATCCTCTAGTTCACCCGCAAACAGAAGAATATTTGGGTAATGTTTCGGCAACCGGTCCTCGTTCAGTTTACGATGAGTCAAAAAGATTTGGTGAAACTATAACCTCATATTTCGGAAGAAGCAGATCTGTCGATGCTCGAATCGCCAGAATTTTTAATACCTATGGCCCGCGTATGCGAAGAGATGATATGAGAATGGTTGTAATTTTCATCAATCAAGCGCTGTCAGAAAACCCGCTTACAGTATTTGGTGATGGTTCTCAAACCAGATCACTTTGTTATGTTTCGGATATGGTCGAAGGGCTTGTACGTTTGATGTTTTATCCCAAAACCAAAGGTGAAATTGTTAACTTAGGTTCTGCAGATGAACATACAGTTCTTGAGTATGCGAAGTTAATAAAAAAAATCACCAACTCTAAAAGTGAAATAATTTTTAGTGAAGAGCTTCCTGAAGATGATCCAAGAAAAAGAAAACCAGATACAAGCAAGGCCAAAAAACTCCTCAATTGGCAGCCAAAAGTACCTCTTCAGCAAGGGCTTCAACAAATTGTAGAATATTATAAGAATCAATGAAAAAAGCGGTTATTGTAATTCCTACCTATAATGAAGCCGGAAATATTGAAACTCTAATAAATAAGACTTTTGATCAAGCAGGCAATATTAATGATTGGCAAATAGAGATTCTGGTTGTTGATAGCTCTTCCCCTGATAAAACTGCAAATGTTGTCAAGGATCTGCAAAAAAAATATAAAAATCTTTATCTTTTGGAAACCCAGAAAGAAGGATTAGGCAAAGCTTACGTCTCTGGCTTTCTCTATGCTTTAAATAAACTTTCGCCTGATGTTTTTTTTGAGATGGATGCTGATCTTTCTCATGATCCAGCTTTAATTCCCGATTTCCTAGAACATATTGATAAAGGATCAGATTTCGTTATTGGATCGCGCTACATCAAAGGTGGATCAATTCCCCAAGACTGGGCTCTTCACAGGAAAATTTTTTCTGTCCTGGGCAATTTAATCTGTAGATTTGGGTTTATGAAACTTAAAATAAGCGATTGGACATCGGGTTACCGGGCTATCAAATCATCAATTGTAAAAGAAACTGCTTCGCATGTCGAAAAATACTCTGGATATGTTTTTCAGATCGCACTTCTTGATCAAGCGACTAAAAAAAATGCCAAAATTAGTGAGGTTGCAATAAACTTTATCGATCGCCAATACGGTGTTTCAAAAATTAATGCTGCTCAATTTATTTTAAATACGCTGTGGTATATTTTCAGCCATTCTTCTTTTATCAGATATGCGATCGTCGGACTGGGCGGGGCAAGTTTAGACTTCGGATTATCGTTTATTCTGATTGAAATATATCGCATTAATCAAAATCTCTATTGGCTGGCAACCGCAATTAGTGCCGAAACCGCAATCATTTTTAATTTTCTGATGAACAACTTTTGGAGTTTTTCGCATAAAAAATTGAGGCGTCATTTCGGCACAATTTTTTCAAGTTTTTTGAAGTTCAATCTGATTGCTATCGGAGCACTAGCGATTCAAGCAGTTGGCATACAACTTTTGACAAACTTTTACGGCCCATCCCTTTGGTATGTCTACAAAATCTTGATTCTGGCCCTAATCGTCATCCCCTATTCCTATATTCTTTATAACAAAATAGTTTGGAAGTGAAAGTAAGCAAGAGAAAAGCGAAGATACCAATTTTTTGCGACTTTGGGATATCTTGAGACTTAACATTAGATTAGGGTTCCCATTGGAGACAAAAAATTTGGTATCGAGCTAATCAATCCTTTCGGCATACTCTGCTGAGATCCAACCCTCACTTCCCTCCTTATACTCAATTCTATACCAGCCACTCTTTTCCTCCAAAACCGTATATTTTTCTCCCGGTTTAACCTGGGCTTCTTCACTGGCTGAAGTAGTTGGTTCTTCTCTAACTCTTAAAAAGCCAGTTGGCGTTTCTTTAATCTCAACGCTGAACGTACTTTTTGTTGTTGTTGCTGATTGAGTTGCCTGTTTTTCTGTAGTTTGTTTTTGACTTTGATCAATGGCCAATTTGAATAAGGCATTAACTCTGTATTTTGCATCTACATTTACTTTCTGATTTCTTCTAAAAAATCCTGGAAGAAAAACAGAAAGCTCATGCGTCCCGCTTGGCACTTCTGACAAAATCAAGGGGGCCACTCCCTTCTCGTCATTATCAAGATAGACTATTGCTCCTGTTGGATCAGTTTCGACTGCTATCTCGCCTGTTGCTGGATCTTTAGGAGAAGATTGCATTTTGGTTGCAGTAAAAATTTCTCCCGATGAGGTTACGTCTGAACTTCCCAGTTCTCGATTAACATAAGTTAAGGCATTTTTATAGATTTTAACTTTGCCCTGCCAGGAGGCGGTTGATGTTGCCTCCCCTTGAGGGATAAGTTTTATCAGATATTCTCCGACTTTTATCTTTTCTTCAAAGGGAGTATTTTTTCCAGTGGCGATATTATTTAAAAAAATGCTTGATGATGGAGAAGACAAGATCTTGAGTTGTCCCTCTTGATTTTGTTTATCAAGAATCAAATATTTACCGGCTACAAAAAGGAGAAAAAGGGCCAAAAGTACTGAAAAAAGTATGAGTTTGCCTTTTACGCTTGCTCTCATTGCGAGTATAATTATACCATGAGAAGAGGGGTCGCTACATTTACCCTAGACTATGGAAAATGCCCGCCTTGGCTTTTCCAAAGAATGGTCAAGTTGGCACGAATTGTGACCTCTGCAATCGTTGATTACTTTGGACCGGATGAATTTTTAGCCCGTTTATCTGATCCTGTTTGGTTTCAATCTTTCGGCTCGTTATTGGCTTTTGATTGGAATGCTTCCGGGCTGACAACCACTACCATGGGCGCACTCAAGGAGGCAATTTTGGGACTGGAAAAAGATCTTGGTGTTTTTATCGCCGGTGGTAAAGGAAAAACTTCCAGAAAAACTCCAGATCAGATAATTTTATGGGCCCAAAAACTTAATCTCCCAGAGAAAACTGCCTGGGAATATGTTTATCTGTCAAGACTGACAGCCAAAGTTGACTCGGCCTTGATTCAGGATAATTTCCAGCTTTATCATCACAATTTTATGTTCACAAAAAACGGGAAATGGGCTGTGATCCAACAGGGAATGAATGCTCTTTTACAGAAAGCTCGAAGATATCATTGGTATTCTGATTCGGCAAAAGAGCTGACTGTTGAACCCCATAATGCAATTCAAAGCGAAGTAGTTTTACCACGTGTCCTTAATCTAACTGCCAAAAAAAGTTTGCCAAATAGAGAAGGAGTGGTCGAGCTGGTCAAACACAAGAAGGATCTTTTTTATGAAATAAGAAGGATCCGCCGACTGGCGGAAAAAAACGAAGATCAATTAACCATCCTTGATTTATCCTCACAAGACTTTCATGATCACCCAGTTGCTCATATGTTTACCAAGCGACTCAACGATAGTGTTGCCAACCTTCTTGATCAACCTATTCAAAACTTCGAGAATGTCTTAATGACTAAAAAGGTCGGTCCAAAAACAATCCGGGCTCTGACTCTGGTTTCCGAGGTTATTTTTGGTAAAAAACCCTCATATGATGATCCAGTTCGATATACTTATGCTTTTGGGGGGAAAGACGGCATTCCCTATCCGGTGAATAGAAAAACTTATGATCAGACAATTGAAATAATTGAAAAAGCCTTGAAGAAATCAAATCTAGGCTATTCTGAAAAAGAAAAACTCCTTAGACGGAATGAGAGGCTTTTTGGAGTTCTTTGACTTTATTTATCTCTTCCCAAGTAAATTCAGGACCTGATCTGCCAAAATGACCGTAGGCAGCAGTTTTTCTGTAGATTGGTCTTTGAAGCTTAAGATAATCAATAATTCCTCTTGGAGTTAAGGGAAAGATTTTTCGCACAATTTGAGTTAATTTTTTTTCAGATATTTTGCTCCTGCCATGAGTATCAACCATGACTGAGACTGGATCTGTGACTCCAATCACGTAGGCCAACTGGACTGTGCATTTATCAGCCAGATCTGCGGCAACTATATTCTTGGCAATGTGTCTAGCCATGTAGGATGCGCTGCGATCAACTTTGGTCGGGTCTTTTCCGGAAAAGGCTCCACCTCCGTGAGCAACCATGCCGCCGTAGGTATCGACAATAATTTTTCTGCCGGTCATACCAGTGTCGCTTTGTGGTCCACCAATCACAAATTTTCCGGTTGGATTGACGAAGGGTCTGGTTTTATTATCAACCCATTTACCCAGAACCGGTTTGATCACCACCTCAATTATTTCGTCGTGTGCCTTTTTGGTGATTCTTTTGCCACCCTTATCCAATATCTTTTCGGTGTGCTGTGAGGAAATAACTACCGCATCAACTCTTACCGGTTTGTCATTTCTGTATTCAACCGTCACCTGTGATTTGCCATCAGGCCCCAGATAATCGAGAATTTTTTTCTTTCTCACCTCGGCCATACGCTGGGTGAGTTTATGAGCCAAAACAATTGGAAAAGGCATGAGCTGAGGTGTTTCGCGACAGGCATAGCCGGTCATCAATCCTTGGTCGCCTGCTCCACCACTATCAACTCCTTGAGCAATATCCGGAGACTGGGAGTGAATGGCATTTAAAATAGCACAGGTTTTGTAGTCAAAACCATAGATAGGATTTGTATAACCGATGTCTCGAATAACATCTCTAACTAGTTTATGAATATCAACATAGGCTTTTGTGGTGATTTCACCGCCGACTATAACCAACCCCATGGTTATAAATGTTTCGCAAGCCACGCGTCCTTTGGGATCTTGACGCAAGACATCATCCAGGACTACATCGGAGATTTGATCACAAACTTTATCGGGGTGTCCTTCGGTTACAGATTCGGAGGTGAAAAAATAATCTCTCATTAAGAAGAATATTCTACCACGTCTGACGTGGTTATGCACGATAAACTTCATCGCCTTCTTTGACTTTCTGATCTACCTTAAGACCTATATCTTTGCCTTTTTCTGCTTTTTGTAAATCTTTATGATCGTATTGCATTGAGGAAACGGCTTGGCTAAATTCGTTTTCGTGTCCGGTTATTTTTATCTTGTCTCCAACAGAAAGAGGAGCCTCAAGCTGCACAACCGCCACTCCTATCTTGTCATAATAATGTGTTACCTTACCAACTTTTACGTCTGCCATATCAATAAATCACCTCCTTATCTTTTTTTTAATCTTTTGTGGGTATGGTGATGTCCAAGGTGCGTGACTACACCCAGAATCAAGGCCACCCAAAAAGCAGCAATTCCTATACCTACCCATTCAGAAATTGGTGTCCTGGCTATTGCATAAATAGTCAGCGAAACAATAGCCCAATAGATGAGCATCCAAACATTGGGTGGCAGGCCATGCTTGTGGCTATATTCGCTAACCACGGCCGAAACAAAGCCGACGATCAAAGAGGAAACTAAAATCGCCTGCCAAAAATTCGCTCTAACGTTGCCAAAAACCAGATATTGGCCAAAAAGGAGATTGCCCAAATAAAAAATGACTGCAGTTACCAACCAGAGGGCAATAAATTTTTTAAAAAATCTCATTTTATTCACCTCCTTTGTCCGCCGAAGCCTTGACGAAGGCGGACCCATTTCATACATAGTATGAAGCAGAAGCTTGGGCTTGTCAAGCGTGTTATACTTAACTTCATGAGTTTCCTCGACGCACAGCACCCCATCCACCCCGAACACATTCCTTTGATCATCGCTCTTTGGGAAGGGATAAAATATTTTATCCGCAAACTTCTGGGTAAGCCCAAAAAACCGGCTTGACATCGAAAAAATAAGAGCCTATAAATTAAATAGAGCATTATGGCATCTGTTATTGAACTTAATCTTGGTCCTATAGAAGTACCAGATTTTAAATTACGTGCTCCGTGGAGACATCACAAGAAAGAACGATCCGTTCTTGCAAGCGATGAGACACCTGATATTATTTCTCAAGTTTGTGGATCAGAAGGAGAAGCTCACCCTTTTGGAAGAAATACATTAGTAACTTTCCCATCACAACCCAGCGTAGTTGTTGAACACAGACCAAGACGCGACCCGACTGTTAGACTAGCCGGAACCTTCCACTTCAACCCAACACCTGCTCGTTAACTCGAAACCGTACTTAACCTTCGAGGTATTTTTTAATTGCCCCCAGATAGTAGTCTTGCCAGCCTTGGTTTATATCTTCGTATTTCTCATCGCGTCCCAAACCTTTTCAATCGGAGCATTTATTTTTATCGACTGCCTCAAAGATTTCATAAAAATCATTTTAAAATTTCTTTCCCCCTTGTCAACCCCAAAAATAAATCTTAGACTTAAATTGGTGAGTAAAACTTCAAAACTGATTACCTCTATTCTCGTTTGCGAGGCTGTCGGCCTGGCAGCCACTCCCTTTACCGTGGCGGCAATTCCCACCTGGTTCGCAACCTTAAACAAACCCTCGTTTTCTCCTCCCAACTGGATTTTCGGTCCGGTCTGGACGATTCTTTACGCAATGATGGGAGTCGCCGCTTTTTTTATTTGGATAAAAGGCTTAAATAACAAGAAGGTCAAAACAGCTCTTGCTTATTTTGGGATTCAGCTTTTATTTAATTTCAGCTGGTCTCTCCTTTTCTTCGGCCTCCGTTCCCCCCTCCTAGCACTCGTGGATATCGTTCTGCTTTGGATTTTTATCCTGATTACAATTATGAAGTTCTACCGTCTCTCCAAACCCGCGGCCTACCTTTTGATCCCCTATCTTCTCTGGGTCACCTTCGCCACCCTCCTCAACTACTCAATCCTCCGCTTAAACCCCTAAGCCCGTTAACCCTCTATCTTTATCTTGCTTGTCGCTTATATGCTACAAAATTAGCACAAATCTGCTAAAAAAATAACGTGTTTAAAAAGATGGTAAAATAAAGCAATCACTACCAGCTATAATTTAAAAAATGAAGAAAGATATCACAGCAGCAAAAAAAGAACTACTTAAGTTTAAAAACAGAATATTAATATATCTTAAACAGCTTATTAAAAAACATGAGTTTAACTATGAAACTTTCGGAAAAGCAGTCGAGCAATATATTGTTGGAGAGCTTATTAGGTTTTATACAGAAAATGGTTTTATTCTTAAAGAAGCAGATTATCAGATTGCCCGAAATAAAAATGAATTTCCTGAATTTATTTTAAACGTAGATCGTCCTTTCGCAATTGATGTCAAAGCTGGAAATATGAGCCGTAAAAAGGGTAATCAATGGATAACTACGAAAAACAGTAATAATGATTTGGGTACATTACATGATTGGCCAAGAAGATTAAGAAAGTTTGGTGAAAATATATATTTCATATTTATAAT
Organism: uncultured Gammaproteobacteria bacterium; assembly: GCA_964559705.1. Classification (GTDB taxonomy): domain Bacteria; phylum Patescibacteriota; class Microgenomatia; order UBA1406; family GWC2-37-13; genus CAZLGV01. Next base: position 583,105 of record CAZLGV010000001.1, on the reverse strand, counting down.
CTACAATTTTAATGATCAAAATAAAGAAATAGTTGATATTCAAATCGAGCCTTTCTATAAAATTTTAGCACTAAATAAAAATAATGTCTTAAAATACAGAGAAAAAGATGGACATCTAAGACCTAAAGATTTCTATGCACCTTCTAAAATCCAAGCATATTCTCAATTTGTAAAACTTCTCAAAAAAACCAACATTTATCGCTCTTCAAGAATTATAGTTAAGCACTCAAAAAATCTCCCAAAAGAGATACTGAAAGGTTTACTTAAATTAGACTAGAAGCTGTTGCTGAGAGTAGTTTATTACCTCTATATCTTTTAAACTAGTTTTTTGTTCCCTTTCTTTTATCTTTTTATAATCTATATCTCGAATCGTTCTTATTGTTCCAAGATAAGAAGATGCATATATTTCTCCAATCATTGTGGGTTCTTCTAACTTCAATTTATTTTCCGTCATCTTTGTATACAAGGGATCAATATCGATTCCTATATATAATCTTCCTATACGCTTAGCTGCAATTGCCGTTGTTCCTGTTCCTATAAAGGGATCTAGTACAATATCACCTTCATCTGTTGTCATTAAAATCAATCTTTCTAAAAGGGGTATAGGTAATTGGCAAGGGTGTTCATCTCTTCTGTTTTTATGTCTAATTCTATGAATGTCTGTCCAGACGTCAGATAATAAATAACCAAACGGATGCATTTGGGCTTTTTTTCCCCCATAATCTTTTAAATATTCTCCACAGACTCTACATTTCTTATGAGGAGCTCTTATATCAAAGAATTTAAAATCTTTTATCGATTTCGTATAAAATAAAATACCATAATGATTAGGCAATAAAGTTTTTCCAAGAGGTACGCTTGCTGCCTCCCATGCGATCCAATGCCTAAAATAAGCAATCTTATTTAAATATCCTGCGTAATAAGTCAACCATCTAGGAATGTTATGTACAAATAATGAACCTGAGGGTTTTAAAATACGAATCATTTCATCCAACCATTTATAACACCAAGTTAAATAGTCATTAATTTCTTTTTTGTCTTCATAATGGTTATATTTCTTTTTTAGATTAAATGGAGGATCTGCAAAAACCATATCTACAGAATTTTCTGGGATTTTCTTCATTTCTTCTATACAATCTCCCGTAATAATTTGATTTTCTATTTCTTTAAAATTAATTTGCTTCATAAAAATAGCTTAACTTCTTATTAAACCAACAAATTTACCCCTAATTTCAACTTCTTCTGGTTTTGCTCTTATAGTTCTAATGTTTGGATTTCTTGGTCTTAATTCTACAACGCTTCCTAAATTATAAAACATTTTGAGAGTTGCTTTTTCTTCAAAATCTCCTTTTAAAATAGCTACTGCAATTTCCCCGTTATCTACAATGTTTTGCTGTCTAACTATAACTATGTCTTGATCCATAATTCCTTCACTAATCATACTATCCCCTTTTACTTGTAAGCAATAATGTATAAAGTTATGGTTAATTAGCTCTCGATTGACTTCAACTAATTGTGGAGAGGATTCTTCAAAGACTTCAACACCACTGCCTGCCGAAATAGTCCCTAAGACGGGCAAAGAAACTGTCCTTTTTTCGGTTTCATCTTCCTTGAAAGTTATCGATCTAGGAATATTTTGCTCCTTACTGATAAAGCCTTTTAGAACAAGTGTTCTTACATGTTGTTGCGCTGCAGAGACAGAAATTCCAAATTCAACACCAATTTCTTTTAGAGAGGGACTATAACCTTTGTCTTTCGAGAAGGATTTAAGAAAATTTAAGACCTCTGCTTGTCTTTTACTTAGAATTGCGCTTGACATATTAGATATTGTCTTATATAATAAGATCGCTATTTATTAGGTTTAGTTTTGTTATATATAAATTATACTTTTTAAAAAAGTCAATGTCAAGCGAAAGAAGGTGAAATAATATGGCCGTGAGAATAACCTGCGTTGAAAAACCTAGTGGTAATCTACAAAATCCACATGAAGCTATAAGTCTCTATGGATGGCTCAATGAAGCTACTGGAGAAACTGGAATGACTAGTCGACAAACGATGGTAGACTGGCTTAAAAAAGGAGGACAAACCTATGTCAAAGATAATTTCGGAAGCATTCACTGTGAAGTTCAAATAAGTGTAAATGGAACTGAATTTCTACAAACTTATCGCGATGGAAGATACACAGATAACTTATTGAGTTTGCCGCGTTGCAGTTAATAGCTGGGTTTGAAAACCAATAAAAAACAAGGGGTGAATAATAAAGATGGCATATTTTAATTTATATAGAGATCGTGCAGGCGAATTTAGATGGACTTTAAGATCCTCTAAAAATGGGAATAAAATTGCTGATAGTGCAGAAGGCTATGCAAGTAAACAAGGTGCTCTAGCAGGCATAAATTTTGTCAAAACAAATGCGCCTGGCGCTATAATAAATGACAAAACCTAAAAGGAGGTGAGTAAAATAATTGTAAAAATTTACACAAAGACTTTGGGTAACTTTGATATCATCGAAGTAGATTCAGGAGAAAAATTTACTATCGCAGGAACTGATAAAGCAGTAGCGAATGCTCAATTTAGCTCTGAACTTAATAAAATTAATGTGGATAAAGCAAAAATAGACAGATCAACAGACAGAGGTGAAAAATTTAACCAACTCCGCAGAGTAGTATTAGAGAAAGTAAATAATAATTACGAACTCAGAATTGTCCATGGAGGCCAAAAATTGGATTTATCACCAGAAGAAGCTATCCTCATTATAAAGTCGTAGTTAAACCTCCTTCTAATCTCATTCCAGCTCCGGGGGCTGGAAATAGGTTGTTAGAGCGCTGATTTTTTTACAAAAGAGAGATTGGGCCGTTTTTGTAGATTATGGTAATTGACTATCAATTAAAAGATGTTATAATAAAGATATCACGATGGCTGGATAGGCCTAAGGTTTCGACCGACCGCCGATGCCAGTCTTTTTTTTGATATATTCCACGCTTCCCCTTAACTGATCCACTCGAACAATATAGCCAGAATAAGGTTTGTAAAGCTTTGAGTAATATTTGTTCGGAGCCAAAATATGTAATAACTTATGTTTCTTCTCCAAGTATTCTACTAAGCAGAAAAAATCTCCATCACCTGAGACAATAATTGCTTTTTAATAATTAGGAAATTCAATCATCGCATGTAAAACTAGTTCTGCGTCGACGTTGCCCTTAACTTTGCCTCCCGGTAACTCTAATGTCGGTTTAAGAATTACAATATAATTCATTCGTTGCATACTCGAATACAAGTTTTCATTGCCAGGTTTATATCCTATGCATAAAAAGGCTTTTGTAATATTGTATTTATTTCGCAAGTACTGTCTAAATTTCCGCCAATCCAGTTTCCAACCTTGACTTCGAACTCCTAAATTAAGATTTTGACTATCAATAAATGCATAATTATCCTTTTGCATATTTGGAGAACTTTATAAGAAAACTACATTTTTGTCTGTAGTTTATAAGCTACAAAGTGAGGGCCTTGGATTATTGAGAGAGGCTTTTTTGGTCATTTTACAAAAGCGATATCAAGCTAAGGATCGCCAGGCCGATGGTGGTCCAGGCGGCGCCTTTCCATAAAGTTTCTTTTTTTATCCCAAAGATTTTTTTGGGTTCTTGTTCTTCCTGCATAGATTTAAATAATTAAAACGGGCGAGTACCCGTTATATTTTTTGAGGTTGGAACTGAAGTTGGGTGCTGTCTTCTGAAAATGTGTTCTTTAATCCATCTACCAACTGATGCAGCAATAATGCCAACCAGTGTATAGGGATCAACTGGTCCCAGCCTATCAAGCTTGTCAGGAGGTCTTGGTCCGCCGTTTAATCTAGGATCCCCTTCAGGGTTCATAGAAAGCAATTATATCAAAAACTATGGCAGTACTGAAGTTTAGGGCTTGTGGTGGCGGATGCATAGTTCTCCTTTTTCTCCAGTGCTATAATTTCTGCATGAATGATGAGATAACAAGATCGGAATTTGAGGAGATGATAAATTCGGCTTTGGATTCTTTGCCTCCGGAGATTCAGCAGAAATTGGATAATGTTGAGATTGTTTTAGAGGATGAAATTGAGGCTCCGCATTTATTTGGACTTTATCATGGAGTCCCTCAGACCAAGCGCGGAGTTTATTATTCTTGGGTTTTGCCTGACAAGATAACTATTTTCAAAAAAACAATTGAAAGATATGCCAGGGACAGACAACATCTTAGTCAAATTGTCAGAAGCGTTGTCCGCCACGAAATCGCCCATCACTTCGGCTTCTCCGATGAGCAACTCCAAAAAAAGCGATAATTATTTGCTGAATCTAAAGCCGTGGTAGGCTAAATAGGCGGCAACCACTACTCCACCTCCGCTGACCCACATCGGCACTACCCAATTATTGACAACGACTTCCCAACTGTAAAGAAGTCTAAGCGCATGGCCGACAGCCACTGCCCCAAATATCCAGCCCGAAATCAAAGCATAGAATTTCTGACTCATAGTTTATGTTCACCCGCTTTCTGCCCCAAGCATATAGCAGGCCTATATTAATTTCAAGTGAAAATTAAATGTGGTTGACATAGTTTATTAAAAGCTTATAATAATATAAGTTTTTCAAAATTTTATGGACAACTCAGCAGACAGCCTAAGTTTTTCCCCCACTCCCAGCGACACTTCCAAAAAAGGAAAAAACAAACGAGCGTTCTTGATAATAGTTATTGCAGTTATTCTAGCTCTTGGAGGATATTATTTTTACTCTCGCTCTCAACAACAATCTCAACAGGCCCAACTTACTCCAACACCCGAGCCAACTGCAGAACCAACTGAAGAGGTGACTCCGACCGAAGGTCCAACTCAGACTCCTGCTCCAACAAAAAAAGCAGAAGTAAAAAATGCAACCGACATGAGTCTTCAGGTTTTAAACGGGAGCGGTGAAGAAGGAGTTGCCGGAACCGCCAAAGAATTCTTAGAAGGCAAGGGTTACACCAGCATCGAAACAGGAAATGCAGACAATTTTGATTATCAAGGAGTAACCATAAGAATTAAAAGCTCTATGGAGAAATTTCTTTCCAGCCTGCAAACTGACCTTAAGGAAAAGTATACTCTGGCTTCCGAATCCGGAAGCTTGAGCGAAGACGCTTTATTTGACGCCTCAATCATCATCGGAAAATAGCGTGATAGCTAATCAGACCGTCAGGTATTTTATAAAAATAATCCAGGCTTCAAAGGAACTCAATCGTAAGGAGAAAGATATCCTCATAGCTCGTCTTGAAGAAAAAACTCTCTTGAGGATTGGTAAAAAATATAAATTAACTGCAGAGCGAATAAGACAAATTGAAGAAGAAGCTATCGGTAAAATTGTAGCCGAAATTAAACAACTCCTTCTTTTTGATTAATAAGGTAATGGTTTGTTGGCGAAGGCAAAATAATAGATCGCGTAATAGATCACCCCTCCAACAACCAGGTAGACCAGTAGCCAAAACCACCAGGGTTTTTTAGCGTAACCTGCCATATGATGATTATAATATATTTATGGAACTTCGTGTGTCAACTAAAAAGGCAAAAGAAATTGTTGACATAACCGATAAAATTAATAACTTCATTGGGCAGAAAAATTTCAGCAATGGTCTGGTTACTCTGGTGGTTACTCATACTACTTGTGCTTTGACAACTGCGGATCTTGATCCGGGAACCGATCAGGACATGCTGGATGCCTTTGACAAAATCATCCCCAAACTTGACTATCGCCATCCTCATGATCCTTCCCATGTGCCCGATCATATCCTGTCATCTTTGATTGGAACATCACTTTCTCTGATAGTTAAAGATGGACAACTTGTCTTGGGAACATGGCAGAGAGTAGTTCTGGTAGAATTAAATGGTCCCAAGAATCGAAGAATTTTATGTTTAACCAGTACAAAGTAAAAAAACCTTATGATCCGGCATCTGCCGAGCCTTTTTCAATTAGCAGATCGAAAATTGATTTATATTTCGAGTGCCCAAGATGTTTTTATCTTGACCGAAGACTTGGGATCACCAGACCTGGAATACCCGCCTTTACCCTAAATAGCGCTGTTGATACTCTGCTCAAGCGAGAATTCGATTTGCTGCGAAAAAACGGTGAGAAACATGCTTTAATGCATAAGTACGGAATAGAGGCTATTCCTTTTAATCATCCAGATCTGCCTGTTTGGCGAGATGATGGCTATAAATATGTAGGCGCAACTGTACTTCATCAGGAAACAAATTTTTTGGTTTCGGGAATAGTTGACGATATTTGGAAAGACAAACAAGATAATCTTTTGATAGTGGATTATAAATCAACCAGCACTACAAGGGAAATTTCCTTGGATGATAAATGGAAAGCAGGCTATAAAAAACAGATGGAAGTCTATCAGTGGATTTTCAGAAAAAAAGGCTTTAAGGTTTCCGATACTGGCTATTTTGTCTTTGCTAATGCCGGCAGAAATAGGCCAAAATTTGACGGTAGGCTGGAATTTGAACTCTCAATAATCCCCTACCGAGGTAATACTTCTTGGATCGAGCCGATTCTCAAGGAGATGAAAAAGTGCTTGGATTCAAATCAGGTTCCGAAAAGAGGGCCAGATTGCGAACATTGCACTTTTCAGGAAAAAGTCAACCAAGTAGGTCATTAGGCAACCCCTGCCATGTAGTCATCATACAATGCATGATATCTAGCTAAAAAATCTTCTTCCGTTTCTGGTCCATTTCTCACAAGTTCTGCATAAAGTCCGCCCGTTTTAACAAATAGTTTAAAAAGAGCTTCTACAAATAAATGTCCTTTAGTCTGATCGTTAGCCTCTACAAATCCCTGGCTCATTAATACGCCCAAAACAGTTACTCTCCCTTGTACTAACCTTCTAATATCGAACTCTGGATCCTTTTCATCTGGATCTAAAAAATACTCTGAATGGTGAATTCTGTCAGAACTACGTAAAGTTTCAAATAGAACCCCAAAATTAGAGAATAATGTTGGTGATGGTATTCGCTGTTGGGTTAAAAAAGTTTTAAGAGCGTCTTCAAATATATCTTTAGGAGTTAGTTCTTGTCCATGCGCCTCAGCTAAATGTCTTTCTTTTCCTTTTACCATCCTCTATTATACCAAACCGAAATTTGTGCTATCATATTAGCCATGATAAAAGATGAAATTTTAAAACTTCTTCAGACTGCCTTAAAAAAATTAAATATTTCTAAAGCTGAAATCGATCTTCAACATCCTGCCAATCCCAACCATGGAGATTTTGCAACAAGTATTGCTTTGCAACAGGCAAAATCTCTTAAGAAATCTCCACTTGAACTTGCCCAAGAAATTACAAAAAATATCCCTCAAAATGATTTAGTTGAAAAAGTTGAAGTCGTAAAACCGGGATTTATTAATTTTCATATATCGATACATACTCTGATTGAAGAGATGAACAAAGTTGTAAAAGAAAAAGATAATTACGGCCGCTCCGATAATTTGAAAAACAAAAAGATAATGATTGAGTTTACTGATCCCAATCCCTTTAAAGAATTCCACATTGGACATTTATATAGCAATATTGTTGGTGAGGCTCTATCGCGTCTTTTCGAATCCCAAGGGGCCGTACTTCGTCGGGCAAATTATCAAGGAGACGTCGGACTACACGTTGCTAAAGCCATCTGGGGTATGCAACAAAAAATGAAACAAAAAAAATTAACTTTGGAACAACTAAAAAAAACGAGTCTTGAAGACCGAGTTTCCTTTATGGGAGAATCCTATGCTTTGGGAACAACCTCCTATGAAACTGACAAACAAGCAAAATCCGAAATTACCAACCTAAATAAAAAAATTTACGATCTTGATTCTTCGATCAAAGAAATTTATGAGATGGGGCGCAAATGGAGTTTAGATTATTTTGAAAAAATATATGCTCGTTTGGGAACTAAATTTGATTTCTATTATTTCGAACGAAACGTTGGCGAAAAAGGCTTGGAAATTGTCAAACAATTTTTAAATAAAAATATTTTTAGCCAAAGTAAAGGCGCAATTATTTTTAGCGGAGAAAAATATGGACTGCACACCAGAGTTTTTATAAACTCCCAAGGTTTACCAACCTACGAGGCTAAAGATCTTGGCCTGGCTCTAATCAAATATAAAGATTTTGCCTATGACTCTTCATTGATAATTACCGGAGCTGAAGTTAAGGAATATTTTAAGGTTGTTCTTAAAGCCCTTGAAAAGATTGATCCTCAACTTTATAAAAAGACTCGGCATCTAACTCACGGCATGGTTCGCGTACCTGAAGGAAAAATGTCTAGTCGGACAGGAAACATTCTAACTGGTGTTTGGCTTTTGGACGAAGCTCGAAAGAAAATATTGGAAAAAGCAAAAGACCAAACCATTGCAGAAAAAGTAGGTATAGGCTCTATTAAATACGCACTGCTTAAAAACAGCATAGGCAAAGATATTGAATTTCAATTTGAAGAATCAATCAGTTTCGAAGGCAATTCCGGACCATATCTGCAATATACGTATGTGCGTTGCAAAAGCATATTGGAAAAAGTTACAAGTTACAAGTTACAAGTTACAAATCTTGAGCTTAATCTAGAAGAAAAGGCTCTACTTAGGCTTTTACAGCGGTTTCCTGAAGTGGTTGGTGAAGCTTGTCAAAAATTTGCTCCTAATCTTATAAGTAATTATCTGTTTGGATTAGCCCAAGTTTTCAACCTTTTTTACCAAAAGCACCCGGTGTTAAAAGCCGATCAAAAAACTAAACAGTTTCGACTCATCTTAACCCAGGCAGTCGGTCAAGTTATTAAGAATGGACTATATTTACTGGGAATAGAAACAGTAAATAGAATGTAAATATGGCTTTTTATTTATGTAGTAAATGCGGCTATGGTTCTGCTTCTTGGATGGGACGCTGCCCAAGCTGTAACCAATGGAATACTTTTAGCCAAAGAGTTGAAGAAGAATCACAGGACGACGTCAGACCTCTGGAGCTAGTCTCTCTGGCAAAAATTCAAACTTATAAAAAAGAACGTAAAAAAACAGGGATCTATGAATTTGACAGGGTCATCGGAGGAGGTCTGGTCCCTGGGCAAGTCATCCTTTTGACCGGAGAACCAGGTATTGGCAAATCAACCCTTCTTCTTCAATCATTAAGAGATTTGAAAACAGTTTATGTTTCGGGTGAGGAATCTGCAGAACAGGTCAAAGAAAGAGCCAGCAGATTAAAAATAAAACTGACCGGTATTCTTTTCTCAAATGAGCTGCAAGTTGAGGGAATAATTGCCGGAGTTGAAAAACAAACTGAAAAAATCGATGTTTTAGTTATAGATTCTATCCAAACGGTTTATTCAAAAAGTTTGGATTCGCAAGCCGGGACCTTGAATCAACTTAAAGAATCAACCAGTAGACTAATTAAATTGGCAAAAAAGAAAAAACTGACAGTAATAATAATTGGCCATATCACTAAAGAGGGAGAAGTTGCCGGACCAAAAACTCTTGAACATCTGGTTGACTGTGTTTTAAGTTTTGAGGGAGAAAAAATGTCTCACTATAGAATCTTGCGAGCAATCAAAAATCGTTTCGGTTCAACCGAGGAGATTGGAATTTTCGAAATGAAAGAAAAAGGATTGGTTGAAGTAAATAATCCCATGGCTTTTTTGGAAAATCAATCAGGAAACGCAGCCGGCAAAACTATTGTTGGTGTAACTGAGGGAAAAAGAATCTTATTTTTCGAAATTCAGACTCTGGCAGTATCGACTGTCTTTGCTATTCCCAGACGAGTAGTCAAGGGCGTTGATTACAACAAAGTTCTTCTTCTGATTGCTGTTATCCAAAAACAACTCGGTCTGCCGCTTGATAGATTTGATATTTATGTCAATGTTGTCGGAGGAGTGAGTATAAAATCAACAGCTGCTGATCTGGGCATCGCAGCTTCTCTTATTTCCTCTATGCGAAATGTTACTTTGCCCGAAAAAACAGTCTTTACAGGAGAAGTTGGTTTGCTAGGAGAGGTCAGGGAGGTAATATTCCAGGAAAAAATAATACAAGAAGCTAGAAGAATGAAATTTAAGAATATTTTGTTTTCGCAAAAAATTAATAATCTTAGGGGTTTAAAAAAAATTCTTTTTTGAGAACGTTTTTTTTCCCATTTGCTCCTACAACCTCAATAATCAGTTCATTTCTGCCCTCTTTTAAGGGAAAATCATAAACAAAAACACCATTTTTATTTTGATATATTCTGTTACCGAAGATTGTTACAGCTGCCTCTGGCTCGGTTTTTCCAATAATTCGTACCCTCTCCTCCCTTTTGAAAGTACTAGTTGTTGGAGAAACTATCTCGACTTTTGGCGGTGATAAATAAAGCTTCAATTGATAAATAAAATAGACAAAAAAAGATAAAAAAATCAAAACAATCAATCTATAAAGATATTTTTTTGTTTCAGGAGTGAGATACTTGCTAGATATACTTTTTCGGAAAGTTAACACTTCCTTTTTTTCATACTCTCGTCTGAAGAAAGCCAGCATTTTTTTAGTGTCAAGTCCAAGAAGTCCTGAATAATTTTTAATCAGACCTTCAATGTAAATTTTTGATGTAAAAATATCCCACCTGTTCTCTTCTATTGCCTTCAAAAACTTTGTCCTAACACGAATGTCCTTTTCAATATCAGGCAGGGTTAAGCCTTTCTTTTCCCTTTCCTGTTTTAGAATTTCACCTACGGTTAACATATTTAGCTTTTGGCTCTCTCGACGTACTCCCCTGTCTCCGGATTTACAACAATGATGTCCCCTTTTTTTATAAACAGCGGCACCATCACGATGACGCCTGTCTCAACTTTAGCCTGTTTTTTCGCTCCTGTAACCGTATCTCCTTTTATCGCTTGTTCTGTCTCAACAACCTTTAGCTTTACACTTGCCGGCGGTCTTAGACTCAAGGGTTTGTCAGCGTACAAAATAACCAAGTACTTCTCTCCCGGCTTAAGGAAATTGGCAACCACACCAAGAGCTCCCTGATCAATTGGATATTGGTTATATGTCGCCTCATCCATAAAAAAAAGAATTTTGTCATCTTTATACAAGAACTGCATTGGTCTAGTTGTAATATCCGCAATCACCAGCTCCTCATTTGATTTGAAAGTAAAGTCAACAGTCTTTTTAGAAGAAATGTTCCTGAACTTGGTTCTAACTACTGCCATTCCTCTGCCCTGAAATGAGAACTCTCTTTTTGCAACTTGCCAGATATCGTTTTGGTGCAAAACAAAATCTCCTTTTTTTAAATTGCCGGCATTTATTCTCATAATTATTCAAGTTGGCCACGCAGATCTTCGAGAGTTTTTTTTATTCGCGAGGATACTCTATCCGGAACTTTTATTTTGAAAATTACATACTGGTCGCCTTTTCTTGAACTGTGTGGATAGGGAATTCCCTGACCTTGTAAACGCACTGCTGTTCCCGAAGCTGTCCCTGGCCTTACTTTTAATTTTATTTTTTCTCGAACTGTCGGCACCTCGACAACCCCACCCAAGACAGCTGTCGGATAAGATATTTCTTTTTCCAAATATATATCTTGTCCCTCGCGCTTAAAAAACTTATGAGGTTTTACTTCAACCATAATATCAAAATCAGAGAATCTTATTCTTGTTCCGTTATCTACTCCAGCTGGAATTTTGATTTTTTTTTGTTTGCCATCTATTCGTACATCCTTTTCCACGCCGATAACAGCCTGATCAAAATCTATGCTTGTTTGATAGACGGGTCTTCTGGCTCTTCCTTGCCTTGAAAAAGGTGATTGAAAACCAAAAAACTGTTCAAATATTTCAAATGGGTCTGAGAATCCTCCAAAATCGAAACCCTCAAATGGAGATTCTTCTCCTCCTGAGGTTGTATAGGTATAACGAAATGGTCCTTGTTGATAAGAATATGTTCCACCGCCAGGCATTCCTCCTTTTTCAAAGGCAGCATGACCAAGTTGATCATACATCTCTTTTTTTTTAGGGTCGGCCAGGACCTCGTAGGCTTTATTAATCTCTTTAAATTTTTCTTCTGCCTCCGAGGATTTATTGCGATCAGGATGCCACTTTAAGGCGAGCTTACGATATGCAGTTTTAATTTCGCGGTCAGTTGCATTTTTTGAAACACCAAGTACCTCATAAAAGTCCCTCATTTTTAATTTTAATTTACTACTTCTCCTTCTTCCGCTTCCTTCTTATCCTCCGAAGACTTATCGGAGGAGGACTTCTCATCTTGCTTGTTTGGTTGCTGTTGACTATAGGCAGCTTGCCCAATTTTTTGAAGCGAATCAGAAAGTGCTTGAGTTTTCTCTTCAAGTTCTTCTTTTGTTCCTTTATCCAGAATGTCTTTAAGCTCTTTTATCTTTTTTTCTACATCTTCTTTAACCTCTTTAGGGGCTTTGTCTCCAGCGTCCTTCAAAGATTTTTCAGCAACGTAAATCATGTTATCGGCTTTATTTCTTGACTCTATTTTTTCTTTTTCTTTTTGATCTTCTTCAGAATGTTTTTCTGCATCAGTTCGCATTTTTTCAATTTCTTCTTTTGATAAACCCGTTGAGCCGGTAATTTTGATTGATTGAGATTTTCCGGTTGCTTTATCTTTGGCCGTAACATTAAGAATGCCGTTGGCATCAATATCAAAAGTTACTTCAATTTGAGGAACGCCTCGGGGTGCAGGCGGAATGCCGTCCAGAATAAATCTGCCTAGTGATTTGTTATCCCGAGCCAATTCTCTTTCCCCCTGAAGAATATTTATATCAACTTGAGTTTGATTATCAGCTGCAGTTGAAAAAATTTCTGCTTTAGAAGTTGGGATTGTTGTGTTTCTCTGAATAAGAGGCGTTTTTATTCCTCCCAAAGTCTCAACTCCCAAAGTAAGAGGTGTTACATCAAGTAAAACAACATCTTTGGTTTCTCCGGTTAAAACGCCTGCTTGGATTGCTGCTCCTATTGCAACAACTTCATCTGGATTAACAGACCTGTTTGGGTCTTTGCCGAAAAATTTCTTGACTTCCTCTATCACTTTAGGCATTCTGGTCATTCCTCCAACCAAAACAACCTCTTCTACTTTAGACGCTTCTACCTTTGCATCTTTAAGACATTTTTTAACCGGTCCAAAAGTTCTTTCAATAAGTTCACCAACCAAAGACTCGAGTTTAGAACGGGTCAACTTCATCACTAAGTGTTGTGGTTGATTATCTTTAACAGTCACGAATGGTAGATTTATTTCAGTCTCCAGAGAAGTTGATAGCTCAATCTTTGCTTTCTCTGCAGCATCTCTTAATCTCTGTAGGGCTTGAGGATCACGGCGTAAATCTATTCCACTGCCTTTGGCGAATTCATCTGCAATATAGTCAAGAATTACTTTGTCAAAGTCATCGCCTCCCAGGTGGGTGTCTCCATTGGTTGCCTTAACCTGAAAAACTCCCTCTCCAAGCTCGAGAATTGTAATGTCGAAAGTTCCGCCTCCAAGATCATAAACGGCAATTGTATGAGCATGCGATTTATCCAAACCATAAGCTAAAGATGCAGCTGTTGGTTCATTAATGATACGAACCACCTCGAGTCCGGCAATTTCTCCTGCCTGTTTGGTGGCTTGTCTCTGCGAATCGTCAAAATATGCCGGGACTGTTATAACTGCTTTTTCTACTTTTTCACCCAGGTAGGCTTCGGCATCTTCTTTTATTTTCTTCAAAATCATTGCCGAAATCTCTTGGGGGGTGAAAGTTTTCCCTTCAACCTCGATTACCGCCATTGCATCTCTTCCTTCTTTGATAGCGTAAGGAAGCCATTTTGTGTCAAGTTTGACTGAAGGATCAGAATAGCGTCTTCCCATCAAGCGTTTAACTGAAAAAACCGTATTTTTGGGATTTATGATCATCTGTCTTTTGGCCACGTCCCCTACAATTCTTTTTAGAGGATCAACAACTGAAGGGATCACGTTTCTCCCTTCTTTGGAGTGGATAACTTTTGGTTTTCCTGCCTCCATCACTGCCACTGCCGAATTGGTTGTTCCCAGATCGATTCCAATTACTTTAGCCATAATTTGCTTCCCGTCATTCCGAGCGAAGCGAGGAATCTGCAGATCCTTCACTCCGTTCAGGATGACTAAAAATTATAATTTTTTAGTCACTTTAACTTGTGCTGGTCTGACAACTTGCCCATTGAGTTCGTATCCTTTACGTACGACCTCACCGACTAAATTGTCTTTTTCTCCCGCAACAACATCTATTGCCTCTGCTGTTTGGGGATCATATACTTTTCCCAAAACATCTTGCTCTTTTAATCCCTCTCCTTCAAAAATCTGCTTTATTTGTTTTTTAATTGCTTGCAATCCTTGATCTTTGACAAAAACCTCTGCTTGTTCTATGTCATCAAGAACAGGCAAAAGTCTTAAAATAATTCTTTTGGTTGCGCCTCTTACCTGCTGTTCCCGTTCGTCTCTGACTCTTTTTTCAAAATTGTGATAATCAGCCAAAGCTCTTAAATATTTTTCTTTATAATCTTGTTTCTTCATTTACGTTTTTTCTGAATTTTGCTCATTTATTATCTGCCCGATCAAATTTGAAAAATATTTTACTTGAGGTGTCAATACTTCATAGTACATTCTTTTTGGTCCGACAATTCCAATTAAACCCTTTAAACCTTTCGTTTCGAATTCGCCAAATATACTTGCACATTGTTCTAAAGCCGGATCGCTAAACTCCTCGTCGCCCAACATGACATAAATATCGTCTTGTTCGTTTGAGACACGATCAATTAATTTCCCCCAATAATTTAATTCGTCAAGTCTTTCAAAAAGATATTGGGATACTTTTAAGTCTAAAAATTCCTGCAGAGCCAATAAATTTCCTACACCAGCGTAATAAAGATCGCCGTTATCGGTTACGGTTAAAGACAGTAATCCTGTTTTTTGAGCCAATACTTTTGTTGCATGAGCCAGCATCCTCTGCAAATTGTCTCTGTCGTCCCAAATGCTGTTTTTATACAAGACTTCATCGGTTGTTGAGACCTCTTTCTCCTTCATTAGATTTTTTATGTAGAAGCGGAAGCCTTTTGCATCTGGTACCCTGCCTGAGGAAAAGTAGGTTTTTTTTAGATAGCCTTTTTTAGCCAGTTCAACCATCTCGTTGCGGATAGTTGCCGGTGAAACTCCAAGTTTATACTTTTTTTCAAGAATTTCAGACCCGACAGGCAGGCCTGTCTCTGAATATTCTTTGATTAAAGCTTTCAAAATATCTATTTGTCTGGTAGTTAATTCGTCCATGATTAGCAATAAGATATCATATCTGCTAACCTTTGTCAAGTCCGTTCAGTTCACATGAACGGACTCAAGGTTACCTTTTGCGGAGTTTTGCTTTCATCATCTTCTGGTATTCTTTTTCGCTGATCAGTTCTCGTGAAGTCTCTACTCGCTCAAGAAATATCATTCCTTCGATGTGGTCGTATTCATGTTGAAAAATGCGGGCAACAAAATTTTTGAATGTTTTTTTAACCCTGGCTCCGTTTCTGGTTGTGTACTCTACCCTAACTGATGTGTGTCTTGGGACCAAGCCTCTTATTCCTGGAATACTCAAACAGCCCTCCCAATCTTTGGTTTTATTTTTCGAAAAGAAAAGTATTTTAGGATTAATTATTGCCAACGGTTTCATTTTAGGCGCACGCGGGTATCGAGGATTTGGATACGAGGCTAGGATAAATAACCTTAAAGGTTTATAAACCTGTGGAGCAGCAATGCCAACTCCATCAACTTCTTTGCAGGTTGCAATCATGTCATCGATGAGTTGCTGTATTTCACGACCTTGAGGGTTGGCAACTGGCTTTGCTTTCTTACCAACGCTTGGATTTCCCAGATGGGCTATCTGAAGCAAAGTAGCTTTCATGTCGGAAATTATAGCACAGCCTATGTATAATAACTTATATGATAGAGCTTCCTAAATATGTCAAAGCATTTATGACTACCTTCCGCAAAAACAACTACCAGATCTATCTTGTCGGAGGAACTGTGCGCGATATTCTAATGGGGAAAAATCCGCCAACTGGCGGATGGAATCTTTCCGATTTCGCAACTGATGCTATCCCGGATGAAATTCTAAAACTTTTCCCTGATTCTTTTTATGAAAATAAATTCGGCACAGTCGGAGTAAAAATTAATCAACTTATTTTTGAGGTGACCACTTTTAGAAAAGAAGGTATCTATAAAGATGCCAGACATCCGGAAAAAGTTAGTTGGGCAAAAACTATTCAAGAGGATTTGGCTCGACGTGATTTCACCATCAATGCCATGGCCTACGATGGAAAAAAGCTGGTTGATCCATACAATGGACAGAAACACCTTAAAGAAAAACTTATTGTTGCAGTTGGAGATCCGAATAAGCGTTTCTCCGAAGATGCTCTGCGATTGATGAGAGCAGTAAGATTTAGTGCTGAACTTGGTTTTTTGCTTGAGGGCAAAACAAGAGATTCTATTCGAAAAAATGCAAAACTTATTACAAAAATTTCCGCAGAGCGAATCCGGGACGAGCTTTTTAAAATTCTGGCCTCTCCAAATCCTGCTGAAGGTATTCTTTTTTTAAGATCAACTGGTCTTTTAGAAGTTTTATTTCCAGAGCTTGACCAGTGTTTTCAAATTCCTCAAAAAAGTCCTAAGCGCCATCATATTTATGATGTCGGAACTCATTTGGTCATGTCTCTCAAACACTGCCCTTCAAAGGATGTCATCACTAGATTGGCTACTTTATTTCATGATATAGGTAAAGCCAAAGTCTACCGTAAAGATGAAAAAACTGGACTGATAACTTTTTACAACCATGAGGTTGTCGGAGCAAAAATAGCAGCAACAATTGCCGATCGCCTGCGACTCTCGAATAAAGACAAATATAAACTGGTCATGCTAGTTAGACAACATCAATTTACAGTTAATGAAAATCAAACAGATAAAGCAGTCCGAAGATTCATCAGAAATGTTGGCAAAGAGTACTTACAGGATATGCTTGATCTTCGAGTTGGAGATCGTCTAGGTGGAGGAGCAACTGCAACTTCTTGGAGATTGGAACTTTTCAAAAAAAGATTAGATGAGGTTCAAAAAGAACCGTTTAAAGTAACTGATTTAAAAATAAATGGAAAGGATGTAATGAAAATATTAGGCATAAAACCTGGACCAAAGGTCGGCGAGGTTTTAACTAAACTTTTCGCAGAAATCGAAGAAGGAAAGCTTAAAAATAATCGTGAAGAGTTACTAAAGAAACTTAAATCTGCATAACTTTCTTCTCCTGTCCTATTGTTGTTTTTTCTGCGTGGCCGGGGTAAACGATAGTTTCTTCTGGTAACTTAAATAATGTATCATGTATCGATACATACAAATCTTCTTTGTTGCTGTAGGAGAAATCATAGCGACCGATTGCCCCTTTAAATAATGTGTCGCCGGTTAACAACCAGCCTTGTTTTTTAAAGTAGTAACAAACTGACCCAGGAGTGTGTCCAGGCGTTTTCAAAATCTTCAAGCTGAATTTTTGAGATTCTTCGCCCGCTTTAGGCGGACTCAGAATGACGCGGGAGGTTGGTTTAACAATATATGGTTCGTGACCTAAAAAATATCTGGCTGTCTCCCCCACTCTTTTGACCAAAAACAAGTCCTCTTTAGCGATATAAAATGGGATATTAAAACTCATCTGAATTTCTCCAACTGCCATTAGGTGATCAAAGTGCCCGTGAGTGGCAAATAAAGCTTTCGGCTTTAATTTTAATCTCTGGATTTCTTCAAGCAAAAAATCTGCAGAATCTCCAGGATCAAAAATCAAACAATCATCATCTTTGATGACAAAATAACAATTCGCCTGCAGCTGCCCAACCGGATAGGAAATTATTCTCATTTCTTTCTTTTTTCTAGCCAGACTAAAATCGGTGTTGCTATAAACGGTGAAGAGTAGGTACCAGTTATAGTTCCGATCAAAAGTGCGACTATGAAAAACTTTATGGTTGTTCCTCCCAGAAGAATCAAGGCCAAGAGCATAAAAACAATGGTCATTGAGTTATTGAGCGATCTGACCATTGTCTGGGTTAAGGCCCGATTTGCCAAAGATTCGATGTTCCTTGTGCCTTCTGCTTTAACATATTCTCTGATCTTATCAAAGATAACTATTGTATCGTGAACGGAAAAAGACATCGTGGTTAAGGCCGCGGTTACAAAAAGAGTATCAATTTCCGCCCCAAAAAAGATAGACACAAGCGAATAAACACCAACCAGTACCAAAAGATCGTGAATTAGAGCCAGAATTGCTGAGGCTGCGAAGTTAAATCCCTTAAAGGCAAAACTCATATAGGCAAGAATCGCCACAACTCCAATTAGGGCTGCCCAGACGGTTTTCTTTACAGTTTCTTTTCCTATGATAGGACCAACCGTGTCAAAACGTAAAGTTGTTATTTGGGTTTTTAATTCACTTCCCAGACTTTGTCTAAGCTTTTTTTCTTTTTGCTCATCAATTGTTTTTGAGCGAAAAAGAATTTTTCTGTCAGAGACATTTAAGTTAACAATTTCTATTTTTTCATTATCCAAGATTTTCTTAACCTCTTGCTGCTTTAAACTCTTATCGGCGGCGTATTCCACGTTGGTTCCGCCAACAAAATCAATAGAATAGATAAATCCGAAGCGGAAGATAGAAAATAAACCAGAAAGGATGACTACTGAGGATATTAATAAATAAATAAAACGATATTTTAAAAAATTAACCATGTTTATAAAAGATTTTAATTAGGCGCTTAGTTATCACTACCCCAGTAAATAGACTTGTAACCACCCCTATTATCAGTGTTGCTGCAAACCCTCTAACCAATCCAAACTGGGGTAGAAAATTCCAATTTAAAGGATTAAAAAGAATAAGCCCAACCAGAATTGTTGTGATATTGGCATCTTTTATTGCATCTATCGCCCGACCAAATCCCAAGCGAATAGCAATATCGAAATCTTTTCCCGACCGCAGTTCCTCCTTGATTCTTTCGAAAATGAGAATATTGGAGTCAACCGCCATGCCGATCGAAAGCAGAAAACCAGCAACCCCGGATAAGGTCAAAACAATTGGGATTGCTCTGAAAATCGCAAAACTGATCAGGCCATAGATTATCAAAGCCAAACAAGCAATCAGCCCCAGTCTGCCATAGTACAAAGCCATAAAAAGCATAACTGCAAAAAGACCAACTATTCCTCCAAAGACACTTTTTTCAACTTCCAAAGCACCAAGTGTTGGGCCTATATTTCTCTGCTCAACTAGCTTGATGGGCAAAGGCAGAGCTCCGGCATTAATATCTTGAGCTAGTTGTTTTGCTTCATCTGTAGTGAAATTACCAGTGATGACAGCATTACCATCCAGGATTGGTTGCTGAACAACTGGAGCAGATATTGCAAACTCATCAATGAAGATCCCAATTCTTTTGCCAACATTTTTTTTAGTCAGTTCAGCAAATATTTTTATTCCATCTTCTGAAAAACTAAGAGAAACTTGGGCTTTTCCAGTATTTTGATCAAAAGTAACGCTGGCTTTTTTAACGTCTTTACCTGTAAGCCCAGATTCTTTTTTAAACTGAAGTTGC
This sequence comes from uncultured Gammaproteobacteria bacterium, assembly GCA_964559705.1. Lineage (GTDB taxonomy): Bacteria > Patescibacteriota > Microgenomatia > UBA1406 > GWC2-37-13 > CAZLGV01. The sequence continues at coordinate 563,517 of CAZLGV010000001.1, read as the reverse complement.
AAGGCTGCCTCTGTGGCAATTTTTGCCTCAGGGGTTGCTTCCTCTCTAAAACTAAGCTGGGCGGTTCTACCTATCCGTTGTACAGCCTCAGAAACATTACTTATTCCTGGCAAGTCGACAATAATTCTTTGGTTTGACCCTGCTTTTTGAGTTTGGACAGAAGGCTCTGAAACACCAAAAAAATTTACTCTGCGCTCAATTATATCTCTGGCTGAACTTAGCGCTTCACCAAGATCTTCTTTCTTGACATTTGAAGTGTCTGCTTGAAAAACCAAGTGACTTCCTCCTTTTAAATCAAGTCCAAGATGGGTCTTGAAATAAGGATTTATCGGCAGGTCGATCCAGACAACCAGTATGGCTAAAAGTAAAACCGCAAAGATTTTGATAAATCTCATTTGAGAAGATCGTCTTCAGATCCAACTAACATAACCTTTGGTTGTTTCAAAAAACGCCAAATAAAAGGATCGTTATTCTTTTTTCTAAAAGCAAATTCTTCTTCGTTCATGGCTGTGTAGTTGATTTCGCTACCAAATTCTTTTTCTACTTCTGCAATTATATGAGCTATTTCTGGTAAGACAACTGCTCCAACCAGCATAAGATAAACTTCATCTTCTTTTATTTCTAGTCTTTTGGGGAATTTAGTTGATAAGGCTATAAATTTAATTTTCCCCAGTCGCGATAGATTACTATAGATGAGTGAGGCCAAACGATCAGTTTTGGCGAAGATTCTGACAAATTCATCGTAGAGGTTGAAATTTTTGTTTAAAGAATAAAAAACTTTATTTAATCTACGTTCTTTTAATAAAACTTTTTCTCTTTCCAGAATATCTAGTTCTCTCTTTACTGCATTTACTTCTTTGCTTATCTCTCGAACAACCTTGCGAAGATAATAATTATCATTGGGGTGGTGAAAAAAAAGCTCCAAAATAGCAATTCTGGTCGCCGAAGGAATAATGTGTTGTAGCATAAATCAAAATTTTTAAACATCAAAAAGTATAGCAGTTGTTAAAAAAATTACAACAGTTTTAAAAACAATTAGATATATATAACCTCAGCGGTTGAATCGCCGAGGTTGAACCTTCGCGGTTAAAAGGTTTAGAAGGTGACTTTGTTGTCCGACGGGAGGATTTCGACGAATATTTTTCCTCTGACTAATTCAACTTCTTTGCCTGATTGATCATAAAACTTCAGACTATTCTCTTCACTATTTTTTCTCCAAGTAATTTGCGCACTTTTACCATCTTGAAATAGATATCCTTCTCCCTGGCCAACAACATCATATAAAAGGTGCCCTCCTGGATAACCATCATTGGCAGGCGACTCATCCGCCAGAACAATAACTACACTTTTGGCAACCAAAGGTTTACCGGTATTTTTGTCGACATGGACAGCTCCGCCATTAGTCCTTTTATAGGCATTTGAATTTTTATCATAATCCCAAACTACAGAGTAGGCATTGCTAAATTGCTCCCAAAAACTAAAACTGATTTTATTTACTGTTCCTCTTTGGCTGGCGGAGGCATCATCTTTAAATTTCCAAGGCTCAAAGTTCTCATTCCAAGCTTTTCCGTCTTCATCAAGATTAGTCAACTTTCTTTTTTTAGCAGCAAAATCCCACAACTTGCTGGTTGCAGCATACATTGTGTGCTCTGTTACTCTACCTGGTAGTCGATCATAATCCCTGTAATAATAAGGGAAAGGAACTCCAAATTGATTAAGATCATTGTATTGATCCCAACCTAAATCTCTTATCTCACCTAATGCATCCGCCGGTCCCGGCGTATTTGCTCCTCCAACGTGGGCGTAGAGGGGATAATCTCCATATCCTTGTAAAAGTTTTAGGAAATATATTCTGGCTGATCTGACCGGTCCTATTGTTGCAGCATCTTCACAATAGTACAAAGCCAGAAATCTGGTTATTCCACCTTCGGCTACTGCTTCGTAGATAACATCCGAGGCAGAAAGTCCTGATTGCGGTCTGGCGTCGGTGTGGTTTTCAATAGCCACCCCTAGGGGTCGTCTTTTTTCCCATTTATTTTTTTGACCTTCTGAATATAGTTGTCCATTTAAAGGACACTCCTCTGTTTTTGGCCCGCCATCTATGACTAAGTCCCCACCAGTTGTTGGAGTTAAGGATTTATAGGTTGAGGTTTTAAAACCTCCCTGTTTGGAAAAAAGAAAATATGAAACAGAAGTTGAAAGTATTAAAACCAAAAAGGCTAGAATAAGGACTGCTTTTTTTGAATACATATTTTTATTTACTTGCCTTAATTGCTTTTTCTTCCTCTTCGGATAATTGATATTCTTCTCCCTTACCTTGTTTTACTCTTTTTGTATAAACCCTTAGACCTTCCGATGTATAAATAAAGTTTACCACTATTCCGCTGTCTTCTCTATCGAGTAATGCCAGAGTGAAACTTTGATCGCTTCCGGCTCTTCCAAAAGGACTAAATCGTACAACACCCATTTTGCGAAAATAAAATCTCGACTCGTCAATTGTTTCTTTCAGAGCTTTTTTAATCAACTCTATATCTTTTTGCAATCTTTGATCATCTTTCATCAAGACATCAAGCACCTCATCCAATTTTTCCTTGCCGCTGGTTCCAACTAGGTTCTGGTAATGCTTTTTTACTTTAAATACATGGTATGTCAAAAACGAAATCCATAAAAAGAAGGCTGCAAAAAAAACATAAATCGGCATTGTTTTACATTTTAATCACTTTACAAATAACTGTCAATATGTTAAACAATTAAGTTATGCCTCAAAAAACAAAAAGGGAAAAAATTGTTTCAGAACAAAGAAAAAGAGCAAAACTACTCGAATTATTGGGAGATCAAAAGATCGATCAAACATCAGAAAAAAATATTTCACCGATTGAATCAGGTCGTCCTGACAGCAATTTGGTCCTAAAGAAGCATTTCAGTTCAGATTTATTAAAAAGCCTTGTGCTTGTCTTTGTTATTATTGCGCTTGAAATTGTAATCTATTTTGGTACGATTAATAAATATTTTGATTTTAAGTGAAGGGAGGTGATAATATATGCCTACAATGTATTGCGTAAAGTGTCGAGCAAAAAGAGAAGTTAAAGACGTAGAAAGAGTTACCATGAAAAATGGTAAACCGGCGATGAAAGGTAAATGCCCAGTTTGCGGAACCGGAGTTTATAAAATAGGAGCTGCCTAATACCTTTATTTTAAAGGAAATTCAGCCACTACTTTATAAATCGGTTTTTTGGATTCGAGAATGCTCTCGAAGAGCAGAAGTTTTCTGACTTCGAAGCTAATATCTATGGAGAGATTTTTTAATTTCTTTTTTAAATGTAGATATTGCTGTTTTGAGGGAATTCTATAGCGTCCAATTGTCAGATGTGGAACAAATCTTGAATCATTCGGCAATGACAATCTAACTTTTAATTCGTCAACTAATTTCTCCAAAATCTTGTTTCTTTTAAAGCTTAAATAGATGATTATTTTTCCTCTCATAAAAAGATCTGTTTTAAATGAATATAAATGAAAAGGCGAAGCATAATAGGTAGCATCTGTTATCTGTTGCGTGATTTTATCGGCGCTTTTTTTTTCTCCAAAAAAATGAATAGTTATATGATAATTCTCTTCTGTAACCCAGCGGTAATCAGGATAGTCTTCTCGCAGGGTTTTAAGTTGCTTATGTAATTTATTTTTGACGTTGCTGGGTAAATCAATCGCCAGAAATAGTCGCATATTTTGTTATTTTGGTTGTTGAAAATCCTTTTATTTTTGGACAGACAACTTTTATTTGACCACCTACCTTCTCTATCTGTTTTTTTTTGTTTTCGAATTTGGGATCATTCTCGGTTACAGCAATTAGAGAAGGTTTTATTGATCTAGTCAATTTGTAATAGTCTTCATCGTTTTTCAAAAGTGGAATTTTGATTACCAAGTCGACAAACTCTAGCCCTGCCAAAATCTGGCTGCGTTGCTCTTGGTTATGTATTGGTTCTCTTTTTTTCTTTTTTCTTATAAAATTATCTGATTCAAGAGCAACGATTAGAAAATCTCCCTCTTTTTTTGCCCTTTTCAAAAATTCTGTATGACCGAAGTGTAAAATGTCGAAACAACCACCAACCAAAACCGTTTTTTTTTCCTTGTAATATTTCTTGAGCTTGTTTAACTTTGTAAAATTTATTATTTTATTCTTTGTATCTTTCTTTGCCACGGGAACATTATACAATATCTTTATATGCGCCTAACCTATGAGGTGGTAGAAAAAAAACAGCAGATATTAATTGTGGACAAGGACTTGACTGACCTCGGAAATACTCTAAAACATGAGTTGAAAAAATACGATTCTGATATTTATATTTCCCCCGAAATCCCTAACGACACGAATCGATTTGATTATATTTTTATTATAAATGGTAACTATTCCCCCCCCACATTCAAAAAAATCAAAGGGGCAACTTGTATTCTTATTCAAATCGCTAAAAAAAAGTTGGCCCAACAATATGCTTCTTTTTTTGCTCAAAATAAATTACTCAAAAGTAAAGTTATTAATATAAGTAATGATACTGATAAAACAAATTATCTGGAAAAAATTCTTTGGTTTTCATTTTCAAAAAGTAAAGAAATATTTTTACACCTGGAAATAATATCTTCCTACGTGAGAAAAAAAGAAAAGTTTTTTTTGCAGCCTTTTTTTAGATCGTTTTTTTCAAAAAAAAAGATTTTAGTTTTTTTAATCTCTTTTATCTTCGTTTTCCATCTCTTAATGATTCCATTCTTGGCAGCTTCTTCTTTTTTAATATTTTCATCGGCTAATTCTCTAAAAGAAAATCAGACGGAAAAAGCCCAAAATTTACTCAAGTCAGCTAAAACTTCTCTTAAAATTGCAGAAAACCTTTATCGAATTGTCCGACAAACCTATCTTTTTTTATCTATTGCTCTTGTCCCAGATAACATCATAGATTTAGATAAGAAAGCTATCAATATTCTTGATAAGTCTATTGAGTTGGCAGAAAGTTCAAATCAAATTTCCAAGTTAATTTTTAAAAAAGATAAAACTCAAGAGGACAAACTAACATTACTGACTCGTTTAGACAAACTTAAAAAAGATGTCGACCAGGTTGAAGATGGGCTGATTGTAATTGGACAAAAACTGCCCGATAAAACTAAAGGACTTAAAGATTTGAAGAGAGAAGTAATAAATACTCTTGATCTTATATCAAAGGGCAAAAGCATACTTGTGCATTTTGAAAAAATTTTGGCCAAAGACAAAGAATCAAAATATCTTCTACTTTTTGCTAATAATATGGAACTTCGCCCAGGAGGGGGATTTATTGGTTCGTTTGGAATCTTAACTGTTAAAGATCTTACTGTTGAAGATATTAGTATTTTCGATGTTTACGATGCGGATGGACAACTTCTGACTCATGTCGAACCTCCCTATCCAATACGCCAACACTTAGATCAACCTAATTGGTTTTTAAGAGATTCTGCTTTTTCTTCTGATTTCTATGAAAATTATACCCAGGCTAAATTCTTTTTAGATAAAGAGCTAAAGTATTCGAATTTCTCAGGAGGAATCTTACTAACAACAACAGCGATTCAAAATTTATTGGAAGCATTCGGAACATTATATTTGCCTAATTTTAATGAAAATATTACAAAAGATAATTTTTATATTAAAGCTCAGCTTTACTCCGAGAAAAATTTTTTTCCTGGATCAACCCAAAAGAAAAATTTCTTAGGTTCTATTTCTCGACAAATCTTAATCAATCTCGACTCAGTTTCTCCAACAAAGCTGTTTCGATCTCTGAAAAAATCCCTGGATGAGAAACAGATGGTCTTGTATTTTGAAGATCCTGAAATTCAATCCAGTTTAGATAATCTCTATTGGTCGGGTAAAACAATCATTCCCAGATGTGTTTCGGAAAGCCAAAACTGCATTGTGGATTATATGTTCCCAATTGATGCTAATCTGGGCGTAAATAAAGCAAATTTTTTTGTTTCAAGAACAATCAATACCAAGGTAAATATCGACAAAGAAGGGAGGATCAATAAAATATTCAGCCTAAGTATCAAGAATGAGTCACCAAATAATATTTTTCCTGGCGGAACATACAAAAATTATTTTCAACTCTTCTTACCCCAAAATTCGAAAATTAATAAAATAACAAAAAACGATGTCTTGGTTGAAAATTATGATCAAAGGGAAACCGAATTTAAAACCATAGGTTTCCTGGTTGAAATCGCGCCTCAAAAAGAAACAGAAATAAAGGTAGAATACCAACTGCCACAAGTACTAACTCGTGGAAAAGGAATTTATCAACTTGTTTTTCAGAAACAAACTGGATCAAAAAATTCTGATATTAATCTTGAAGTTACTTTGCCTTCTAATATTTCTGTCATCAATCAAAACTTCTCCCCTCTTGTAAAAGATAACAGAATTACATATAATACAAGTTTGTCTGCGGATAAAATCTTTTTTATAGAAATGGTCAAAGAATAAATATGCAAAAAGAAGAAAAACTACAACTGGATGCTCAAGAGCGGAAGGTTTTTGGAAAAAAATTAAAAAAATTAAGGAGAGAGGGACAAGTACCCGGCAATATCTACGGGCCGGATTTCAAATCTCAAGCAGTAACCTTGGCTTTAAAAGATTTCAGAAGAATTTACAAAACTGCCCAGGAAACCGGAATTGTCTATCTTCGATTAGGAAAGCAAGAACTCCCCGTTTTAATCAAAAACGTCCAGTCTCATCCTGTATCAGACTCTTTACTCCATGTTGATTTTAGAAAAATTGATCTAAAGCAAAAAATTGAAACACAAGTTCCGGTGAAAATCATGGGAGAATCTTCGGCAGTCGAGCAAAAAGCAGGCGTTCTACTTACCCAGGTTGATGAAATCACTGTCGAAGCTTTGCCAGAAAATATTCCCCACGTGATTGAGGTTGATGTATCTAAATTAAATGAAATTGGTGATGAGATAAAAATCTCTGGTCTGCCAAAATCCGACAAATTCGAAATTAAAGAAGAAACGGATAAAACCATCGTCTCGGTTATTGCTCATAAGGAAGAAAGCTTGGTAGCTGAAACCGCAACTAAAGAACCCGAGATTATAGAAGAAGTCAAAGAAGGTGAAGAAGCGGCTGTTGAGGAAGGCGCCGAAGCCGCACCCCCGGCCGAAGGAGAAAAACCCAAAGAGAAACCTGAACAACAAAAAGCTGAACAAACCAAAGAAAAACCTCCAGAGGTTCAAAAACCATCCTCCGCTAAAGCTCCAGAGGGCAAGCCAGAAAAAAAATAACTTTCTGCTAAAATAATCAAATGCTTCCTATTCTATTTGCATTTCTCTCTTTTTTTGGCTGGGGCAGCGGGGATATCTTCGGGACTATAGCCGTTAGAAGGATGGGCACCTATTCTACTACTTTTTGGGAATATATTTTTACTTTGGTCCTCTCAAGCTTTTATATTCCATTTATAATCAAGGATTTTAGTAAAATCACTCCGGACATATTGATAATAAATATTTTACTTGGCATTATATTCGTTATCTCGATAATGACTTTCTATGAAGCTCTACGCATTGGTAACGCTTCACTGGTTGGAACAATTTCCTCTGCTTTTTCGGCTTTAGTGGTTATTTTTTCTCTGATCTTCTTAAAAGAAGCTCTTCGACTAGCTCAGATATTAACTATGCTCCCGATATTTTTAGGTCTATTTTTAGTCACTTTTAATTCTCAAGAGTTAAGAAAAGGCAAATTTAAAATGGATAGAAGTGTTGTATTGGCAATTATTACAATGTTTCTCTGGGCAGTTTATTTTACATTCATTAAGATACCTGTACGCCAGCTGGGGTGGTTTTTACCTGCATATATAGGTTTATTTTTTTTCCCTATAATTTTATTATTTGCCAAATTTCAAAATGTAAAAATAAAACCTCCTACTTTTCAAGGATCATTTATCCCACTCACCGCAGCTGTATTGCTTTTAAGAATTGCCGACTACAGTTTTAATTATGCAATTGGCAAAGGATTAACCTCGATTGTAGCTCCTATCGCCGGCTCTTACCCTACTCTTTTTGTTGTTTTGGCTTTTCTCTTTTTAAAAGACCCAATCACCAGACAACAGATTTTTGGAATCATTACTACCTTAGTTGGGATCGTTCTCCTCTCAATCTTCAGCGCCTAAAAGCTGTTTAATTTCAGCCTTTTTTCTGCTAGAATTAACTTCCTATGAGTATTGTTAAAAGTGAATTTGCCTTGGCTTTGAATCAAGTTGCAACTGAGAGAGGCATCTCGCCAGATGACGTTATCTCCTCAATTGAAGTTGCTATTTTAGCTGCCTATCATAAAGAATTCCCAGCTACAGAAACCGATCAAAATATAACAATCAAGATCAATAAAGAAACCGGAGAAGCCCATGTCTTTAAAGATTCAAAAGACATTACTCCACCCGGATTTGGCAGGATAGCAGCCCAAACAGCCAAACAAGTAACCTTGCAAAAAATCCGTGAGGTCGAAAAGAAAACCGTAATCTCCCATTATAAGTCCCAAATTGGATCACTGATTCGCGGCCGAGTCATTCGTTACGACGGTCACAATGCTTATGTCGATATAGGTAAAATCGAAGCAGTCTTACCTAAGGAGGAGCAGATTAAGAACGAAAAATACGTAGTCAATGTTAGCTTGGTTTTTTATATCAAGGAAATTGGAGAGGATAAATTTGGCAATTCAAGAATTATTGTCTCACGCACTGATCCTCAGCTTATTATCGAGCTGTTCAAAAAGGAAGTTCCGGAAGTAAGCAATGGAACAGTAGAAATAAAAAAAGTTGCTAGAGAACCCGGCGAAAGAGCAAAAATTGCGGTTTTCAGTAGCCAAGGAGGAGTTGATCCTGTCGGAGCCTGCGTCGGTCAAAAAGGAGTCCGCGTCCAAACAGTTACTAACGAGTTGGGTGGTGAAGAAAAAATAGACATCATTCAGTGGAATAAGGATGAAAAAATATTTTTAGTCGCTGCTCTATCGCCTGCCAAAATAGGTGAAGTTGAAATTAAGGATGGTAAAGCCAAGGTTATGGTTGATGAAACACAAGCACCTCTGGCAATTGGAAAAAGCGGAATAAACGTCAACCTTGCCTCAAAGCTAACTGGCTTTGAAATAGATATTGTCCAGACTGCCGCCCCACAGACAGAAAAACCAAAAGAAGAAGAACTCATCAGTAAATCCAAAACTCAAAGCTCAAATGTCAATTCAAATCCAGAATCCAAATGACTAAAAGTTTTGAGCTTTGGGGTTTGAACTTGATTTGATTCTTTGGATTTTGTCATTTGATTTCATAATATTTTTGTCATATGTTTCGTCCACCAGTTGTCACCATCTTAGGCCATGTAGACCACGGCAAAACTACGCTCCTTGACTACATCAGAAAGACAAAACTTACCGAAAAAGAGCATGGCGGAATTACCCAAAGCATCGGTGCCTATGAAATTAAAACAAAGGCAAAAGGCTATCAGACCGACAAAATAACCTTTATTGATACTCCAGGACACGAAGCTTTCTCGAAACTCCGTTCCCAGGGAGCAAACGTTGCCGACATTGCCTTGCTTTTAATAGACGCAAAAGACTCGGTAAAACCTCAAACTGTAGAGTCAATCTCACATATTAAAGCTGCTAAAGTTCCATTCATTGTTGTTTTGAATAAAATTGACCTTCCAGAGGCAAAGCCGGAGAAAGTTAAAGTTGATCTAATGAAACACGAGGTTTTAGTCGAGGGCAAAGGCGGCAAAATCCCTGTGGTTGTAGTATCTGCAAAAACCGGTAAAGGAGTTGAAGAGTTACTTGAGGCAATACTGCTCTTGGCCTCAGATTTGAACCTAAATACCGACTTAGATAACAAGCCTAAGGCATATATAATCGAGACAAAAAAAGACAGACGCGGGATCGTAATTAGCCTCATAATTAAAGACGGGAAGCTAAAGGTAGCAGATACAATATATGCAGACGGAATTAAAGCTAAAATCAGATCGATGATTAATGATTTAGGCAAACAAGTAAGTGAAGTCGTTCCATCCAATCCTTTTGAGCTACTGGGATTTGAAGCAATGCCACCAGTTGGAGCGGTCATTTCAAGCGAACCTAGGGAAAAAGCTCTACAAGAGGAGGAGGCAAAAGAAGCTCCTGCCTTTGACATGGATAGCCTTCTCAAGCCCGAAGAAGGCAAGAAAATTACTTTAATGATAAAAGCTGATTCTCAAGGTTCTCTTGACGCAATCGTGGACTCCATATCTGAAAATGAGAATATTGAAATAATCCTCAAGGGAATTGGGGAGGTTAATAAATCGGACATTTTTTTGGCCAAAACTGCAAAGGCCATAATAGTCAGTTTCCGCACGAAAACACTCAATGAAGCGGCTGAGCTGGCTCAACAAGAAAAGGTAATTATCAAAACCTATAATATAATTTATGAACTACTTGAGGAGCTCTCCGAGGTTTCCAGACTTTTAAAAGAAAAGGAAGAGGCCAGCAAAAATCTAAAGGGAGAAGCTAAAATCCTGGCCACTTTTATTATCCACGATGAAAAAATATATGGAATCAAAGTAACCAAAGGAAAGGCCAATCTCAACGATTCAATCGAGATTTACAGAGATGGGTCTTTGGTGGGGAGATCAAAAATAGCCTCTCTTCAAATTAGAGCCAAGAAAGTTATAGAGGTAAAAAAAGATCAGGAGGCTGGAGTTGCAATCTCTCCCCAAGTTGACATGAGGCAGGGTGATATGGTAAAATTCATCTTATAGTAATATGAATCCCACATCTGGTGGTCCCTTGCAAAAAGCAGTTGAGATTCTACAAAATAATAATTCGGGAGTAATTTGTTTAGCTGAAAATCCAACCGTTGATGCTGTTGCTGCAGCTACCTCCTTATACCTTGGTTTAACAAAGTTGGGTAAGAATGTATCACTAGTCTGCGCAACACCAATCCAATCTGACCTTATAGCCAGCGATAAAATCCAATCTGCAATTGCCACCTCGGGGGATAATTTAGTTATTACCTTTCCATTCGAAGATGGGTCTATTGATAAAGTTGATTATTACATTTCAGGCAACACATTTAATATTGTTGTCAAACCAGGAACAGAACATCAAAAATTAGGACCCAATAATGTAAAGTTCTCTTATACCGGTGGAGCGGTCGATTTTATTATAACTGTCGATGTTGAAAATCTTCGACGTCTGGGAGAAATCTACAACGAAAATCAGGATATGTTTAAGGGAAGAAAGATAATAAATATCGATAGGCATCTAACCAATAGCTTTTTTGGCAGTGCTAACATTATAAATAAAATTGCATCTTCAACCTCGGAACTAGCCCTATCTATACTTAAAGCACTGAATTGTCCTCTTGACAAAGAAATGGCAACCAATCTTTACTCTGGTTTGGTTGCAGCTACCAAAAACTTTTCTTCATACTCGGTGACTCCTGAAACATTTGAGCATGCAGCCAGCCTTTTGAAACAAGGTGCGGTTAAAAAACGTGCTCCGGGAGCACCCCAGGAAAGCCCACGATCAATGAACCAAGTGGAACGCCATGTTTTTTCAAGAAATAGGCCAATCGAAGAAGTTGAAAAAGAGGTTATGGATCAAGAGGGAATGGATGAAGACAATCAAGAAGAACTAAAGCCTAAAATATTTGGCCCTTCATCTTCAGGTGATGTATCTTCACGTTAAGCAGCTTCTTTATTAGATTCAGACTCCTCAAGAAGCGGAGTTTGAACTGTCGGTTCCTCAAGAAGAATCTTATCAACTGTTCTAACCAGCTGATTGCTTCGAGTAGTGTTTACGCGATCATATTGTTGGGTAAGAGATGATATCCTATCCCCTATTTTTACAAACTCCTCGTTGTATTTCTGAAACTCGCTGTAAAAACGCTTAATATCGGTAATAATTTTTTGTACGTTCTTTTGATATTTAAAGTTATCATAAGATTGCCGAACCAAACGCAAGATCGCCGTAAAGGAAAATGGGCCGGCAAAAACAACCTTTTGCTTCATTCCTTCAAGCCAAATCTGATTCATCTTGTCATATATATAGGAAAAAATCATTTCGTTGGGAATAAATAGAATTACAAAATCGACGGTGTTGTCTTCGGGATTAATATAATCTCTGGTTGCGCATTGTTTAATCTTTTCTCGAATATCACGCTCAAAGGCTTTCATATATTCTTTTTTACTGCCTCCTTCTTCTGTTTCAATAGATTTGACCAGATTAGAGAAGGGAAACTTGACGTCTACGTTGATCCGGGCTCCATCAGGCAAAAATATGGTAAAGTCGGGCCGAGTCTCTGAATCCCTTTGGCTTTTATTTGCTTCATAATCTACGCCTTTGACAAAGCCGGACATTTTAAGTAAATCCTCTGCTACTTGCTCTCCAAACTGTCCTCTAAGTTGATTGTTGGATAGGACTCGTTTTAATCCATCTGCTGTTACAGATAATTGTTCGGTTATCTTTTCGTGGCTTTCAAGTTGTTGTTTTAAGGCACGAAAGGAACCTACTGTTTCTTTCTGTGCGTCTTCAAGTTTTTTATTATGATCGTGGACTAAATCGGTAACTCTTTTCACCAGGTCGTCAAAGGCTTCTTTTTTATTTTTAAGATCTGTTTTAATGTCTTGTTTTTCCGCCTCAAGCTGCTGTTTAACAGTTTGGGCCAGAAGAGGAATTTTTTGATCAAATTTCTGGTCAAGCAGTGAAGATAGATCATCTTCCTTCTGTCTTTTTTTTAAGAAGTTGAAAAGAACAAAAGCTAGGGCCAGCCCAATGATTAGTCCAATTAAAATATTGATATCCATAAAAGCATCTTATTCTATACCTTTTCCAAACCAATCTCAACATTCTTGCGTAAATCCTGATTTGTTAGTAAGATATATGCATTCAAATGAAAAAGATTTTTGTTGAGGAGGTGGTTGATAAAGTTGGTCAAGAAGTTGAGCTTTACGGTTGGGTTGCCAATATCCGCGATCACAAAAAAATTATCTTCATCGATCTTCGCGATAGATCAGGCATTATCCAAGTTGTTGGAGATGAAAAATTCAAACAGCTTTCTCCGGAAGATGTTATCTATGTCAAGGGAACAGTCAAAGAACGACCGAAAAATCTAATCAACCCAAAAATTAAAACAGGAAAAGTAGAAATTGAAACAAAAGAATTTAAAGTCTTGGCCAAATCCAAGACTCCTCCTTTTCCTCTTGATAGTCAAGGTTATGAAATTGAGGAAGAACTTAGACTCAAATATCGCTACTTGGATTTACGGCGCAGACGCATGAAAAATAACCTTCTCTTGCGCTCAAAGACAGTTGCTTTTATAAGAAATTTTTTACTCCCAAAAGGATTTATTGAGATCGAAACTCCCATCTTAACCAAAACTACGCCTGAAGGAGCTAGAGACTTTCTTGTTCCTTCAAGACTCCAGCAAGGTAAATTTTATGCCCTTCCCCAATCTCCGCAACAATACAAACAGTTACTCATGGTTGCTGGGATTGAACGTTATTTTCAAATTGCAAGATGTTTTAGAGATGAAGATCCTAGGGCAGATCGTGCCTATGGTGAATTTACTCAACTTGATCTTGAAATGTCCTTCGTAAGCCAGGAAGATATTTTGAATCTAACCGAAGAATTGTTTACCTCATTAGTAAAAGAAGTATTTCCAGAAAAAAAATTTACACAAACTCCTTGGCCCCGGATTTCCCATCAAGAAGTCCAAAAAAAGTACCAAACTGACAGGCCAGATTTACGAAAAGATAAAAAAAATAAAGACGAACTCGCTTTTGCTTGGATTGTGGATTTTCCACTCTTTACCAGACAAAAAGCAGAGGATTATTTTCACGGAGCAGGAAAAGCTCAATTTGCGCCTTCCCACCATATGTTTACTTCGCCTCATCCGGATGATATTCCCCTTTTGGAGAAAAATCCACTCAAGGTACGAGGCCTTCAACACGATATGGTCTTGAATGGTTTTGAGGTAGGTGGAGGAAGCATTAGAATTAATAATCCTGAAATTCAAGGCAAGATTTTTGAGTTAATTGGATTTACTGCTGAACAAAAACGACAATTTGAACATATGTTAACAGCATTCACTTACGGAGTCCCGCCGCACGGCGGAGTTGCTCCAGGTATAGATCGATTTCTAATGGCGGTGCTAGGCGAGCCGTCGGTCCGGGAAGTTGTTCCCTTTCCAGCAACCTCAGGCGGACGTACTGCGATCATGGATGCTCCACAAGAGGTAAAAGAGGAGCAGTTGAAAGAGCTAGGAATCAAAGTAATAAAATAACTCATTTATGAAACCTCGTTTTTATTTTCTTTTTGTTTTTTTCTCTTTGCTTTTCCTGTTTTATCCTGGAGAAACAGACTATTTTAATACTTTCGCTTATAATCGTTCTCTTTTTGCCAAAAAAAAGAATGATCAAAAAATTACTATTGCTCCAGTTCCGGCAGTTAAGTCTGCCTTTTATCCGGAAATTTCTGCCGAAGGAGTCTACGTAGTTGATGCTTCATCTTTTACTCCTGTTCTTGAGAGAAATGAGAAGCAAAAATTTCTTCCAGCTTCAACCACAAAGATCATCACGGCTCTGGTTGCCTACGATATATACAGTGTTGATCAAATATTGACAGTAAAACAAATCATTGAAAATGGGCAAGTAATGGGATTAGTCCCCGGGGAGAGAATAACTGTTGAAAATCTACTTTATGGAACCCTCATCCATTCCGGCAATGATGCGGCCTTCGTTCTGGCAGATAACTTCGGGCTGCAAAAATTTATCGCTCTGATGAATAAGAAAGCAACTGATTTAAAAATGGAAGATACTCACTTCAGAAATTCCACTGGTTTTGACGAGATTGAACAATTTACAACGCCTTATGATCTTGCTCTTGCCGCCAGAGAGCTTTTAAAGCATAAATATCTTTCAAAAATTGTTTCGATAAAGGAAATTATTATTTCGGACGCTGACTTTAAATATTTTCACACACTGACAAATGTCAATAAATTGCTTGGAGAAGTCAGTGGTATAGGAGGCTTAAAAACAGGTTATACCGAGTCTGCAGGCGAAAACCTGATAAGTCTATATCGAAAAAGCGACGGCCACGACTTTATAATCGTTATCTTGAAGAGCGATGACAGATTCGAAGACACCAGAGCAGTAGTCGATTGGCTGGAGAGAAACGTAGAATACATCACTTTGTGAGGTATTCGTCTGTTATCGCTGGAACGTAGGCTACAAAATTCCCCTCTCCCAAAAACACATAAACAGGCTGTAAATAGTCCTGATAAACCTCCGGATCAAAATAGCCAATAAACATCTTTCTAATCACAACATCCTTTTCTCCTTGAGGATGGGATACGACGAGCGCTTTGCCTGATTTAAGATACTCATAAGCTGAATCTCCTGATCTGAGGGGATAAATACCTACTTGTTCTTCCGACTTTTCATGAAAATTTATCTGGGCACGTAAAATTCTATACCCAGATGGTGTAAACATCATAAGTACGTAATTTGGACTGTTATAGTAATTAGGTGAAACTATCGGAATAGGCTGCGGAACCGCTTCAACATCAAGCCTATAAAAATCAACTTCCGTAATATTTGCCTCAATATTTCTATCAAGCGTTATCATAGTTTTTTCTTCCGGATTATATTTAAAAAATATTGTGTTGGTTTTGCCTTTGGCTAACTCATCTGGATAGCGTCCTATCGACTGTAAGAAATCTATGGCTGTGTCTTCGCTTTCTTTGGTTATAGGAGTTAAAGTCTGCCTAAACAAATCTGGTTCTTTTTCAAAAAAGTATTGATAGTTAAAATTAAAGTTGGTAATGTCGATGGTCAGTTTTTGATTTGGTTCTGAAAATATTGCTTGCTTGCCAATTAGTTTATATTTGGTATTTTCCGTGTCAAATCCAAGTGTCTTGGCCATCAGGTAAATCCGCTCTCTGTAACCAAATCTAGAGGTAGTTGGCGGAAGAAAAAAAACTTTTGCAGATTCTGTTGCCGTAACTGGTTTTCCTTCAATCGTATCAAGTTTAAAATTTATTCCAGCACTCGAGGAGGCCTCATTGATAACTAGATTTTTTATTACTCCGAAAGTTGGATCAATATGCACGTTTGGTTTTTTATTGGCTTGTAGAATAAGAAAAAGTAGTTGGATGGCATAAAATAAAATAAGAAATATTAGGCCTCCTAGGATAACAAAGGGTAATGCCCTTCTAACATAATAAGCTGCTTCTGTAAGTGACATATTATAATCATAGCAGAGTTAGGCAGCTTGATTTGTGGGATTGTTATTAAGAAACGACTTAATATTTTTTATGGTTGTTGCGGTTATCCTTTTTAAAGCTTCTTGGCTATTAAAGGCATTATGTGGAGTTATGACGACTTTGGGGTGACTGATTAAAACATGGTCAAGAATCAAGGTCTTAAGATCAGCCTTTTGCGAAAATGTGGAAGTTAAAACATCCACCTCCTCACTAAGTTCTTCTTCATCTTCCAAAACATCCAGTCCTACGCCTGCGAGCCTTCCTTCCTCAAGTGCGGCAACTAAGGCTTGAGTCTCAATGAGTGCTCCGCGAGCTGTATTGACAAGATAAGTGCCCTTTTTTAGGTAACTTATATTATTTTTATTTATTAGGTGATGGGTTTCTTTGCTATAAGGAAGATGCAGTGTAATTATGTCAGAGGCGCGAAGTAGATCATCAAGATTAATTTCGTATTTGAATCCTAATCGATTTGCTAGTTCTTCATCTTGATGTTTTGTGTAAACAAGTACATTCATGCCAAAACCCTTGGCTATTTGCAAAACTTCTCTGCCAATTTTTCCCAGTCCTATAATGCCTAGTGTCTTGTTGTAGAGATCTATTCCTCTTATGTTTTTGTGGTCAAAATCAAAATGTTTTGCCTGGTTGATTGATTGATAAATTTTTCGTGTTAGAGTGAGAATTAAGGCGAATGTATGCTCGGCAACTGTTCTTGTTCCGTATTCAGGAACATTGGAAACAATTATATTTTTGCTTTTTGTTTGGTTGATATCAATATGGTCGTAACCTGTTGAACGGGTGGCAATGAATTTTAGATTGGGCAGTTTATCTATGACTTCTTTAGTTAGGTCGGAGTAAATAAAGGTCGAAATCGCATCTGCGTCTTTGAAGTTGTCGGCATTTTCTATTGTTAATTTTTCTGTAGTAAATACGGCGTCAGGAAAACTCTCCTTTAGAGTCCCCTCTTCCCAGTCCTGCAGCTCAAAAAACACAATCCGCATACTTCATTATAATAATAAAAATAAATCATTTGTTTTGGATTAAACCATAACTGCAGTATTTATGCTTGTTGATGAAGCATGAAGTCGGTGAGTATTTTCACAACCTGTGGCTTTTATGCCAACTAGCTTTCCCTCTTTTGTATCGAAATAAGGCGTAATTCTTACTCGTACAGACGTATTTATTACTTCTCCTTCTTCCTCATAATCCATAGGAATCTTTTTTCCAGGAGTAAATGCTTGAACCACATGTAATGTATTTTTATCAGCCATTGCTCTCTGAAAAAGAGATTTAGTGGTTTGTGCTGAACATTTGTTTAGAAACGTCACTCCTTCTGACCATGAACTTTTTCCTCCAAAACCAGATGGTTTAAGTACCATAGCTCTTTTACTTTTTGAAAGCGTTGCTAACTCAACACTTGTTTGAATTCCATCAGGCAAGCCTAATGCGAAATATTGTTCTTGTCCTACCACCCATGTTGGTGGAACAACAGCCCGAAGGTGTCTAAAAGCAGCCTCACCCAGCTCACCAGCAAAATATCTTTCAAATCTTCTATCCCATAACAATGCCAATGCCGCTTTTTCCTCAAGATGGGGGGTCAACGAAGGCAAAATAATCGCAGATTGTTCCAATGATCTATCCACAAATGGTTGGACAAAAAGATCAGAAAGATATTCATCCAGATAAAACGCTCTGTATTGAACCTCAGCTGCTGCATCAGGTGAATCAACCCTTGCGGTAGCCCAGTGTCGCCCATCTTCAGAAAATACTTTATCTGCCAGAAAAGTTAATTGTCCTCTGTAGGCTTCTGTTCTCGTGCTATAGACGATTGTTCCCTGTATCGGAGTACGAGCCTGAATATGATCAACAAGTACATTCGGCTCCACCATCGTTTCAAAACCCTCCTGATGATATGCGCTGTTGAGAAGATGTGCGAGTCCCAAGCCAAAAGGAGAAGTTTCAACTTCACATAGTGTAAAACCATTTGAGGTGAGAATCAAGTCTGGCCGAACGACTAGATAACGTGCTTCCCTATCAATACAAAAAATTTCTGGCTTGCCAGTGTCAAGCAGGTTTTTGACGTCTCCATTTGAGTGGTACAATTGATCCACTGCGGTGAAATATGAGGTAACATCTTCCCCAATTTGATGAATCTCGTGTCCTTCACTGGGAGAAAGTACGAAAGGTGTAGATGAAACTCTAAAAGGAACGTTTTTACCTGTATCAAACTCAGCGCGTCGAGCTTTATACATCTGATAACCATCAGCTAATCCTTCAACTATCTCACGCATATATATTGTTACAATCGCTTAATTATAACAAAGTTTATACCTATAGTAAATAGTCCGTCCTTAGATTATTTAATTGTACTGCCTGGGGGGACTTCTTTTTCAGGATGAAGCAGAACGCAGCGGCCTTCAACATCAGCGGCCAGAATCATACCTTGGCTTTCAAGACCTCTGAATGTTTTTGGTTCCAGATTGACAACAATCGGCACTTCTTTGCCAACCAGTTCCTCTGGTTCTGGGTAAAATTCTGCTATTCCGGCAATTATTTGTCTTTTTTCGCCACCCAAATCGACGATTAACTTGAGCAGTTTATCCGCATCGGGAACCTTCTCTGCCGAAACAATTTTTCCGATTCTTATATCCAACTTTTTAAACTCCTCAAAAGTAACCATAAAAATGGTCCAGGGGGAGGGATTCGAACCCCCGAAGGCATACGCCAGCTGATTTACAGTCAGCCCCGATTGGCCACTCCGGCACCCCTGGTTTGAGACTATATTATACCAATTTTGATATACTATTTTTTATGGCTACGTTCGAGGATTTGGAAAAAGAGGTAAATGCACTTAAAGAGAGAAATAAACGAGTAGAAAAAGATAAAGAGTGGGAAACGAGTTATACTCGACGATTTCTATTAATTGGCTTTACTTATCTGGCCATTGGTTTTTATTTACAGGCAATAGAGATTAGTAATCCCTGGCTAAACGCTATTGTTCCTGCGATTGCATTTTACTTATCAACCCTAACTCTTCCTTTTTTCAAACAACTCTGGCAAAAGTACATCCACAAAAGCCGTAGCTTCTTACATTAATCTTACTTTTATCTTATTTATTCTTTACCTGGCTCCGTCAAAATAATTATGTTTTATGAGAGATTTGATCGCTTTTTTTCGGACCCACTCTGAAAGCATTATCCCTTGGGTAGACGATATTTTTTACCTGATAATCGGTATCTCCTCAAACCTTCTTGATATAATTCATAAGTGAAAAAAAATCTCGCCACAATTTATATTGTTCGGCATGGAGAAACAGAATGGAACGCTAAAGGATTACTCCAAGGTCAAGGTGATTCTTTACTGACTGCAGCTGGAATAAAACAAGCAGAAAACCTGGCTAAAAAATTAAAAAATATACTTTTTGATGTAATCTTATCTTCAGACTTGCTTCGGGCAAAAAGAACTGCAGAAATCATTGCACAAGAAAAGAAAATTGCAGTAAAAACTGCTAGGGCTTTGAGAGAAAGGAGCTTTGGTCGCTTTGAAGGAAAAAGCATAGATGAATTCCGTGAAGAATTGCAGGCTGATTTTGCCCAGTACGAAAAGCTTGCAGATGAACAAAAATTCAAATATAAGTTCCTCACTGAACCAAAGATCCACAGCGACGAAGAACTGATGCAAAGATTTATTCCGTTTTTGCGAGAAGTTGCAGTCGCTTACACTGGAAAAAAAGTATTAATCGTCACTCATGGAGGAGTGATGAGGTCTTTTTTGGTTCGATTGGGATATGGAACTTCTACTGAGCTTACCTGGGGAACAGTACAAAATAGCGCCTATATAAAATTGCTATCTGATGGCCTAGATTTTTTCTTAAAAGAAGTTGTCGGAGTTAAAAAGAAAACTTCACTTCCAGTTTAAACGTTTTCCTATTTGATAGAGAAAATAATTGCTTGGGATGTAGATAAAAATTGTGAGTAGCAAGAGGCCAACAAACAACCTTAGCGGATTTTCAATCCTGAATAAAAATGGAAAAAATCTCCTGCAATGATCAACCGGATATAGACAATTAACGGACTTTTGCGGACTAACCAAAAAGTAGGTGAACAAAACTAAGATACTAGCGTATAAAAGCGCACCCCACCAAGCGTTTTTATATATTCGTTTCAATTTAAAAACTCCAAAAAGCAGTACAGGTGGAATAAGAAAATGATACAAAGTAAGTATTAGATCTTTTGTTTCAAACTGAAGTTTAAGATTGTCAACGATGCCGGGAATTTTCTGAAAAAAAATCAACATCAGAAAACCTATCCCCCAAATGAATTCAGCAAAAAACAAAGCGCAAAATAAAATAAAGATTAACCGACTATTTCTGGTTAAAAGAGCAATTGATGTTAAAAGGAGACCTGCATTAGAATACCAGAACAGAGATCCTGGTTTATGGTGGAGAAAGACAATATTTAAAGCATCAATCACCCATATCAGAAGTAACATCAACCCTATCTTTCTCATTTGCAGTTGCTATATTTTACATAATCTGTGTTATTATTTTTATGTAGTATGCACGGCAAACTACGCAAAAAAAAGAAAGGACGCTAAAAAGGATTTTAGTAACCCATGTCTGGCATGCCACCGCCTGGCATAGCAGCTCCACCAGCTGGTGGATTTTTCTCAGGAAGATCAGTAACCAAAGCCTCTGTAGTCAGAATCATGATCGCAACCGATGAAGCATTTTCAAGAGCCGATCGCACAACTTTTGCAGGATCAACAATTCCTTTTTTATACATCGATCCAAAATCTAGACTTTGAGCATCAAATCCGAAGTCTGCATTCTTTGATTCCTCAATCTTTTTAAGAACCCAACCTGCATCGACACCACTGTTGGCTGCAATCATCTTCACCGGCTCAGCTAGTGCTTTATAGACAATATCTACTCCTGTTTGTTCTTCTTCGTTTACAAGTTTCTTTTTAAGAGCTAGCAGTGCTTTTCTGGCCTGAAGAAGAGTTGTCCCTCCGCCAGAAACAATTCCTTCCTCGAGAGCTGCTTTTGTTGCGGCAACTGCATCGTTGACACGCTCTTTCTTTTCTTTCATCTCGATTTCGGTGGCTGCTCCAACATTAATTACGGCAACTCCACCTGAAAGTTTAGCTAAACGCTCCTGAAATTTTTCTTTATCAAATTCTGAGGTTGATTCTTCAATTGATCTTCTGATTTGACCAACTCTGGCTTGAATGTTGGCTTTAGTTCCTTTACCTCCGATTATTCTGGTATTCTCCTTGTCTGCCCAGACTTTGTCAGCTCTTCCGCATTGTTCAACTTCCACGCTTTCAAGCTTCATCCCTTTCTCTTCCGAGATTACCTCTCCTCCTGTCAAAATAGCAATGTCCTCAAGCATCTCTTTTCTTCGATCTCCAAATCCAGGCGCTTTAACCACCAGTGCGTTGAATGTTCCCCGAAGTTTGTTGACAACCAAGGTTGCTAAGGCTTCTCCCTCGACTTCGTCGGCAACAATGACTAAATTCTTGGAAACCTTGACAAATTTCTCTAAAAAGGGTAAAAGGTCGGAAACTGCAGTTATTTTTTTATCGGTAATCAGAATGTAGGCCTCCTCAACTTCGGCTGTCATCTTTTCGGGGTCAGTAGAAAAATATGCAGATGCATAACCTCGATCAAATTCCATCCCCTCTTTGTACTCAATCTCCATCTGAAGCCCTTTTCCCTCTTCAACGGTTACAACTCCATCAGAACCTACCTTTTTGATTGCTTCGGCTATTTTTTTTCCAATCTCTTCATCCCCGGCTGAAATTGTTGCAACTTGGACAATTTCTTCTTCTTTATTTATATCTATCTTTTTGGCCATTTTCTTTACTTGTAAAACTATCTCGGCAACAGCCTGTTCAATACCCTTTTTCAGTATCATCGGGTTTGATCCTGCTGTTATATTTTTGAGCCCTGCATTGACCATAGCTTGAGTAAGCAGAGTTGCTGTAGTTGTTCCATCTCCAGCAACGTCATTTGTTTTGGAAGCTGCTTCTTTAACCAGCTGCGCGCCCATGTTTTCAAAAGCATCCTCAAGTTCAATTTCTTTGGCGACGGTTACTCCATCGTGAACAACAGATGGGGCTCCCCATTTCTTATCCAGTGCAACATTTCTTCCTCGAGGACCAAGTGTGGTCACAACTGCCTTGGCCAAAATATTTACTCCTTTTGATAGTTTTTGCCTTGCGTCTTCTGAAAATTTAAGTTGTTTTGCCATTTGAAAATTGGTAATTGATAATTGAAAATTAGTCTACTGTTGCCATCACATCTTTCTGTTCAATCAACAGCCATTCTTCACTTCCAACTTTAACCTCATTTCCGCCCCATTTTTTGTATAAAACCTTTTGTCCGACTTTGACAAGCATTGGTAAGACCTTTCCCTGATCATTAGTTGTTCCCGGTCCAATTGCCATTACTTGACCGATCTGTGGCTTTTCTTTGACAGTGTCGGGTAAAACGATACCTGAAGCTGTTTTTGTTTCCTGCTCGAGAGGCTTAACCAATACGTAGTCAAAAAGAGGTTTAATATTTGTATTAACTTTTGCCATAGATTTTTTTCTTTAGAAAAGTTATTATAAATTATAAACCTTGGTTTTGTCAAGGTCAATGTTTAATTGCTAATTAATTTGAGCCTATTATGGATAGCAAAGATGGCTTGTCGGAAATAGATAAACTTAAAACTAAACTTCAATCTGCACATTTGCCCAGTGAATTACACGAGAAAGCAGAGCAACAGATTGAGAGAGTTAATTTGAGTCTTAAATACGGTGGTAATCTCTCGCAACTTGATATAACTGAAAAATATATTGACTGGATTGTGACTCTTCCTTGGGAAGCCAAAACAGAAGATCTTTTAGATTTGAAAAAGGCAAAAGAGGTTCTTGATAAAAATCACTTTGGCTTGGAAAAAATAAAAAACAGAGTACTTGAGTATCTTTCTATATTAGCGGTACAGAAACAGAGATCAAATGCAGACTATTATCACGCGCCTATACTTTTTTTTGTCGGACTGGTTGGAACAGGTAAAACCACATTTGCAAAATCAATAGCCGAAGCGATGGGCAGAAAATTTGCTCGTATTGCCTTTGGTGGTCTTTCCTCGGTTCTGGATCTTAGGGGCCAGTCAAAAAATACCTCTGAAGCAGAACCAGGATCGATAATTAAAGCCCTTCGTAGAGTGGGATCAAAAAATCCAGTCATACTTTTGGATGAACTTGATAGAGTGGTTCCAGAATCAAAGGCTGCACTTATGGGTGTTTTGGTTGAGATTATCGAGCCAGAATAAAATACAAATTTTACTGATTATTTTATTGATTATCCATTTGATCTGTCGCAAGTACTTTTTGTTGCCACAGCCAACAATACAAACAACATTTCAACAGCCGTGATGGATAGACTTGAAGTTATCCAAATGCCTTCTTATACCGATGATGAGAAGATTGCCATCGGAAAAACCTACATCTTTCCTCGTCTACTCAAAGAGGCTGGTTTAACCGCAGATGTAATAAAGATCGATGATAATCTCTGGCCCAAATTAACCCGGCCTTTAGGATTTGACGCAGGAGTCAGAACGCTTGAGCGAACACTTGAAGGAATAGTTAGGAAGGTTGCTTACAAAATGACAACAGGCCAAGGCCAAAGCTTCATGATAGCAGAAGCAAATTTAAGGGAATTCTTGTAAGAAAAGTGCAGATACAAATTTTTTGCGACTTTGGGATCCCTTGAGATTTAAGATTGGATTAGGGTTCCCACTGAAGACAAAAAATTTCGTGTCAAGCTTTTATAACTTAGGTATGCCGATCTGCTACCTTTGAGGCTCCGTAGGAGTCTGGCTTTATCTTAACATCAAAGCCCGATCCCCTGATCATTCCTGTAACTTCATTAATCAGGTCACGCGTCTCGCCATTATGTCCTATATCAACATGGATCTGAATATTATATTTAGCAAGTCCATTCAATTTAAAGAAATTAACAAAATTCTCAGATGTCTGAATCGACATAATAGCCTCCTGATAGATGCGCTCTTTAAGAGAAATTGTTTTTTGCAGAACTTCCCTTCTCCAGAAATATATTGCTCCAAAGCCAACATGATGAATAATCAAAGCTGAAACAAAATCGTAGCCCTTGCTTCTGATTTTTTGCGAGTCAGTTCCGACGATGATTTCATACTCCCCTTTTTTGTCTCGAGACATAAACTCACTGATAATATCTTTAAGCTTGTTAAGATCCACCTCTCCGTAGGTCGGACTGTGATACATATCAACCTGATCATTTTTCATAATGCGCTTTAATCCTACTATTTTACCACACTATTATTTTTCCAGTTATGATAGAATTAGGCTTCTATGCGAGCCGAAGAGCAATCACGTGGTTTACCGCCTAGAGATCATCTAAGAGTTCTTCTTTCTCAACCGGACATCACTCAAAGGCAAGAATCTTTAAGACAAATCGATAGTCTTGGAACATTCTTTGAAGTGGTTGGAGAACATGCAGTAGACATTCTCATTGCGAATCCACAACTCTTACCAGAAAATCTTGATCCTGATAGAACAACAAGGGTTTTAAAAAATCAAGATTTTTCAGGAACTAATCCAACCGACCCAGATTATGACAAACTACTTGGTATTGTAAGAATAAAAGAGTATATCGCAAGGAGCTTAATAAGAAGGGTTGTTGAAAGAGAAAATGCATTAGGCCTTTCAGATGTAGAGAATATTGTGTTACTTGGAAGTCTAGATATCGCAGATCATTTTGATGACTTATATTGGGATTGGCGACATAATGTTGTGGTCAGTCCACTTGCTCAAAGGCTGGCAGCAATGAACAAAAAAAAAGCACTAGAATATTTAAAAGGAGAAGGAGTACTGCTTGACACAGAAATTAACGGTCTACATGTTGTTGTGGTGGAAAATGAAGACGGAAGTATTAAAGCCGTTCCTTATGCTGAGGCTTTTGCTGATCCAATTCACGCAATTGGAGAAAGCATCAACGACATGGTAGGTAAACTAGAGGGGGTAAAAACAAACGACGATGATGAAACTCGAGAGCGAGATAGTCTTGTTACATATTATAGTGCCTTTCAAAGAGCGCTGACATCCACTGACCCCTCCGAACATGAGACTCTATATAAAGAGGTTGATGTAGCATGGATGAATGTTCAAGGAAGAATGCAGCCAATACACCCGATTGAAACTTATGCTGATCCTCTTGGACTGCGCGTAGAACCTGATTATGCATTAGGATTTCTAGATGATAGATATAAACAGATCAATGATCAAATGGTGGAAACAAAAAGACAACTCATAGCTTATTTATCAAAAACATTTGCCGGAAAAGCTTCTCTTGCAACGTCGGTTATTCCCATGGAGGCTTCTTTAGCTGGTATTTATACATTTCTTATCTCAGGAAGACGTCTTGAATCGAGACCTGTTGGTCAAAACATTCCTAATAGAGAAGGTGTCAGAATTCATAATGGAGTAAAAATATTTATCGATACGAAAACTATGTATCAACGTTGGCAAATTCAAAAAGGACTATTAGCGAAGGCCTTTGGTCAAAAGTTTGTAGCTGAAGTATTTACCAATGAAGATGAGATTGTTGAGGTGGGGACTGGAGTCTTCGTCGCCGGTCATGAGGTTGGTCATAATGCTTTTGTCCAAGACGGCACCAGAGCAAGAATAGGGCCCGCAACGCATAAACAAATTGAAGAAAATAAATCTGATCTTGTAATTGAAGCAGCGGCTCCAGATTTTTTAACTCCAGCACAACAGAGAGCTTTTATACGAAGTTTATTGGGAATGGATATTCGAGCTTTAGCTCTAAAAGATAATGACTCAGCACGACCTTACTACAACGGGGCACTTGTCAATCTGCGCATCATGGAAGAAGTTGGAATGTTTCAACATAGTGATGGACAATGGAAGTTTGACGATTCTCCAAGAAAAATCGGTGCCTTTTTCGGCAGGGTGAGAGATATACTGTTTGAATTGGTTGAAGTATATGAAACTTTAGATCCTGAGAAAGGACAAGATTTTATTGATAAACACTACGTAGAATCTGCTTTAGTATCCGATATTCTAAACTCCCTTAATCCATAAAATTTCAGCGGACGAGGGCGGAGGGTACAGGATTCGAACCTGTGAGGGCTTTCGCCCACAAGTTTTCAAGACTTGCGCCATAAACCGCTCGGCCAACCCTCCTGTAAACTCCAACCTTGAGGTGCGGAGGGGAGTTGAACCCCTGTATAGCTGTTTTGCAGACAGCTGCGTTACCACCTTCGCCACCGCACCAGAAGTATGGTATATTTTACCAGATATGAAACTCAAGTTTGAGACCTCGGCAGGTGGAATTGTCTATAAAAAAATCAAAGAGCAAAAATCAAAGAGCAAAATTCTTTGGCTGACGACAAAACACTCACATTATAAAAAATGGACTTTTCCCAAAGGTTTGATCGGTGACACTAAAAAAGAGGAGGAAAAAGAGGAGGCGGCTCTTCGCGAGGTTAAAGAAGAAGGAGGAGTACATGCAAAAATTATTAATCATCAACCGATCAAGGTTCAATATAGCTACCGTCTTGAGGATTTTTTGGTTAAAAAAACTGTTTATTATTTTTTGATGCAGTATATTTCTGGAGATCCTAAAGACCATGACTGGGAAGTTGAGGAGGCAAAATTTGTAACAGACACTGAATTAAAAAAAATGCTTTCTTTCGAGACCGACAAAAAAGCCTTCGAAGAAATCCTTAGGTCTCATTCCTTGCGAACTGGCCTGAATCCTTAGACCGCGCGAATAAATAATTAAATAATAAGAGGGATAAAATAAAATAAACTATATTGAGCAGAAAAGCTTGAAGCATAAAGTTGCTGTAATTAGAATTTCCACTCAAATTATTGCGGGCCACTTCAAAAACATAGGTTGGAGGAAACAAAAAAGCAATTTTTTGCAAAAAAGAAGGCAGGATTTTCACCGGAAAAAAAGCAGCAGTTAAAGGCTGAAAAAGAAAAACCAAGCTCCAAGCTAAAGATGCAATTCTTTCTCCATATCTAAAAATGTAGCCAAGTATCGTTATTCCAACACTCCAAGCAAAAATAGCCAAATTTAAAAATGCCAAAATAAGAATATATGGACCAAGTCTGAAAATGTTGAAATGAAAAATAAGTAAAGCTATGGCAGAAATCATTAAGAAAACTAAAATCGATTTGATAATCGCAGATAATATTTCGGCAATAAAATATTCTTTTATTGATAGTGGAGTAACAAACATATTGCTTAAGTTTCTTGACCAAATATTCCAGAGAGCACTTAGAGAAATAGAATATTGATTAATCCTTATTATTTCCCAAAAAATAGTTCCCAAAAAAAGGTAGATTGCAACTGTTGGATTTATAGTGCTTGAGATAAAAATGGATATAAAACCCATGACAATAGTTGACATCACCGAGAAGAAAAATAAGTCCATTATGGCGGATAAATTTCTTTTGGTTATGTAAAGCTCCTGCAAGATGATCGCTTTGATTCTATTTCTTGACACTTTTTCCTCCTCTGGCAATTTGTAAGAAGAAATCCTCAAGTGTAGGTTTTTCCACTTCGATATCAGTGATCCAAACCCCAGCTTTACTTAAAGAAAAGATAAGTTTGGGTATTGATTCCTCTTGGGTATTAATAATAACAATTTTGTTCGTTTGGAAGCTAAAATTTTGCTTTTCTGTCTGAAGAAATTTATCGACAATATTTTTCTCTGTATCAAAGGTTACTTTAAGTCTTGCATTGGGGATGCGTTTGGTGAGTCCAAGGGGCGTATCTTGAACAATTATTTGGCCCTTATCCAAAAAGATGACTTCGTCACAGATTCTGGTTATCTCATCCATATCATGGCTGGTATAAAGAATTGAGATGTTTTTAGTTTTTTTAAACTCTTCGATTAAGCTAAGTAATTTATCAGCAATATCTGGATCCAAAGAGGCAGTGGGTTCATCCATCAAAATAAGTTCTGGCTCATTGATTAAGGATTTTACAATATTCACTCTGGTTTTTTGTCCTTGTGAAAGGCCATAAAATATTTGGGGGAGTAGATTGGTGATCTCAAAATATTCGGCTAGCTCTTTAATTTTCTTTTTTGGATTATTGACACTATATAAATAGGCAAAAACAAGAAGATTTTCCCAGACTGTATTTCTGGCTTGAAGATAGTTAAAGGATGAAGCGAAATTTATGCGTTGCAGACAATATTGTCTATTTTTGAAAAAGTCCTTTCCAAAGTATCTAATCGTTCCTGCGTTCGAAGCGGTTATACCAAGCAGGACTTGGATCGTTGTAGTTTTTCCTGCTCCATTTGGTCCCAAGAGACCAATCACTTTTCCTCTAGGAACAACAAAAGAAATGCTATTTATAGCAGGAAAAGAGCCATAATTTTTTACTAAATTTTCGACTTGCAGAATTATTTGACTCATCAGAGACGGGAGCGGTGGAAGGGACTCGAACCCTCGACCTTCTCGTTGGCAACGAGACATTCTACCACTGAACTACCACCGCAATTTAGTCAGATAATATTATAACATCCTTCAGACATAGTCCCAGATATTTACATCGGAGCCTGATTTGAGATTATATTCTCCTTTGGCCAGATTTAAAATAACTTGGGCTACTTTTTCTGGAGATGTTCCTGAAAAGTTAGTCATCCTAGTTGCAACCATTCCAGGATTAACACAATAAACCTTAAGTCTGACTTCTTCGGCCAAAGATTTGGTAAAGCCTCTAATCGCCCACTTGGTTGCTGCATAAGTAGCTAATCCTCCAAAAGCATCGAAACCTGCACCACTGCCTAAGTTTATGATCATATCCTTAATGTAAGGAAGTACTTCTCGCGTAACCTTAACCAGGCCTTCGAAATTAGTTCTAATCTGATTTTCTATATCTTCAAAACTTGTTTCTTCTAAATCTTTAGGAGTATAAACTCCAGCATTATTAATTAAAATATTTACTTCTCCAAATTTTTTAATGACTTCTTTTATACATTCCTTTATGCTTTTATTATCAAGAACGTTCAAGGGAACAACTAAAACATCGCTCGCTCCAAGCTCTTCACATTTTTCTTTTACTTTTTCTGCTTCTTTTTTATCTTGAAAATAAGTGATTATAACTTTTGCTTTTTCTTTGGCAAACTTAAAGGCATCTTCTCTACCTATCCCAATACTTGACCCAGTTATTAGAACCACTTTGTCTTTAAGGTCTAGCATACAGACTGTAGTATAATATAAAAATTGCGCCTGTAGCTCAGCGGTAGAGCGCTACTCTTATAAAGTAGAAGTCCTTGGTTCGATCCCAAGCAGGCGCACCTGCAGAGGTAGCCAAGGTGGTCACGGCGGGGGTCTGAAAAACCTCAGATGGCAGTTCGACTCTGCCCCTCTGCACAAAGTGAAGCGCCTCTTAACCAACGAAATTCTCACTCTTCTTTTTCTTATAGTTATTTTTATCTTTGTCCGAAGTCTTTACTTCTCTTATCATCTAAATTTTTCAACCGATCAAGCAACTTCAGCTTTAAGATCGCTCGAGATTTGGCGGAATAAAGAGATAACGCTAATTGGGCCATCTGTATCATTTAGCTACATCGGCAGAAATATATTCACCAGCTCGATCGTTTATTATTTTCAACTTTTGTTTCTGCTGCCTGTAAATTTTGATCCAATTGCCTCATCATATTTATTTATGCTGTTTTCATCCCTGATGATTATTCCTTTGTATTTCGGAGCTAACAATTTGATTGGAAAAAATGGAGGATTACTTATGACCGCTCTCTTCACTCTGCTCCCCTTTTATGTAGATTACACTCGTTTTCTCTGGAATCCGAATTTTCAGTTTGCTTTAACACCAATTCTATTGTTGTTTATGGGACTCCATCAAAAAACTAAAAAAGGTCTTTATCTTTTTCTAAGTGCTTTATTCTCCGGAGTGCTCCTTCTCTTTCACTACCAATTTCTTATAGTTGTTGTTGCTCTTCTCATATATTATTTTGTGATCAAGAGATTGTCTCTTAAATCTTTATTGCTCTTTTTATCTGGTTTCGTACTGGGTTTTTCTCCGATTCTAATTTTTGAGTTAAGAAATAATTTTTATAATATTCAAACCCTTATCCTATACCTAATTAATTTAGATAAAGCCTTTTCTAAAGGAGTCTTCAGTTCTTTCAATTATCACTACATATTAAGTATTTCTTTATTCTTATTTTTAATCCTCATTTTTTTCATTAGAAAAACCGTAACTAACAGCCGAATCGCAATCACGTTTATTTTTCTTTTTATATTTTCTTTATTTTTTTACGTTAAAAAACCTACCCATGCCTTTGGTATGGTTGATCACTGGAATTATCTCTATGAAAAAGAGGTCTATGAAATTATAAAGAAAGAGAAATTAAAGAATTTTAATGTCGTCAATCTTGGCTATGATACTAAAGCCAATGTTCAGAAGTATCTGCTTAAAAAAGAAGGCATCAAAATTAATTATGACGATTATTATCACAACAAATATCTTTTTGTTATCACCAATAAAAAAGATTTTATGAACGATCCAGCCTACGAAATAGGTACGTTTAGGCCTTCAAGAAGGCTCAAAAACTGGAAGATTAATTCCTCTTTCAACCTTTACCTCTTAGAAAGAACTTAGCATAGTGTCCAAAACATACCACGATCGTATATCGGTTTGGATAGTTTGAATTGTGGACTCGAGGGGAGTCGAACCCTGTGGACCTACCGAGAATTGAACTCGGATCTCTTCGTTGCGAACGAAGTATTCTGCCGTTAAACTATAGGCCCAATTAAGCTACGAGCCCTGCTCCTATGAGCAGTAATATTATAGCAAGCAGTATTCTATAAATCGCGAAAGGAGTCAGTGTGTTTTTCTTTAAATATCCGATAAACCATTTAACTACTATGTAGGCGCTGATGAATGAGACAATAAATCCTGTGACTAAAAAAGCTGCTCTGTTTGAGTAAAGAAAAAGCAAGGGTCCGACTTTGTAAACATCATAGAAAGCGGCCGCAAGAATAGTTGGGATAGAAAGAAGAAATGAGTATTCCGCAGCATCTTTTCTTTTATAACCCAAGAGCATCATTCCAACCATCACAATGCCTGCTCTTGAGACACCGGGAATGATTGATAAAGCTTGTATAAGTCCAACAAGTACTGCATCCCTATAGGAAATTTTTTCTTTTATTTTATCAAGTCTCAACTTTCCCTTTTTAATTAAATTCTCCAAAATTAGAAAAACTATAGCAATGATAAATAGTGCAGAAATCATCAAAAGACCTGACTCAAAGAAAACTCCTTTGATCACGTTGAATAAACCCATTCCTATAATGGCCGTTGGAATAAATGATGCTAGGATTTTCAGTTGTATTTTCTGATGATTCATTATGTATTTCAAATACATAAAAAAAACTGCAATTATTGCTCCTGATTGTATAAAAACCTCAAAGAATTTTTGAAAATCTGTCTGGGGAATTTTAAGAAACTTACTTACCAGAATAAGATGGGCGGTCGATGAGATTGGCAGGAATTCAGTAATACCTTCCACTAAGCCCAAGACTGCAGCTTTAATAAGGTCCATATTCTATTATAATATACTAATGAAAGTTGCTTTAGTTCATGATCAGCTTCAAGAGTTCGGAGGCGCCGAACGTGTCTTAGTCGCACTTAAAAAAATCTTTCCCCAAGCAGCTATTTTTACAGCCTTTGTCAACGAAGATTCTCTTAAAAAAAATGTCCCAGAATCCGCCAGCTGGCGGATAAAAACTTCCTGGGCTGCAAAAATTCCCTATTTTGGAAAAATCTATTCTCCACTCCGATTTCTGGCCCCAAAAATCTGGGAAAGTTTTGATTTTACCGGATATGATCTTGTAATTTCTTCATCTGGGTGGTATATGCCAAAAGGTATCATAACCCAGCCCCCAACAATTCACATCTGCTATCTTCATCACCCTCCCCGCTATTTGTATGGTTACGAAACTGCTGTCGAGTGGCAAAAATACGCTCTGGTTAGAGTTTTTGCAAATATCGTAAACCATTATCTTCGAATCTGGGATTACAAATCCTCTCAAAGACCGGATTATTTTATTGCCAACTCCGAAGAAACCAGGCGTAGGATCAAAAAATTCTACCAGCGCGACGCCACGGTCATTTATCCCCCAGTCAATATCCCTAAACGCCCTAAACCCTACATGCTAAATGCTAAATACTACATAACAGTAGCCCGTCTGACACGTGCTAAACATATTGATCTTCTGATTAATGCGGCGAATAAACTTAAATTGAAATTGAAAATTGTGGGAATCGGTAGAGACGAAGAATATCTTAAATCTATTTCGGGAAAAAACGTTGAGTTTATCGGTAATATTTCGGATCAACAACTTAACAAGCTCTACACTAATGCCAAGGTGTTCCTTTTTGCATCTGTTGATGAGGAATTTGGTATAGCTCCGGTTGAAGCAATGGGCTATGGCCTGCCAGTGATTGCTTATGCATCAGGAGGATTATTGGAAACAGTTAAAGACAATTATAACGGTTATTTGTTTGAAGAACTAAATGAACAGTCACTTATTAAAAAAATAAAAAAACTTGAGAGCTTATCTAAAGATGAATATTTACAAATGAGAAAAAACGCCAGATCAGAATCCGAAAAATATGCTTTTGAGATTTTCGAAAAGAAAATTTTAGAATTTGTTAAAAAACATGCCAGAACTTCCCGAAGTTGAAACTTTAAAATTAGGACTTCAACGCTATATCATTGGCCACAAGATTCTTGAGGTTGAAGTTAGGGATAAAAAGGTTTTTCAAGCAAATGAAAAAGATATTATTGACACAAAAATTAAAACTGTTCGAAGATTTGCCAAGGTAATTTCTATTGAACTTTCAAATGGAAAATCTTTGGTGATTCATATAAAACTTACTGGACAGCTTATTTATCGTGGCCCGAATTTAAAAATAAAAACGGAGTTATCAAAAAAAGCAGGTAGTCAACTTCCCAGTAAACATACGCGAGTAATTTTCAAACTCGATAAAAAAGGCTTTCTTTATTATAACGATCTTCGAAAATTCGGTTGGATAAGGGTGATGCAGACTAAAAAGGTTGAAACTCAAGGATTTGTTTCCAAACTGGGTCCAGAACCTTTCGGCAAATTAACATTTCAAAAATTCAAGGAAATTCTTTCAAAGAGTAAAACTTATATAAAGGTTCTTCTGATGAATCAGGAGAAAATCGGAGGTGTGGGAAATATTTACGCCAATGATGCTTTGTGGCTTGCCAGAATAAATCCTAAACGGGCGGCCAACAGTTTGCCGGAAAAAGAAATGAAAGAACTTTACGACTCTTTACTTGAGGTCTTGAAAGAAGGAATTAAGTATGGCGGGGCGTCGGAGTTGCAGTTTGTAACCGCCGAGGGAAAAGAAGGCGGATATCAAGATCACTTTCTAGCTTACGGCCAACAAGGAAAACTTTGCCCCCGCTGCAAAAAAGAAAAGTTTGTCAAATTCTATATGGGCGGCCGAGGGACATACTATTGTTCTATCTGCCAGACGTGACAGGACCCTTCATCACTCATACCTTATTGCTTCTATTGGAGAAAGGTCGGCAGCTTTTTTTGCCGGGAAGACTCCAAAGATTACTCCAATTGCCGAAGAAACCCCAAGGGCAAGAACAACAGTCTGAATATTAATGTAGGCTGGAAAAACTTTTTGAATAAAGAAAATAATTATCCAGGCCAGAACCAACCCCGCGACTCCACCAAACAATGAAAGAATTATTGACTCAACTAAAAACTGAATTAAGATGTCTTTTTTCCTGGCTCCAATTGCTCGGCGAATGCCAATTTCTTTTATTCTTTCCGTTACCGTCACATACATGATATTCATTATTCCAATTCCGCCGACAATCAAGGAAATTGCAGCAATTGCAACCAAGACAATATTTATAACGCCGAAAATTGATGTAATTGCGCTTAAAAGATCTGTTTGTTTGATGACCGAAAAATCATCTTCGTTATATCTCCTTAACATTACTTCTTCTATATCTTTTTTTGCTGAATCTATATTCTCTTCTAAATTTACTTTGGCAATAATTGCTACAAACTTTTTGTCTGGGTCAAAGACATAACCAGTTTTATAAGGAATGTAAATATAGGAGTCAAAATCCGGGCCGCCGAAGCCTCCTCCACCTTTTGATTTTGCTACCCCAATTATGTCAAAATTTTGCTCTTCAATCCTTACGTCATTACCGACGGCCAATTCTGCTTCTCCAAAGAGCTTTTCGGCAATTTTAGGTCCGATTACTGCAACTTTGCTTCTTTTATCAACATCGGCTTTGGTAAAAATCTCTCCGTATTCTGCCTCGATATTTAGAGCTTGGAAAAGATCCTCACTTGATGAAAAAAAATCGGTAAGTTCAGATTTCTTCCCTGCCTGAACAGTAATAGTTTTGGTGAATGAAGGAATAACATAATCAAGATCTTTAACTCTTTTAATTTTTTGAAGATCCTTTTCGTCAAATCTAATACCGCTTATTGATCCTGGCCCTGCTCTAAACCCACCTCCTTGAAGAATTTTTCCCGGGACAATTCTTAAAAGATTCGGGGCTAGACTTTCAAACTGTTGATCGATATATCTTTGAAGTCCTAGTCCAAACGATACGAGCAGAATCACTGATAAAACTCCAATCAATATCCCTAAAGACGTAAGAAAAGTCCTTCCTTTACTTCTTGAGAAATCAAAAAGTGCTGTTTTTATATGTTCCATATTATGAAACTATCTCCCCATCTCGCACTTTGATAATTCTTCTAGCTTGGGCCGCAATATCAGCTTCGTGGGTAACAATAACCACTGTTAATTTGTCTCTTTTATTCAACTCTTTAAGAATTTTCATAATCTCATCTCCAGTTTTGGTGTCAACATTACCTGTTGGTTCATCAGCCAGGATTAATTTTGGACTCATAATCAAAGCTCGGGCAATGGCCACTCTTTGCTGTTGGCCACCGGAAATTTTATTGGGATAAGAGTTCTTTTTTTCCTCAAGACCCAGTCTTTTTAGGATATTGAGCGCTTTTTCTTTTGGGTCGAAATTCAATTTTTTTTTTGCATAGGTAGTTGGAAGCATTACATTCTCTAAAACAGTGAGTTTGTTTATAAGATTAAATTGTTGGAAAACAAATCCCACGAATTCGTTTCGCAAAGATGAAAGGTTATCATCGGACAAGCGTGATGTGTCTTTAGCCTCAATTATGACTTTACCTTTGGTTGGTTTATCCAGCAAGCCAATAATATGCATCAAAGTAGATTTCCCGCTTCCCGAAGGCCCCATTATCGCAGTGAACTCCGCTTCTTTGATTGTAAAACTGACATCTTTTAAAGCGGAAAAAACCAGTTCTCTGTCAAGTTGGTAATCTTTGTAGACATTTTGAAGTTTAATCATAAATAATATCTCCCTCTTTTAACCCTGACTTTATTTCAGTTTGTGTCTCTATTGTTTCGCCCGTTTGAACATAAGCTTTCTTTTTCTTTCCACCTTCAAAGATCCAAACGTATTTCTTGTTGTTTTCCGACTTAATAAAAGAGGATGGAATAACCAGAACATCAGGGATTTCTTTTAGGCTAAATTCTACATCTCCGGTCATACCCAGACGATATCTATAATCACTGTTATCGTCTGTAAAAGTCATCTTTGTTTGGTAGATAGTTCCAGTTTCATCGTCTTTTGGCGTAAAGGCTATTTGGGAAATTGTTCCCATGAGTTTCTCATCTGGATATGCATCGAGTATGATTTCGCCAGTCATACCTTCTGAAAAATTTACAACGTCTGTCTGATCGGCAAGAGCACTGAAAAAAACTGTGTTCGGATTTACAACCTCAAACTCTCCTTGGGTAGGAGTAATATTTACACCTGCCTTTGGGCTCGCAATTCGCACTACCAGCCCTTCAATGGGAGTGAAAAGGTTGGCAAGCTCAATAGTCAAACTCTGTATTTCGACATCGAGTACTGATTTATTTAAATCAAACTGCGCCTTATCAACAATTCTCTTTATTTTGTCATTAACAATTACTTCATTGTCGTCTAATGTTTGATCAAAATCCCAACGGGTTTTTAAATAATCATTGAGTTTTTTATCCAAGGTCTTCTTTAGTTCTCTCTGATCCAAAGCAGCAATTGTCTGGTATTGTTTAACATAATCGCCCTCTTTAACACCCACCCAGGCTAATCTTCCTGATGTTTGGAATCGTAGTGTCGCTTTCTCATCTGCATCAATTTCACCAGACAAAGTAAGCGTTTCTCGCAGTGTCTGGCGTTTTACTTTATAACTTTTTTCCTTTTCGCTTTTCACCCGATTTGATTGTTGTACCGCAGCAAATACCAAAAGTGCACCAAGAATAAGAATCAAGTACCAACGTTTTCTAAGAACTTTCAATAGTTTTTTAAAGATATTTTTCATAAGTACGGTGCCCAATTTGAAATCGGCATTAAATTATAGAGAAGAAAGTTCCAGGCATACATAAAAATCCCAGGCAAGAGAATTAAAAATATTATTAAAAATCTCTTTTGACTAAAAAATTTTCCAAATGCAATTACTGCAAGTGGCCAGAGTGGCAGACTATAACGGGCTATATCTCGATGCTCCACAAATAAGACTGCTATAAAAAAGATAAGGGAAAAATAGAAAAAGCTTCTGTATTTAGTCTTCCAGAGAAAGATCATGGATAAGCCGTAAAGAAAAAAATAAAATACTACATCCTCGAGCCAGGCTGTTCCCACCCAGGTTTTTTGAAAGTTAAATGCTGCAAACGGGTAGGTCACTGGAACAACAGCCCCTGTATTAAAATAGGCAAAAAAATCTCCGGACTGAAAAAAATATAATATAAAAACCGCCAGAAGCCCCGCGGGGATCAAAAGTATCCATAACCCTCTCCACCCCGGGGGCGTAAAGGTTTTCACACCTCCGAGGTGTGATTTTTGTCGAAAATATGGCTCAATTAGGGCCAAACCATAGGCTGCAAAAAGAAGTATTCCCGGTGTTTTTGTTGCTACCGACAACCCTCCAAATATCCCAGCCATGAGATAATTATTTTTTTCAAAAAAGAATAAAGATAAAAGAATCAAAAACATAAACAATGTTTCCGGTGCTCCTATTGAACGGGCTACTAAGAAACGAGGTAAAAATAGAAAAACCGCGGTTAAAAGAATCGGTTTTTCTGAAAGCTTAAATTTTTTGAGAATGTAATAAAAAAGCATTGCTAATGATACGGAAAAAAGAATATTGACAAAAATCATTGACCTTAAATATCCACCAACCACCCCAATTTCCCTAACAACCCTGATCAACAATGGGTACAAGGGTAGATGGGCAGCAAAATATTTAGAGCTCAAGGGCAGTTCTATGCCAATTCTATCAATTGCAGATAGATTATAGAGTGTTTTTGCGGGGATAATATAAAGTGGACCATCAAAATTTTTATAGATATATAAAAAATTTGAATCTGGAATCTTAAGACCAAACCAAGTTTGGGCTCGTAAAAGAAATGGTATCCAAACAAATAAGGTAGAAACAATAACTACCGCTGCTAAAGTAAGAAAGGGCAGAAACTTATTGTATAATTTCATAATTGACGCTATTATTTTAGCATAAAACATGAGGCAGAAAATCTTCAAGTTTTTAAGAAGTAAGGAGGGTCTTCTTGTCATAACAATCTTCGCAATTGCAGTCTTTTTAAGGTTTTATCGCTTCTCTGCTTTTGTAACTTTTTTGGGAGATCAGGGAAGGGATGCAATAGTGGTCAAGAGAATATTAACTCTCGAACATTTTCCAGCTATCGGCCCTGCAACATCGGTCGGTCAACTTTATCTTGGGCCTTTTTATTACTATTTTATTGCACCTTGGTTAGCCATTTTCGGCTTAGATCCACTCGGGCCTGCTTTTGGACTGGCTCTTTTATCCTCTATCTTTATAGTCGTGCAATACTTTATAGTCAGAGAATTATTTAATCGTCAAACAGCTCTTATTTCTTCTTTCCTGTCTGCCTTATCGATCGTTCTGATTGATTTTTCAAGATTTTCTTGGAACCCTAATCTTCTGCCTTTCTTCTCACTGTTTGCTGTCTATTTTCTGGTTAAGTCTTGGCAAAAAAAACACTGGTTTTATTATGTCCTAGCCGGAGCCTTTCTTTCTTTTTCAATGCAACTTCACTACCTGGCCGTATTTCTTCTCCCCGCTGCTCTTATATTTCTTATTTGGCGCAAAACACTGAGTGGTATTTTTTTTGTTGTATCCTCTTTTTTATTTTTTTCTTTTCCTCTTTTGATATTTGATCTACGTCATGATTTTTTAAACACAAGGTCTTTTATTTCGTTCATCAAGCAATCCTCTGCTGTTTTGACAAATAAAATTAACGGCCTTGTTGACTCATTCTTTTATTTAAACAAGTATCTCTTTAATACGGAGCTTAATACAATTTTATCTTCGATACTTCTTCTTTTAATATTTGTGGTTTTTTTGATTCAATTTAAAAAACAAGGCTCTATTTTCGTGTTTATTTTCTTCTTTTTATTTCTTCTGGCTGGTGTTTCTTTATATGGAGGACCCAAACATCCTCATTACTTAGGCCTATTGTATCTACTATACATCATCATATTAAGCTACTTCTTATCTCATCTCACGTCAACAATGGTTGGAAAAAGTCTTATTCTGTTTTTCCTTTTCCTATATGTTTTATTGAACGCAAGATCTTATTATTTTTTTACCAATAAAGGAAATTATCAAATTCGCAAGGCAAAAAATGCTGCCAGAATAATTGCCCAAAATGCGAACTATAAAAAATATGCATTGACCGCACTGCCAGAACAATATTCCGATTGGACCTACCGATATTTCCTTGAAATTTGGAACAAAAAACCAATTGATAAAGATAATCTAGAAAAAGTTAAGGAACTATTTGTAGTTTGCGAAGGAAAATGCAGGCTGATTGGTAATCCACAGTGGGATATTGCCCATTTTGCTGCTAATAAAATTGCCAATTCCTGGAAAAGCGACGATGTTACAATATACAAGTTGGTTCGTTGAAACGTATGAAAATTTCTCTAATAATTCCCTGCTATAACGAAGAAGTAAATCTACAAAAAGGGGTTTTGGATAAAATAGGTAACTTTGTAAAAAATAATCCGTTTTTTTATGAGATTATTATTGTTGACGATGGATCTACTGATCGATCAAAAAAAATAATTAAGGAAAAATATCTCCCTTTGTTTAAAAAAATAAAGATTATTGAAAAATCTCATCAGGGCAAAGGCATGGCTGTGATTTCGGGAATTAAGGAAGCCCAAGGAGAATATATAATGTTTTCGGATATTGATCTGGCAACGCCGATCGAAGAATCTGAAAAATTAATCCAGGAAGTAAAAAATGGATTCCCGATTGTTATTGGTTCCAGAAAAGCTCGACGGGAAGGTGCACCATTTCTTCGAAAGGTTATGGCTGTCGGAGGCATCGTTGTCAGGAGTCTTTTTTTAGGACTTAAAGGTATCCATGATAGTCAATGCGGATTCAAAATATTTAAAAAAAATGCTGCTTTAGATATTATTAGTCACCTTAAGGTCTATCATGATTATCGTCTGGCTAAAGGATCTTCCGTTTCTGCTGGTTTCGATTATGAATTTTTATTTTTGGCACTTAAATTAGGTTACAAAATAAAAGAGGTGCCTGTAAGTTGGCGACATGTGGAAACTAAAAATGTTCATTTTTTCAAGGATTCTTTTGAGGCACTAAAAGATGTTTTGAAAATCAAATATTTCCAAATCGCTGGAAAGTATCAGTATAAATAATGAAAAAGTTTATACTTGAAATTTTCATTTTAGCCCTTATCTCTTCTTTAATTATTTTTTACAAATTCAACTTGATCCCCCAAAATCTATCTTTTGACGAGGTCGAATTTGCGAAACTAGCTCTCTCCCTTGATAAAACTCCTTACACTCCTTACAGCCCTGCCGCTTCCGGACACTCTACTTTGTATTTCTATTTCCTCCTTGGCTCTTTTAAAATCTTTGGCATAAATAATTTTGCCCTCCGACTCCCCTCTGCAGTTTTTGGTGTCATTAGTGTTTTAATTTTTTATTTAATCATGAGAAATCTGGTAAAACCGTGGAACAATGTAATCCTGAAGCAATATCTTCCTCTTGTCGCTTCCCTACTTCTTATCTCTTCACACTGGTACTTTAACTTTGCCCGATTTTCTTTCGAAGCTACTTTTTTAATATTTCTGGAATTGACTGCTCTTTTATTTTTATTTAAGTTTTTTAGTAAAAATAATTTCAATTATTTAAGTCTATCTGCTGTTTTTACAGGTCTTGCTTTTCATTCATATTATGCAGGGAGGATATTTTTTCTTTTGCCTCTTCTTGCTTTGTTGGTCAAAAAATACACAAAAAAAGCAGTTTATTTCTTGATAATTTTTTTAATAATCGCCTCACCGCTATTGATCTACAACCTTCAACATCCTGCAGAAAGAGTTACAGAGTTACTGATTAACAACTTCTTAATGTTTTTTGAAAATTTAAAAAGGCTTCTGTTGATGTTCAATATCGAAGGCGATATGAATGGTCGGCATAATTTTCCTGGCAAGCCTGCATTAAATCCAATCCTTGGTCTTTTATTTCTATTTGGTTTTGGTTTATTAATTAAAAAAATCTCGCGTTTTGAAAATAAGCTGATGCTGAGCTATTTTATTTTATCTTTAATCCCTAGCCTCTTGACCATTCCCAAAGATAATCCTAATATGCTCCGCACATTTACTGCTCTCCCTTCGACCATCTATTTCTCAATCCTTTCTCTTTCTTTTTTCTTGAGTCTTAAATATAAATTCAAAAATTTAATTATATTTGTTTCTTGTCTCTTGCTTTTTATATCTTCTTTTTATGAGCTTCGGACATATTTCAGTTATCAAAGTAGAGTATTTAAAAATTCTTTTGAAGTAAAATGTAATCTTGAACAGATAATAAAATTAAAAACAAGCACCGTTCCAAAATGGTGCAGAGTACAAAAAAATGAATTTTAAGTTAAAACAGCTTTTTTTCTCTTACTGGCCTCTTTTATTGATCCTTGTTGTTTGCGGATTCTTATTTACTTTCAGATTAGGCAGAGATCCTTTTTGGGATTGGGATGAATGTATTTACGCAGTTTACGGGCGTGAAATGAAAACAACTGGAAATTATTTAACTAATCAGTGGAATGGACTTTTAGGATTTGAAAAGCCTCCACTTTATGCCTGGCTTCTGCAAATACCTTATGCTTTTTCGATAAATGAATTTAATGCCCGAATCCTCTCTGTCTTGGCTGGGCTTCTTCTAATAATTTTTATTTATATTTTCGCGAAAAAATATTTTTCAGAAAAGACAGCTATCTTATCGGCTCTATTCCTTTTGGCTTCCGAGGTTTATATATTGTACGTAATTAGAGTAAATACAGATATCATCTACACGCTGCTCATATTTTTAGGATTCTTTACCTGGATTATTTCAAGCAAAAATAAAAATTTCGCCTATTTGTCTGGTTTATTTTATGGCCTGGCCGTGATGGATAAAGGTTTAAGTGTTCTTGCCTTTTTAGCTGCGACCTTTCTGTCGATTTTTTTAAATTTTGAAAAAGAAAAATTTTTGAATTTCTTGAAACTTATGTCTGTATTTATAGTCATAATTGCTCCCTGGCATATCTATCAACTGATCGTTCAGGGCAATGAATTTATAAAAATTTATTTTTATGAAAATCTTATAAAAAGAGCAAATAACCCAATAGAGTTTCATTTTGGCGGAAATTTCTTTTATTTCAAACAGATCTTCTGGGAACTTTTTCCTTGGATTTTTGCTGCATTGATATTGCCTATTTATTATTTAATAAATATAAGAAAATATCTAAAATTTTCCGCAATTAAAAAAGAGTTAAAAAATAAAGAAATTGTTTTTATCATTCTTCTTTTTATTATTGTGCCGCTTGCCTCAATCACCAGAATTCAGACCAAATTGCCCTGGTATGCTTTACCTATCTATCCTTTCTTATCTATTTTCATTGCTTACAGTATTGGATTACTTTTGAAAAAAAAATTAAATATATTGTTTTATGCTATTTTAATTTTCCTGATATTTGATGCTTATAAATTAATAAGCGGCGAGACTAGACTTTATCGCTCTTTGCCTGAGATAACACCTCGTCAGGAAGTATTCATCAAATCTAGAGTTTATCCACAAAAAGAAATAGATTACCTTGTTCAATACTCAGAAAGAAGAGCCAAGGATGTGCTTACGCCAAATCTGACAACCTCAACAACATTTATCTATGGCGGTAATCCTTGTGCAGTCTACTACAGCAATAAAAAACTTAATTTTTATTATTCAAAAGATGATTTTCTAAAAAGGCTCCATCAAGGCAATGGCTTATATGTGATCGAAAACGGAGAGACGGTAATGCTTGATGAAAAACCCACAACAACAAAACTTTTCAGAAATTCCGACTTTACCCTGTTCAGAAACTAAAAACTGTATAATTAAACCAATATTATGTTTGATTTAAGAAAAATTTTGGCTTTT
The DNA here is from genome assembly GCA_964559705.1 of uncultured Gammaproteobacteria bacterium. GTDB lineage: Bacteria > Patescibacteriota > Microgenomatia > UBA1406 > GWC2-37-13 > CAZLGV01. The sequence continues at coordinate 520,601 of CAZLGV010000001.1, read as the reverse complement.
CTTAAAAAAAACTTTCAAGGAAAAGATATTTTAATTTTTAGTCTCATCACAGTAGTCTATTTTATAACTCGACTGATTAATCTTGATAAATTTCCAATCTTTACTGATGAAGGAATATACATACACTGGGCAAAGATTGCTTGGCACGACGCAACCTGGAGATTCATCTCATTGACCGATGGTAAACAACCTCTACATGTTTGGGGAATAATTCCTTTTCTCAAGCTTTTTCCGGAAAATCCACTACTTGCAGGTAGACTATTTTCCGTTATCACCGGATTTGTAGCTCTGATTGGTACTTATATAACTCTTTTTTATCTCTGGGGCAAAAAGGCTGCCAACTGGGGGGCTTTTTTCTATCTTCTAACTCCCTTCTTCTTATTTTATGATCGGATGGCTCTTATTGACTCCGGAGTAAACACTTTTTTTATTTGGTCTCTATTCTTTTCTGTTCTCTTGATCAGGACTTTAAGATTAGACGTTGCCTTAATCACAGGAATTGTAGCTGGGTTTGGGCTTCTGGCTAAATCCTCAACAAAAATGTTTTTGGCCTTAAGCGCACTTTCGCCTATCTTGATTTGGGAGAAAAGTATGAAAAAATGGCTGGGAAAAGTTTTTAATTTTGCCATTTTATTTATATTTATATTGTTTCTCTCCGTTCTTATTTATAATGTTCAAAGACTTTCTCCATTTCTGCATTTTGTTGCTGTAAAAAATAAAACCTTTGTCATGACTCTACCTGAATTTTTACAAAATCCGTTTCAGACAGTTGATGACAACATACGGCTTGTCCCTGTTTATACTGTTTGGGAATCCGCATTTATCTTACCTTTGATCGCTTTTTTTGGATTTGTCTTGCTTTTCAAAAAAGACAAAAGACTTTTTCTTTATATTCTTGCCTGGATTGTTCTCCCCTACCTTGCGATAGCTTTCTTGGCCAAAGTAATTTTTCCTAGGTACTTAATATTTTTTGGAAGCATATTCTTGATGCTCGCAAGCTTTTATCTTTCAATTGCCAAAAACAAAACATTAACTATTTTATTAGTTGGGTTATATATATTATCTATTGTCTATTTTAATTACACGATATTATTTAGCCATAAAAATATTCCTTTTCCCGAAGTTGACCGCGGTCAATATATTGAGGGAGTTTCTTCGGGTTGGGGAATCAGAGAAATTGTCAACTTCGCCAGAGAAAAATCAAAAGAAAAACCAGTTATTATCATTGCTGAAGGAAATTTTGGCATGGCAGGTGATGTTTTAGATGCTTCTTTAGGACAGGGTGACCGAATCTCAATTAAGGCCTATTGGCCACTGACTAGAGAGGATTTAATTGAAAACCAAAAGGAGCGTGAAAAAAATCTGGTTCTGGTCGTTTTTTCGCATCGAGATTCCTTCCCGACCGATCTTCCTCTTAAATTTATAAAAAAATTCAGTAAGCCCGGTAGTAAGTCAGCCTTTCATTTGTTTGAACTTTGGCACGAGTACTACCCTTCTACTATAGAATAGAATAGCAATAAGACTTAGAAGCGACAGCGTATTTGCAAATTTTCTGATTGGTGTATCCTCGAAAACAAACTTAAGATTGTGACTGCCTGCGGGAATATCAACGGTGATTAATTTGTATTCATTTAAATCGTCTATTCTTATTTTCTTGTTATCTATGTATGCATTCCATCCCGGGAAATTGAACGTATTTAATCTAAAACGAGTTTGGGTTTTTGCAATAACTTTATAACTTTTATCGGTAAATTTATTTATAGTTTGTTTTATGTTTGCTTCCCCATAAACTAGCTGGTAATTTATTTTTTTAATTTGATCTTTTTTTACGTCTAAAATTGTTGTCCCCAATTCTGACTTGGTTGTTTTGACTCCCTTTGGCATAAACTCATGAGATGTTCTTGAAACTCTCCAAGCAATTTCCTCAAATGAAGTCAGCTTTTGGTCATTAGCTTGGATATATTTTTGCGGCTGAAAGTACTTTTGGTAGATACCAATAATGCTGGTTATAAAAATTATAACGATTATAACTGTTATAAACTTTCTCTTAATCAACTTCTGTATAAAAAACACACTATATCCTCCGCAAACAGCTATAAATAATCCAGCAAATGTTAAAAATCTCCAAGGAAACTGCAGATACCAAAGATAGCGTATTTTGTCCCAGATAAAAGTTGAGTAGCTAGTCGTCATAAAAAGACTAAAGAGTAATAAAAAGAGTAGAAAGTAGAAAGTAGAAAGATGTTTGTTAAATTTTTCCTTGATCAAATAAATTATAGACAGAACAACAGCTGTTAAAACTAAAAACATGGGAATTTTTCCAAGCTGAAATGTCATTCCATCATGTGGTCCCGCAATTGATCCGCCATAGCCCCAGGGTGAATATAAGAATTGCTGTGTGTAAACAAAATGCACTTTATAATTTGCCAATTCTCTGGTTAAGATAGTATCAATTAAGGTAAATTCTCTCTCTATCAACGAAGGCAACCAGAAAAAAGCCGAAAGAGAACCGGCTAACAATCCTCCGCCTATTAATTGTTTAAGAAACTGGGTATTAAATATTAAATGAATCCCCAAAAAGAAAAGCATTGGAAAAGCTATTAATGGATGGGCCAAGATTAAAAGAGCAAAAGTTAGCCCAAACCAAATAATATTTTTTTTCTCAAGGGATAAAAAAACAAAAGGAATTAAAGAGAGGGCAAAAAACTCAGCTAATGCTCCTCGAACATAGATTAAAACTGCATGATAAAAAAAATAGGTATATAACGCGGAACTCAACAAGGCCGCAGCCTGTCCTGCTAGTTTTTTGACCAGAAAATAGACACCAACTGCCCCTATAAAAGAGCCAAATATAAAAGTTAACTTTATTGACCAAACAAAAGAAAAACCGAATAGATGAAAAATTTCAGCTAAGTAATATACTAACGGAGGATAAAAATTAAAAAGAGGGTAGCCAAAATTAAATCCCAAAAGATCAACCCATCTAGGATAAAGATAGCCCTGCTTTATGCCTTGATCCAATAGATATAATCTTGCTAGATGTTGATCATCGTGCATTGAAAAATAATTACTATTTAAAAGACTCAAAAATGAGGGAATTGTTATAATAAGGAGAAGCAGAAGCTCAAAAATAAGAGCCCTTTTTTTCATAGCTAACATATTATATTATGGATCAAAAAGCTAAAGATAGTGATTTAAAAAGAAGAAGCTTCATTTCAACCGTCAGTCTTTTTTTCCAAAGTGGATATTCGGCTTTTCTGGGGCTTATAGCCAATTTAATTCTGACGATTCTTCTTTCTCCTTCAATATTTGGAATCTATATTCTTACTCTTTCAATTATCTCTTTTCTTAATTATTTTTCTGATGTTGGGCTGGCTGCTTCTTTAATCCAAAAAAAAGAACTGGAAGAAGATGATATTAAAACAGTCTTTACTACTCAGCAAATTATCATTTTAACTCTTATTCTTATTGGATTTTTTGGGACATCGTTCATTCAAAAATTCTATTCACTGCCACGAGAAGGCGTGTATCTTTATTGGTCTCTTCTGGCCTCTTTTTTTATTTCTTCTTTGAAAACAATCCCATCTGTACTGCTTGAGCGAAAAATTCAATTTCAAAAAATTGTTCTCGTTTCAGTTGTTGAGAATACCGTTTTTTATATTAGCGTTTCAATCTTTGCGCTTCTTGGATTTAGTTTAACAAGTTTTACAATTGCAGTTGTGATTAGATCTATCATTGGATTAATATTGATTTATTCTCTTTCTTTTTGGCTACCTAAGATTGGAGTGTCATTTAAGAGTTTGAAACAGCTTTTATCTTTTGGTCTACCCTATCAAGCTTCCTCCTACCTTGCTCTTTTTAAAGATGACCTTATCATTTTATATTTAGGTAAGGTTCTTGGATTTGAAGGCATTGGATACATTGGCTGGGCAAAAAAATGGGCAGAGGCTCCGCTGCGAATCATTATGGACAACGTCAGTAAAGTGCTTTTTCCTGTAATTGCGCGATTTCAAGACGATCTTGAAAAAATTGGCAGACTCATAGAAAAAATTCTTTATTATCAAACCGCCCTTCTAGCCCCAGCAATGCTGGGCATGGTTATTGTTATGGATAAACTGGTTGATCTAATTCCGAATTACAATAAATGGCAAACGGCTCTACCTATGTTCTATATTTTTGTTTTTTCATCACTAATTGTTTCTTTCACGGTGCCACTAATGAATGTCTTTAATGCTTTAGGCAAAGTTAAAGTCACATTTTCATTTATGTTATTTTTTACGATATTAACCTGGATTTTAACCCCATATTTAACTGCCAGATTTGGCTACTTTGGATTTCCGATTGCCCACCTGGTTGTTTCAATATCTTTTTTTGCACTTCTCCTCTGGGCTAAAAAAATATTTAGTTTTAATTTGATTAAATCTGTTTATAAGTTTTTAATTTCTGCCATTGCTATGAGCTTTGTGCTTTTATTAATACGGCAGTTTGCGAATTTAAATACAAATATTCTGATTAGTCTGCTCATTGTGGCTGGCGTATTTACCTACTACATTGCCTTAAGATATTTTTTTGGAATAAAAGTACGAAGTGAAATTAAATCCCTTTATCATAATGAGTAAGCTTAATAATCAACTTGCAATAATTACAGTCGTCTATCAAAACTACGATGTCTTGGAGGATTTTTTCAAAAGCTTGAGAGACCAGACCAGCAAAAATTTTCAGCTTTATATTGTTGATCAATCAAAAGACGTAAAAACCATAAAATATGAGGGAATAAGATATAAAGTAATCTTTAGCCAAAATAAAGGTTACTCTCATGGAGTTAATGTTGGTTTAAAAGAGGCGCAGAAGAACGGCATAGAATTGTTCTGCGTTTTGAACAATGATACTTATTTCCCAAATAACTTTATTGATACAGTTTTAAACGCACTTTATAGAAATCAAGATGCGATTATCGGAGGCAAAATTTATTACGCTTCAGGATACGAATATCATAAGAATTCTTACAGAAATAGTGATTTAGGTAAGGTTATCTGGTATGCAGGCGGCCATGTTGATTGGCGAAATGCCTTAACTCCCCATCGAGGGGTAGATGAGGTTGATAAAGGCCAATACAACAAAACAGAAAACACAAATTTTATTACTGGCACATTTATGGCCTTTAATCAAGCTGTCATTGAAAAAGTTGGATTCTGGGACGAATCCTACTTCTTGTATTTTGAAGATGCTGATTGGTGCGAACGGGCCAAACGTAAAAATATAAAATTAATTTATGAACCTTCCATTGTTATTTATCACAAAGTTTCTCAATCAACCGGAGGTTCAGGTTCAAGTCTGCATCAGAAATTTCAAACAAGGAATCGTCTCAAATTTGCCCTTAAATATGCTCCTCTCAGAACCAAATTGCATCTTATCAAAAACAGGCTTATTTCTTTTCTACAAGGGCAGGTTTAATACTTAATATATCCGTTGTCCTTAAGTCTTATTAGAAGATTTTCTTGATTTTGGTTTAATAAATAAAGATCGGTTCTGAGATTGAAACTCGACGGGCTACTAAGTACTTCCGCTTCTTTTATATTCTCGATAGATGTGTACTTATCTTTCATCCAAGCTAAAAAGAAATCCCCAAATTCTAAAGAAGGTGTTTGAAATATTGAAGCCTCATGCCTGTAGATAATAATTTTGGGCATATTTTTTTCAAACTGCTCAATAAATGTCGTTTTCGTGTAATCATTCTCCTTAAACTGCGGCAGAAGAGATATATATTTTCCGGGTAATTTTGCTTTTTTAACAAAAAACATTTCATTTGGTTCATATGGACCAACCCAATAAAAATCATCTCTTTCTAAAATACTGTCTATAAAAGAGGCAGTGAAGGCATTATTGCTAAATGAAGGAAATTTTTGCGTGTAACGGAGATAGTATTTATTGTATGAATTGATCAGCAAAAATACGACAGAAAAAAGAAGCAGAAAAGCGATTATAAATCTGCTTACTCTTTTTATATCAGCTACAACTCCCCCCTCTTTATCGGCGGATTTTAGAATATATAAAACAATTAGCGCGGATGCGGTTCCCAAGACTAGAAACATGCTTGCTTGGTAATCAGTCTCATTGAAATTTTGAATGTTGCTTCTGGGCGCGGAAAAAGAAAGAACTAGAAAATATATAAAAGCCGAAAACCGATTCTTCATCAAGAGGATAAGAAATAGTATTAGAGTAGAAAACCCCGATAAAACTCCCAGGGGGAAATATAAGTCAAAATGTTTAAGTTTCGATAAAAGAGGCAAATAACCGGCATAAAAATTAAAGATTAACGTTAAGCCAAACTTTATGGGATTAAAAAAGCGACCTTTGACATAATTGGGAATACTGATATAAAGCTCTGTGTTATAGACGAAATTTGCAAAGTAAAAGTCTCTAAATGTATTGGTGACTAAAAGAAAAAACAGATAAAGGGTATATGGAAGAGCTGCCCAAAATATTAGAAATAGCATTTTTTTGTCAAATTTAAACTTCAACAGATATGCCTGCCATAGATATAAAGGCAAAGCTAAATAGGCAAAAGTCAGTGAAGAAAAAACTAAAAGAAAAACCGCTAGCGTCGAGACTGCAAGAGCTCTGAAATTTACCTTTTTTTCCAGTGTCTGGGAAATTAAAATCCAAAAAGAAACAGAAAAGAAAAGAACTGCCAAACTATCAGCTAAATATAAATGAAACCAGAAATATAAAGAAACAAGTGGGTATAAAAAGAAAAAAAACAGATAATAGTTGTAAAGACTTTTATGGTTTTTTCTAATCCAGAGCCCAAGTAACAATAAGGTAGCAAAGCTGATAACCGCCCACAAAAATCTGAAAACAATAAACGACTGACCAGCGAAATTAAGTATCAGGGCTGCCAAATACCAGGCAAAAGGCAGATGATGATCAAAAAAATCTCTATATGGTAAAAGGCCCTTATTGATGTATTGCCCACCTAATAAATTTACAAATTCATCAGGATAAGCTACATATTTGAAATTAACAATAAATAGGATAAAAATAAGAAGAAAAATAATTGTCTCCTTTGACTTAAGCTTCAACCCTAAGTTTTTTAAAAATTGAGCCATTCTTGATGAAATTATACTGGATCAGAAGTAAAAGCAAATTGATAACAAAAAAAACTAAAATGATAAAATGCTTCATTTCAATGTTCTCTAGATTATTCCAAAAGTCAAAGGCTATGTATGGATAATAAGAGAATAAAAGTCCGGCAAAAAAAATATTTAGTCTGATAATAAGTTGTTCATAAAATGGAAGAAATGCAAAGGCGGCAAGATAATACCAGGGTTGTATTTCCTGCCAAAAGCTAAAGTAAATTAGCACAGAAATTATAAGAATCACTACAAGAATATTAATTTTTGATTTTTTATTTTTTGATAGAAAAAGCAGTGGCCCCGTCATATACTTGATACCCGCGGAGAAAAACAAAAACCATCTAGCCCATATTTTTTTCTTGAACAGGAAATAAATGCCTATAACAGCTAAAGAAAGGGCAACCATATCATTATGGCTATTTATCAATCCTTCAACCAAGATAAGAGGCTGGGTGGCAAAAATAACCGCCCAACGGGAATTGATCTTTGAAAGAAAATAAACCGCCGTAAAATAAAATGCCGCAAAAAGGAGTTTAAATAAGAAGAAGTTCATCACCAATTTACCCAGAGACAGAAAAGAAGGAAGAAGGGTTAGGGGAAGAAAAACCGGTCCATAGGGGTAGGTTCTGTGAGTCCAATGCATAAACCTAAGCCAGGGATCACCGGGGAAATCCAGCGCTTTCTTGATGTAGGGATTTGCTCCATAAAAGGTAACTATTTTTGCATCAAACATGTAATTGAAAAAATCATGCGATAAAAATGGGTAGGAAAAAATCAAGATTAAACCCACCCCCAAAGCTAGTTTTAGCGGTCTAAATTTTTTAGAGTTTTTTACGAGGTAGAAATGAAAAAAGAATAGTAAAACAATAAATGAAAGAAAAATATACGAGGAAATACTTCTCTGGTAATAACCAAGATAGATAATATTATTGCGAAATAACTCCCATAACTGGTTACTAAACAAAGTCAAATTTGGATCAATCAGAGAATACGAATATATGGAGAATAAAGCTAATATAATAAAATAAAATATGAGCATTCGATTCTTGTAATATACTATACTCTAGAAGATTATGAAAAACAAACTCCTTAAAAGCCCTTTAATTTTTGCTGTTTTAATCTTTTTATTATTTGCTATTTTAAGATTTTACAATCTTGATAAAAGGATCATTTTCGACTGGGACCAGGAACAATACTCCTATCAAGTAAAAAATATTATTCAAAATAAAGATCTGACTTTGCTTGGGCCGCGGGTTCAAAGCGATAAGGGCTTTTTCTTGGGTCCTTATTTTACCTATGTACTTATCCCTTTTTATCTAGTCAATAGACTTCATCCTTCGGCATTGCTTTATTTTATTATTCTTTATAACTTGCTTTTTTTTGCTGTCTCGTTTTTTGTAATTAAAAAAATGTTTGGAACAGTTCACGCCCTATCTTTCTTGTCTTTATGGTCAATCGTCTATCTTGTAATTAACTACGATACTATTCCCTGGAATCCTATACTTATTCCCTTGGGAGTGGTTCTAACATGGATGGCTTTGTTTAAGAGAAATTATGTAATACTTGGATTAGTTTTGGGCTTTTTTGTAAATATGCACTTCCAATTCATATTCTTAATTATTTTCTCCGTGATTTTTCTTATCCTTGATAAAAATAGGAAAGAAATTATTAAGTTGAAAAACTTGCTACTTTTTATATTTTCTTTTTTGATTTTATTTATTCCCCTCTTTTTGTTTGATTTAAGACATGATTTTTTAAATACAAAACTTTTCTTTAATTTTTTTGCTTCCGGTGACGCAACTCCTCAAAGAGATCTATTATCCTGGCTCCCTGTATTTATAAACTTCGCTCATCCTCTAATCGTCATAAAAAATATTTACCTTATGTTCCTGTTTTACGCCTCTATACTGATCATATTTATTTTTTTGGCAATAAAAAAAAGAAATTTCTTCAGAACTTTTTATCAAGTAACGGCATTTATCTGGATTATCACTCTTGTTTTCTTCTCCTTTTATGGAAAACGGCCATCGGAGTATTATTTTGTCTTTCTCTACCCTTTTATTTTCATTGCTTTAACTGATTTTTTTCTGACAATTAAAAAACAGTACTTTCTTTATCTTCTATTTATATTTATTCTGGCAACAAACTTTAAAGCTAACCAATATAATCTTTCTGAAAATCCAAGAGGATTATATTACAAGGATAGAGCCATAAAATTATTAAAAAACTCTATAGATTTGAATAAACAATTCAATATTAGTTTAAATACTCCACTCGGAGCAAACAATGGTTATAAATATTTAATCGACTGGTACGAAATTAGACAGAGCGGTAATTGGCAAAGAGACCCTCTGGTTGAGATTAGAATTCCGCCTGGCAAAAATGATTTAACAATAAATGGAGCAATCGGTTTAAAAATACCTCCTGAAGTAAAAAAATAAATTATCTGAAATGCAGATCTTGAATCAAATTGGGATCAGAGGAAACTTTAAGCTCATCCTCATTTAGAATATATTTCTCTAATTTGAATTTATTTGGGAATAAATATACTTTGTCAGCACCTCTTGACATATTTACCTGATTATATTTCCACCATTCCCCATTCAAAAAGGGTCTGTCCGCAGGTGGTGGAACAATTATTAAGTAGGTTATTGCCTTTTTGGAATAAGGGTATGCAATTTTATTTTTATATTCATCTTGGGCGTAATTGATAGCATATCGAGGAGAATAGCCAAACTGGTCTGGGCTGTAGATATAATATCCAAATTCCGCTGGAGCATCCTGATATATCTGCTTTGCGACTAGATAATTAAATCTCCATGATGACCCTTCTTTACTAATCGTTTTTTGCGAATTAACTATCGACATAAATTGATTAATGTAATTCAAAATTAAAACATAAAACAAAAAAACGACAAGTGTCTTTTTTTTCAAATTAGATATGGAATGGGCAAAAAAAAGGATAACTAAGAAATTAAATGGCCAATAATAATAACTCCATACCTGTCCTTTGAAAAAAAAGGTTAGAATCCAGAAACCAAAATAAAAATATAGTCCCAATAAATAAATGTCTCTTGTTTTGCTTTCTTTATTTTTTATTCCTTTATAAATTGCATAAACTAGCCAAGCCATAAAAGGAAATGTTAAATACCAGACACTTCCAAATCCGATGTTTAGATTATCAACAAACATTCCTCTCACCCTATCTAGAAGTAAGGCAAGTGGTTTTAGATCTCCCTTGTGAGATATTGTTAAATATTGAAATACAGCATTTGTCTGCAGAAAGTTATGTCTTAATTCAAATACTACGTATGTTGATAAAGGAATAAGTAAGATAAAGTATGAAAGAAGATGTTTATATAATTTGTGTTTGTAAACAAGATAACCTAATAGTAGTGTAACTAAAAATAAAATTGGTAGACTAAATGCGATTTGGAATTGGATCATTAGTCCAACTAGAAAAAGACTTGTTATCAAATATTTTATTTTTTTAGACTTGAAATATTGATAAAAAAAATAAAAAAAGATTGGAAATAAAAGAACTGCGCCAAATGGATTAAACAAACTTCTAACCGCTTCTGCAAAGACAATAGAGGTTATTATTGTAGTTATGACCGCAGTAGGTTTATTAAAAAGTTTGAGCGTATATAAATATACAATATATATATAAAGTAAGTAAATTAACCACCAGAACCAACCCACAACCACGGGATTTCCTTTACCTAAAACAAAAGCGGGTAAATTAAGATATAGCCATAAGGGTCCGTGAAAAACTCCTCCTATTCCACCAGATCGCGGACCAATAAGAGTTAGGGGTTTGTTTTTTACAATATCCTCGAGGAGCAAAAAATCTCTGGCTATATCAGTGTGGAATAAAATGTCTCCTTGAAGCAAAAACCAGGCAGCAAATAAAACATTCAGCAGTATAATTATTGTAATTAAAATCTTATTTTTATTCTTAGATAAAAACACAAGCTAAATGATAAAATAAACTTGTGAAAAAATCTATTTCAGTTGTAATTTCAGCACATAACGAAGCTCAAAAAATTGAAGGAGCAATAAGATCTGCAAAGCTTCTCACTGATGACGTATATGTCGTAGATATAGAAAGTAATGATAATACTGCCTTTATCGCAAAAAAATTAGGAGCAGTTATTTTCTCCTATCCTTTTACGCCTTATGTTGAGCCATCAAGAGAATTTGCTATCAAACAGGTAAATACGGATTGGGTCCTGATTCTGGATGCAGATGAAAGGATAAGTAAAGAGTTAGCTAAGGAGATCCTCAATCGAGTTGAGGATAACGTATTCACTCACTATAAAATCCCCCGCAAGAACATATTTGGCAATCTGCCAGCTGGCGGATGGCTAAAATACGGAGGCTGGTGGCCCGATTATCAGATTAGGCTTATCTCCAAGAAATACTTTGTAGAATGGCCAAAAGAAATACATTCCACTCCTATTATCCAGGGGCAATGTGGATATCTTAAAACTCCCCTTTTACATTTCTTTCATGGTAATTTTGAAGAGATGGTCAAAAAAACCATTATTTTTGAGAATATTGAATCCGATCTTTTACTCAAGGCAGGCCGAAAGGTATCAGCACCAACCTTTTTCAGAAAATTTTTGGGAGAGCTCTATCGTAGGCTTATTAAAAACAAAGGCTTTCTGGACGGGGCAATTGGTATAATTGAGAGTGTTTATCAGGCTTTCTCAAAAACCATAACCTATCTATTTCTTTATGAAAAAAAGGCTCGCCGCTCTATATGATCCTTACCTTGATGTTTTAGGTGGTGGTGAAAAACACATTCTATCGATATTGAAGGTCCTGGAAGACGAAAATTACGATATAAATATTTTTTGGGACTCAAATCTTCAGGATGATTTCAAAGTCCAATTAGATCTCTCTTTTAAATATCTGATTACGTTTCGCCCAAATATTTTTAAACAAAAAACTTCACTTATTAAAAAATTTTTTGTATTAAAACAGTTTGATTATTTTTTTTATCTAACCGACGGCAGTTATTTTTTTTCAGCCGCTAGGAACAATTTTGTTTTTTGTTTCGTGCCAAAAAAGGATTTATACAATATGAGCCTAATTAATAAATTAAAAACCAACAATTGGAAGTTTCTTGTTAATTCAAACTTCACAAAAAAATGGCTTACTAAATGGGGAGTTGAAGCCAGTGTCTTGTATCTCTATCTCGATGATAATTTTCTTAAAATTGATCTTGCTCAGTTAAACAAAGAAAAAATAATCTTGAGTGTTGGTCGTTTTTTCACCCATTTACATGCAAAAAAACACGATCTAATAATCAAGCTCTTTAAGAAAATTAAAAATAAACATCCGGAGATGAAAGACTTTAAATTAATTTTAGCTGGCGGATTAAAAAAAGAAGATCAAGATTATTTCAATCGCCTAAAAAAATTAATAGACAAAGACCCTTCAATAACTCTAGAGGCAAATCTACCCTATAATCAACTTCTTAATTTGTATAAAAAATCCCTAGTTTATTGGCATTTTGCAGGTTTTGGAATTGATGAGGATAAAAATCCAGAGTTAGTTGAACACCTTGGGATTACACCGCTTGAAGCAATGGCCTCAGGATGCTTAACATTTGTTTACAATGCAGGCGGACCAAAAGAACTTATAAAAGATGGAGAAAATGGCTTTATTTTTCAAAACGAAACTGAATTATTCAAAAAAACTTTAAACATCCTCAAAAATCAAGCTCTACAAAACGAGATTCAAAAAAATGCAAAAAAATATGTAGCGGAAAATTTCAGCTATAAAGTATTTAGTCAAAAAGTAAAAGAGTTAATTTTATGATTACTGTTGTTATTCCGGCGTATAAAAAAACAGACCTACTTGTTAAAAATCTAAGGAAAAATCTTCCATTTTTAAGAGGATACAAAATAATCGTGGTCAATGATTATCCAGGGACCAGTATTAAAAAAGATTTGGAGAATTTTCCTATCAAACTTTTAGAAAATAAAAAAAATCTTGGCTTCGGAGGTGCGGTTAATAAAGGTGTTAAGGCGGCAAAAACTAAATATGTAATGCTTTTGAATACTGATGTCGCATTAAACGACAATTCTTTTATAAAAGCTTTGCCATATTTTAGGAAAAACCATAAGCTTTTCGCTGTAAGCTTTGCTCAAGAAGAACAAGACATGTCAATTGTTGGAAAAAATATAATTTATTGGAGAAATGGCTTTTTTCGTCATCAAAAAGCAAGAGACTTATTGCTGGGAAAAAATGCCTGGGCTGAGGGTGGAGCAAGTATTATCGATAGAGAAAAATTTTTAAATCTTGCGGGTTTTGATATGCTCTATAGTCCATTCTATTGGGAAGATATCGATCTTTCTTATCGGGCTTGGAGAAGCGGTCTTGAAATTTTTTTTGTTTCGCAAATTAAAGTTAGACATTATCATGAATCAACAATTGGTTCTTTTTTCTCAAAAAAAACCATAAACACAATTGCCTATAGAAATCAATTAATCTTCATTTGGAAAAATATTACAGACAAAAAACTTTTATTTTCCCATTTTATTTTATTTATTCCTAATCTCATTCTCTTTCTTTTAAAGGGAGATTTAAATTTTTTTAAAGGATTATTTCAAGCTCTGGCAAAACTGCCCGAAATTTTAGCTAAAAGAAAAATGAACAAGCAATATGCAATTTCCGATTCTGAAATTTTGGAATCTTTTTCATGAGTAAAAAAACTTTGTTAGTTCTAGTATTAATCGTAGTTCTTTCATTTTTTTTGCAATTTTATAAGATAAACGATATTCCTAGGTGTATTAATGCCGATGAGGCAAGCTTCGGTTATAACGCTTACTCAATCTTACAAACAGGAGCCGATGAGTATGGCCAAAAATTTCCCCTGCGTTTAAAATCTTTTGGCGATTATAAAATGCCTCTCTATAGTTATCTTTCTATTCCTTTCATAAAAATATTTGGGCTCAATGATTTATCTATCAGACTGCTGAATAAATTTATTGCCATCCTTTTACCTCTGGTAGTCTATCTTTTAGCTAAAGAGGCCTTCAATAAAACGTCTGTTGCTCTTCTTTCAGCCTTCATGACAAGTATTAGTCTTGGGCTTTATATTATAAGCCGACAAGCTCATGAGGCATATTTAACAACTTTTATAATTAGTTTTGCCTGCTTATTTTTTATAAAATTATTAAAAAAAGTCAGCCTCCGAAATACAATATTTTTTCTTATCTTTTTCTTTTTGTCTCTACTTAGTTATCATTTCACTCGAATTTTTATAATCTTTTTTATAATCTTTGCTCTTGCTTATAGAAAAAAATATATAAGCTTACTTATAACTTTAACTCTTTTAGTTTTTTTCCTCTTCACACTTACTGATTTCATATATAAACCAGAGAGAATAAAAAATCTTATTTTTTTTAACACGCCCGGATTCTCAGCTAAAATAAATGAGCTTAGGAACGAAGGCGGCAGCGGACTTCTATACAATAAGCTTACTGTTGGCTTTAAGGATACTACTTCGGAATACATTAAATACTTTTCGCCTCAATTCCTGGCAATCAATGGTGATGAGAACTATCGTTTTGGCTTCCCAGGAATGGCTCCACAGACTATTATCGAGTACATTTTTATATTAATAGGTTTATATTATCTTTTGAAAAATAAAGAGAAATGGAGATTTTTTATCCTTGGATTTTTATTATTTTCTCCCCTCTCGGCATCACTATCCTGGGCTGGAGCTTCACTTAGCCGATCATTAATATTATTTGTTCCGGCTATTATGATTTTATCTTATGGAGCAATTTCATTTTTTACCAATCTTAAGCCTAGTCGACTTAGAATAATTTTTATACCTGTCCTGGCCCTGGAACTATTTTTTCTTTTAACTGGCTGGAATTTTTATTTTAATCACTACCAAAAACGAGGAGTGACCATAAGAGCTTCGCAGTGTGGTTATAGAGAGTTAGGCAAATATATAAAAGATCATTACAATAAATTTGATCGCTTTTACATATCTCCCGAACATGGCGAACCTTATATTTTTTTGCTATTTTATCTGAATTATCCTCCAGTTCTATATCAAAAACAGGCAAATTTAACCTCGCCTGATAAATATGGTTTTGGCCAAATTGAAAAATTTGATAAATTTATATTCACTCTTAGTGGAAGTTCTAATCAGAAAAACGTCTCATTAATAGCCTATCCACATGATTTCAGTGATCAAAATATCTATCCCAATAGAACTGGAATTAAAAAAATCAAAATCGGCAAGGAGGAGATCTTTTGGATTTATGAACTTTAAATCAAAATCAATAAACCCAAGGTATAAAATGCATGAACTAATATCGGAGCAATAAGATTACCTCGCAGGAGAAATAGGAAAGATAGAGAAAGACTTAAAACCAGATCGGATAACATCACCTGCAGTAGTAAAAGACCATTAATAGAACTACTCGTGAAGAGTATGGGAACATGGAGAAAGAAAAACAGAAGACTGGCTAAAAAAGAAGAGCTATATATATTTTTTGATTGCTCATATAATCTTTTTAAGACAAAACCACGAGATAAGATTTCTTCCGATATTGCTGCCGCTGCGGCTATTGCCAGGAAATAAAAAATTTTATTATTAGCTATATCAAATTTCCCTGCATTTACCCAAATCACAGCAACAAAAAAAATTATTCCGATTGTTGTACCGATTAGCAATTCTCGAAGAAAATTTTTAGTAGAAAGTGCGATTGCTTTAAAAAAATTTACTTTTTCTATTTTTTTGATAAAGATATATGCCGGAATAATAAAAATAAGCGGTTTGGCAAAAAATTCATCAAATTCGAGTCCTAAATCTGTTTTAAAATTTGCCCTGTATATGCTCCAGAGAATTAAACTAATTGCCCAGACATTTAAAATTTTTTCCGTATACGAACTCCTAGACTTTTTTTCCGCCATTTTAATTTTATTATACACCTAGAATCAGTCTATGAATTTTTATTTTCAAAACGCGAGAAATTTTATACAAAACCTTCATTGAAGGATTCGCCTTACCTTCTTCAATTCGGGCCAAGTAAGTTCTATCTATGTCCGACAGCATGGAAAGTTGTTCCTGCGATAATTTTTTTCTTTTTCTTTCAGCTATTATTCTTTCACCTAGTCTCTGGTAGAAGAAATTTCCCTTCATTACCAAAGAAGATACCTAATAAGCCGCCTGGTGTCAGTGGACTATAATCCACAAAATTGAAGATTTGGTTTGCTATAAAAGGATATTTATTTCTTTATATACTGTGGCTTATAATGTACAATTCACTCCAGAAAATCGCGCAGTCTTCTGGCTCTGGTTGGGTGTTTAAGTTTTCTTATGGCTTTTGCCTCTATCTGTCTTATTCTTTCTCTTGTCACCTTGAATTCTTTACCAACTTCTTCCAGTGTTTTCGGTTTCGAATCCTCAAGGCCAAATCTCATTATCAAGACTTTTCTTTCTCTGGGAGAAAGTGTTTCCAAAACTTTATTTAATGCGTCTTTAAGTAACTCTTTGGAAACTTTATCGTACAACGTAGGTTGATTTTGATCAGCAATAAATTGCTCAAGAGTTGTTTCTTTATCATCCCCTATTGGAGTGGAGAGCGATTTCGGTTGTTGTGATATTTTCATAAGATTCTCCACCTCATCAATACCAATCTGCATTTCCCTGGCTATTTCCTTAACTTTAGGTTCTCTGCCTAATTTTTGAGTCAAGCGTCTTTGGGTCTTATAAAATCGGTTAATTTGATCAACCATATGCACTGGAATTCTGATTGTTCTAGATTGATCTGCGATTGCCCTGGTAATTGCCTGTCTGATCCACCAAGTTGCGTATGTTGAAAATTTAAATCCTCTTCTCCAGTCATATTTCTCCACTCCTCTGATCAGTCCTTTATTCCCTTCTTGTATCAAGTCCAAAAACGACAATCTTCTCCCCAGATATTTTTTTGCTATAGAGACGACAAGTCTTAGGTTTGCTTTAATCAGGCGCTCTTTGGCTTTTTGATCGCCTTTCTCATATTTCTTGGCAAGATTTACTTCTTCTTCGAAAGTCAGAAGAGAGGTTTTTCCTATTTCTTTTAGATATTTTTTAATCGGATCCAGAGATTCTCCATGCCTGGTTGAAATTAATTGTTTTATTTCTTTTTCAATTTCTTCTGCAGATTTCTTGGCATCTTCTTCCTCTCTGGTTGAAACGGTTTCAAAAATATCTATTCCTTTTTTTAGAGCCTTGTCAAAAAAAATATCTATTTCCTCTAGATGCTTTTCGGGTTCCGGATAAACCAAAAGGATATCATCCTGGACCAAAAATCCGTCTTCGTCTCCCTGTTTTAGCAAATCATCCAGCGTTCTGGGAAGTCTCTGTTTTGTCATGGATCAAATTTTATAACGCGAGTAGGTTTTTTTCTACCTCTTTTAGAGACAGGCTAAGTCTCTTTAGAACCGCTTCATCTACCTGGGATATCTCTTGGGCCAAGGTCTTCTCTTTTATTTGCCTTTTCAAACTATTTTTTTTGATCTCATAAAATAGTTTTTCTAAATTTACATCTTCAAAATCAGCCTCATAAGAGGCATATAAATACAATTCGTCAAACACTGACTGTAATTGGGGATTTAAATTGGCAACATATTTTTTAGTATCAAATTCTTTAGGATTTTTTGCTTTAAAATCCAGAAAAATTGATAATAATTCTTTGTAAGATGGGACTGAAAAATCATTTATTTCAACTATTGAAAAGAGCTTATTCGATGTTCTATAAGGGTTATCACTTTGAAAAAGCATGCTCAAAACATATTTCTGAATATTTAGCTCTCTTGCTTCCTCTTCTACCTTTTTTTTATTTATTTTGAAAAATTGCTGTTGTTTTTTCTTTTGTTTTATATTCCTAATCAAAATTAGAATGCTTTTTTCGCTTACATTAAGAATGTCTGCTAATTTCTTAATGTAATGAGATTGAACAATGGGATTGTTTACTCTTTCTATGAATGGAATCACCATATCCCCTATCTTTTTTTTGTTAAACGGATCATCTCCAGGATATTTTTTTTGAGCGGTTTGGATTATGAAATCATAAACTGAGACCCTCTCTCTTAATGCTTTTTTGAATTTAGATATATCTTTGCGAACTGCTTCATCAGGATCCTTAGCAAAATCAAAATAAACAACCTCTATTTCGAAATCGAGACTCTCCGCATCTTCAATTCCTCTTCTTATTGCATCTTCTCCTGTGTTGTCTGCATCAAGAGCCAGAGTAATCCTGTTTGTATAGCGTTTTATAAACATCAACTGTTCTCTGGTTACAGCTGATCCTTTGATTGCAACTATATTTTCAATTCTATGCTGATAGGGCGTTATAACGTCAAATTCTCCTTCAACTAAATAAACATTTTTTTCTTTTTTAATAGCTTCTTTTGTCAGGTCTACACCATATAAACTTTCCCGTTTATGATAAATCGGCGTCTCTGGAGTATTAATATATTTGGCCGATTTTTCTTCCTTGTCTAAGCTTCTTCCGGAAAATCCAATTACATTTCCTCTTACGTCCTTTATTGGAAAAATCAATCTACCTCGGAAACGATCGTAATAGCTCCCCCTCTCGCCTCTAACAACCAAGCCTGATTCAGAAATCTCATTCATCTCATAGTTTTTCTTTTTCAAAAAAGAAAGTAAGGAATCCCAGGATGACGGAGAATAACCTAGTTGGAATTTTTTTGCAATTTTAGGATTGATGTTTCTGGAATTTAGATAATTTAAAGCTTTTTTGCCAAAATTGGTCTGGAACAGAACGAAATGGAAATATTCTGCGGCAAGCGTATTGAGCTGTATTAATCGTTCTTTCTTTTTCCAAACCTTGTCTTCAAAAGCCAATCTTTGTAGCTTAACTCCTGCTTTTTCCGCTAATTCTTTTAATGCCTCAGAAAAAGTAATATTTTCCCATTTCATTAAGAATTTGAAAATGTCTCCTCCTTCAGCGCAGGCACCAAAACAATGCCATATCTGGCGTTCTGGTGAAACAACAAATGAGGCTGATCTTTCTTGATGAAAGGGACACAGGGCCTTAAAATTTCTACCTGCTTTTTTTAAGCTTATAAAACTTCCAATAAAATCTACAATATCTATTCTTTTTTTTATGTCTTCAACCGGGCCATTCATTGCAGGTCTATTTTACCATTTTGCTTGCTCGTCGAAGTCTTGACGTAGACGGGCCTTTTGCCTTATGATATATATAGCTATGCTGTATATCTATCTTGATAAGAATCAGATAAAAATCCTTTATTTAAAAAAGTCGTTATTGGGACAGTATGAAGCTAATTTTTTTGAAAAAAAACACGAATTAGATCTTTTAAACAAAGGCAGGGTTGTAAATGTTGATGTTTTGGCCTCAGCTATTAAAGAAGGTTTGAATCAATTATCAGGGCTTCAGGAGAAACAAATAGTCTTAATCTTGCCGCAAGAAAGTTTTTCTTTTCTAAAAGCTGATGTTCCAAAAGACATCTCTCCTTCTGCTCTAAGCTCATTTATAAAAGATAAAGCCCGCGTTCATCTTTCATCAAATATAGAAAATTTCTTTTATAGTTATTTTGTCAAAGAAACAGATAAACAAAAACAGGTTTCTTTTTACTCGGCCGATGTTGAAGTAATAGAAAAATATCTCCAGATCTTGGGCCTTTTGGGATTGAAACTTGTCTCTCTACTGCCAGAGACCCTTGCCCTATTTAAGCTGTTCGAGAAAACATTAAGACGAGAGAAGAAAGAAAATATATTATATGTCTCTTATAGTGAATCTGTAACCTATGGCTATCTTTATGATTCTGGAGGCTTAATTTCCGAGGACGTATGGGAAAAAGAAATAAGCAAAGACACAGAGCTTAAAGATACTCTTAAAGAAAGAAAAAAATATTTTGAGAACAAAGATATTAAGCTCAACCGAATTATATTGTCCGGCCAAAAATCTGAAAAAATAAGGCAAGACACATTTACAAAAGAAGTTGGGGTCTGGACAAACCCTTTAAAAAGAATTATTCCGGATTTTTATCAAGATTATTTAAAGCTTTTTGTGACCAAAGAAAAAACTTTTCCAGTCCTCTCGTTTGATGTTTGCCTTGGAGCTTTTATTTTCTCGCAAGAAAATAAAGATTTTCAGATGTTGCGAAAGCCTTTGAGATTCAAGTCGCCCGTTTCATTTTCTGTTCCAAAATTGCCTATATTTAGGAAGGAATTTTTGATATTTCTTGCCTCCGCGGTTATCTCTTTCCTTATTTTTGTCGGGCTATCTAAATTGAATATAAATTTGAATGTCCAAAATCTTATTCCCAAGCAATTGACTAAATCATCTCCTTCTCCTGCTTCCTCTAAAGCAAAACCTACTGCCGTACCTGCTCCTTCTGTCAACAAAGAAGAATTGAAGATAAAAGTTCTTAACGGTTCGGGAACAGCCGGAAAGGCGTCCGAAGTGAAAGAACTTCTTCAGAAAACTGGTTATCAAGAAATAGTCACTGGTAATGCAGACAATTTTGACTACACAAGAACAGTCATTCAGGTCAAGAGTCAGTTGACTGGGGCAGCCGACGTCTTAAAGAAAGACCTCGCCGATTCTGTAATCAATCCCAAAGTTGAAACTCTGCCCGAGGATGAAAACTCCGACATCATTATAATTGTCGGCTCCGACCTAAAATAGATCCTCTCTTTTTAAACGATGATTCGTTCTAAAGTTTGTACTTCTTTACTACTTAGGGCAACTTTAACAATTTCGCCTCTTTTTAGATAATCTTTATCATATTTTGGGTGATAATAGTCGTTGGGCATTTCTTTTTTAGATAGATAATAAAACAGGATAGTTAGAGGATCTCCATGAGAAACTAAAATGCAGTTTTTGTTTTTGCTCGCCTTCTCTTTAAAGCTTTTTATGGCTCTTTGTTTTACTTTTTCTATCGGTTCTCTAACTAAATAATCATATTCAACTTTCCAAGCGTCAACTTTTGGTTTTTTAGTTCCCTGGAGTTTTTCGCATAATGTTTCTGTAAGCAATGTGTCTATTTGGACAAAGGAGTTAGTAGAAGACGCGATAATTTCTGCTGTTTGTAAAGCTCTTACAATAGGACTTGAGTAGATTTTTATTTTCGGGGCTGCATTTTGTTTAAACCACTTTCCTATTCTTTTCGCATGTTTTCTACCATCTGTTGATAAATAGACAGGCAAATGAAAAGGGAAAATGTTATCGGGATTGTCGTATTTAGTATGACGAACTAAATAGAGATTCACTCCAAAATTATATCAAAGAGGAGGATAGTAATTTGGGCTGATTTTTTATATAATTTGTGCACAAATTTAATTAAATAATTATGGAAGATGAGCTTAGGAGAAGACTGGAAAATATTTTGCAAAAGGTAAACCTCAAGGCCAAAAAGGAGGAGCTCTCTAAATTGGAGAAAAAAACCTATGATCCGGAGTTTTGGAAATCTAGAGAAGAATCAAAAAACGTCTCACAGCGAATAACTGAACTTAAAAAAGAAGTTGAAGATATCGAAATGCTTCAACTTTTATACGAAGAAAAAGAGTATAAAGAAGCTGAAAAACTGCTTAAAAAATACGAAACTCTTCTTTTTTTATCCGGAAAATACGATCGCCAAAACGCAATCTTCGCCATCCATGCCGGACAGGGAGGAACCGAGGCAATGGATTGGAGCGAAATGTTACTTCGTATGTATAGCCGATATTTTGAAAGAAAAGGCTGGAAACTTGAGGAAATCGATAGAGTACCAGGAGAGGAAGCCGGAATAAAGAGCGTTACCTTGAATGTTTCGGGAAGCTATACTTATGGTCTTTTAAAAGCAGAGGCAGGTGTTCATCGCTTGGTTCGTCAATCACCTTTTAATGCAGACAAGCTTCGTCAAACTTCGTTTGCCTTAGTTGAGGTTTTACCTATGGTTGAGGAGAAATTAGTTGAAGTGAATGAAGAAGATTTGGAATGGCAATTTTTCAGATCGGGCGGAAAAGGCGGACAAAATGTAAATAAGGTCTCAACCGCAGTGAGATTAACACACAAGCCAACAGGTATAACCGTAACCTGCCAAACAGAACGTCAGCAGGGGCAAAATAGAGAAAATGCTCTTAAACTACTTCGAGCCAAGCTTTGGCAGCTTGAGGAAGAAAAAAAGCAAAAAGAAATGTCAGGATTAAAAAAAGAAAAAATAGCCAGTTGGGGAAGGCAAATTCGCTCTTACGTCCTCCATCCTTATAAGTTAATTAAGGATCTTCGAACAAACTTTGAAAGCTCTCAAGTAGACAACATTCTCGACGGTGACCTTGACGGCTTCATTGAAGCCTACCTAAAGCAATAACTTGGAACTTGTAATTTGCCTATAATATTGCTATTCTTAATTTTAGAATGGTAGAGGAAAGCGCAAAGCTTGTCCATAATTTGGACACAAAAACCGAACCTGCAAAAGTAAAGCTTCCAACTTTAATCGTTGTCCTTTTATTAATGCTTGTTTTGGGAGCAGGGGGAGGCTATCTTCTAGCTACAAGCTTTAGCGGTTCTTCTTCAACTGTCGGATCAAGCAAAAAGGCCGATGGTAAAACAACTGTTGGAGTATTTGATAAAAAGAAATTCCCAGATAAAGCTGAAGGAAAACTTAAAGAAGGAGGAATCGATGGAGAAGGAAATTTCCATCTAGAGCGTCCGGGTGGCGAATCTCAAAATGTCTACCTTACCTCAAGTATTGTCGATTTATCTGCCTTTGTGGGTAAAAAAATAAGGGTCTGGGGTGAAACCTTTCAAGGAGAAAAAGCCGGCTGGCTTATGGATGTTGGCTATGTTGAAGTTTTATAAAATTCTTTTATCATGATCAAGTTCGACAATGTTAGTAAAAACTTTCCACTGGGAAATAAAGCTTTGGTTGATGTCTCTTTTGAGATTGACAAGGCTGAATTTGTTTTTTTGGTTGGGCCTTCTGGAGCAGGAAAAACTACCATTCTTAAAATGATACTTCGACAACTTCTCCCTTCCACAGGCAGTGTAATAATTAATGATCTTGATGTTTCGGCAAAGGAATTTAAGGAGATAGAGCACTTGCGAAGAAAAATTGGAGTGGTTTTTCAGGATTTTAAGGTATTGTGGGATAAAAACGTCTTTGAAAATATTGCCTTGGGACTAAAAATACTCGGAATCAGTGAAAAACAGATAAAAGAGGAGATTAAAGAAGCTCTTGAACTTGTAAACCTTGAGGGAAGAGAGGGTTTTTTCCCCTCCCAACTTTCGGCAGGCGAGCTTCAGAGAGTAGCTATTGCCAGAGCGGTTGTTGGACATAGAGAAATTGTTCTGGCCGACGAGCCGACAGGCAATCTAGATCCCAAAACTGCCTGGGAAATTATGAAAATTTTTAAAAAAATCGAAAAAGAAAAAACTATCCTTTTCGCCACACACAATGCAGATATTGTCAATAGTTTGAGAAAGAGAGTCTTATTTCTCAAAGAAGGCAAGCTGGAAAAAGATGTCAAAAAGGGAGGTTATGAAATATGAATGATATTTTAACCTCGATAAAACGCACTCCATATCAATCTCTGGCTTCTTTTTTAATACTTTTCTTCACTCTATTTTTAAGCCTTTTTTTCTTTAACATGACTTCTTTTTTCAATGGCATATTGTCTTTTGTTGAAACAAAACCTCAGGTCACCGTCTATTTTCAAAACCAGACCAGGGAGAACGAGATTTTTAAAATTAGAGACTCAATAAAAGCCTCGGGAAAGGCTCTTTCCCTAAAATATGTATCTAAACAGGAAGCTCTGAGGATTTATCGCGAGTTAAATAAAAATAATCCTCTACTCTTGGAGATGGTCTCCGCAGATATTCTACCTGCCTCACTTGAGATTTTTGCCAGCAAACCGGTTTATCTTTCGGAGATTGCCGAGTATCTTAAAAAACAGCCTGGTATTGATGAAGTGATTTTTCAAAAAGATATTGTTGACAAACTTCTTGGACTAACCACAGTCTTGCGAAGGATCTCCATGTTCATTTTACTTTTTCTTCTGACCATTGCTTTTATAGTTCTTATGACCACAACCGCATTTAAAATCGCTCTTAAAAAAGACGAGATAGAACTGCAAAGACTGCTTGGTGCTTCGACATTTTATATCAAAAAACCATTTCTTTATGAAGGTGTGCTTTTTGGTTTGGTCAGTGGGACGCTGGCATTTGCAATCTTTTATTTAATTTATTTGTATTTCAGTCCTTTCTTGAGCTCTTATCTGTCGGGGGTCCCCTCATTATCTTTTTATAATCTGTCCAATTTGAATCTGTTTGTCTGGCCTCCAAGTTTCAATTTCGTAATTCTTTCTTACTTAGTTACTGTCATCTTTGGGGTTATCATCGGTTTTATAGGCAATTATTTCTCGACATCAAAATATATTAATGAATGAAAAAGCTAGTTACAATCACACTTTTTTTTCTTCTTCTTACTGCTCTTAATTTTTCGTCCAAACTCACTTTTGCCCAGAGTTGTAGCAATAAAGATGAGTGTCAGAAATTAATAAATGAATATGAACAAAAGCTTAACGATGTAAGAAATCAAAAAAATACTCTTTCCTCACAGATCCAGTTCATGGATACCCAAATTTATCTAACCACACTGCGAATTCAGGACACTGAATACAACATTAAAAAAACTGAAGAGGAGATCGAGAATTTGACTGCCAGAATTGAGGGATTGGATACTTCCTTGAATTATCTGACCAAAATTTTGCTTAGTAAGATAGTCGATGGCTACAAAAG
This sequence comes from uncultured Gammaproteobacteria bacterium, assembly GCA_964559705.1. Classification (GTDB taxonomy): domain Bacteria; phylum Patescibacteriota; class Microgenomatia; order UBA1406; family GWC2-37-13; genus CAZLGV01. The sequence goes on along the minus strand of CAZLGV010000001.1, from coordinate 495,679 downwards.
AAGAGAGGTCCCTTTTATAAACATCTTTTTGGATTCGGATAATGCTTCAACCTTGGTTAATCGCTGGAAGTATACTCAAACTACCCAAGAAAATGACAGGCGGGTTGCCTTTCAGGTCCAAGAGGCAAAACTGAATTTTGAAGAGCAAAAGAAACTTCGCGAACAAAAGAAAGCCGAACTCGACCAATTAAAAGTTACTTTGGATAACCAAAAAGCCGACCTCAATAATCAGAAGAAACAAAAGCAAGATCTTCTTGCTGTCACTCAAAATAATGAGCGAAACTATCAACTACTTATTGCGAAACTTAAAGCAGATGCAGCTTCCATTAATGCCGCCATTGGCAATATTGGCGAAAAGATTGGACCAGTTAACAAAGGAGATATTATAGCCGGAGTTGGGTCAAGTGGATGCTCAACGGGTCCGCATTTACACTTTGAGGTTTATACTGATGCTAAAGTCGAGGGAGGAAGAATAGTAGGAAACAGAACAGACCCAAAACCATACCTAGAAAACTCAAGCTATGCTCAGCCTGTACCAGGTTATTCGGGAAGTGTAACAACCTGGTATGGAGAAGTTTATTTTTTAGGTACCCATACTGGAATAGATATCGCTAATCCTTTTGGAACGCCGATTCGGGCAATTGAGTCAGGTGAAGCTTATGCTACTTCAGCTTCATGCAGCTATAACATTGCCGGAGGAAGTCCTGTAGGTAAGGGAATAGTAGTTGATCACAAAAATGGTTTAGTTACTCTCTATTGGCACATACCATAATGCTGCTACTACTATTAAATAACCTCTAAATAGCCTCTTTTGTAGCATATAGTCCATTGACAATCGTCGTGAAACATGTAACTTGGAACGTGTAACATGTTTAAATTTAAATCCAGTTTATTTTTTATTTTTGTTCTATGTTCCATGTTCTACGTTTCCTACTCTTACGCAAATGTTGTCATCAATGAATTTCAGATTGAGCCGACTCCTCAAGTCGTAGAACTATTTAATAAAGGAACTGACTCAGTTGATATCTCGAGCTGGTATATTGACGATTCTGGCGGAGCAACTTATTTTACAATTCCCCAAGGAAATATTATTTATCCCTCCTCTTGTCTCTCTTTTACCTCGGATTTCAATTTAAATAAAACATCTTCAGACACGATAAGACTTTTTGACAGCACTGCTCCACCCTCTTCATCTTCCGCCATTCTCCTGGATTCTTTTTCCTATAAAGCAAGTTCCGGATCGGCAATAACCTTTCAGCGAATACCGGATGGTCTCCCTATTTGGGCCACGGCTCCTGCATCACTTAACCTTTTTAATCTAACCGGCAATTCTTGTCTAATTCTACCTACCTCTAGCCCAACACTCATTCCAACTTTGGCTTCAACTCAAGCACCAACGTCCATCGTACAACAACAAATCTCATATGACAATGTTTATATCTCGGAAGTCATGGCAGACCCCAACTCGGGAGAAAAAGAATGGCTAGAAATCTACAACGATAATAATTTTCAGGTGACTTTAGACAATTGGTACATTGATGATCTTGAAAATTCCGGCTCACCAGTAAAGGTTTTTTCTATGGTGATTCCTGCCAAAAGTTATTCTGTCTTTGAACTCAGTTCTTCTATCTTTAATAACGATGGGGATTCTGTGCGTCTATTGGATTTTAATAAATTAGATAAAGATGGTTTCGAATATGAAACATCAGAAAAGGGAAAGTCATTGGGAAGAATAGACTTTGAAGATGATAGTGTTTGCCTACAAGAACCATCAAAAGGCTTTAGTAATTTCCCCTGCCTCGATACCAATTCCACCGACTCGGTGGAATTAGGCCAAGCAGCAACTCCTACCTCAACTGTAAGAAATACCGCTTCGGTGACTTCAATTACTAACCAGCCGACAACTTTAATAAATGGAACAACCACTAACCAACAAGGTGAAGTCTTAGGAACGTCCCTTAATAATAACCATGCAACCATGCAGCAATCTAACAATTTAAGTAGAGCCTTCTCCTTTGTCTCCTTCTCCTACTCTATTTTGACTCTCCTTTCAATATTGCTTAAAATGAAATTTAGTGTTTAAAAAATTTTTATCCCGCTGGTTACCGCCTCTCGTCTGGATGGGGATTATTTTTTATTTCTCCTCCCTCCAACGGGTAGAAGTTTCTGAAAAAGATATTATTAATTTTTTATTCTTTAAAACTCTCCATGTCGCCGAATATGCAATTTTATATTTCCTTTTGTTTCGGGCTTCAAAAAATCCCCTTTTTTCAGTAATCTTTGCGATTTTATATGCAATCCTGGATGAAGTCCATCAAACCTTTGTCCCAACCAGAGAAGGCAAACTGCGAGATGTTATTATTGATTCTTTTGGTGTATTCTTAATGTATGCATATATTAAGAGATTTTTTTCACTATCTTTTCATCCCGAGCGAAAAAAATAATTTAAGGGCCAAGGTGCTGCATAATGATTTTCTGACCTTTTATCTTCTTCTGGCTTTTCTTTTCGTTTTTGTAATTAGGAATTTCAGCCCCCAATTAACAAATATTTTAGGCTTCGCAACAGATATTACTGCCAACAAACTATACGAACTGACAAATAAACAGCGCCTCAAAAATAACCTGTCTGCCTTTTCTTACAGCGATGAGCTTGCTTTAGCGGCCTACGCTAAGGCTCAAGACATGTTTGGCAAAAACTATTGGGCGCATTTTTCTCCCGATGGCAATAGTCCTTGGGCTTTTATATTATCCTCGGGTTACCGATATGAATATGCAGGTGAGAACCTAGCAAAAAATTTTTTATTTTCCGATAATGTTGTTGATGCTTGGATGGATTCACAAACGCACAGAGAAAATATATTGCGGAGTGAGTTTACAGATGTTGGGTTCGCTGTGGTCAATGGTGTTTTGAATGGGGAAGAAACTACCCTAGTTGTTCAGATGTTTGGTAAACCATCAAGCACACAAATAACAGCTCAGGCTGAAGAAAAACAACCTCCGGTCAAAACTGTCACAGCAGCAGAGAATGTTCTATCAAACCAAGCAGAGCAAAAACCACAGGTCAATCTTACCAAAATTTCTTTTGATTTTACCTATCTGTTTATTGTCTTTCTTTTGATTGCTCTAGTTGTTGATTTTTATTTTGCTACAAAATTAAACATATTACACTTTCATGGAAAAAATATTGCTCATTTAATATTTCTTGCCTCGATTTTCTTAGGTCTTTGGTTATTTTTCTCTAAAGGAGCAATCTTATGAAAAACTATTTGAAAAAAAATATTTTGGACTATCTAATTCTTTTAACTAGCAGTATTTTTTTCCTACTTTTTCTTCAGATGTTTCAAGGAGAAAGGCTCAAAAGTTTTACAGTTATTCTACTCTTTGTTTCTTTTTATATTCTTTGGGGTATATACTATCATATTAGAGAAAAAACTCTTCGTCTGAAGAGTGTGATAGAATATATTTTCATCGGCTTTACGATTATTTTATTACTGATTTTTATTTTTTCGCTCTGAAGATATGAAAGGACTTATTTTAGCTGGTGGATTGGGTACCCGACTTCGTCCTTTAACCTGGGTAACGAACAAGCATCTTTTGCCCGTCTACGATAAACCAATGATCTATTATCCGCTAAACTCCATGGTAAAAGCTGGAATCAAAGAAGTGTTGATTTCCAGCTCTCCAGATCATGCTGGACAATTTGCAAATTTGTTGAAAGCAGGAGAAGATTTTGGTTTAAAACTTTATTATTCAGTTCAGCAAAACCCACAGGCAGGAATTTCTCACGCCATAGGCTTGGCTGAAGAATTTGCTCGTGGAGAAAATCTACTGGTTATATTAGGAGATAATATTTTTGGTTTCAATCTAAAACCAGTTGTAGAACAATTTAAAAAAAAGGCAAAAGGAGCGATAGTCTTTGGTCTCCGAATGGCAACTGAATCACGCTTTTATGGAGTTATAGAGATGGATAAAGACGGCAAAGTCTTATCGATTGAAGAAAAGCCTGAACACCCGAAGTCTGATATCGCCCAAACTGGTATTTATATGTATGATAATAGAGTTTTTGATTTTATTCGAAAACTTAAGCCTTCAGCACGCGGCGAACTTGAAGTAACAGATCTTAATAACTTTTATCTTCAGGAGGGAACGCTTGAGTGTCAGATGCTGAATTGGTGGATTGATGCAGGTAATTCCGCCGACGAGCTTCTGCGTGCAAACAACCTGGTCGCCGAAAAAGTAAAAGCGGGTGAATTATAATTAATATATGGATACGACTCAATTATTATTAAGCGCAACCCTGATTGTGACTACTGTTTTCCTCATAGTGGTTGGAATACAACTTATTTTTGTCTTGCGAGAACTTCGGACTGCCTTAAAAAAGGTAAACAATATAGTTGAAGGATTTGAAAAAATGGGGGGGGGAATTGAACACAGTTATAATGAAATTGTTGGATTTTTATCAGGTTTTAAGAGCATCCTCAAGATTATAGATGCAATCACTCATAGAAAAAATGGAAAACACAAATCAGCATAGAATAACCAACTTCTGGTTCGGCTTCAGTATGGGCATAACTTTGTCGGTTGTAGCCTCTTTTTTCCTTGGGACTAAGAAGGGCAGAGTCTATCTAAAAAAGTTTATTGATATAGCCGAGAATATTGATGATTATATTGCTGATTTTTCTAAAGAGCTTGAGTCTAATGTTCTTCCTGAAGAAAGTAGCGAGGTTTCCAATACTCTTCATAATGTTATAGAAAAAGTAAAGTCATTGGCAAAAAATACTTCTTAAACTACGCTTGACTTAAAGATCTTTTTAATGTATATTATATGAGTTTTATTTCTATCCCTTTGGACCTTGGGAGTATTTTTTGTTACCTCAAAAACACCAGATGCGTAAATCTGTCAGCAAAAGAAAACAGCAAAAACTTAATAACGAGAATCCACAAAAAGAAATTACAGTTGGAAAAAAAGAACCAAAATTAGAAGCCCTTGATTTGATTGAAGTCCAGAAAGAATCTTGGAATAACTTCGTAGAAAATTCCCTAAAAGAAATATTGAATGAATTCTTTCCGATTGAAGACTATACTGGTAAAAAATTTGTACTTCATTTTGATGGATTATTTTTTGGAGAACCTCGTTATCCACTTGAACTATGCTTGCAAAAGAAGCTGACCTACGATACTCCAATTTATCTGCGGCTGCGACTTTTAAATAAAAAAACCGGTGGAGAAAGAAAACAAGATGTTTATTTCTTCAATCTGCCCAAAATGACAGCCAGAGGAACTTTTATTATAAACGGTATTGAACGCGTTGTAATAAACCAATTAGTCCGATCACCTGGAGTTTATTTTACCGCTGAAATTGATAAAACAACCGGCCTTACTTTATATAACGCGGAAATAAGACCTTACATTGGAGCTTGGCTAGATATAACGATTAGTAAAAATAATCTGATCGAGGTTAAAGTAAACAAAAAAAGAAAATTTTTAGGCAGCGTCTTAATCAAGGCGTTTGACGGAGATAATAAGAATCAAATTTTACAATATTTCAAAGATAGCGATCAAAGCTTGGTTGAAAAATTTATACTTCCCACTCTGAACAAAGACCAAACACAGACTAAAGATGACGCAGTCTTGGAAATCTATAGAAAAGTAAAGCCGGGAGAGCCTCTTATTCTCGACAACGCTTATGAAACAATCAATAATTTATTCTTTAATCCCAGACGTTATTCAATGGGAGACGTGGGAAGGTACAAGCTTAATAAAAAACTTAAATTGGATTTTGAAATTAAAAAAGATAACTATCTTTTAAACAAAACTGATATTATAGCGACGCTCAAGTACCTAATAAACATTACTGTTGGAAGAGGCAACTTTGATGATATAGACCATCTTGGCAATAGAAGACTTAGAACCGTCGGTGAACTTGTCGGCATGTATGGCATAAGAGTAGGTATGGTACGGGCCGAGAGGGAAATAAAAGAAAGAATGAGCTTGATTACCAGTGATACCTCGGTTAACCCGTCACAAATAGTAAATTCCAAACCTTTAACTGTTGCTCTAAATTCATTTTTTAGAACTAGTCAATTATCAACAATCGTCGATCAAACAAATCCCCTATCGGAACTTGATAATTTAAGAAGAATAACCGTGGGTGGCCCGGGAGGTATAGAAAAAGAGAGGGCTTCTTTTTCAATCCGCGATATATCATCCTCGCAGTACGGAAGAATTTGCCCTATTCGTTCTCCAGAGGGACCAAACATTGGAGTTGTAACTTATATGGCTCTCTATGGCGCTGTTAATAAATACGGTTTTTTAGAAACTTCTTATAGAAAAATAGAAAAGACCAAAAGTGGAGGCAAGACCGTAGCCAAGATCACAAATGACATAGTTTATTTACAGGCTGATGATGAAGAAAATTATTATATTACTGCCGACACAGTCAATACTAATAACAACATTATTATTGATAAAAATATTGTTGCTCGTTATCAGGGAGAGATTGTTGAGATTCCAGCAGAAAAATTAGATTTTATTGATATTTCTCCCCGACAGATAGTAGGAGCATCAGCTTCATTGATACCCTTCTTGCAAAATAACGATGCCAGTCGTGCTTTAATGGGCACACACATGCAATGTCAAGCAGTTCCTCTGGTCAAACCACACGCACCTCTGGTTGGAACCGGAATGGAAAAAAAAGTTTCCTCTGCTTTAAAAAGAACTTCCTTTGCCCAGGAAGATGGAACGGTTGATTATGTTGATAGCGAAAGAATTGTAATAAAAGGAAAAAGCGGTAAGAAATATCAATACCCTCTTGAAAGATTCACCAAGACAAACAAAGATGTCGTTTTTGATCAAAGACCAAGAGTAGAGCCTGGACAAAAAGTTAAAAAAGGAGATATTATCATTGACGGACCGGCAACAGACAATGGGAAGTTGGCTTTGGGACAAAATTTGGTTATTGCCTATACTTCATTAAATGGTCTTGGTTATGAAGACGGCTTCGTAATATCAGAAAGGTTGGTTAAGGAAGACGTGCTGACATCAATTTCCAGCGAAGAATTTGTTGCCGATCTTGTTGATACAAAGTTGGGTCCTGAAGAGTTAACCAGAGATATTCCAAATGTCCGTGAAGAGGTTTTGCAAAATCTAGACAAGGATGGTTTGGTGGTTTTGGGAACTGAAGTAAAAGGAGGAGATATCTTGGTTGGTAAAGTAGCTCCAAAAGGGGAAAAAGAACTCTCTGCAGAGGAAAGATTGCTCAGGGCAATTTTTGGAGAAAAAGCAAAAGACGTCAAGGATACATCGCTTCGTATACCCTATGGCAAAAGAGGGGTTGTTGTTGATGTTCAGACTATAGATGCAAAAAAAGATCCAAATGAACTCGAACCAAGTGTAATAAAAAGAATGCTAGTTACCATGGCTCAACTTAGAAAAATATCTGTTGGTGATAAATTAGCTGGTAGACACGGAAACAAAGGTGTTATTTCCAGAATTTTACCAGAATGGGATATGCCCTATCTTGAAGACGGTACTCCGGTTGATATTATTCTCTCTCCCCTTTCAATACTTTCTCGTATGAATCTTGGTCAACTCTACGAGACACTGATTGGTTTAGTTGCTCAAGCAAGTGGAGCCACAATATCCTTTCCAGTTTTTGAAAAAATTCGAGAAGATTTTATAATCAACGAGCTTAAAAAATATGATCTCCCCGTGGATGGGAAAACAACTATTTATGATGGACAGACTGGAAAACCTTTTGAGAAAAAAGCTTTGGTTGGCGTCGGCTATATTATGAAATTAATTCATATGATTGAAGACAAATTTCATGCTAGATCTGTAGGGCCATACTCATTAGTTACACAACAGCCGCTTGGAGGAAAATCGCAAATGGGAGGACAGAGATTTGGGGAAATGGAAGTTTGGGCTCTTGAAGCACATAGAGTCCCCTACACTCTACAAGAAATGTTGACCATAAAAAGTGATGACCTGAGAGGACGAGTTAAGGCTTTTGAGTCAATAATTAAAGGCTTGGACATTCCGCAATCAAATGTTCCGGAGTCTTTTCATGTCCTCTTGAAAGAATTAAATGCACTGGGACTATCAATTGATTACATAAAATAAATATGGATGAATCAAATATTTTGGACTTTAGTGGCTTGAAAATCAGACTTGCTTCTCCTGAAGACATCCAGTCCTGGTCAAAAGGAGAGGTTACAAAACCAGAAACCATAAATTACCGAACTCTCAGACCAGAAAAGGATGGTTTATTTGATGAAAGAATTTTTGGGCCGACCAAAGATTATGAATGTTACTGTGGAAAATATAAAAGAATCAGATACAAAGGAATCGTTTGTGATCGTTGTGGCGTTGAAGTAACTACATCTGCTGTTCGTCGTGAAAGAATGGGACATATCAAACTTGCTTCGCCCGTTGCTCATATATGGTATTTTAAGGGGCCTTCTGCTCCTATAAATATATTATTAGAATTGCCATCACAATCTTTGGAGCGAATTATTTATTACGCTTTGTATTTGGTTACCTCCGTCGATAAAGAAAAACAAAAAAAAGCGATATCTCATCTTGAGGAACTTAAAAAAAAGCAGTTAAACAAGGAAGAAGAAGAGTACAAAAAAGAAAAAGATGAACTTCGAGATTCTATTGATAAACAAAAAGAAGAGCTTAAAGAAAAAATAAGTCATAAAGAACAACAAGAATTGGCTTTTCAAGAACTTGAACTGAAGGAAAAAGAACAATTTAAACAACTTTCTAATAAGTATGTCGAAAAAAAATCTCAAATTACAGCTTTTTTTGACAGAATAACAAAAATAGTCAAATCCCTAAAGGAGCATGATACTTTAGAAGAGGATGATTATTTGTATCTTCGAGAACAGGACTTGGAAAGCTTCATCGGAGTTGGTATGGGTTCAGAAGTGGTATTTGAATCTATGTCTAAAATGGATCTGGCTAAAATTTATGCTGATTCGCTTAACGAACTTGCAGAAGCAAAAGGAGAAAGAAGAAATAAGCTTCTCAAAAAGGTTAGGGTTATCGAATCATTCATCAAAAGTTCAACTTCTCCTGCCTGGACAGTTTTGACAGTTCTACCAGTAATCCCGCCGGATCTGCGGCCTGTTGTTCAACTTCCTGGAGGCAAGTTTGCAACTTCAGATTTGAATGATTTTTATCGTCGTGTAATCAATCGCAATAACAGATTAAAACAATTAATTGATCTTGGTGCTCCAGAGATAATTCTGCGTAACGAAAAAAGGATGTTACAAGAAGCGGTCGATTCTCTTTTGGATCTACAGAAATCAAGGGGGCGAACAAGAACCCAAGGAGCAGCTTCGAAAATTCAAAAGTCGCTTTCTGACATCTTGAGAGGAAAACAGGGTAGATTTAGACAAAACCTTCTTGGAAAAAGAGTGGATTATTCCGGCCGATCAACAATTATTGTTGGTCCTGAACTACGAATAGACCAATGTGGTATACCAAAAGAGATGGCTCTCGAGCTCTTCAAACCTCACTTGCTTCGAGAGATCATCTTGAGAGGGCTTGCTCCCAATATTAAAAGCGCCAAAAATTTTCTTGAACAAAAAGATCCTGTTATCTATGACATTCTTGAGGAAGTAACCAGAGACCATCCAGTATTACTTAACCGTGCTCCTACTTTACACAAATTATCAGTACTTGCCTTTTATCCAGTCCTTACCGACTCTTATGCTATTAAACTCCACCCTACTGTTTGTGCAGGATATAATGCGGATTTTGACGGTGATGCTATGGGTGTGTTCTTACCTCTCTCAAATAATTCTATTGAAGAAGTTAAAAAAAGAATGCTTTCTTACCACAATTTACTCAAACCTGCAGATGGTTCTCCAATAGTCCTTCCTAATAAAGAAATGGCTCTTGGAATTTATTATCTGACCACTGTAGACAACCGCTTCAATGAAGTTGAAGATGAGAGTCTCAAGGTATTTTATGGCGAAAATGAAGCCATAAGTTCATATGACTTAGGCAGGATTGAACTGCGGCAACCTATTTTTGTAAAAATTGCTGATAAAGTGGTAAAAACCAGCGTGGGAAGAATTATCTTTAACCAATCACTTCCGGATAAATTAAGGTTTATTAACAACGACGTCAAGGCTTCTGACATAAAAACCATCATCGTTGAGGCTGCAAAAATTTATGAAGAGGACTATAAAGTAGGAGAACTTATTGATAAATTAAAAGAGATTGGTTTCTGGGCTGCAACAGTCTGCGCAGGACAATCCATTTCCGTATTCGATTGTAAAATTATTCCGGAAAAACAAACCATTGTAAACACAACCGAGAAAGAGATAGAAAAAGTAAATAAAAGTTATAGTCAAGGATTGCTTACGCTCGAAGAAAAAAGACGATATTCCAATAAATTATGGATCGAAACAACCGAAAAACTTGCAGACAAAACCTGGGGTTCTCTAGACGAAGAAAATCCTGTAAAAATTATCATCAAATCAGGAGGTGCCAGAGCTTCTAGAGAACAGCTTAAACAGCTTTCTGCAATAAAAGGTTTAGTTGTTGATCCTCTGGGAAAAATAATTGAGGTTCCAACTAAATCTAATTATCGAGAAGGACTATCTATCTTTGAATATGTAATCTCCGCCAGAGGTGCCAGAAAAGGTCTTACTGATTCTGCTCTAAAAACAGCTGATGCTGGATATCTGACCAGAAGGCTTGTTGATGTTACCCATGACGTCATAATTAAGGAAGAAGACTGCAATACTAAAGATGGACTGATTATTTCTTTAATGCAGGAGAGAGGGGCTAAATTTATAGACAGATTGAAAGGAAGGTTTTTGGCTGCTGATTTAGTTTCTGAAACTAAGGCTACTGTTTTGAAAAGAAATGATCTTTTGGATGAAGCAAATATTGGTCATTTACAAAAAAATAATGTTAAAAAGGTCATTGTCCGTTCTCCTCTTTATTGTCAATCAAGATACGGAATGTGTCAAAAATGCTACGGTATAGATCTTGCAACCAATGAGGTTGTCGAAGTCGGAACTCCAATAGGTGTTATGGCTGCTCAATCAATTGGAGAACCGGGAACACAATTGACAATGAGAGTAAGGCATTTTGGAGGAATCGTTATCTCCGACGTAACCCAGGGTTTACCTCGTGTCGAGGAATTGTTTGAAGCCAGAACACCAAAAGTCGTCTCCCCGATTGCAGAATTTAATGGAAAAGTTTCGGTTAAAGAAGACACAACTAAAGAGGTTTTCGTTGTCAAAGTAACTTCTACGGATAAAGACAATCCCCAAGAGCAAGAGTTTATTATTCCAATCTCACAGAATTTGAAAGTCGGTGATGGGGATTTAATTGTTCGTGGGGCTCCTCTTTCTGAAGGTTATCTGGATATAAATGATGTGCTTGCAATTAAAGGACTCCATAGTGCCCAAACCTATCTGCTTGACGAGATCCAACAGGTTTATGAGTCACAGGGAATAATGATACATGATAAGCATTTCGAGGTAATCATCAGAAAAATGAGTGAAAAAGTTATTATCGAAGATGAAGGTGATACATCGTTTATTAAAGATGAAGTTGTTTCAAAAATACGCTTTGAGGAAGAGAATAAAAAAATACTTGCTCAAGGGGGAAAACCTGCAGTTGGAAAAGTCTCGATCTTGGGAATTACCAAAGCTGCAATTTATACCGACTCTTGGTTATCTGCTGCTTCCTTCGAACAAACAACAAGTGTTCTAAGTAGTGCAGCAATTAAAGGTCAGGTAGATTACTTGTTGGGCTTAAAAGAAAATGTTATAATTGGAAGATTAATTCCTGTTACAAAAGAATTAATCGAGCTGTATTACAGTAAGTTTTTTAATAAATATGCCCACAGTCAACCAATTGATAAAGAAGGGGAGAAAAAAGAGACTAAAAAAATCTAGAACCGTTGCTTTAAAAACAAGCTTCAATAGCTTGAAAAGAAGGTATGTTGATACTATTAGCCCTTTGAAAAGAGGTGTTTGCACGGTGGTTAGAACAATGACTCCAAGAAAACCAAATTCTGCCTTACGAAAGGTTGCCAGAGTCAGACTTTCAAACAAGATGGAGGTTACCGCTTATATTCAAGGAATTGGTCATAATCTTGCAGAGCACTCAATTGTTTTAGTTAGAGGGGGAAGAGTTAAAGATCTGTCTGGAGTTAAATATCATATTGTTAGAGGAAAATTCGATACGGCTGGAGTTGTTGATCGCAAAACTTCTCGCTCAAAATACGGAACAAAATTAGGAACAGCAAAGGCTACTACTTAAAATGCCACGTCGACCATTTAAAAAAATTAATACAAAGCCCGATCCTGTTTACAAAAGTCAGGAGGTAGAAAAATTGGTTAATTACATCATGAAGGGTGGTAAAAAAACTGTTGCTCAAAGGATTGTTTATGCTGTTTTTGAATTTTTGAAAAAAGATAAAAAAGAGCCTTTAAAAACTTTGCATCAGGCAATAAATAATGTTGCTCCCAACTATGAAGTCAAACCAAGAAGATTGGGTGGAGCCTCATATCTTGTCCCAATCGAGGTCAGAAAAGAAAGAAAGTTATTCTTGGCTCTTAACTGGATTATTCAAGCAGCCCAGTCGCGATCCTCAAAAGAATACAAGTCTTTTGCTAAAAAACTCTATGTCGAATTGACGCAGGCAGCAGAAAATCAAGGCCAAGCGGTTACAAAGCGTTTACAAACAGAGAAATTGGCAGAAGCGAACAAAGCCTTCGCTCACCTGAAGTGGTAATACTCCTCTTATGGCTCAACAACATATAATCACAAAAGATCGGAATGTCCCTCAGGATGCGATCAGAAATGTGGGAATTATTGCCCATATTGATTCTGGTAAAACAACTACAACAGAGCGCATCCTTTTCTATACAGGAAGAACTTATAAAATTGGCGATATTGATGCCGGAACCACCCAAATGGACTGGATGCCTCAAGAAAGAGAAAGAGGGATAACTATTGTTTCTGCGGCAACAACAACCTTTTGGAAGGATGTTCGTATAAACATCATTGACACTCCAGGTCATGTTGATTTCACCGCAGAGGTTGAGAGATCTCTTCGTGTTCTTGATGGAGGTGTTGTCGTTTTTGATGCAGAAGAAGGGGTTCAAAGCCAATCCGAGACAGTCTGGAGGCAGGCTGATAAATATAAAGTTCCAAGGATTTGTTTTATTAACAAAATGGACAAATTGGGCGCTAACTTTACAGAAACGGTCTCCGAAATAAGAGACCGTTTGGGAGCAAATCCAGTAGTCATGACTTATCCTATTGGAAAAGAACAAGACTTCAAAGGAGTGGTTGACCTTTTGACAATGAAAGCTCTAATCTGGGATAAAGATCCACAGGGTACCCAATATTCTATTTCCGATTCAATTCCGCAAGATTTAAAACAAAAAGTGAATGAACAACGATCCTGGTTAGTAGAAAAAATTGCCGAAACCGACGATGCATTGCTTCATAAATATCTCGAAACTCATGAGATTAGAGTCGAGGAATTAAAAGCTGCACTTCGTAAAGCTGTTATTGCTTATAAACTTATCCCTGTTTATTGTGGTACTTCTTTGCGAAATAAAGGTGTTCAACCGATCCTTGACGCAATAGTAGATTATCTTCCTTCTCCTTTGGATCTTAAAGAAGTAAAAGGCATTAATCCTAAAACAGGTCATGATGAGAAAAGAGCACTTAGACCCGATGAAAAATTTTCAGCCCTGGCGTTTAAGATACAACTTGATCCTCATGTGGGAAAAATAACTTACACCAGAATTTATTCCGGAATGATCAAATCAGGATCTTATGTCTTTAATGCGACAAAGGAAAAACAGGAAAGGGTAAGTAGAATTCTCTTGATGCACGCCAATCAAAGAGAAGAAGTTGATACCGCATATGCCGGTGAAATTGTTGCCTTGGTTGGTCCTAAGGAGACAACAACAGGTGATACTTTAGCTGATCAAGCTGCTCCTATACTTCTTGAGAAAATTACCTTTCCCGAACCTGTGATTTCTTTGGCTATTGAACCTAAAACCAAAGCCGATCAGGAAAAATTAGCTTTTTCGCTCCAACGCTTATCAGACGAGGACCCAACATTTAGGGTAAAAATAAATCATGAAACCGGCCAGACAATAATGTCCGGAATGGGAGAACTTCATCTTGAGATTCTGGTAGATCGAATGAAGCGAGAAATGGGCATGAACGCAAATGTTGGCAAACCTCAAGTAGCCTACAAAGAAACTGTCCAAAAATCTGCTGAGGCAGAAGGAAAATATATAAGACAAACCGGAGGTCGCGGACAATACGGTCACTGTCTGATAAAAATTGAGCCCTTGCCTCGTAATTCCGGCTTTAAGTTTGTTAATAAAATAAGAGGCGGAGCAATTCCCTCGGAGTTTATCCCCTCAGTTGAGAAAGGAGTTATCGAAGCTTTGGAAAAAGGAGTTCTCCTTGGCTATCCCCTAACAGATCTTCAAGTTACTTTATACGATGGTAGTTTCCATGATGTAGATTCATCGGATATAGCCTTTAAAATAGCTGGTTCCATGGCTCTACAAGATGGCGCAAAAAAAGCAGGCTTAACCCTTATTGAACCGATTATGAAACTCGAGGTGACAGTGCCAGAAGAATTTATGGGAGTTGTAATTGGAGATATTTCTAGTAAAAGGGGCAAAATCTTGGGGACGGAAAAAAGAGGTAAGGCAGTAATCATTAAATCTTACGCTCCTCTGGCTGAATTATCTGGTTATGTTACAATTCTGCGTTCATTGACAGAAGGAAGAGGAGTTTCCTACATGGAACCATCACATTATGAAGAAGTTCCTCAGAACATAATAAGAGCCATGACCGAAACTAAGCGGTAATGGTTATTTTGTCTCTTTCTTCTTAATATCGAGCTTTTCTAATTTTAGTCCTTTAAAGATAAGATAAATAACTACTGCTAAAATAATAAAGTCAATCAGCGTGGCAACAAAATCTCCCCAGAGTATTTTGGCCGGACCGATTTGAAAATAGGCTTTTTCTAAGCTTTTTGTAAAGCCAAAAAAAAGACCAACAAAGGGATTGATAATATCGGTGACTAATGCAGAAACAAGCTTGGTGACTGCTCCACCAAATATGAAACCAATCGCAAAACCAACTACTCCTCGCTCTCTTATAAACTCAATGAAGCCTTTCATATAAGCATTATAACACTTATAATTTTTATAACCCTATTTTGCCCTTGACAAAGTAAACAATTGTTTACTATACTAAGTAAACGAAAGTTTACTAAGTTTATATGAGAAACGATTTTCTATCCCAACTTAAAAAATTCTACCGAAAAAATCGTCGTTTACCTTCTTACTCTGAAATGCTAGCTTTGTTTGGTTTTCGCTCAAAAAAATCAATATTTAGACTGGTGCAAAAGTTTATTGAAGAAGGCTTTATTAAGAAGATGAATAATAAACTTGCTCCAACCGATAAATTCTTTGCTCTGCCCCTCTTGGGAACTGTTCCTGCCGGATTTCCAATCATTGCCGATGAGGACAGAAAATATCTTACTTTGGATGAGTATTTGATAGGCGACCCTATATCTTCTTTTCTTTTTACAGTCAAAGGGGACTCTCTGATAGGAGTTGGGATCTATGAAGGCGACGTTGTAGTTGTCGAGAGAAGAAAAGACGCGTTGCCTGGAGATATAGTTCTGGCAGAAATCGATAGAGAGTGGACTCTTAAAATTCTCAAAAAAGACAGCGAAAAATCTATCTATTTGGAAGCAGCAAACCCCAAATATCCACCTTTTTATCCAAGTTCCGAGCTTCGAATCTTCGGAATCGTTAAAGCGGTGGTACGAAAGTTGCGTAATTAATGTTTCAAGTCCGTAAGTGGCCAAACGTAATTCTGCACCTTGATGGAGATTCTTTCTTCGTGTCTGTTTTTCAAGCTCTAAATCCCGGCTATAAAGGAAAACCTGTTGTAACTGGTGCAGAACGAGGAGTAGCCACATCAATGTCCCAAGAAGCAAAAAAGTTAGGTATAACCAGAGCCATGCCTGTTTTTGAGATCAGAAAGAAATTTCCCCAATGCAAAGTTATCAATTCTGACTATGAGCTTTACAGTCTTTTTTCCAAAAAAATCTTCCAAATTTTAGATCTGTTTTCTCCTGCGGTTGAAGAATATTCAATAGATGAAGGTTTTGCCGATCTCAAGGGTCTAAGAAGACCCCTTAAGATGAGCTATCGGCAGATCGGACAAGAATTGAAGGATAAAATAGAAAATTCTCTAAATATAACTGTTTCGATTGGAATTTCCTTAACCAAAACACTCTCCAAAGTAGCTTCGTCTTTCAAAAGACCTTCTGGATTAACGCTTATCGACGGCTTAAGCATAGAAAAGTTTCTTCAATCAACAAAAATAGAAGAAGTTTGGGGTGTTGGAGAAAATACATCTTCTTATCTTAAAAAACTGGGAGTAAAATCAGCTCTTGATTTTGCTTTAAAAAAGGAGGAGTTTATTAGAAAAAATTTAACTAAACCTTTTTTTGAGATCTGGCGAGAACTTCGAGGAGAAAAAGTCTACGAATTAGATACTAATCCTAAAGAAACATATAAATCCATAACTAGATCCCAAACATTTACTCCGCCAACAAAAAATAAGGATTTTTTGTGGTCGCAGTTACTTCACCATGTTGAAGATGCTTTCGAAACGGCCCGCCGCTATCAATACCAAGTTGGAAAAATTCATATCTATTTAAAAACCCAGCAATTTAAATACCAAACAGTGGAAATCAAACTTAACCAAAAAACTAATTTACCTCTGATCATTAGAGAAGAACTTAGGGAAGCCTTTGCAAAAGTCTATAATCCAGAGCTTGTCTATCGGACTACCGGCTGCACAATTTCTGATCTTGAAGACTCTCAAATACAACAACCTACGCTTTTTTCTGAAGATAAAAAAATTGAGAAAGCCAAAAGAATTTATCCCCTACTTGATGAGGGCAAAGTAGATTTCGCAACAAAACTATTGCGGAGAGGGTGGGATTTGAACCCACGATGACCTTGCAGTCATACTGGTTTTCGAAACCAGCCCATTCAACCGCTCTGGCACCTCTCCAGCACCTTCTATTTTACTAATTTTGTGGCTTATAATCCATTGACTACTTGCCAATAAATAACTAACATCGAACATGTAAAAACATACACACTTATGCGAATTAAAGATTTGTTGAAGATTGATAGACCCAGAGAGAAATTATTAAAATACGGAGTTAATAAATTAAGCACTGCAGAACTTTTGGCAATAATCCTGGGTTCAGGAGCAAAAGGAGAAAATGTAGTTGGAGTAGCAAAAAAAGTTTTGAATAAAATTAATACAGAAGATTTAGATAAAGTTACTTTAAAGAACTTAACATTTATCAAAGGCATCGGCTTAATTAAAGCAAGCCAGATAATCGCCTGCATAGAACTGGGTAAAAGAATTCTTAAAGGAAAAAAAGCAATTTTTGTTATGTCCCCAAAGGAAATATTTCTAGAATTGAAAGATATTCGAGGCAGTAAAAAGGAATATTTTGTGACTTTTTATCTTGATATCAGAAACCAAATAATAAGAAAAGAGACAATATCCATTGGAACACTCAATGCAAGTCTTGTTCATCCTAGAGAAGTATTTGAACCTGCTATTCGCAATTTAGCAGCTCAAATAATTCTTGCTCATAACCATCCTTCTTCTGATCCTCAACCTTCAAGTGAAGATTTGGAAATAACAAAGAAATTAATTGAATCGGGTAAATTACTGGGTATCGAGGTGATTGACCATGTTATAGTTTGCGAAACTGAATACTTCAGTCTGAAAGAAAACAAAATGATCTAAGAATTTTTGTTAACGAACTCTTCCAGCCTATCGAGGCCTTTTTTTATCGCTTGCATACCGGTGGCAAAACTTAAGCGAATAAAGCGGTCGTCTCCGAAAGCAATTCCCGGCACTGCTGCCACATAATACTTGCTTAATAATTTTTCACAGAAAGCTGTTGACCCTGGAATTTCTTTGGTATATAAATTTGAAACATCAACAAAAACATAAAATGCTCCATCTGGCCTATGAGCTGAAATATTTTTCATCTGATTAAGTCGATTGGCCATATAATTTCTGCGCTTAAGATATTCTTTTTTCATCTTTGTAACGCTAGCCTGCGACCCTGCCAGCGCCGCCAAGGCTGCTTTCTGAGCAATGCTATTTGGATTAGATGTCGAATGATCTTGAAGGGCACTGGCTGCTTTTATCAAATCCTCTGGCCCCGCGCAATAGCCGATTCGCCAACCAGTCATTGCGTAGGTTTTAGAAACTCCATTGACGATAATAGACAAACCATATATATCTTTATTAAGTGCGGCAATACTGTAATGCTTTTTACCATAAATTAGCTTTTCATAAATCTCATCACTGATAACATAGATCTTGTTTTTTAAACAAAATTTCGAAATCTCCTGGAGTTCTTTTTTTTCATAAACAACTCCTGTGGGATTTGCAGGAGAGTTGATGATCAGGGCTTTGGTTTTTAATGTCATAAATTTATTTAAAACTTTCTGGTTAATTTTAAAGTTGCTATTTGCGGGAACAAAAATACATCTCCCGCCAGCAAGTTTGACTTCCTCTTCGTATGAAACCCAGTATGGAACAGGAATAAGTACTTCATCACCTGGGTCGAGTAATGCTTGAAAAATATTATAGAGGCAGTGTTTTGCTCCGTTTGAAACCAAAATTTGAGACGGAGTATAGTTCAGTCCATTATCTCTCTGGAATTTTTCCGCGATAACCTGTTTCAGTTCTGGGATACCGCTGGTTGGAGTATATTTGGTGAATCCTGATTTTATTGCCTGAATTGCAGCCTGTTTGATATTTGGGGGAGTATCAAAATCCGGTTCTCCTGCAGCAAAAGATATTACATCTATCCCCTGCTTTTTCATGGCTTTCGCCTGGGCGTTTATAGCCAGTGTTGCTGATGGAGAAATATTTTTTGCTTGTTGAGAAATCATAATGAAAACTTTCGGAAATTATCCTGAAAAAGATTGGCTAACTCTCTGGCTTTTTTATCGTAAGCTTTCTTATCTTTCCACAGTGATCTTGGATTGAGTAGTTTTGTATCAATGCCGACAATTTTTTTTGGCACTGCCAGATTAAAGACCGTATCGTGTCGGAAACTCTCTGGTATTTTACTCTTTAAAACAGCGTCTACAATCTTTCGCGTATCCCCAATACTAATGCGCTTACCAACACCATAGGGGCCGCCAATCCAACCGGTATTGATCAAATAGACCTGACTTTTATATTGGCTGAGATATTTTTTTAACAGATCAGCATAAACTTTAGGCTTAAGAGGCATAAAGGGAGCTCCGAAATAGGCAGAAAATGTGGCTTTGGGAGTGACTATTCCCCGTTCTGTTCCAGCCAGTTTTGAGGTATAACCAGATAAAAAATGATAGATTGCAGATTGGGTAGTTAATTTTGCCACCGGTGGCAACAAACCAAAGGCGTCGGCTGTAAGAAAAATGATAGTTTTGGGGTGTGGGCCGACTCCGGATATAACTGCGTTCTTAATATAGTCAAGTGGGTAGCCAACTCTTGTATTCTCGGTAATGCTTTTATTTGTAAAGTCAAATGATCCATCTTTTCTCATAACTACATTTTCGACCAAAGCACCATCTCGGATAGCATCCCAAATTAAGGGTTCGTTTTCTTGTTTCAAGTTAATGCATTTGGCATAACAACCTCCCTCAAAGTTAAATATGCCATTTTCCGACCATCCATGTTCATCATCACCAATCAACATTCTCTTGGGATCAGCAGATAATGTGGTTTTTCCTGTACCAGATAAACCAAAAAACAAAGCGCAGCTTCCATCTTGACCAATATTAGCTGAGGCATGCATCGGTAAAACACCTTTCAGTGGTAAAAGATAATTCATTAGGCTGAAAATTGATTTCTTCATTTCTCCTGCGTATTTGGTACCACCGATTAAAACTACCCTTCTTTCGAAATTCAGAACAATAAATACTTCGGAGTTCGTTCCATCCTCATTTGGATCCGAAATACAACCAGGAGCAGATAAAACTGTAAATTGAGGAGAATGTCTAGTAAGTTCTTCCGCTGTTGGACGGCGAAGCAAATGCTGCATGAAAAGCGATTGATATGCATATTCCGAAATTACCCGAACATGCAATTTATATTTTTCATCTGCACCGACAAATCCGTCAAAAAGATATAAATGATCAAGTCCTGAAAGATATGAAGTTATTTTTTTATAAAGTCGCTTAAAATATTTCTGGCTGATTGGAACATTTATCTTCCCCCAGTCAATCTTGTTATGGACCGAGGCTGTGTCAACAATAAATTTATCATTTGGTGATCTTCCCGTATATTTCCCTGTGTAGACAACAACTGCACCTTTTTTACTCAAGACCGCTTCTTTTTTCTTTATAGCTTGAGAGACAAGATCAGCAATTGGCAAATTTCTATACACTTCACCTTGAGGATAAATAGAATGTCTGTGAAGGCTATAATGCATTGCTACTACAATTTTATCACGGATTTTGGTATATGGGCTAGCTCTAAAACTTCCACTTCTGTTGTTGTAGCGATTGTTTGGTATTTTTTAAAAAGATCTAAGACCAATTTTTTATTTTTAATATCAAGTTCCGAGAAAACATCATCAAAAAGAAGAATTGGTTTCTTTTTGGTTAAATTTTCGTGAAAACTAATTTCATTCATCTTTAGCCAAAGAATTGCCAGTCTCTGCTCACTTCTTGATCCGAATTTATGTATATCCTTTTCGCCAGCTGGCGGATTTTGTAAACTTATCAGAAAATCATCTTTTTGCGGTCCTATTAAGGTCTTTCTAAGCCTGGCCTCTACCTGAGAAAAGTCTTCCAATCTTTTTTTTGAAAATTCATTTTTGACATACTCAATTGAAAATTTTTTTGAATCAATTTTATCGTGACTGTTTAAGAATAAAACATAATTCTCTCTTTTTTTGATTAAATACTCTGATTGTTCTATCAAATACTCATTCCAGAAACTAATCTCTTCTTTAAGTCTTGCCTGATCAATATGTCGTTCTAATATTTTATTTCTTTTTCGCAAAGCATTCTCATAATTCATCAGCCTCCTTTTATATTCCAGATCATAAAATGAAATTGTCTTGTTGAAATAGTCTCTTCTTTTATCTGGAGAGCCGGTAAGAATTTCTATTTGTTGGGGCGTAAAAAGAATTGCCTTTGTTTGTTCTTGGGAATATTGAAATTGTTTTTTTTTAGACTTATTAACCAAAAAAGTTTTTTGAATCAATTCCTTTTTCCTTAAAAGACGAATGCCAAAATTAAAAGTTTTGTCGGCTTCAATAAAATTTCCTTCCACCGAAGCGGTATTGCCAAAATTAAAATTGACCAGTTCAAATTCTCGAGTTTCTCGAAAACCTATTCCATTTATTAAAAAATATATTGATTCTAAAATATTTGTTTTTCCTCGTGCATTTTCTCCGATTATGATGGTTAAAAATGGGCTGAATTTAAATTCTTTTTTATCGAAATTACGAAAGTTATGAAGATTGATCTGTTTAAGCAACATAAAAAAGAAGTTTACTAAAAAATACCCTCTCCCAGACCAAAGATAACTGAAATAAGTTTAACAATTAGATACGACACGATCAGCAGAACAAAACCTATTATTCCTGTTGATATTTTTGCTCTGGCGGATTTCAATTTTTCAGGATTGCCTGCGGAAGTGATGAATCCGTAACCTCCTATAATCAAAATGAGAAATAAAATAACTCCAGCAATTAATATTAAGTTTTTTACAATTATGTTTATAACATCACTCAGATTATTTATTCCTTTCAATGGTCCTGTAATGATCCTGCCATTTATATTAATTGTTTGTGCTAGATATCTCATATCAAGGAGTAGGACTTACGCTTGGACTTTGGCTTGCTTCCGGAGTGATAGTTGCCTCCAAAGTTGGGATCGCGGAAGGAGAAGCTGTTGGTTCTACAGTGGGTGAAACCATGGGAGTTGGGGCAGAGCTAGGAGCAGTGGGCTCTTTTTCGACATTTGTTCTCTTTTGCATCAAAACTACAAGAACAACTGCTAGAACAATTGCTGTAATTGCGGCAATCACTATCAAAACAGTGTTTAGTTTGTTTGTTTGCTTTACAGAATATTTCTTTCTGAGTTTTTCAGTATCTAAAGGAGTGTAATTTTTAGGCATATAAGGTATTATCTCTAACTTTTTTGGATGCGCATTTTGAACATATTGTTGTCGAGTTACCGATTTTCTCTGTTTCGAAAACGTTTTTACAATTATCACAGGTGAGCTTCACTCGTTGTCGGGCTTTACCATTTTGTTTAGATTGGCTGTGCTCTATATTAAACTTGAATTCGTTATCTTTGAAATCAACCTTTACCGTGTCTGCTCCATGCACATCTCCCTTTATGATTAAGGTCGAGATAGGATTTTCTATAAATTTTTGGATAGCCCGCCTCAATGGTCTTGCTCCAAAAATAGGATCAAATCCTATTTGAGCGATTTCTTCTATTGCGCGATCTGCGAAATAAAATCCTATGTCTTGGTCTTCAAGAAGCTTTCCCACACTCTTTAATTGCAATCTGACAATTTTAACCATATCTTCAAATGAAAGAGGTTCAAAGACAATAATTTCATCAAATCTGTTTATAAGTTCGGGTCTGAAAAATTTTCTCAGCTCTGCTAGAACTTTCTCTCTTATCGCAGCAAAAGCTTTTTTATCAGTTCCAGTTTGTTTCTTGGTTATTGTTTCTTGTTTCTTATTTTGTTTTAGTAGTTCATCTTGGATGAATTTCGTTCCTAGGTTGGAAGTACAGATAACTACTGTATTTTTAAAAGATATTGTTCTGCCTTTGTTATCGGTCAATCTTCCATCATCCAAGATCTGGAGAAGAATATTGAAAATATCAGGGTGTGCCTTTTCAACTTCATCAAAAAGAACGACAGAATAAGGTTTTCTGCGAACTGCCTCGGTTAATTTTCCTCCCTCTTCATAGCCAACATATCCAGGCGGGGCACCGATCAATTTTGCCACCTCATGCTTCTCCATATATTCAGTCATATCAAGTCTGGTCATTGCTTCCTCCTGACCAAAAAGTATTTCTGCCAGAGTTTTAGCCAGTTCTGTTTTACCAACTCCTGTTGGCCCAAGAAATATGAAACTTCCGGTTGGGCGTTGGGCTGATTTTAAGCCTGCTCTGCCTCTTCTTACGGCTTGGGCAATAACCGAAACTGCCTCTTCTTGATTAATCATCCGTTGATGAATTGCTTCTTCAAGTTTGGAAAGTTTTTCAACTTCTGATTCCGTAATTTTGGAAACTGGTATTCCGGTCCAGCGAGAAACTATATCTCGAATCAACTCTGGATTGACTTCGCTTGTAGTTTGGGCTTTTTTTAATTCGTACTGTTCTTTTTTTTCCTTAAGATTTTTTGAAATTTCATCTATTTTGGGCTGAAGGATGTTTTGTCTAACTTTATCTCCCCTTTTTTCCGCTTCTTTCAATTCCTGGTTAAATTCTGACAATCTTGTTTCAAGAGATTTTATTTCTTCAGGCAAAGAAATTAAAGGCAATCTCACAGCTGAGGCAGCTTCATCCATCAAATCAACTGCTTTATCGGGCAAGAACCTATCTCCAACATATCTTTTGGATAGTTTTACAGCTGCATCTATGGCTAAATCTGGAATTTTTACTCGATGAAAGGCTTCGTATTTATCTTTTATGGCTTTTAACATTTTAATTGCTTGTTCTTCT
Source organism: uncultured Gammaproteobacteria bacterium (assembly GCA_964559705.1). Classification (GTDB taxonomy): domain Bacteria; phylum Patescibacteriota; class Microgenomatia; order UBA1406; family GWC2-37-13; genus CAZLGV01. The sequence continues at coordinate 471,854 of CAZLGV010000001.1, read as the reverse complement.
GTAGGTTCGGGAACCAAAACCGGTTGAAAACGTCTTTCTAAGGCTGGATCTTTTTCAATGTATTTTCTGTATTCTGTCAGAGTAGTCGCTCCAATAAGTTGCATTTCTCCTCGGGCCAGAGCAGGTTTTAAGAAATTTGAAGCATCAAGAGCTCCCTCGCCAGATGAGCCTGCGCCAACTATATTGTGAATCTCGTCTATAAATAAAATTACCTTACCTTGATTCTTTTTTACCTCTTCGATCAAATTTTTCATCCTTTCCTCAAAATCTCCTCTATGGGAAGCTCCTGCTATGATACTCATCAAATCAAGCTGGAGAATTCTTTTATCCAGAAGGGGTTCTGGAACTTGTTTGGAGGCAATTTTTTGAGCTAGTCCCTCGACAATCGCGGTCTTGCCTACCCCTGCCTCACCAACCAAAGCAGGATTGTTTTTTGTTCTTCGAGATAAAATATGAATTACCCGCTCTATTACATCAGAGCGCTCAACCACAGGATCAAGAAGTCCCTGTTTAGCTTTCTCCGTGAGATTGATTGTGTATTCATCAAGCGCACTTTTGTGTTTGGCCGCTTCCCCATCCACTCCTTCTTTTTTACCGACAACTTTTTTATTAAGATCTTCTTTTTTTAAAGCGAACTTCTGCAAAATCTTTGCTCCTACTCCCTCACCCTCTTCGTAGAGGGCAACCAGAATATGTTCTGGAGAAATAAATTCAAAGCCCAGTTTTCTGGCTATAACCAGAGAGTTATCAATAATTCTTTTTATCCGCGGAGAAACTTGCGGAGCACCCATGTATGATTCTTTTTTATAAACTTTGTTTAGCTCTTCTTCTACAAGTTGGGGCTGGATTTTAAGCTCTGTCAAAACTTTATAAATTTCCGAGTCTAAAAGAAGTCCATGTAGTAAATGTTCACTATCAACAAAGCGATTTTGCAATCCTCTAGCTTTATTTTGAGCTCCCAAAAATACTCTATTTGATCTTTGGGTCAAATGTGTCATTAAATCAATATCTCCGCCTCTTGAAGTAGCGGTTAAACCAGGAGTTGGAACTGGGGTTGGGCTGACATGGAGTTGCTGCTGCGGCGGTTGAGGTGGCTGTCCTATTCCTGAATAGGCTTGGACAGTTTTGGTTACCTGCTGGCTACTTTGGACTGTTTGTTGGGGTGTTGTTGGCTGGGGCGGGGTTGGTCCGGCCGAAGGCGGAGTTGACTTGGGATTGTCTTTTCTTATAAAATCAAAAAAAGAGGACATATTGTCATTTTGACTAAAAATTGATTGAATGTCAACACAAAACAAACTTATTGCACTGGCTGTTGGAGCCTTAGTTATTCTTATTTTTCTGACTCTACTCCTCCAAAGCTTTTTTAGAAAAAAAGAGGAGGCGTTAAAAAAAATTCCTCTTCCAACTGGTAGCTATGAGCCTGTAGGCACAGATAGCAGACGGTCTCCTACTCTAAGGCCGGAAGAAGAAGAAAAATTAGAAGAGCAAGCAAAAGCATTGAAGTATTTTTCACCCCAACAGGAAGAAATAATTAATAAATTCAAGGAAAAATTGCCCTATACCTCTGATGATTTTGATATGGGCTATTCTGATTACCTAGGTAAATTCTATATGCGCAAAAAAACACCACAAGCCAATGAAAAAATTGACCAATTCCTAAAAGACAACGGACTTTTCGAGATAAGTCAAGAATTTGAGGACCTGTTTGTAACTACCGACAAACCTGTCGATCAAGCAATTAATCAAGATGAAGAAAAAATATTTGAGCAAAAAGAAGAAGAGCGAGAAAAAATAGAACAACAATATCAGCAAGAACAGAAAGAGAAAGAGTCAAAACCCGATAAAGAAGTTGAGCGGATCACAAATATTTTTGACGCTTTATTTTCTTTTGATATTGGAGAAATATCAGAAGGAACACCACCAGGAGGAACAATTGATAATATACCCAGTGCAGATCTCTCCTCCTTGGAGAGTATTTTTAACGAAGCTGGACTAAAAGCTAAGACTCCTCCATCAATACTCCATGCTGTGATGAGTATTGAATGTGGATTTATATTTGATCTGACTGGGCCAAAGATAGCTGAGTACTCGCAGGCAGGCAAGGGGATTCCACCTTCGCATCCCTGTTTTCGAAATGGAATTGGAGCCAGTGGACCAATGCAATTTTTACCCACAACTTGGACTGGTTACGCAAATGCAGTCAATACTATTGGAGGATATACACGTAAGCCTTATATTGAAAATATTCTAGACAGTGTATATGCCGCAGCCAAAAAATTAAAACTGGATAGTTTAGCCTTTGGTCTTGATTGGAACTATGAGCATGTACGAAGGGCCGTCGTTTGTTACAATGCTGGTTGCAGCCGATACCCAAACAGTATTCCCTCATCAACCCAAAGTTATTTTCAGAGGGTCTGGGATTATTATTCTAAAAATAAATGAATAAACTAGCTAATAAATTTATCTTGATTGCGGCTGCTGTTTTGGTTTTTCTAATTGCTGTCACAATATTTCTGACCCAGATGCTAGGAAGAATCAAAGAAGATCAAAAACAGATTCCTAGTCCAACTGGCTCCTTTGAACAACGCACAACGAGCGGAACAGATAAGCAATTCTTAAACCAGACTCGAAGCTTGACTACTGAAGAAAAAAGAAAAAAGCTGAAAGAGCTGGCCGAAGAAACCGACAATGCTTTAACTGCACAACAATTGGAAAATATAAATAAATTCAAAGAAAAACTACCTTATTCCTCTGAAGATTTCGATATTAAGTATTCTACGGAGTTAAACCAGCTTTTTATTTCTTTAAAAACTCCTCAAGGTTATGATAAATTAAAGGACTATCTTCGAGAAAATAATCTTTTGGATCTTTATGAAGGAGGATCAGAAATTATAGTGGTTAGTCAAAATCCTGTAATCGACCAGGCTATAGAAGACTCGAAAAATGATATTGTCGACGACCTGGAACATCCTGGAAGTGATTATATAGAACAAGAAAAAAGCGAATTCCTGAAGGAAGGAGAAAAAGGTAAAACTCCACAGGATAAAGAAGTTGAGAGAATTACAAATATTTTTGACGCTTTATTTTCTTTTGATATTGGAGGACTTACACCTGGTCCGACCCAAGCACCTGATACAGGACCTTTACCCTCCTATGAGGGACTTCTCTATCCTCCAAATTTAGGCAGCCCAAATTCACTGGGTTATTATAAAATGCCTGTTGCGCCAAAAGGAGAATATACTCTTTATCACTGCTCGGCCCGAGGTTATGGAAAAAAAGAATTAGTCGGAGTCCTCTACACTACTGCTTTAAGATATGCCGAGGCCCAGAAAGATTCTGAACTTTGGATAGGTGATATAAATGCTGGCTCTCCGCATAAAACTCACAATGGAGGGATTGCTGTTGATGTTGATGCTTGTTGTAATCCCAGAGCAGCCGACTATACCAAAGGTAGCTATAGCCGGGAGGCAACTATTCAACTTGGGAAAATGTTCGTTGATACTAATCTGATTAAAAATATTTGGTACTGTGATAGCGCGGTTAACAGCGCTGTGATCAGTTATGCTCGGGCTAATAAATTATCCTTGGAACAGATGAAATGCATTGAGGGGCATGATAATCATTTCCATATCGATATTAATCTACCCAAAGGTCCTTACCATGCACCTAATTGCTAAAACTGTCGTTTGTTGACAATGGCTTGATAAATCCTCTAGAATGAAATTGATGTTTGCTTTTTTGAAAACCTATATTAAAAAGGGTTTTAAAATTGCCAATAAGATTTTTCTTGTTCTCGCAGTTTATTTTATCGTCTTTGGGCTTTTTGCCTATTTCATCAATCGCGATAAGCCAAAGGCAACTGTCGATCCGATCAAAAGGAACAGAGATGAAATTTACAAAGTCATCAAAGACCCAGAACTGAACAAAACCAAAGAAGGAAAACAAGTTATCCTTCTTTATCGGGCAACCATGTGCGGACTTTTGGGTGAAGCCTGCACCGATAATCCGCAGGATGGAAATATAAATTTTGACAACAGTCTTATCGGCAAAGGAGTAAATTTACTCATGTTTCCTTACTTTAATCCACCTGCATCAGGCGTATATTGGGCTCAACAGAGTCTTCAACGGGCAGGATTTATTCCCAAAACTTATGCCGTCGAAGGAATAGGTTTTGCCTCAATCAAACCTTTAGCTGACGTTTGGACAGGTATTAGAAATGTTGCCTATGTTTTTCTGGTTATAGTTCTGATCACCTTTGGATTTCTAATCATGTTTAGGGTCAAAATAAATCCCCAAACAGTTATTTCGATTGAAAATACAATTCCCCGGATAGTTGTTTCGCTTATTTTTATCACTTTTTCTTTTGCTATCGCTGGTTTTCTGATCGACCTTATGTACGTATTTATTGTTCTTATTATTTTCATTCTGGGCCAAGCCGGCGGGCTGGATATAAACTCTCTTCAGGCTCGCTATATACAGGCTAGACCATCGGATATTTTTTCTAGTCTGGCAAAATTCAGTTTTATCAATTTATTTTGGACTTTTCCTAATGCCATGCTAAATCTACTTGGCCCTATTGCGGTGATTAAAAATATCATAGGCGCGCTGATTGGATATTTTTTTATCTATCTTAAGCTTGCTCAAAAATTTGGATGGGTGGAAAAGGTTGTGCGTGTAGAAGCGGGAGCTGAAGCCAAACCATCAATATTTGGTTTCAGTTTAGGAGGAGTTAGTGCTGCCTTGCATGGTTTTGTTAACGGGATAGTTCAGGGAGGTATATATCGCCTTTTAATTCCTGTGGCTGCGGCTATTGGCATTTTCATTATTATCCCTTTCCTGCTGGGAGTTATTTTTTTCATCTCTATTGTTTTTATTTTTTTTCGAATTCTGATTCTTCTGCTTTCTGCCTATATTAAAATAATACTTCTGATTATCACCGCACCTGTTTATCTTTTGCGCGAGCTCTTCCCAGGCAAAGCGGCCCTGCCCAGCTGGTTTAAAAGTCTAATCAACGAGCTTTTAACTTTTCCTCTGGTTATTACTGTTTTCATTTTCGCTTTAATTATTTTTAATCTCGGAGGGTCTTCCTCTGGAGAATTTATCCGTCTACCCTTCTTGTACGGTATCGATCCGGGAAATTTTTCAATTGTGATTGCTATGTGGTTCTTATTTGCTGCGCCAAATCTGGTTCAAACAGTTAAAAAAGCCATCCTTCCTAAGCCTCTGGATCTGGGAGTTAGCCCCTCGGTCTTCTTTACCGGAATCACTGGAGCTACAAAAGGAGTCATGGGTAGTATGAGTCAGTTTAGTGGCCTTTTCTATGCCCAGCATGGTATAAATATGGTCAGAGACTGGTTAGCAAATAGAGGAAAACCTAAGCCGCCTAAAGGAGGTAGCGGAAGTAGTCCAGCCTCAGGCCAATATACTATATAAGCCCTGGTATTCCCAGAATACTCACTCCAATCAGTCTTAACAGAAATACCGAGAAGAGTATTAATACCAGACCGACAATACAAGAAGTTAGATATTCTCTGGCTTTTTTTAGCCTTTCCGGATTCCCCTGCGATGTCTGGAGCATAAAAGCAGAATAAATAATACAAAGAAGAGCTACCACAAAGGCCACGTTTACTCCAATTGAAAGTAAAAAGTTCGAGACAAAGCCTTGTAGGGTCAGAGGTACGCAGCCAAAACCACTGTAAAATCCTCCCTTGCTGGGCCCAGTACAATCATTGCATTTTCTAAGCTCATCTGGATCAGTTATATATTTTTGGCAGAGGTCTGCAATTGGAGGGATTGCTCCTGCATCAGCCGAAAGTTCACAGCGGCAACTTGGGTCAGTTGGATCGCTTGTTGGCTCTCCAGAAATACAGGCAGTCAGACTTTCTCTTTGAAGTTCTTCCATATTTTCATCTGCTTTAACATACTGATCAATTATTGAACCGACAAATGGAAGATGGCTCAACAGTCCTGAAAGCGGAATATCGGGTAAGCTTCTGGGTTGGGTACTGCAACATCTATCTAATCCTCCTCCTTCTTTGGCTACTCCGCAGTTTAAGCCGGCTACATCTCCTTCTCCGCCTATTGCGTTAACCGAGGGAGTATCTGCAGCATGTACTTTAGGCAAAAAAGCATATAAAAAAATTAAGGCACTGACAAAAAAGAAAAGCCAACGCTTCATATCTTGATCATACCAAAATTAATAATCTATTTTATCTCTGTCCTTCATACTCTTCTTTAAATGCCTTAGATAAAGCTTGCCAGAGAAGATAGCCAATTATCAATGGCAAATATTTATTAATGTATTCCCAGCCAAGGTGCCACCAGCGTGCACCAGCCCGATCTGCCAGATTTCGGGCATAGTATTTGGTAGCTGGATGATATTCAACTCTAGGTCTAAACAGACCAAAAAGTCTGGGTCGAGCTTTTACATCCGGAGCTTTTTGCCAAAGCTCTCGTGGATAGTGCGGAACAAGTTCCTGCCTTTGCAGTTCAACCAGAAAATTGTGGATATCTTTTGCCTCCCATTCCCAAACTCCCTTAAACGGTCCAACCAACTCTGCGGCAATAGAGTTAACTTTACCAAATCTGGCAAATCTGAAAGGAAAAACTTTGGCAATGGTATCTTTTCTAAAATAAGCAATTATTCCAGAGGCCACCTGGTCCATGACTTTTATAGCATATAATTTGTCATGAATAGACTGTAGGTGCTCATGCATAACTTTAAGAGGCTTGATCAAAGGCGAAATATCTCGATTGGGGTCAATAGCCACCTGTGGCAAGGCGTCCCACAATTCTTTTAGGGGTGTGAAAACCTGCATTTCTGCCTCGGCCACCTCTCTGACGGCTCGGTTAAGAGCTCCAGCTCCGGTGTTACTCCAGTTAAGAAATGTATTATCTATATCGTCATTTCCAATCTGCATCGGAAAGAAATCTCTAAATTCGTTTATGTCTTCACCGCGGCCTTGGCTGTCATAGCCTACTCTAATCTTCTCATTCTTTATCAACTTGCCAGCAAATTTATCAATAAATGTTTCTGTAAGATTTCCTTCCAAAACAAAATTGTGTATAGTTCTAAAAAGTGATATTACATCAGCGCTCTCTATACCCATTCTGGCCAACTCTTCTCTGATTAAATCCTCTGTGACCACAAACCTGTTGGTCTGGGAATCAAAGTCGTGGAGTGATTTTCGCATGCCTTGTCTCTCGACGTGTTCCCTCATCGCCTTACTCATCTTTCTTCGCAGTAAACTCTCAACCATGGAAAGATTTCGCATGGCAACGTCCATTCTGGTAAGTCCTTCCGCCGTATTTCCCCAGCCTAAGCGCTGCCTAACTTTATCCCAGGCTCGCACACCATCTTCAGCTAGTCTGTTTCTCTCAAGTTTGATAAGTTTGGTTGGCACATGCTGCAGAAGCAGTCCTGCTAACCCCCTATACATTAAAGTTTTATATGATTCAACAATAATCCAGTCTTGGCGCGCACTTTTATCCAGATCTCCTCTCTTGATAAGTCGATCTACTTTCTCTTCTACTCTTGGTCGAATCTGGCGTAAATAATCATCCAAGGACTGTCCAGTTCTGCCCTGCGGATCGCGTATATATTTGTTGTAAACATATTCAAAAAGCTTTTGGCGTTCGGCTGCAACTGCGGGATCTTTATCTAATAAAAAATTCCAATTGCCCAAAATGTCACCCTCGCTAAAATGGAATGTGACATCATAACCAATATTTTCCAAAGCCTTAAAGCAACTCAATAAGTCTTTTTGACCAGCCAGAGAACCAGTGCCTTCAACTCCTGGATATTTGACCATCCAATAGTCATACGCATTCAGTCTCCAAGCTCCTCTAAAAAGCAGGCTTCCGACTCGGGTTAAACCAGGCAAAATCTCATAGAATCTGCGTTCATCAGGATCTTTTCTTCTCAACCAATCTGATCCTCTATAAAAAGTCTCACGATACTTCTTCATTTCCTCAAAAGCCTTGTAGTGATCCCAAAAACGGTGTTTTTTTCGGTCAAAATTGGTCAGGGCAAAAAGTAGGGCTCCTTTTTTATGAGTCTCATGTTGCCAGCGCAAAAAATGATGTTGAGGATTAAAAGCTGTATAAGGATCTGCTTCGTTGGTACCATAGCTTATGTGTGTCGGGTCGCCGGTAAGAGGATCAAGTAATGGATCTGCCCAGGCAGCCGGTTCCACCTCACTCAAAAATACTCCTCTGGATAAACCAAGAGCAACTCCAACTGCTCTTCTCACCCTCCACTCTTCTTTACGCTGTTCATCAGGAGTATCGCCAAATTCCGAAGCATACATTCTCTTAAGATCCTCAAAAACCATTCTTTGTATTTCATTAACGAAATTTCCTCGTCTGGCAGTAAGTAACTGTGGCTGATGCATCCAGTTCGACTTGACAAGCTCTTCTTCAAGATATTTTCGATATAAATTGTGTGCCTCCATGATCAACCAGCCGTCAGGCAGAACCATCAGCTCGTCAATAGAACCTGTAGTAAACTCCTCTGAATATTTAGCAATTTGGCCCCAAAAGCCCTGATCTGCGGATCCTCTGCGGTGAAAAAGCGCATTGACATTATGGGTATATTTCATCAATCCTTCAGTTGTTCGGACATGAACCAGTATACTTCTTATGAAATCTGGCGCGTCAGACATTTCTATATCAAGAAGAGGAACTACCTTTCCCTCAATAACATATTGGGTAAGCGGCTCTTTTTTATCTGGGAATTGTTTCTGAACCTCTCTGACATTTACGTCTGCTATTGAAACTTCTCTATAGAAAAAGTTTTTCCACTGCTCATAGTTTTCATCAGATACTAGACTGTTGGTTAGCCTGATTAGTCTTCTGGCAAAAATTCCTTTGGCTACCTCAATCGAGGCAGAATAACCTTCTCTCTCAATCTCCTCATATAGTTTTTCCGGATGTTGATTATCCAAGGTTTCATAAAGTCTGGTAAATAGCCGAACAACATCACGAGTAATTTTCTCACTGGTTTCTTTACGGATTTTTTGTTCATCACCTGGATATTTTGCACTTATTTCTTCTCTGGTTTCATTCACATAGCTTCTGAAGCCTCTATCAGTAACTCTCCCTGTTTGCGGGTCAACTGTGTCTTCGATATTCAAAAGCGCACGCCATACTCTATAATCTTGTGGTTCTTTAAAAAACTCCCTGACCATTCCTCGCTCATAATAATCTTCGGCAAAGACATCTTCCGGAATATCCACTCCTCTCTGGCGTAAGGTTTCGACCATGGTTTGCGGTCTGGTCCTTGTTTCTGCTGGTTGTTCTCTAACTTCGCCCGCAAATTTTTGGCTAGCTTGCTCTGAAGTAAGTCCAAGTGTTGCCGCCTCAGCAATTAAAGCGCTCCTGACTGCTGCTGCTGCACCAGGGTCTCTGGCTCTTAAAGTGTCAAGTGCCTGCTCAAAACTTGTCTGGGATTGACCAGGTTGAGAAACTGCAATATCTTCTCTTAGATATTTTGTAACAAAATTATAAAGACTGGTTGAAGCTTGGGCACTGAGGTCTTGTCTGGCTAAACGAGAAAGTACTGCTTGTGATTTTTCAGGCGGCTTGATCACTCCTTTTTCAACTGCCCGTAGTACTTTGGCAACAGAAACTTGTATCTTCTGCGCCTCTTCTTTTTTATTTTCCGGCACAGTCCCAGGAGCCTGTACATTTCTTTCTGCTGCAGCTCCGACCTCAATTGCCAAAGCCTCAAGCCGGGTCAATTCATCTCTTAGTTCTTGTTCCAATCGTTCTCTTTGCTGTGGATTAGCTTCTGTTTCTTCAATTCTTCTGTCAACCTCCTCCACTGCCTCTCTTACCGCATCCGGCTCACGAGCGGCTCTGTATTCGCTATCGCCCTGTCGTGGCGTTTCATTAAGTCCGTCGGCCATATTTTCAGTATAGCATCAAACTTTTATCAAGATTGGGTTTATTTTTTGAAGTTCTTTAGACTACTGTAAATTATGAAAGTAGATAATGATGAAGTTTTGAAGAATTCTACCACACCACCGCAGTTTAAGCAAGAGGAACGGGTATAAAAGTAATAAATCAAATCAAAGACAATGATCGCAGGTAAAAAAATTATTAAGAACTTACTCAGAGTTTTCGTCTGCAGTTTGGGGTGCATTTTCCTTAAGGTCAATAACTAGGCGTCTGTCTTTGCCTTCGCCTGTTGAATATGATGTCAACTCGGGATAATTCGCAACTATATACTCATGCACCAATTTTCGCTCATAAGATGAAAGTCCTTTTATATAAGAAGAGTTCCTTAAGTCTTTAGTTTTTTGGGCAAATTTATCTGCCAGCTGCTCCAGTCTTTCCTTTTGTTTTTCTCGATAATCATTAACATTGACCAAAATCTCAACTGACTCGCCAAGTTTTTTATAAAGAACGACTTCGAGAATCTTTTGAATTGCTTTTATTGTTTCTCCGTGACGACCGATAACAACAGGAGCGTCATCCTCTGTCTTGATCACAATATGATAAACACCACTATCTTCGCTTACTTCGAGTTCTGGCTTGCCAATAATTTTTTTAAGAAGGTCTTCCGCTTCAGTCTGAATGAGCTTAACTTTATCCATTTGTTTTTACATTTGCGCCTTTAGCTTTTAGTTGTCTGTACTGTATTATACTGAAGATCGAAAATATATTCCAATAAAGAGAAAGTCCGACCGGTAAGCTGTAAGAAAACCAACCAATCAAAACAGGAAAGAAAAACTTCATTTGGGTATTCATGGCTTTTTGGAAATCGCCAGACGAATCTTTTTTCTCTTTAACCTCCGGGGTTGGAGTTGGTGTTTGTGGAGTTGAAACTCGGACCTGATAATATTGTAAGAATGCTGTTAGAACAGGAATCAGATAATAATACCAAAGGCCGGCTTTTTGAGGAGTCAGGGCCAGATTAAATCCGAAAAACCAAGGATCAATAGTAGTTATTTTTAGAAATGAGAAATACAAAGCCTTGTTTATTTCCACAATAACTTTGGCCATGTTGCCATTTCGTAAAAAAAGGGACAGGGTGTTATATAAAGCTATGAAAATCGGTATTTGAATTATCATAAATAAACAGCCCGAGGCTGGATTAATTCCAGCTTGTTTATAGAGTTTCATTTGTTCTTGTTGGAGTGTTTTTTTGTCGCTTTTGTGTTTTTCGCTTAATCGATCAAGATGAGGTTTCAACTCTTGCATCTTTTTTGCTGTTTTCATCTGTTGATGAAAAAAAGGCTGCAGAAGAAAACGAACAAGAACAGTCAAGCCTATTATGGCAAAACCGAAAGCGCCAGGAATTTTCAAGAAGACAAAGAGACTGTAGAATAATACCAATAAATTAAGAATGGGAAAAACGAAAACCGTGTTAAAAAAGTTAGGATTAAGCATCTTAAATTGAAAGTTTTTTTCTTCCTTTTAGTCTTCTTCTTTTAACTACTTTTTGTCCTCCTTTATTTTTCATTCTCTTTCTAAAGCCGTGTTTTCTTTTTCTTTTTAATTTTTTGGGCTGATAGGTTCTCTTTGGCATAATTTAAAATTTAGAATTTAGAATAGATTCGTTTTGACCTTTAAATATTTTCCAAACTGCTTCTGTTGTAAACGGCATGAATGGATGCAGGAATTTTAGATTCTCTAGATATACTTGCTCCAAAACCGTATAAGCTTCAATCCTACCATTTTTTAGCTCTTCTTTCAACTCCTCGACATAAAAATCCGCAAATCTATGCCACAAAAATTCATAAACCAAATCAAAAGCCCTAGAAAATTGATAACTATCCATATATTTGAAATAGTCCTTTTTCTCTTCTTCAAATTCTTTGATTAAATTTTTTAATTTTGAATTGTAATTTTTCACTTTTAATTTTTCACTTTTAACTTGTCTATTCATATAAATGAATCGTCCTATGTTCCATACCTTATTGGTAAAATTTCTCATTCCCCTGACCTTATCTTCCGAGAGATTAACTTTACCTGCTTGAGAAAGACCAAAAAATAATGTAGTTCTGAAGGCATCTGCTCCATACTTGTCAACCAAATCAATAGGATTGATTACATTGCCTTTGCTTTTGCTCATTTTGACGCCTTTTGCATCAGCTACTAGAGACCATAAGAAAACATCTTTAAATGGAACTTCATCCTTAATATACAAGGAAAACATAATCATTCTCGAAACCCAGAGTTTAAGAATATCTGAAAGTGTTCCCATCAGATCAGTTGGAAAACGAGTCTTATATTCTTCTTTTTTTAAGGTAACCAGCGGCCATTGACCTGAAGAAAACCAGGTATCAAACGTGTCTTCGTCCTGAACCAACTCACTACTGCCGCATTTGTTACACCCCCGCGGTGTAACTCCGGCTGTTACGGTCCACTCTTGGCAATTTTTGCACTGCCAAGCAGGAATTCGAATACCCCAAACTATTTGTCTTGAAATTGGCCAGTCATGCATCTGCTCCAACCAAGCAAGCATTTGTTTTTTGAATTTTTTGGGATAAAACTTTACTTTTTCCTTTTTAACTACTTCAATAACTGGTTTTTTTAATTCGCTTACTTGAATAAACCAATTAGGAATAACCGTAGGCTCAAGATCATTTCTGCATCTGTAGCAAACGGCAACAGAATGCTCGTAGTTTTTATTAATTTTCTCAATTAAGCCTTTCTTCTGCAGGTCTTCAACAATTATTTTTCGTGCCTTTTTAATCGTTAGTCCCCTATATGGCCCAGTGGCTTCATTGAGTCGTCCATCAAGATTAATGATTTTTTTTAACTTAAGATTATGCCGCCTAGCTATTTCAAAATCGTTAGGATCGTGTGCTGGAGTAACTTTGACTACCCCTGTCCCAAACTCTGGATCAACCGCTTTATCAGCGATGACCTTTAACCTAAATTGATCAATTAAACCTTCTACTTCGATTTCTTTACCTATCCATTTCTTATAACGTTTATCGTCTGGATTAACGGCAACTGCAGTATCGCCAAATTTAGTTTCTGGTCGTACTGTTGCCAAAATAAACGGGCCATATTTTAGATAATAAAGGGGGTCTTTTCTCTCAATGTATTCAGTTTCCAGCTCTGAAAGAGATGTACCACAATGGATACAATAGTTTACTATATAGTCGTTTCTATAAACCAATCCCTCATCCCACATCTGCTTAAACGTTTTGTGAACACGTTCTATTACATGTTTATCTAAGGTATATACACTTCTTGTCCAATCGGCCAAAAAACCAAGTCTTCTAAATTGTTTGAAGATAAGACCTGAGTTTTCCTTTACAAAATTAAAAATATCTTCATAAAGTGTTTTTCTATCAAAATCAAAGCGCGATTTGCCCTGTTTTTTGAGATACTGCTCATAAACATACTGGGTTTCGAAGCCTGCGTGATCTAATCCAGGTATCCAGAGGCTGGCAAATCCTTGAAGTCTTTTATAACGAATCAGTATGTCATCAACTGTATACATGCCATGACCTGCATGAAGAGAAGCATTTGCATTGGGTGGTGGCATCAAAATAGTGTAAGACTTGTTCTTACTTAACTTAGTAAACCCTTTTTTTTCCCAGAAGTTATAGATTTCAGTCTCAAACTTTGAAGGTTGATAAGTCTTATCCATGAAAATAAAGAAATTATAGCAGGAAATCTATATAATTAATGCTTATGGATTGGGTCTGGACAACCTTATATTGGTATTTCATTCTTTTCGTTTTAGGCCTTCTTTTCTTTCCAATTACCAAAAAATTGTTTTCCTCATTTTTTGACCAAGGATATGCTTTCAGCAAAACCATTGCTATTTTAGTTTTAAGTTATGCCGCATTTGTTCTTGGTACCTTAAAATTGCTTCCGTTTAGTCGAACTAGCTTAATCGTCCTGATTATATTATTTGCTTTACCAATTTTTTTGCGACTTAGGGCGTCGCGGGAAGGATCCTCTGACAGGACCCGTCAAATTATATTGCTTGAGGAAATTCTTTTTTTGGCTTCACTTTTTTTCCTCGCCTTTATACGCGGGCAAGAGCCTTCAATTCGCGGACTTGAGAAATTCATGGATTTCGGATTCATGAACTCAATCCTGCGCTCAAAATATTTTCCTCCCCTAGATATGTGGTTGTCTGCTGATCCTTCTCATCCCCAAGGCTATCCAATTAATTACTATTATTTTGGCCATCTGACAGGAGCTTTTCTGATGAAGCTCTCGGCAATAAAACCGACAATTGGTTATAACCTGATTTTAGCTACCATATTTGCTCAGGGCGTAACCTTGGCTTTCTCTCTTTCGCTAAATCTCGTTCATCTCTTCAAAAAAATAGCTCTTAAGATAAAGGCCATATCTCTTAAATCTCTGATCTTTTTTGGTCTTCTTGGAAGCTTTATTGTCAATCTGGGAGGCAATCTACATACTATTTATCTTTTCACAACGGGTTATCCAAACGAAAGCCCTATTCCCTTTTGGAAAATACTCTCGACATTTAACCCAGCCAAATATTGGTATCCAAATGCCACACGATTTATCCCCTTTACTATCCATGAATTCCCCTCCTATTCTTATGTCGTCGCCGACCTCCACGGCCATGTATTTGATATACCGTTTGTCCTGCTGACGCTCGCAATCTTGCTTGTTGTGATAATAAAAGCGCCCAGAGTTAAAAAGCGTGAAAATATAAATTTTTTGCGATTTGGGATACCTAAGGACTTGAGTTGGATTAGGGTTCCCATTGAGACAAAAAATTTCATATTAAGCGCTTTATTCCTGGGCTTCATGATTGCAGTCCACTACATGACCAATGCTTTTGACGGTCCGATATATCTACTTCTTACTGCCGCAGTCTTCTTTTATATGCTTGGCCCAACATTAAATTTCTTGATAACAATCTTCTCAACTATAATATTCTTCATTGTTTTTTCTCTTCCCTTTACACTTAACTTCAAAACTTTTGTTTCTGGAATAGGGATAAATTGTAGCCCGGATTTTTTGGTCAGACTACAAAAACTTGGTCCTTTTATTTTTGAACAAGGTAACTGTCAGGTTTCACCTCTCTGGATGCTCTTTGTGCTTTGGGGATTTTTCTTCGTAAATTTCATTCTATTTGTCATGGTTAAACGACGAAATCCTAATCCTATCGATAACTTTATATTGATTATTTTCTGGATAGGAACATTGCTACTTGTGATTCCGGAGTTTTTTTATGTCAAAGACATTTATCCGGCTCATTTTAGAGCCAATACTATGTTCAAGCTAGGCTATCAGGCTTTCATAATGATGGGAATTGCGTCTGCCTTCACTTTTTACAGAATTTCATTAATAAAAATAAAGCTAAAATACCCTCTTAAATTTATTTTCCTGGCTTTATTTTTTCTTATATTTCTTTATCCTTTTTTCGCCTTTCCATCCTATTACGGCAATCTGAAAAAGCCTGTTCAATTAGATGGTTCTTTGTGGATGCAGGATGGATTCTCTCAAGATAAAGAAATTATTGAATACATTAATTCAAACATTGAAAGTCAGCCTGTTATATTAGAAGCTCAAGGTGATTCTTATACCGATTACGATCGAATTTCCGCTTACACAGGGATCCCTACTGTTGCAGGCTGGTGGGTACACGAATGGCTATGGCGCGGATCACCGGATGTTGTCGGAGGAAGAATTTCTGATATTGAAACAATTTATCAATCTGCTGATTTGGCCCGAACTTATGCTCTTCTTAAAAAATATAATGTCAAATACGTGATTGTCTCGTTATTAGAACGTGAAAAATACAAAAACTTATCAGAAGACAAGTTTGAGGTGATTGGAAACAAAATATTCGAGAGTAATAACAAATTTGGGGCTTTGTATCAACTTAAACTTGAGTAGACTTGACAAGTATTTTTATTTATGCTATTGTTTACCACAAGAGCATTACTACTCGTCGTCCCCTTACACGAGCGGTAGTGATGCTCTTTTTTATTCGCCTATAAATGGAAGAGTGTAACTGGAATATTAAGATTTCTTTGCTTTAATTCTTTGAATTGACTGGCTGCAAAATCGATAAATTCTTCCCTTTTTCTTTTCTTCATTCTGCTTATTTGCGTTTTAGCCCTTCCTAATAATGCAAGTAATTTCATAAAAATCAATATACACCCCTTGAAATAATTTGTCAAGACCTATAGAAAAAAAGTCTCCTGCTATAAGACGTCCTATAGAAATATTCAGTCTGCTTCTTCCTCTAAAAACTGTTCTTTTTTGTATAATTAGACATCTGTTTTATGAAGCTTCAGCTACTGACCTACAACCTAATGCTTAATAGAGCAATAGATGAAATCGGAGGAATACTAAATGAATTTAGGCCTGATATTCTCTGTTTTCAGGAAATAGATACCTCTGATCAGAATTTAAAAAAAGTAGAAAAATATAAATATCAACTTGCTGATTTTTCAAATACCTTTATACGCTCAAAAAAAATATATGGAGTTGCAAGTTTTTATAGTCCTCTAAGCTGTCAACTCATAAGCTCTCGCAGCTTTAATTTGCCTACAAATTTATATCAGATTATCTCCTTTATATTGCATAGGAATAGAAATCCACGGACAGTTCTGAGAAATGAATTTGTATTTAAAAAAAGTGGTAAAAAAGTCTCTGTTTATAATATTCACCTAACTCCTGCTTCCACAAATAGTCTTCGGATAAAACAGATACAAAATACTCTAGACGATCTTCCACTTGAAAAAAATATTGCCACCATCTTAGCTGGTGATTTTAATTATCCTTATGGCAGGAGAAAATTTGAATTATTAATTAAAAATTATGAGCTTGAAGAAGCTACAACTAATGTTAATTTCACTCTGGAGCGAAGAATATTGAAAAAAATTTCACTCAAGTTAAAACTGGATTATGTGCTCTACAAAAATTTAAAATTGAAGTCAAACATTAAACTTTTTTCTGTCCAATCAGACCATTTTCCCATCATTACAGAGTTTCAAATTTAAAATTATTTTTATGAAAAAACGTTTAAGGATTGCTATGTTTTTATCTTCTAATCCATCGACTCATGGAGGTGTACAAGAGCATGTTTATTATTTATCAAATGCATTAAACAAGCTTGGGCATAAAATTACAATTTTTGGAGCAGCTAATACAAAGCGCTATCGTAGTTATCGTTCAATTGGCAAATCAATAAACGTTCCTATGCCAAATGGAGAATGGGCAGATATAAATTTCTGGCCAAACGGTAGAAAGCCTTCGGAAATAATAAATAAAGGAAATTTTGATATCTGCCATATAGAAGAACCTCTTGCTCCTTTTATATCCTGGGAATTATTGAAAAATGTTAACATTCCCAAAATCGTTACCTTCCATGTTTCCTGGGATAATAATTCTGTAGGCAATGTTCTCAATTTGATCTTTCCTTTTTTTAAAAAACAATTTTCTTCCTATATTAATGGAGCAATCTATGTTTCAGAAATAACTAAAAAAAGGTTTATTAGACTCTGTGATAGAAGAGTTCCACAAAAAACAATATTAAACGGTTTGGACCATGCACTATATTTTCCGGAAGAAAATAATAAGGCAGACGGTAATATAAAAATTCTTTTTCTGGCTAGGCTTATTTCTAAAAAGGGACTTATCTATCTTTTAAAGGCAATGGAAATTCTAGTCAAGGAGTTTCCCAAAATTAAATTGGTCATTGTTGGTGATGGCAATGAGAGGAAGAAGTTTGAAAACTTTGTTATTGAATCTGGACTCAACCAGAATGTTAAGTTCGTTGGCTCAGTTTCAGATCTTGTAAAAAGACGGCATTACCAACAAGCCGATATCTTCTGCGCGCCCTACGTTGATGAAGGTTACGGTTTGACTGTCTTGGAAGCACTGGCTTGTGGTTGTTCTGTTGTGGGTTTTAAAAATGAGGCCTTTAAGGAATCATTAAAAAACTATCCCCAGCCTGAATTACTGGTTAAACCAAGAAATTATTTTGCTCTAGCCAATGTTTTAAAAAAACTTATAAAAGATGCGGAGTTACGTGATAAGCTTAAGAACTGGGGTTTAAGAGAAAGCAGAAAGTATAACTGGGACGAAACAGCAAGAAAAACCGAACAATTTTATTTTCAAATTTTGACTAAATTATGAAACTAGCGATATTTACAGATTCTTTTTTACCCCAGGTCAATGGTGTAGTTACACACATTATAGAATCAACAAAAAACTTGAAAGAAAGAGGTCATAAGATTCTTATATGTGCGCCCAAACCCGCTTCAGCTATTAAAAAAACGTCCCTATCTGCAATAAAAATACATTATTTACCGGCTGTCCCAAATCCAATTTACAAAGATTTTAGAATAACTTTTCCGTTATCTTTAGATGTTCTTAATACGGTCAGAGAATTTCAGGCTGAGATAATCCATTTCCACACTCCTTTCACGGTGGGAAGCAATGGAGTAATGGTTTCAAAATTATTAAAAATTCCACTGGTTGGAACATTTCATACATATTTTATGGAACCTGAATATTTAAGGGTGGTTGGGCTTGATAAAATAGGACTTGACACTAACCTTACAGTTAATAAAATTGGCTGGTTCTATAATAATCTTTTCTATAACGCAGCCGATGTTGTTATTTCTCCATCACAATTTGCCAAAAAAGAATTGTTAACTCATGGTGTAACTCGGCCAATCAAAGTAATCCCAGTTGGTGTTTCATTCAATGTAACTAATTCAAAAAAAAATTCAAGTAAAAAGTTTCCTTTGGCAAAATCCTACTTTCTCTTCATCGGCAGAATAAGTTTTGAAAAAAATATCGATAAACTCATAGAATCTTTTTACAAGTTTTTTCAAAGTGATAACAAACACATGTTAGTAATAGTCGGCGATGGACCAGCCCGTGAAAAACTAGAAGCTTTAACAAAAGGGTATAAATTAGATAAACGCGTATTATTTATGGGTCAAATCCCACATGAAACATTGATGAACTCTAACATTATAAAGGACGCTATTGCTTTTGTCACAGCCAGTACCAGCGAAAATCAGCCAATTAGTATTTTAGAAACACTATTATTTGGATTGCCAATCATCGGAGTAAAGGCAAAAGGTATTCCAGAGTTGGTTTCTAAAAACGGTATTCTTTGCCAACCAGATAATACAGAAGCATTTGCAAATGCCCTTAGGACAATTGCCAACTCTTCCAAATTACAAAATCAGTATAGAAAAGCGTCTTTAAAATTGGCAAAAAAATATTCCATGGTCAACACCATCAAAAAACTCGAGTCATTATATTCTTCTCTGATTCAAAAGTAGAATTGCTCTATTTTTTTCCTTGAGCTTTAAACATCTTTTCAACTTCCCGAAGAGTTGTTGCATCTTCTGGTCTTCTATCATCTCTAAAATGTTTAAGTCGGGGAAATCTAAGAGCAAATCCTGGAGTATCAACATCAAGGGCAGACCCACTTTTTGACTTTTTCATCACTCTGCCTGCTGTATGCACCGGAGAGCGAGTTATCTCATCAGCTTTAATCTCAACCACTAGGGCAGGCTTTACCCAGACATCTGTATACATTTGTTTATCTACATTATAAAGCGCAGGTTTTTTCTCAATTTTTAACTTTTCACTTTTAACTTTTAATTGTTTCCATTCTTGATCTGATAATCCAGTACCAATTTTTGCAACAGTTACAAAATTATCTTTTTTCTGGTCGTAAACTCCGACCAAAAATGCTCCTATGCCAAACCCCGCTCTTTTTCCTCTCCCGAAATCGTAACCCATGACCAAACAATCTATCGTATCCTCAACTTTTGCAGAATAACTTCTTTTGAACTTTATCCAATTCCATCCTCTGGCTCCAGGCTGGTAAACTCCAGTTAATTTCTTGGCCACTACTCCTTCCAATCCCTTTGAAAGAGCTTCCTCAAACATAATTTCCAATTTTTTTTCATCTTTTATTATCTCTTCCTGGGAAACTAAGATGATGTCTTTGAACTCATCTCCACTTGATTTAATGATTTTAGCTAGATGTTTTCTCCTTTGCGAAAAAGCTTGGTTAATATAACTTTTTCCATTCAAATAAAGCAATTCGAATGTAAAAAGTTTCAGGGGAATTTGTTTGGCCATCTCTTCTATTCTGTACTTTCTTTTTCTCTGAACTGTTTCTTGGAAGGGAAGAAAGTTTCCACTGTAGGGATCAAAACCAATTGCCTCACCTTCAAAAATTATTTCCTTTGCAGAAACTTGCCTTTTTACCGCCTCTATTAAATCCGGATACATCCTTGATACTTCCTCAAGATTTCGCGAATATAAACGTGCTTCTCCGCCAGCTGGCGGATTTTTTTTATAGTGGACCTGGAGACGAAATCCATCATATTTGGGTTCGACAGCGCATTCTCCAATTTTTTTTAATATGTCTTGGGCAGATGAAAGTCTTTCTGCTTTCATCATTAGAATTGGAGTAAAAAGATTGGGTTGTATTCTATCAAGCTTCTTTCCATTATTCTCTTTTATAAATTTAGCCAAAAAACCAAGGTCTGGCCGCACATGGTAGGCTCCCTCAATTGCTGGCCGCAAGCTCTTATTATTCTTAATCATCCAGGATAACGAATCGAGTACAGTCATATCGGAGAATCCAAGTCGCATGACTCCAAGGACTATTCGGACTAGATAACGACAAGATAAAGAATCCAATTGGCTAATTAGGTTAGAAAGAATGGTTACTTTTATCTCTTGTGAGCCCTTTCCCCCACTGTTTGCTAATCTCGAAAGCTCATTAAAAACCTCAATTATTTCTAAATCCCGCTTTGAACTTTTTTTAAAGCGCTCAACAGTTTTTCCAATATCTCCAATTTTTCCATATTCGCCTATAAACTTATCTTTATCTATGCTTAAGGCAGAAACGGCACTTCTGATAACCATTTTCTCGGCAAAACCAAACTCCACCGGATCAAACATTGGAACAACCCGTCCCTGAAGGAGATACATAGTCTTATCTATCTCTTTCGCTGTCAATTTTTTAAAAAGTTCCGCAAGAAGACGCGTGATTTCAAGTCTAGAAGCAGTATCTTCTACTTTTTTGAAATACAGTGATAGTTCTTTAAATTTCATTTTGGAATCAAGAATAAATAAAAAAGGGCTAATCCTATTATAAAAAAAACCCCCATTAAAAATGTAAATAGTCCTTCCTCATGTTTATATATTTTATATATCCCCTCTATAATCAAGGTTATTGAAAAAAGGCTTGGCAAAAGAAATCCTATATAGATAATTTCCCAGGAATAGTTACTCATTTTTGTGTTTTTAAATTAAAACATATCTGGCTGCTTTCGTGCTGCCAACTTTTTTAATAAGATTATTTTTGATAAGCTCTTGAATATCACGCAAAACTGTATCTTCTGAAACGTCGGGGAAAAGTGTGGAGAACAATTTATTCTGTAATTGCCCTACTTCTTGCATGTATTCAATAATTTTTACCTGTCGCTCTGTTAAAAAAATTTGTCTGCCTCCAAATCTTTCTTTTAGTTTGGCATCCTTAGATAGTCTTAATACTTTTTCTCTAACTTTATCAAACTCTATAGCTGCTCCATAGGTAAAATACTCAAGCCAGGAGGTTAAGTTCCCGGCTGAGGCTTTTTGCAGATGTTCATAATAGATGACAGCATCCTTATCATAATATTCCTCAAAGGAAAAAAACCTTCTAATATCATAGCCGTCAAGAAATAAAATTAAGGTTGCTAAGGCTCTGGCAACTCGTCCGTTACCATCAAAGAAAGGATGAATATGGACCAGCTCATAATGAGCTATTCCTGCTTTTAAGAGGGGATGTAGATCCTCTTTTCCTTGTCGATTTATCCAATAGGTAAATTCTCTCATTAAGAAAGGAATTTCCATTGGTGGGGGTGGTTTAAAAGTGATTTCTCCAGTTTGGGAATTTTTTATGACCACTTGTTTTGTTCTGTACTCTCCAGCTTGCTCTGACGGCATTATTTTTTCTGTTATAATGCGATGGAGTTTTTTGATAAGCTGTTCAGTTATTTTATCGATGTGTTTTTTTGCTTCATCATCTATAAAATCAACTACTTTCCTATAATTTATCACCTCTTGAATATCCCTTGGTCTGCCAAGCACGTCTTTTCCCAGCAATAAATTTTTTGCATCGTCTTTATGAAGCAGGTTTCCTTCTATGTGAGTTCCGTGATAAACAGATCTGACAACGGCGTCCTCTTGAAATTGCTTCTCCCAGAGAGGCAGAAGTGGAGCGTGCCTAATTGTTTCCTCTGCGGCCTCTATTTTGGCAATACTGTTTAAGATTTTGTTGGTTATTGTAAATGAAGGTTGAAACATCAAAATTATTATAGCAATTTTTCCCGCTTATTTCCCGAATCTTCTCTTCCTGTCCTCAAATTGCTTGATACAATGTTCCAGGTCATTAGCTGTAAAATCAGGTAAATACTTAGGGTAGAAAATCCATTCTGAATAAGCTGCCTGCCAAGGCATAAAACCTGACATGCGTATCTCGCCACTTGTCCGAATTACCAAATCAGGATAAGGGTAAGGCAAATCCCTCGTGTCAAGAAATTGTGTAAACGTCTCCTCGGTTAAATTTTGAACTTTGAACTTTGAACTTTGAACTTGTTGCGTTGCACGCAACACTTCGTCTCTTCCCCCATAATCTAAAGCTATGACAAAATAATGAGCATTAAATCTTTTTGTTTTTTCTTCTGCTTCAACAATCTTTTTTTTTAAAACACTTGGAATTCTATCTTTTCTGCCGAGGTGAACTATGTGTATCTTATCTTTAATTGCTTGTTTAAGATTTTCATCGATCCATTGTTTATAAATTCCCATCAAATAATGGATCTCTTTTTTTGATCTTGCCCAATTTTCTGTAGAAAAAGCCCAAACCGTAAATATTTTTATTCCCATTTCTCTTGCTTTTTTTCCTAGTTCTTTTATTCTTTCAAATCCTCTTCTATGTCCTTCAAAAGTTGGTAACCCTCGTTTTTGTGCCCATCTTCTGTTTCCATCGGGAATAATTGCCAAATGTGTTAGCATTTTGTATAGTATACATTATGGTTTATGCCTTAGAGATCAATCCGACAACCTTCCCGGCGGCAAAATTTTCTGACATTGCTTCTATTGTAAATTTAATCGTTCCTATTTTAGTTGGCGGAGCTGGAGTAGCTACACTTGGCATGGCACTTTACGCAGCTTTTACTATGTTGACGGCCGGTGGAAATAGTGATAAATTTAAACGGGCTCAAAAAATATTTGGTTCAGCCATCGGTGGATTAATAATTATTATTTTGAGCTTTCTAATTGTAAAGATTATAGAAATAATTTTAGATGTTGATCTTCCCTTATGAATGATTTTGTTGGGAAAATAACACCTCCAGTTTCGGGTTTTGCGGACGACCCACGACAGGTTATTGGAACACTCATCGGGGTTGCTCTGAAAATTTTTTTTATAATTGCTGGAGTTACTGCCTTATATTTTTTATTTTGGGGGACTTTTGATTGGATAACCTCAGCTGGAGATAAAGAAAAGGTTTCTACTGCCAGACAAAGAATAGGCAATGCAGTTCTGGGAATCACTCTTATTTTTGTTGTTCTAACAATTGTCTATACGCTTGAACAATTCGTTTTTAATGAGCGTTTTTGTTTCGGTTTAAGCTGCCCGATAGAAATTCCTTCAATTGATACTCCTTAATTTAAAAGAGATGTTTGTTTGATAATGAGATTCCCTTTCCTGGTTTATTAATTATAATTTTTTTGATATATTTCTCTGGTTTTAACTTCGTTAGTAAAGAGTTTACGTTTTTGCCTTCAACAATTAAATGAATATCTTGACCTGTATTAACTGTAAAGTAAACCGGAAGTCCTTCGTTTCTTAAAATTCTCACCTGCCTCATAATTTGCACAGTTGAGGGAAGCCAATATAAAAGTGATGGCTTTGAAGTTAGCATTATTGCATGCAGCTCAAGTGCTTCTGTTTCAATAAGTTCTCCAAATTCCTCAAATTTTTTTTGTTTTATTAATACCTTAATTTTTTCTATTTTCTCTTTTATTTTTTTTAGTCTCTCTGCAAAAAAAGGGCTCGAAGCTACTAGTTTATGTCCTTTTGTTGTTGGGACATCTTTTTTATCC
Organism: uncultured Gammaproteobacteria bacterium; assembly: GCA_964559705.1. Lineage (GTDB taxonomy): Bacteria > Patescibacteriota > Microgenomatia > UBA1406 > GWC2-37-13 > CAZLGV01. Next base: position 447,758 of record CAZLGV010000001.1, on the reverse strand, counting down.
TTACTAACAATGACAACCACATCGGCTATATCCCAATGATCTGGTGGAAAAATAGATAGGGCATATGAAGTTTCACTGCTATCGCCTTCTAGCCACTCAACAAATCCATCAGGAATCGATCTACAAGCAGAACCAGAGCCTTGGCGGGCTAGAATCGAGAGCTCTTTTTGATCGGGATTAAGCCCGGCTGCTTTTGTTGCCGCAATAGTTAAGGCTGCGAAACCCGAGGCAGAAGATGAAAGTCCGGTTGAAGCTGGAAAATTGTTTTTGGAAACAACTTTTGCCTCTGTATTTATTTTCGCTAATTTTCTTATTCTGTTTAAATGTTTAATAACACGCCTCGCTTCTTTATCATCTTTTTTTCCATCAATAAGCACTTCGTCATTTTTAAATTTAGATGAGAACTCAACCGTGGTCGTGGTCAGAAGATTACTTAAATTCATCGAAATACTCCCGTTTTCAGGAAGTCGCAATTCCTCATCCTTTTGACCCCAATATTTGATAAAGGCAATATTTGATGGCGCAACCGCTGTTGCTTTCATATTAGAAAATTTGTCTTAACCTCTAAAACTTCTCCACCAACACTTTTTATTGCTTCAACAACCTTTTTTCTTTTATTATCAGAAACAAGCGTAATCATGCAATCTCCTCCACCCGCGCCAGAAAGTTTAGCCCCATAAGCACCGGCCTCTCTCGCAGCAATAATCATTGCATCTAATTTATCAATGCTCACTCCTAATTGTTGCAAATGTGTTTGATTCTGGTCCATCAGTTCTCCAAGTTTAGACCAATCGGATTTTATCAACGCCTGCTTAGCTTGCTCAACTAATCCTGTAATATTATTGTAAATGTTATCAACTAATTTAGAATCTTCTTTTGCTAATTCTAAAACTTTATTAATCATTGCCACTGTATCAGCTTTTATGCCGGAATAGCCCACCACTAATGGTAGAGATTCTAGTTTAAGCGGTTCTATAACTTTTCCTCCTGTTATAAAATATAAAGTTCCTCCATAAACTGCTGCTGCAACATCAAAACCAGATCCTTTACCTTGAATATCCAAAACTGTTTTATACGAAATATCAAAAATTTCTTTCAGGGACAATCCCATGTCTAAAAGTTCTGATAAGGCTTTAATCGTACAAACTGTTGAGGCAGAAGACGAACCGAAGCCAAATTGTGAGGAGAATTCAGAGATTGTTTCTATTTTTATTCCAGACTTGAGTGGATATTTTTGCCTAAAATTTCTGACTGCGATTTCAACAAACTTAGCGCCTTTGGGAACTTCCCCTTGTCCAAGATTATTCATTGGTTTACTGTAGCCGGTTAGGTTAACCTCGGGTGCCTCGAGTTGAAATACTGGTTCGTCAATAAGTTCAACTTTTGCTTTCATCCGTTGACCAACTGCAGTAACCAAACACGGTCTATTGTAAACAACTGCGTGTTCTCCAAGTAACATCAATTTTCCCGGAACCGAGACTAAAACTTGTTTTTTCATATTCTTTTTACCCCATCGAAGTCTTGTTTAAACTTGAGAAAACTAATTTTATTCTTCTTAAGAGAAGATTCTAGTTCTTTTGGTTTATCTGCAAAAAACAGAAGATTTCCGGAACCTGCTTGATAACCACCTGCGCCTGTAATCTTTCCTCTGCCATACAAAGAAAGACTATTTAACAATACTTTAGTTTTTTTTGAAACAATATTTAGGTTCTCGAGTAATCCTTGATTATCGATAATCGATTGTTTAAACATTTGAACATTTTCTTGGACAAGCGAGAGAACCATTCTTTTGGTAACTTTTTCAATATTGTTAAAAATATTTTCAACTTTCTTAGAGTTTTTATTTAATAAATTACCAACCCTATCGATCATTTCCTTGGTTGTTTCTTTTGGCTTACCTGTGTCTATGATGAAAAGAGCCTCATTTATTTTTTTGGGAATTCTGATATTAAGTGCAGAAATATTTTTCAAAAATTCGAATTCTTTTCTGAAATAGACCAATCCACCAAAACAAGAAGCACTATTATCCCCTCCTGATGGTTTACCATGAAAATATTTTTCAATCTCATAAGCAACTGCGTTAATCTCATGCTTTTGAAACTGTCTGCCAGTATAAAATTCCAGCAGGGCTGCAGATGAGGCAACTGCTAATGCCGTTGATGAGCCCAAATTTTTTCCTTGCGGAATTGCAGAATCAATCGAATAATCGATTAGTCTATCAATAAATGAAATTTTTTTCTTTTTCAAATAATCTTTTACCTTTTCTACTATAGTCTGTATTGTTTTGTCTTTAATTATTTTATTACTTTCCCAAACAGTAAACTTTAATCGCAAATCCAAAGCTGAAATTAATCCTGGTTTTCCATAGACAACAGCGTGTTCACCGGATAAAATAATCTTCCCCGGTGCAGAATAAGAAATCTTTCTCATAGAGGCTTAAATTTTATACCGTAGGCAATAACATCTTCTTTGTCAGTTTCCCTTACTTTGCGCAAAACCGCAACAACCGATGCTCCAATTTTTAAATCTTTCTCCTCGTAATCAACCAGTTGACCAAAAGCTCGCCTACCAGGCTCAAACTCCACCAAAACAACAGGATAAGGGGCGTACCTTTTAAAATCAGGACCGGCAACAAATACTTTTGTCCAAGTCAAAACTTTACCCTTCTGACCAAGTAACTTTCTGATCTCTTTTTGTCTTCTCCAAATTTTTACGGGGCTTACCATAAAAAATTAAGTTAAAAATTAAAAGTGAAAAGTTAAAAGTTTTATCATACACTAAAAATCGAGACGGCGGCTGTTCCTCCGGAGCCACCAATGTTGTGGGTTAAACCATACTTGGCTTTTTTTATTTGTCGATTAGTTGCTTGGTGAGTTAACTGTAAAAAAATCTCGCCGATCTGTTTTATACCTGTTGCTCCAACCGGATGCCCAGCTGCCTTAAGTCCACCTGAGGTATTAACAATTAACCTTCCACCTGACCCATACATTGTTGATAATTCTCTTATTTTCGCTCCTGCTTCTCCCTTTTTCCAAAAGCCTAAATCCTCCATAGCTAAAAGTTCAGCTATTGAAAAACAGTCATGAACTTCGGCAACAGAAATATTTTCCCTTTTTAACCTTGCTCTTGTAAAAGCTTTGTCAGCGGCTATATTTGTTGATAAAATCTGATCAAGTCTTTTTCTGCCTTTTAGCGAAATTGTGTCTGTGGCAACCTCCGAGGACAGAACATCTATTTTAAACTTTGATTTTTTTATTAAATTTTTATCTGAAGTTAAAACGACTGCGGAAGCTCCATCTGTTATGGGTGAGCAATCCAAAATCTTAAGAGGATAAGCAACATAAGTGCTTTTTAGAACCTGCTCAACTGTTATTAATCTTTGGAAATGGGCTTTTTCATTTAAGGTTCCATGGTAATGATTTTTTTCTGAAACATAAGCTAGGTCCTTTTCTGTGTATTTATATTTTTCAAGATAAACCCTGGCCATCATTGCGTAAAGGCCTGGAAAAGTCAACCCGGCTTCTTGTTCTTCACCTGATGCAGCTGTTGCCAACCCAGCTGTTGTTTCCTCCGGTGAGTAGTCATTCATTTTTTCAGCGCCTAAAACCAAAACTGTTTTTGCGCTTTTGGCCTCAAGATAATTTTTAGCCAAATGAAAAGCTACTCCACCTGAGGCACAAGCTGCCTCAACTCTAAAAATTGGAATATTCACATCCAACATCTCCGCAATCTTTGAAGGACTGTGTAGATTATTTTCTAAAACTCCTGCCAACATGTTACCGAAAAAAATAGCATCAATCTCTCGTTTATCAAGTTTGCTGTTTTTCAAAACACCCTCAATCGCTTCCTTGATTAAATCAGACAAGGATTTATTCCAAAGTTCTCCAAAGGCAGTAGTGTAATATCCAATTACTGACGACATATTTTAAATTGTTTTCATAAACTTTAAGTAAGTTGAGTAATCGATATATTCTTTTTTAGAGATTGCTTGGGCGAAATTTTTGCGCCTTTTATCTAAGTTATTGGTTACTTTAAAGACAAAAGCATCAGAACCGGCTCCAGATCCATAAGAAGCAAAAAAAATTAGATCGCCTTTTTTTGCTACTTCAAGAATAGATACCAGTCCCATCAAGGCAGATGCAGAATACGAATTTCCCAGATAAGGAACAACCAGTCCTTTTTCTAATTGTTTTTTATCAAAACCTAAAGATAGTCCTACCTCTGTCGGAAATTTACCATTTGGCATGTGAAAAACAACATGAGTAAAACTTGATGTTTTCAGTTTAGTTTTCTTTAACAATTCTTTTGTTGCCTGTTCAATGTGATAAAAATACGATGGTTTACCTGTAAATCTTCCGCCATGTGATGGATAACGTATGCCTTCTCTTCGCCAAAAATCTGGAGTGTCTGATGAAAAAGATGTGTAGTCTACGATTTCAAGTATTAAGTCTTCTTTTCCCAATACAAGAGAAACAGATCCAGAAGAAGCTGTATATTCGAGGGCGTCATGAGGACTTCCGGTTGATTTATCAGAGGCGACAACCAGAGCATAGTTTGTAAAGCCCGACTTAATTAGGCCTGAAGCCGCAATCGCAGCTCCGGTTGCAGCTTTGCAGGCAAATTCCGTATCAAAGGCTAGGTAATGTTTTTCTATTCCCAAAAACTCAGCTAAAATAGTTGAGGTTGGATTAACTGCATAGGGATGGGTTTCTGAGCCAACAAAAACTACGCCGACTTGATCTTTTTGTACTTTTAAATCTGAGAAAGCCATTTGTGCTGAGTCATATGCCATGGTTAATGAGTCTTCATCGATACCAGAGACTGATTTTTCACTTACTTTAAGTGAATTAAAAATATCGTCTGGATTTTTACCCCAGATTTTAGCTATCTCCCCAATTTTTATTCGATATTTTGGAATGTAAAAACCGTAAGAAACAATACCAACCATAGTACTATCTTCCTAATTTATGGTGTGCCTTAGCTAATGTACCTTCTGCTAATGATGATAAAAGGGAAAGTTCTCCTGCTAAAACCGCTGCCAACAAAACTTCTGCCAATTCAACTGATTTTTTTACACCAATTATCTTCAAAGCTTCTTGCTTGGTCTTCAATTTGGTTCCTCCACCAACGGTTCCCAGCATCAAAGAGGGCATATAAATTGAAAAATACAGATCTCCATTTGACAAGACTTTTGCAGTGGTTATTCCCAAGCTTCCTTCAACTACGTGAGCCAAATCTTGGCCTGTTGCGGCAAAAAAAGCAGCCACAATATTGGCAAAATGAGAATTAAAACCCAGAGATCCGCTCATTGCTGACCCGAGTAAACATTTACTCAACCAGACCTCAAAAATTTGTTGGGGAGTTGTTTTTAACCCCTCTGCGACTATCTTTTTTGAAATAACAACTTCTGCCCAGCCTTTGAATCCACGATTATTTATAAAATTGAGCCAAGAAGCTTTCTTATCAATATCAAAATTACCAGCCACTGATAAACATTTATATTTTGTTTCTTTTTCAATATAATCTACAATTTTTTGGCTGGCTATTGTAACCATGTTCATTCCCATTGCATCCTGGGTATCAAAATAAAATCTTATAAATGCCAAGTCTGATAGAGTTCTAATATCGAGTTTTTTGAATTTAAGATGAGCTGATGTTTTTTCAGCAACCTGGCCTAACTTGTTTTCATTTTTTTTAATCCAATGGAAGAATTTACCAGTTTCTTTTAAAGAACCTGTATAAAAAACTGGTCCCCGCGTGGCTCCTACTCTGTGTGTTTGCACATTCACACCGCCTGAGTCAAATACTGCTTTACAGCCTCTATTAACTGAGGCGACCAATGCTCCTTCTGTTGTAGCTAGAGGAATATAAAAGTCAGCCTTAACAAATTCTCCTTTGATCCGTAGTGGACCAGCAACTCCAAGAGGCAAAGATGTTGCTCCAATTAAGTTTTCACAATGTATATACTCCTCGCTATCCAGTAGAGAATTTTTTATTGCCTCTAGGTTTATTTTGAGTTTTTTGGACAAATATTGTCTGCGCTGGTTTGGGTCTTTGAATTGACTAAGCCTCATCTAACTTGTAGTCGATTTCAAAGCTAAAATCATTTAGATCAATTCTTTGTCAAGAAAGGCTATCACCCAGGGAGCGAGATTTTTTAAAAAAGGAGATTTTTTATTTTTTAACTGTTCTATTGTGACCAAAGAAAAACCATAAGCATACTTAGGATTAAAAGATGGAGGTTTTTTAACAGAGGCCAGATAAATATAATCCATTTCATGTTCAATATATCCACTCTCTTTATCTTCAGCTTTGTAAATAACTTTGCCTTTATAAACTGGCCTGAGAAGAAGATCTGTTTTTCTTATATTCCATTCACGTTTTAAGGATAAATCGATAGCGGTCAAACTATTTTGGAGAGTGCCTCTTGTATAAATAGGGTGCGAAGAAAAACTTAGGTCCAAATAGCCATCGAATACTTCATGTTTTCTGTGCTGAAGAATAAAATAATTTTCATACTTTAATACAACCGTAAAACCACGATGTAAAATTCCTTTTTTATGAGCCTCCCATTTTTCAATTTTTCCAATTATATTATCGTTTTTATCTAGTTTGGCTAAAAACATAAATTTTTTAGATAAATGGCACCCTAAATATTCGAAGATAATAGAGCAAAATTGAATAGGGAACAAACCAACTCAGGAAAAGAAGTACCACATAAATAATCTTATAGAAACTCAGCTTTAGTGAAAATCTTAGGGCCAAGTAAGACAAAAGCAGTTTCCAAAATAAAAGACTTAAAGAAAAAGTAATAAAAAAAATACTAAAACCAGTTCCTAAAATTGACGTTGTTCGTGGTGGCGGTAAAAGAAAATAAAAGAGTGAACTGGTTATAAACCAAGTTAAGGTTGGCAAAAGTCCATAGGAAAAAGTAAAAAATAGATTTTTATATCTGGTCTCGCGATTTAAAACCTTTCCAAGAAAATAAAAGAAAAGTGTCATTAAGAAGAAATTAAGTAGAAAAACCAAGAATGTTAGAATCGGTGAGATTGTGTAAGCTCTAATTTTATTTGCAATCTGGAAATATAAAAAAATAACAAAAAAAATTATAAAAGGCTGTTTATAGTCCTCTTCCAGACTTATCTTCCTCATTGCCTTGTAAGGAACAAATATCAGATTAAAAAAACGCCTAAAAACAATCAAACTGGATGCAAAAAAATTAGACAGTGCGGTTTTAAAATCCATATTGGAGAATGCTGACCACTCGCACTAGAATATAGCCAAAAATCAAATAAACAAGAATTGACAGCCCAAATGAAAGCGGAATTAGAACCAAAAAGGGCATAGTTTTAAGTAAACCCGTAATCCTTTTAAATTTCTCGGTTAAAAAATCCACTCCTAAATCGTTTGGTGGAACAACAAAAACTTCATTAAGTTTCTTTCTTAATTGAACTGTTTTCATAGGATGAAAAAATTTTGATAAAGGCTTTTCTGGCCCTAAAAATCAAGCTTTCTGTTGCCTTAAAACTTAAAGACATTTTTTTGGCTATTTCTTTAACCCTCTGCTCATCCACATATTTAAGTCTGAGTACCATCCTGTAATCATTCGGAAGCCTCTCAAAGACTAGTTTTATTTTTTCTTGAAGTTGTCTCTTTTCTATTTCCTCATCTAGCAGAAAAGTAGTTAATCCTTCAACGATAAACGTTGGCAAAGCAGAAAAAAGGACTTTATTTATTCTTTTTTTTCTAATTTCGTCTATTACTTTATTTCGAGCAATTGAAAAAATAAAAGTTTTTAAAGACGCATCACCTCTAAAACTGCGAAGGCTTTCGATAAAATCCAAAAAAACATCTTGGGTTAATTCTTCTGCCAAGGATTTATCTTTTAACCGCCTATAAATAAAACGAAATACATAATTTCTATAAAGCTTGTAGACTTTGAGAAGTGATTTTTCGTCTTTATTGATGATGTTATCAATCAGTTTTCTTTCTTCCTGATTTATACTCATGAAGTGATTTTACAAGTATTGAGCCTGCATTTCAATCCAAGCTTATTTTGTAAATTTTTGATCCCGATAAAACGTAGGCCCCATTTTCAAAAACAACAAAATCCGAAGCTGCTTTTAAAATACCAGATTGCACTTGTCTTTCATAATCTCCTGTTTTAGAAAGTACATAAATTGCTCCCCTATCTTTATCCAAGGCGAATATTTTTTCTGTCTGACCATTAGTAAAGATTTTATTGATTGATATCTCTTCCTGAGGAAATGATGTTGTAAAGTTGTCCCTTATTCCTCCAACATATTTAAAAATTCGGTCTGGCAAACTAATATAGACTGATGAATCTATGGCCATCGACGTTGCTTCTTTTAAATTCTCATTCGTTCCTGATTTAAAATAAGAGGTTTTTGAAGAGAAGCCTTTTTCCGCAACTATATATTTATAGACCTGATTTGCTCCGCTATCGAGCAGGTAAATGTTGTTGTTATAGATGGTCATATCTTTTATATCTCTCCAGTCTTTATCTTTTTCAATAACTTTTTCAGTTTTGCCTTCTGATGATATTTTATAAATACCGCCTGGATTATAAAAAAAGGCGTCCGTGGAAGATAAGGCAACTAGGCTGGCATTTTTTACTTCTGGACCAGCTCTTTTATCCAGCGATTTTTTTTCCAGCGAGATTAAATATATAAAACCCGCTTCATCCAAGACGGCCATTTGGTCTGCCTCAAGATAAGATTTTTTTCCTTTTGCTTTTTTGTTTTCAAGTTCTAAATCGAAGTATTCGTTATATCCTTTTTCCTCTGTTTTGAGAATCTTTTTTTCTTTTTCCGCAACATATTGCTCAAGGGATTTTATTTCTTTATTGCTTGTATCTCCTGTTTCTTTTTTAAGTTTTGCCAACTCGCTTTTTGCTTCACTAATTAGAATGGTTGCTCTTGGCTGATTGAGGAAGAAGACATCTTCTGCTGACTCAAGTTTTTCTGTAATGATCTCCTTGGCTGCCTTTATTTTATCTGTTTTCTGCCCATATATTCTTTTTTGGTAACCAGAAAAAACACTCCATAAAAATAATACAAACAGTAAGACTACTGCAATTGCACCTAGTGTTCTTTTTTGGCCATACTTACTAACCTGTATTTTAAAATAATCCAAGACTCCTTTTTGTGGTTTTGCAATAAATTTCTGCTCTTCAGTTAAAACTTCTTCAAAACGCATGAAAACGGCAACCAAACTTTTATCATCTCCGGATTTTATTTGTGGAGTTAATTCCTCCACTATTTGGTGAGGATTTTTTTTATTAAATAATTTTTTAATTTTTTCAAAACTTCCAGTTCTATCAAAGAATTCTTGAGTGCTAAAAACAAAAAAGTCATTAATTTTTATAACTCCTGAGGCGCTACTATCAGCCTCTATTAATTTTTCTAGTTTTCTGTCTCTACCAATCAAAATTTTTCCTGCTCCTATTGTTTTAAGATAAAAGACATCACCTTTCAGTAAACCCGCAGATAAAGAAAAGTGTGCAGGCAGATTCATCTGTTTAAAGTTTTGTGATATAAAATTATCAAAGTCAGCTAAACTGCTTATATTTACATTTACAACCTCACTGGTTAATTTCTTTAGAAAATCTCTTCCTTGTTCTTTAGCCAATTCTCCCTGACTATTAAAAACAACACACAAATTATTTTCAAAGATGAAACCTGTAAAACCCTCCTCTTGCTCTTGACCTAGGTAGACTGCAAAATTAGATTCGTACATAGTTGACTAAATAACAAAAATGGATACAAGTAATAAGGCAAGAGCAATGAACACTTGGAGAAATGAAATAAAAATTATTATTTTGTTATTGGTAACGACAATCGCTCTATTCATGACTTGAGTCTGTTTATATATAACAAGTGAATATATGAAATATATGAAGCTTAAAACAATAGCAAATGCCTTAAAGAAAAAAGTGGAAAAGAAAGTACTTAAGTCCATATTTATTAAGTTTCTGGAACTAAATCGGTTATTATCTTGACAGCTTCGTTAGGAAAGGGAACCTTTAAAAATTCTATATTTACCTCTGCTCCTGCAGTTTGAATAAAGACATCTCCGAAATTAAAAAGTGAGGCAAAGTAACCACCGCTTTTAGCAGTGATATCTTCTATTTTTGAAAAGATTGTTTCTGTTACTTCTTTATAAATAACTGCATGAAAATCCAGATCTATAATCCGTTTGTTAGTTATGATACCAACATTAAAAAAATAGCCCAAGAAATTGAACCAATAATAGCTTAGGATGAAAGTGATCGCAAGAAAATTTACAAAGAAAAATTGGCCAGGAGTCAAAAATGAACCCAAAACAAAATCCAAAAAGATGAGAAGGACAAGTAGAATAAGTCCGTTAAGAATCCAAGGAATTAGGGTTACAGGATGAGCTCGCAAGACCAATAATACTTCTTCATCATTTTCCTGATTTTCAAACTTAATCTTCGGTTTTATGCAGAAGGAATGAAGAACTTTATGAGAACTTTTTCGTTCTTGATCCATCAAATAAATTATACTATAATTGGTATGCTCTGGTTATTGGAGCGGTTTGGTACCACCTCTTCCCATCCCGAACAGAGAAGTGAAACGAATCAGCGCCGATGATACTCTCCGCTTCGGCGGGGGGGAAAGTAGGTCATAGCCGGGGCATTTTTTTAGCCTTTTATCACCACTAACGGTTTAAGTCGGACTACTTTTTTGGCAATGCCTACTTTATCTACAATATCAACAACACTATCAATATTTTTATAAGCCAGAGGCGCTTCCTCGGATAAATTCGCCAGGGAATCAACAAAGACCCGGACTCCCTGATTCAAAAGTTCTTTTCGTAGTCCAAAACTGTCAATTTTTCTTTTTGCCTCATGTCTGGACATTCTTCTGCCTGCGCCGTGGCAGGTTGAACCGAACGAAATTCTAGATGCTTCTTTGGTTCCTAGAAGAACGTAAGAGGCGGTGCCCATTGTTCCTGGGATAATAACCGGCTGATTGACAAATGCCCGGGTTGCTCCCTTTCTGTGGACTATCAATTTTCTTAAAACTTTGTCCAACTCATGTTCTTCTATTTTTGCCATGTTGTGGGCGACATCATAAATAAGATCCAGATTACCTTTATTGCCAAATATTTTTCCGAATACTTTTCTGACCCCAAAGGTTATCAGTTGTCTGTTGGTCCAAGCAAAGTTTGCCGAAGCAGACATGGCCTTAAAATAATTTTTTCCTTCAGGGGTTGAAAAAGGCACACAGGCAAGCTCGGGATCAGGAATAACAATTTTATATTTAGACATTGCCGAAAGCATAAGTTGAATATAATCGGTTGCAACTTGGTGGCCTAAACCTCTTGATCCTGTATGAATAAGAACTGTTATTTGATTTTCAGACAAGCCCAAAGTTTTCGCAGCTTTTTTGTCGTAAATTTTCTCAACCGCTCCAACTTCAACAAAATGATTTCCTGCGCCCATTGTTCCCAACTGATCACTGCCTCTTTTTTTTGCCTGATTCGAAACAGAATCCGGGTCTGCATTTAAAAGTACTCCGTTTGACTCAATACGCTCAAGGTCTTGCCTCTTTGCATAACCGTTTTCAAAGGCCCAGTTTACTCCTCCTCTTAAGACAGAGTTTATTTTTTTAATATCAAGTTTTATATCACCACCACGACCAACACCCGATGGAATTTCTCTATATAAGTTTTTACCCAAATTTTCAAGGTAAGGCTTGATCTGATCAAATAGTAGATTGGATTTGAGAAGTCTTACTCCACAGTTTATGTCGTAGCCAATTCCGCCAGGTGATATAGCTCCGTCTGGATATGAGGTTGCGGCAACTCCGCCTATGGGAAAACCGTATCCTTGGTGAGCATCAGGCATAACAATTGCATTCTTTTGGATTCCAGGAAAAGTTGTCACATTAACCAGTTGTTCAAGAGAACGATCGCGGAAAATCTCTTCCAGCAATTCCTCGGAGGCGAAAATCAAGGCCGGAACTCGCATGTCGCGGCGATAAGATTTGGGGATCTCCCAGATGTATTCATTAATTTTGCCTAGATCTGATTTATTGATCATCCTGATCGATAATCATCATTATAGTCTTGGCAAGCTTTTGAGGATCATGTCTGATAATGCCTCGGCGAAGCGGATCTGCCTTTGATTTTCCTACGATTACATCTTTTATTAGATCTTCGCGTACAACTTTGTAATTGCTTTTTTTCAAATCATCAACTACCTGATATTCTTCGAAATCCTTATACCACGCCATAGCTTGTTTACTTGGAGACTTGGTGTTTAAAAGGATTATGTCTATAGTTCCTGGTCCTATATATTTTTCTAAATCTTTGACGTGATCTTTTGCGCTGTATCTGGTGGTCTGACCATATTTGGTCATCAAATTTAAAACGTAAATTATTTTGGCTTTTGTTTTTTTAAGAGCAGCCGCTACTCCCTCAATTAAAAGATTAGGGATTATACTAGTGTAAAGATCGCCCGGCCCAATCAAAATATAGTTTGCTTCAACTATTGCTTCTACAGCCTCTGGGTTTGCCTGGGCTTGAGGTTTTAAAAAGGCTCTAACTATCTTGGCTCTTTTTTCTCTTTTTTCAACCACGTCTATGTGAGTCTCTCCAATAATATTTTTTCCATCAGCTAGTTCTACACACAGGTCACTATTTTTAAATGTCACCGGAACAACTCGGCCTTGAATTCTCAAAATCTTTCCAACCTCCTCGATTGCACTCTTCATGCTGCCGGTTGTTTTTTCAAGTGTTGATAAAAAAATATTGCCAAAACTGTGACCTGAAAGTGCGCCTCCTTCAAACCTATAATTAAACATTTCACGCAGCAGTCGTGAAGATTTGGCCAAGGCGACTAAACATTGCCTGATGTCTCCTGGAGGAAGAACTCCGAGCTCATCTCTAAGCTTGCCGCTTGATCCACCACTATCCATCATTGTGACTATGGCAGTTAAATCTAGCGGATATTTTTTTAAACCAAGTAAAGCAACATAACTACCAGTTCCTCCACCTATGGTTACAACTTTAGCGAATGATTTCATTATCTTTATGGACTCCTAAAACGCTGGTTAGCGGATAAATGATGCAGTTCTTGCCCAATATGGTTCCAGGATTTAATATCGCATTAACCCCTATTTGAGAACCATCACCAATAATTGCTCCCAGCTTTACAAGCCCTGTGTTTATAACTTCGCCTTTTTGTTTAATAAGTATTTCTTTTCCATCGAATCTAAAATTTGCTAAAAGCGCTCCTCCTGCTATATTTACCTTAGAACCGACAAGGCTGTCGCCAACATAATTAAGATGAGCTACCGCGGTGTCGTTTAAAATAATACTGTTTTTTATCTCACTCCCATGGCCAATTGTGACATTGTCTCCTATTAGACAATTTTCTCTAAGATAAGCAGCGTGACCAATCCGACAATTTTTGCCAATTATGACATTGCTTTTTATCAAAGCTCCCTGCTCAACAACTGTGCCTTTACCGATTAAGATATTTGTCCCAGTACCAGATCGAAGATCGGTACGGGACAACCCTGAACCGTACTTGTTCTGGTTCAGGGTTGATCTAGCTTGGGCTTTGACAAAGTCCTTGATTTTAGGTAAAGCCTCCCAGGGATATTCAAGACTATCAAATATTTTGGCATGCTCGAAGCCAGCTAAATCAAAAAAGTCCCCGACCTTAAACATAAGGGTGATTATAGCAGAAAAAGTCTTTTTTTAATTATAAGTAGCGATGAGATTTTCGCAATTTAACTCGCCAGAACAGGCTTAAAGGATAGAGCAAGAATATTCCTCCTAAGATAAAGAAAAGGTAAAAAGGAGTTTTTTCCAGTAAAAAACTTACAAAAACAAGTAATGATCCCAATAATCGACCTGTGGATAAAAGGATTTCACGAGCCGGGATTGCCGCTCTTAAATTTTGATGAGCGTCAACCACAAAAGCTGTTGATACATTCCAAAAAATGGGCAATAAAAATTGTAAGCTGCCAGTGACTATTAACCAAAGAGTTAGATTGTCTGTTGCATACGGAAAAAGAAAGGTTATCAGAACCATTGAGATTGTAATCGGATATAAAAAGATCGATCTTTTTTGTATTTTATCGGTCAGTCTGCCTAAAGATAAATTGGCAATTATTCCAATCAAAGAAAGATAGGAAATAAAAAGTCCGTAACTAAATGGAGTTTTGATAAAAAATAAGGTGTAAATTGGAATGATAACAAAAGGTAGGGCATCCCATATCCCACTAATAAAGATAAAAAGACGAGTTGCTTTGGTTTCTTTTAGTGCCTCAATGACTTTATACTCGACTCGAAAATCTTTTTGACGATTAATAAGGAGGAAAGAAATCAAAAAGAATACTCCTGATAAAACCCAGAGAACGTCGGCGTTGATGCTTTTTATAAAGCCGGATATTACAGGAGCAATAAGATAGATTAGGGAAATTACGCTAAACATTAAAGCAGAACTTATACCGGTTTTTTCTTTGGGGCTATTTTCAAAATGGGCAATATTATAAAAAACATAAAATAAGACTATAGTAAATCCTGCAAATGCGCTTAAGAGATAAAATTGATAGATATTAAGGAGCTTTATTGAAAGTAAAACATTTAAAAAGGAAAATATCAAACCCAATCGCCAAGCTAACTTTGCAGTAAATGCAGTTAATATTAAAAGCAGAACAAGAACAGCTATAAAGGTTATTATTTTACCCAGAATTAATTCTTTAAAATATAGACCTTGCTGTAGATAATGCGTGGGTAAGATAGTTTGACTGAATGAGGAAAACCACAAATAAGAAGCATAAAAAATGAAAAGATTAAGAAAGCTTTTGCTTCGCATTATTGAAGTATACTTTAAGAGCCAGAATGAAAATGGTTATCATCACTAGCTGACAGCCGATACAAACCGGACAGATAACCTTCAATTGAAAAAGTTCAACGTAAGCTATCCATAAACAAAAGACTAAGCCGAAAGTTGCCATTGAAACTAAGAGAACCTTTTTCCTAAGAGTAGCGGCAATAAATATAACCAGATAGCCGATTAAACCAATTAGGGGAGTTGAAATGCCGAAAGTCTTGGCTACAGGTCCGGAGATCACCGAGTCGCAATTGATTGTTTCATTGATTGTGCAGGGCTGGAATTCCGGCTGGGCAATCTGCTGCCAAAGTAAATAAATCGCCAAAAGTACTCCAACTACGGACAAAGCTTTAATGTAAGAAAATATTTTCGCCTGCGACATCTCCTAAATATAAAATTAGCACGTTCACCTTCTCTTTACAAGTTTCTTTTAATTAGAACCTATAGTATAATTAGGGCGTGGGAGAATATATTGGTAGGCACCGTCTAAAAGATGAGCCCAGAGACCCGGGACGAAGGAAATTGTTAATCAGTGGTGCGAAGCTTTTGGGTTTTACTGCTGCTACCTCAGCGATCGGCGGCACTACAGGTGCCCTTATTTTGGAGAGAACCCTTGCCAACCTAGGTCTTTATGAAATCGATCCTGATCTTGAGTCCAAGTTCCCCTTCTCCGATGAAATGATGAGAGAATTAAACACTCCGATTGCTCTTGAGGACCCTAAAACCGGCCAGAAGTTAAATGCCATCTTACTTAACAAAGAACTTTTTGACCAGGGTGTTGAACCGATCGTCACTTTCCAAGGCTACAACGCCGAGATAGGCAGTTTGTCAGGCAAACTAGGATACGGAATTTTAGCAACTAAAACCAAGCGTCCTGTTTTAGCCATTGATTACCCAGATGTTGGTGGTTCAGATCCATTAACACCAGCCCAAATTGCCAGCTTTGAAAAAGGAGAAGGATTTTTGGAGATGGCCAGAGCAACCGGAAGGGCTTTAAAAGAATTTGGAATTAGAAAAGCAGTTTTTGTCGGCAACTCTATGGCTGCCTCTTTTATTGCAGTTTTACTCTCTCAGCTTCCCAGAGAAATTGAAGTTAGAAAAGCTATTCTTGGTGAACCTGTAGGGATTATAAAATTTGATTTAGGAGAGTTAAGGGCTAACTTTACTGGTGAAAATAAATACGTGCTTGAAGCATTAACTAGTCCGACTCTTGATCCTCCCCATCAGGATTTGATTCTGCAAGCTTCTTTTCAAGATACAGCTCTGGGAAAGTTTGCTGGTTTAATCTATTTTCCAATTGCTATGTTTGACAACGACCCTCGATTCTTTTTTCAAAAAACATTTACTCAAGATTTTGTCCAGGCTGCCCTTGAGCTTGCCTTGCAAAAACACAAGAACTTAATTATTGTCACCGCTCATGGAACAGAAAGTAAAGTCTGTCCAAATCCGGATATGATTTATATGGTTGGCGATCTTAATCAAAAATCCAAGGGAAGAGTTGAAGATCATCCTATCCTTGGAAAGTCTCATGTTGTCTTCATCAACCCGATCGTCTTCGCCAACTTCGTCTCTCAACACCTCTAACTGTGGTTGAAGATTCTCTCCTCTATTTGACCAACAAGCAGAGGATCCTCTGTGTATAAAGAAATTTCTCTCACTCCCATTGAGATTGCGGGCTTAAAAAGATTACTTGAGCCAAAAAGAGCTGCCTGTCCATCTACTACTAATCCTTTAGCATGTGTTGGCCTGGGTGGAAACACAAGTTGCAAACCAGAACTTCTTACCCCCATAAAAAACCTTGTAAATTCTATATTAAAAGGAAATCTCCAGATTCTGTGATCACCCAAAGATTGCATGAAGACTTTAACATCCAAGCCTTCACGTGCTCGTCTGATTAGAGCATCTTTTAAAACACCTGCTGGCCAGTATTGAGTTACAAACTCTATTCTCTCCTTTGCCTGACCAATCATCTCTAAAGCTCTGGCATAAACTATCGAGCTCTTGGGGATTCCTGCATCAACTAACAATTCCCAACCGTCAGAAGAAACATAACGACTATCAACATCTGGTGGTTGAAGAAAAATGTTACCTAAAACACCAACAAATTCTGGAGAATTAGATTTAATCATAAAATTATCCATGCCTAAAATATCTGAATCAGTCAAGTTTGTTGTTCCCAGCCAAGCAACATCATCAACGACGGCAAATTTCCTGTGGTTGCCGCCTCCAACCACTTTCAATTTTTCTAGAATTCCACTGCTTGGAGACTGTTCTAGGATACCCAATGCCTCCAGTTTTTTAAGATTATAGTCTGTCAAATGACGATTTCTTCGCTTTAAAGTTCGTTCATCAACTCCTGATCTTGGCTCGATTGGATTCCTAACTATTTGAGAATATTTCCAGACGTCACGATTGCCGACCCGGGTGAACTGATTACTGTAAGGATCAAGTCGTAAAACAACATCAACGCCTCTTTTTTTAGCTGCAATTAATTCAGCTATTAACTTTGAAATTTCTTTACCTGACTCAAACTGCATAAACTCCAACCAGACTCATCCTTCAGCCTGTCTGATGGTGGAAATCAAATCCCTCATAAATTCCTCTGAAGATTGCAAACTAAATTCTCTTCCATCTGATACTTCTATGGGACGCCCTTTTTCTCTATCAAGGATTGCCATAATGCAGGATATTCTATCAGAATTGACAAATAGGATTTAAGGGGTTATAGTTTTCTATCTTATGGGGAAATTCTATAAGATTGGGTTTTTTGTTCTGCTTTTTCTTCTTATTGGAGGCAGTGCTTTTTATCTGGGGACAAATTTAAATAAACCCATAGTTACTCCAACCCCAACAGTTTACTCTCAACCAACCGAACAACCAACTCAAGCTGCGCAAACAACCCCGAGTCCGACAACTGTGGTCAAAAAAATATCAACCCAAGATCTGATAGAAAATATCAAAGCTGCCCTGACGACAAAAAATACTGCAGCCTTAGAAGGCTACATGACAGATAATGTTTTTGTCGTTTTGGAATCTACTGAATGTTGCGGACAGATGACTAGAACCGATGCCGTAAAACAACTTGATTATCTAAAAGATGCCACTGCCCCTTGGAATTTTGATCAATCAAACGAGACAATCAAAAAATTAAAAGCAACTGACCCAACAGATTATGGTCCGGAGTCAACAATTGTTGGAATTGCCGCCAATGAATACGTTGCTGCTTTTAAGGTGAATGCGGAAAACAAAATAACCGGCATCACCATGGCCGTAACCTACAAACTCGTCCTGCCTTGATATAATTTCGATATGCTTAAGAAGACAATCCTTATTCTTATTTTAATTATCGCTGCAGGATTATTTCTTTACTTCAAATACCCAACTACCTCACCTTTTAAGTCCGCCACTTACCTAATTTTGAGTTTGTTTCAACCTCATAAAAAATTAAGCAAAGAGTCTATCGGCTTTTTAGCCTACTGGCGAATGGACGATGAAGATATCGCAAGTATTCACTTTGAGACACTTTCGCAGATCATATATTTTAGTCTTTCGGTTGGACAAGATGGACATTTGATCAAAGTAGTCAATAATCAGACTGACCCCGGTTGGCTCCGTTGGAAGGGACCGAAGGTCAGAAACCTAATCGCCAGAACTCAAATTATGGGGGCAAAATTTAGCTTGTCTGTGGCCATGCAAAAAAACAAAACCATAGAGTCATTTTTAAACAATCCAACTGCTCAACAAAATTTGATAGACGATTTAAAACTAGAAATCAAAGAGACTAAAATAGACGGCATAAACCTTGACTTTGAATATGCAGGAGATGTTGAGCCGCAATATCGCCAGAAATTTAGCCATTTTTTAAAAAAATTTACCTCGTCTTTGAGAGTGGAGTTTCCGGATATTGAACTTTCTTTGGATGTTTTTCCTTTGGCGGTCAGAAAACCAAGACTGGTTGATATCCCAAAAGTATCCAGTTACTTTGATAAGGTTGTGATTATGGCCTACGACTTTTATGCTGCCTATTCGGACACAACCGGCCCTATAGCTCCGATGTCCGGCTATCCGCAAAAGAAGTTTTTATTTGATATCCAAACAGCCTACCTCGATTTCAGTAAATACGTTGAGCCCAAGAAACTTATCTTAGGAATTCCTTATTATGGTTACGACTGGCCGGTTGAAATTGAGGCTGAGTATATGAGTAAAACCTTGGAGCAAAATGATCAGAATGGCTATGTTGAAGTTTTGTCCTACTCAAGAATGAGAAAAGAGCAGAAGTTCAACTCCCAAAGTCAGTGTCAATGGGACGATTTAGCCAAGGAGCCCTGGTGTTGGTATATTGATCAGAAAACGAATACTGCCAGACAAGTCTGGTTTGAAAACAACCGATCTCTTGAAGCGAAGTTTAATTTTGTCAACCAAAAAAACTTGGGAGGTTTTGCCATCTGGCTCTTGGGCTACGACCGCGACTATCAAGACCTCTGGAACATGATCTCCACTAAATTCACTAAGTAGGTTGGCCGACTCCATTTCCAGCCCCAGGAGCTAGAAAAAGCTGGGCAGGCCGGTCTAGACCCACCCAATCACTACAGTAAATGCGTTTATAATAGTTTTCGCTATTGACTTTAATACAAAATGTATTATATAATGACATAAAGATATGTCTGTAAGGATAACAATCAAAGGAGATGGTCTATCCCTTGAAAAACAAACCAGTCTTAAAAAAGCTGGACAAATAATAACATTCTTAGGGCTCGAAGAGGGAGATACAACTACTGAACAAGTTCCCTCTTCACCTAAAGCTTTAGTAGTATCATTAGGGTCATCACCAAAGGTAGCGATCCATGAAGCAAAGGCAAAAACAAACGCACAGAAAATTACTGTTTTGGCAAATTATCTATCTGAGAAAGATGGGCAAGAAGGAGTTCTAGTTAAAGAAATTCTTTTACAGTTAAGAAAGATAGGTGAAGAGCCCGGAAATTTTACCAGAGATCTTGGTACCGCTGAATCATTACGTTACTTGTATCCTCTTGATGCAAAGAAGACCATATATGGGGTTACCGACAAGGGGAAAGGGGCTATCCTAAACAAATTTGTTGAGGAAACTCCAAATAAAACATCGCGTAAGGATAAAAGAGGATTTAAAAAAGCCATACCACCAAGGCAAGAAGTGCTTTCTTTGCCAATCGTTGCTAATCTTGAGGGTTACTCTGGTTTTCACGATTTACCCACTAAGGCAGATTCTATTTTATGGGTACTTGCTTATGCGGATTCCAATAATATTGAAGAGCTAACTCCAAGAGAAGTTGAGATGATAACCGATAAACTTAGAAAAAAAATTCCTCAGAAGGATTTCTCTGCGCACAACAAAAAAAACATGAAATTGGGATATGTTGCCTTAACTGATGGTAAGTACAAATTGCAACAGAAAGGAATAGATCATCTAAAGTCTCTATCTACAAAGCAATTAAATGATAAAGAAGAAAAATAATCGTTCAGTTCCAGATATTATTAAGTTGTTGTGGGAGGAGAATTTTTTTTCAGAACCTAGAGGACTTTCTGAAATCTCGGAGGCAATTGCGACAAAAGGATTCCACTTTTCCTCATCGACCCTTAGCACATCTCTAATAAGGTTAGTTAAGGCTGCGAGCTTTCTAAACCGCTTAAAAAAAACTAGACAATGGAAATATGTTCAGAAATATCCCGTATCTTCAGTGCCTGGCAAACGTATGGAGATTTTCTCAAGGTATGAATTTCACCCAAGAATAAAAGAAGTCTCTTTTAAACAGTTTGAAGATGGTTATTTTAAGGAGGCCATTCAGAATGCTCTAGTGGAGGTCATCAATCAAGTTAAAATTGAAATAGGGAATCCAAAAAATGCAAATGGACGAGACTTAGATGGAGATGATTTAATGAATCATGTCTTTGGCTGTGACAACCAACAACCTAAGATTAAGTTCAATAAACTCAAAACAAGCCTAGATAAGGCGGAACAAAGAGGTATTATGAACTTATTCAAAGGAATAGTAGGAATTAGAGACAAAAAGGCTCATCTTAACTTCATACAAAATAATCCATTTAAAACTGTTGAATACCTCGGTTTAGCAAGTCTCTTACTGCGTCTTCTTGAAGAGCATCATTAATCGTCTTAAGTTGTACAACCGCCGCAGTTGTATACTGGCTTCTGTGGCAGTCTGAATCATACCTCGCAGGTGTACAAGACTAGTTCTTTATAAAAACCAGTGCAATAGCAGCAAGGACAATAAATATTTCAGAAATAAGTAAAAATCTATTTTTTGAATAAAACTTAATATATTCTTTAGTGAATACTGCTTTCAACGGAACTTTTCCTTGATCAGGGTTCATCGGAAAAAGACTGTATCTTTTTTTAGAAAAAGGGTAGAAAATTCTAACTCCTGCTATTCTTCCAGCGTACCAGTCAAGAAAAATGTGAGAAAATACACCAATTAGCAAAGCAAAAATATATAGTTGAAGTCCCATATTTAAAAAATAATTTACTCCCAATAAAAATAAGAAAAAACTGGCCCAAACAAAAGGAGTATGTAGAGGACTATCATGATGATCCTTTATTTGTTTATAAAAGAACGAGTCAATATCCGGGATCGCGCCTCCTATAATGCCAATCAGCACCGTAGGCTGATCTAATCTTAAAGTGGGATTAAACGCATTTGCAAGCTGAAGCGTTATGTATGCTCCCCCAATGTGTCCCGCAAAAGTCATAAAGTAATTATAAAGTAGAAATGTGCTTAGCAGGTCGGTCTAGAATTGTTTAACCAAGGCTTCTTTTTTCGCCTTTGTCAATTTTTTAACTTGGAATTCTCTTAGCATAGCGGTTTTAATGTCTGGGAAGGTCTCCGAATAAACTAGTCGAACAGGTTTTTTTGCTCTGATGTATTTTGCCCCCCTGGAAGTATTTGAATTATGTTCTTTTAATCTTTTTTCTAAATTGGTAGTCATTCCGCAATAAAGAGAATCATCTGCGCAACGAAGAATATAGAAAAAGTAAGGCATAATAATATTCTAGCTCCAGGGGCTAGAAAAAGCACTTTCTTTTGTTAAAATATACTAGTTATTTTTGCGGGGTCGTCTAACGGTAGGACAGCAGCCTTTGGAGCTGTTTATCTTGGTTCGAATCCAAGCCCCGCAGCACTTAAAAAGATAGGATTTTATGGTGTGGGAGTTGGGGAAGGTGCTTTTGTCGGACGTGGGGGAAGGGAGAAATCTTTGAGATGGCTTACCTCTGTAATTGTGCTAAGTGTCTTGTCCCAAAGACCTTTAACTCTTACTCTGTGGCCAACTTGAATGTTTGCTTGACCAATTGTTTCTTCTTTTCTGTTTTTAAAATTAGTTGAATCTGAGAAAAATACTGTTTGATCTCCCCTGTTTCTAGTTTTCATAACCAAGCTGTCGTCAGCTTTGGAAATAACTTCGCCGAAAAAGACTCCGTTTCGCTTTTGAATAGAAAGATTTCTGATCAAACGAGCCAAAATAGTGGTTTTGCTGTCGTCTGTAAACTTGCCATAGACATTGACATGATTACCAACCGAAAATTCATCAAGCTCAGATTTGCCCCAGAAATGTCTTCGAAAGTGAGTCCTTGAGTCAATTTGCACGGTGTAAGAAGTCCCGTCTTTTAAAACAGTCAAAGAAGAGTCCGAAACTGCAGTTATTTCTCCGTCAACAATCTTTGCTCCCACATTCAATCTTAATTTTTGCCTTAGATCTTCTTGGAACTTTTCAATCTTGTTATCTTTGATTACTTTCAAATCTCTCTTTGGCCCTTTTGTTTGAGCAGATACAGGATTAACACTAAGAAGAACAATAAATAATGTGGAAAAAATAACTAGCTTTTTCATATCTATTATATATATGCAAAGATTTAGCAAAAAGTTTCAGTCCTTAACCTCGTATACGACTGTTATCTCTGCCTCCTGGTAATTGCCTTCCTCATCGCTGGCTAAAATAAAAATGTCGTTTTCTCCCTCATCTATTTCAATCGCTTGGCTAAAATTGCCATCTTTGTCTGACTTAATCTCGAGTTCATTAACAAATACCGTAATATTGGGGAGTGTTTTTCCTCTGACGACCAAAGAAGATGAAGAAACAACACTCCCATCTGGCGGATAAGTTATCTCTAGCGGAATCTCTTTGACGTTTTCTAAAACGTTTGTTGGAGCAGTTGTAGCCGAAACAAAAGTCTGCTCCGTTTTTTGCGAAGGTCCCTTTGATTGTCTAACCAACATCCAGCCCACCCCCAAAATAACTATGACCACAATTGTAATTAGTACTTTTACCATAAATCTAAACCTTCTTTCTAGCCCAAAATTTCATAAGGGCTCTCATCCGGTTTTTAATTTTTCCATAGTTTCTGGTAAAAGTCAACAGAGCAATAAAAAGCAAAATTATGAAAATCAAGACTAAGACAAAAGTTTCTTTGGGCGTCTCCTGATAAAAAGTGTCTATAACATCGGCAAAAAACTCTTTTATAATCTCAATATCCTCATTGAAAATTTCCAATAAGTCAAAAGTTTGCTGGATTCTGTATTGATTAACCAGTTGGAATAAAAACACTCCTCCCAAAAATCCAAACAGAACTATCAGAAGAATCCGAATTATAATTTCAAGAATTGTTCTTCGTGCTTCAAGTTTATAAACTTTTTGGACTATTTTTTTCTCAAGCTTATTCATTTTTTATATTTAATAATTTTAACCTAGCCCGACGAACCATAGTTTTAACCGTATTCAGCGGCTTGTTAAGTTTTCTAGCAATCTCATTATAAGTGTATCCCTCATAAAGCATTAATATAGATTTTCTCTCATCCTTTTTAAGACCGGCTAAGACGCTTTTTACTTCCTCGGGTTCAAACTGATTGTTCTGGTCAATTATAGTTATTCCCTCGTCAAGCGATAATGTTTTTTTATGTGATCTAAAATACATCTTCAATTCATTTTTTACAATCTCAAACAGATAAGGCAATACCGGCTTCTTGGCATCAAATCTGTCAATTGCCTTATAAAAAGAAATGAATACTCGCTGGACAATGTCATCGATATCATGGAGGTCAAAAATTTTTCTTTTGACATATCCGGAGATACCACGGCTATATTTTTTAACTAGATAAGAAAACTCTTCAATCTCTCCATTTTTTATCTTTAGAATCACTTCCCGGTCAGATAAGGTTTTCACCCTTATATGTTACAATACGAAAATGAAATCCGGGACGGTCCTCCTTATTGGTAGACCTAATGTTGGAAAATCCACTTTTTTAAACAATTTAATTGGGACCAAGGTAGCTATAACTTCACCCAAACCCCAAACAACCAGATTTCCGATAAGGGCCCTTTTTGAGGATGAGCGGGGAAGAATAATTTTTGTTGACACTCCGGGAGTCTTTGGCAAAGCCGAGGATAAATTAGCCAAAAAAGTCAACCAACAAACTCTTAACCAGGTCCACCAGGAACTTGACCTGGTAATTTATATGGTTGATCACACCAGAAAACGCGATTTTGAGGAAGGAAAAGTTTTAGGAATCGTTCGTGCAATCAAAAAGCCTAAAATTCTGGTGATTAACAAAATTGATATGATGGAAAAGTCTTTCCTTCCTCAATATAAATTTCTTGAGGATGAATTTGAGAATGTTTTTCAAATATCCGCTCTCAAGAAAAGACACATCAAACCTCTGATGGACAAAGTTTTTGAACTGCTACCCAAATCAACTGACTCAGTTGATAAAGGAACTGAGTCAGTTAAAAAACTTGTCTATCCTCTCCTCAATGTTGACAGCAAAACATTCATTGCCGAGCTTATTCGAGAAAAAGTTTTTCTGATGATGGGTGAAGAGATTCCCTACTCAACAACAGTTGTGGTTGACGAGATATCAGAGCGCGAGACAAAAAACTTAACTTATATAAAAGCCCGAGTACTCACTACTAACGACAGACATAAGAAAATGCTCATTGGTAAAAACGCTAGAAAAATAAAAGAAATGGGAAGCTATGCTAGAAAAGAAATCGAACTTGCAACAGCCAAAAAAACATATCTAGATTTAACTGTAGAAACCGATCCTCATTGGCAAGAAACTTACTATTAATTTTGTTGCCTGTGTAGTATAATATAAGTGCTCGATGATAAAGCAATCATACGCACTTATCAGCGTCTTCAACAAGGATGGGGTCGTCGAGCTTGGCCAAACTCTTCATAAATTAGGTTATCAAATCGTCTCAACCGGAGGAACAGCAAAGGTTCTTGCAGAAAATAAAATCCCTGTAATTCCTATTCAAGATGTGACTGGGAATCCCGAAAGCTTTGATGGCCGTATAAAAACAATCAGTTTTCAAGTCGAAGCTGGAATTTTGTATGACAGAAAAAACTCTTCTCACCTTAAACAGGCAAAAGAACTAGGAATAAAACCAATCGAGATTGTTGTTTGTAATCTTTATCCTTTTGAAGAAAAACCAGAGATTGAAAATATAGACGTTGGTGGACCAACCATGATTCGCGCGGCTGCAAAAAATTTCAAACATGTTCTGGTGGTTGTTGATCCCAAAGATTATAAGCGCGTTGCCCAAGGGCTAAAAAAAAATAAACTAACTGATGATCTTCGGCAAGAACTTAGCTCAAAAGCTTTCGCTCACCTTTCATTTTACGACTCACAAATTGCCAGATTCTTTTCAAAAGAAAAATTTCCAAAGGAAATAACAATTCCGGGAAGAAAAAGTCTAGCCCTGCGCTACGGAGAAAATCCTCATCAGAAAGCAGCGGTTTATTTTTCACCCCAGACTAACTCTGTCTTAAAACAACTTAAGAAGTTTTGGGGTCGAGATTTAAGTTGGCTAAATCTAACTGATATTAATGCCGGTCTTGAGGTGGTTCGGCTTTTTAAGGAACCCGCAGTAACTGTTATTAAACACAATTCTCCTTCTGGCATCGCTTTGGGAAAATCAAGTAATGAGAGCTTAAAACGAGCAATTGAAGCGGACCCGGAATCTGCTTTTGGTGGTGTGGTTGTCTTAAATACAGCTTTTGATATAAATGCAGCCAAAATCATTGCTTCTTTCAAAGATGAACAACAGGCAAATATAGATATTATTGCCGCTCCCTCGATTTCTTCAGATGGGCTAAAGCTTTTAAAGAAAGTTAGAAAAAGTATGGGAATTTATGTTTTCGGAAAAATCCCCTTGTCTCGAAGTGATAATCATTATATCCGATTTATTGATGGTGGTTTTATTTTACAAACCCCAGATGATAATATTGAAAACGGGTTTAAAGACTGGAAAGTAGTTTCAAAGATAAAACCAGAAAAATCTCAGCTTGAACAAATGCAAGTCGCTTGGAAATTCATCTCCAGAATAAAATCCAACGCCGCCATCGTGGTTGATAAAAACCTGCCTATGACTAGAGGTATTGGCACAGGACAAACTTCGCGTGTTCGATCAACAAAAATTGCCCTTGAACAGGCAGGAAGAAAGGCTAAAGGAGCGGTGTTGGCAAGCGATGCCTTTTTCCCTTTTGATGACTCTGTAAAACTGGCAGAAAAATATGGCATTTCCGCTATTGTTCAACCAGGAGGTTCTGTCAATGACCAGATGTCTATAGATGCCGCAAACAAAGCAGGAATGGTAATGGTCTTTACCAATCGCCGAGCGTTTTGGCATTAATACCTATGGCTCATCGAATTGAAGTTGCATTTAGTGTTTTTGACACCAGAGCCCAAGTGCGAAAAAAGAAACTGTATTCTCTTGGTTTTAAAAAAATTAAAAATCTTTTCATCGTTGATGTTTATACCATAGACAAAAAATTGACATCTCCTCAACTTAAAAAAATTGCTCAATCTTTATCCAATCCTCTGATTCAAAAAGTATTTATAGACAAACCTGTACAACTTAAGTTTAACTTCGCCCTTGAAATAGGTTATTTACCTGGGGTTACCGATAATATTGCAAATACAACAGCGCAATTGATTGAAGATTTGCTAAAAAATAAATTTAAAAATGAGGAGAGAGTTTACTCTTCACAATTAACTTTGATTCAAGGTTCGCTAGCAGATAGAGAGATCGATGAAGTTGCTTCAAGTTTGATAAATCCTCTAATACAACGATTTCATATTAAATCGTTTGCAGAATTTAAAAAAGACCAGGGGATGGATAAAATATTTCCTAAAGTAAAACTTGGTAAAAAACCCAATGTTTCGCAAATAGATCTTAATGTCAGTGATCAGAAATTGATAGAAATTGGAAAAAATGGAATTATAAATCCTGACGGAACATCGCGAGGCCCGCTCGCCCTTGATATGACCTACATGAAAACAATTCAAGCTTATTTCAAAAAGGAAGCTAGAAATCCCACTGATATAGAGCTTGAAACCCTGGCCCAAACATGGTCTGAGCATTGTAAACATACTATTTTTGCCGACCCTATAGATGAAGTCAAAGACGGACTTTATAAAACCTATATTCAAGGCGCAACCTCTGAGATTCGAAAGAAAAAAGGCAGAGGAGATTTTTGCGTCTCTGTTTTTAAGGATAATTCCGGAGCAATTGCCTTCGATGACAATTATTTAATTACTCATAAAGTAGAAACTCATAACACTCCGTCTGCTCTTGATCCTTTTGGTGGTGCGGTTACAGGCATTGTAGGCGTAAATCGCGATGCTATTGGATTTGGCCTAGGAGCAAAGCCTATTATAAATACTTACGGATTTTGTTTTGCCGATCCAAAGAATCAAATAGAACTTTATAGAGATTCAAAGCGTAGACAAAAAATGCTCTCTGCTCTCAGGATTATGGATGGAGTTATTGAGGGAGTAAATTATGGAGGTAACTGTTCAGGAATTCCAACTCCTCAAGGATTTTTATTTTTCGATCATCGCTATCGCGGAAAGCCCCTGGTTTTTTGTGGAACTATTGGTCTTATTCCCAGAAAATCTGCTGGTAGATTTTCTGATCAAAAAAAAGCTCAACCAGGAGATTATGTGGTCATGATCGGAGGCAGAGTAGGAATCGATGGCATACATGGTGCAACGTTTTCCTCAGAAGCTCTCGAAACAGGTAGCCCGGCAACAGCGGTTCAGATCGGTGATCCAATCACCCAAAAGAAATTTTCAGATGCAATTGTCAAAGAAGCCAGAGATTTAGGACTTTACAACAGTATTACTGATAACGGTGCAGGCGGTCTGTCTTCATCGGTTGGTGAAATGGCTCGCGAATCTGGAGGTTGTGAAGTTCAACTTGAAAAAGTTCCTCTGAAATACACTGGACTCGATCCTTGGCAAATTTGGATTTCTGAATCTCAAGAACGCATGACATTAGCTATTCCAAAAAATAAATGGACAAAATTCCAAAACTTAATGATTCGCCGCGGTGTTGAGGCAACTATCATTGGAGAGTTTACTAAATCAGGCAAGTGCATAGTTAAATATGGTGCAAAAAAAATTATGGATATTGATATGGATTTCTTGCATAATGGACTGCCGCCTAGACCGATGAAAACTACTTATAAAGCACCTCAACAAAAAACGCCAAGTATTCAGAAGAAAAATAATCTCAACGATATATTTTTGAAGATGCTTTCTTTACCAAATATTACAAGTTTTGCTTTTATATCCAATCAATATGATCATGATGTCCAAGGAGGATCAGTCCTTCGACCCTTGCAGGGTAAGGGTCAAGTAAATGCAGATGCAACCGTCTCTCGACCCGTACTTTCATCAAATAAGGGTCTTATAATCTCTCAAGGAATTTGTCCTACCTACAGTGATATTGATACTTATCACATGGCAGCTTGCGCTATAGATATGGCAATTAGAAATATTGTTGCTGCTGGAGGAGATCCTGATTATATCGCTCTTTTAGATAATTTCTGCTGGTGCAGTGCTAACGAGTCTTTCAGACTCGGACAATTAAAACGGGCAGCTCAAGCTTGTTATGATTATGCAGTCTTATTTCAGACTCCATACATTGCTGGTAAAGACAGCATGTTTAATGACTTTAAAGGTTATGACAAAAACGGAAATTCGATAAAAATTTCTATTCCTCCCACCCTTCTTATCTCATCTTTAGGAGTTGTGCCAGATGTCTCAAAAACTATCTCGTTGGATGCAAAATCTCAAGGAGATTTAATTTATGTACTTGGACAAACCTATGACGAACTTGGAGGCTCAGAATATTTTGCCCTGTTTAAAACCATAGGAAATACCGTGCCGACTGTAGATGCTAAAAAAAATAAAAAACTCTATGATGCTTTTTATGCTGCTTCGAAAAAAGAACTTATCTCATCGGCAATTGCAGTTAATCGCGGAGGACTGGCAATAGCTTTAGCCAAGATTGCAATTTCGGGAATGTTGGGAATAAAAGTAGACCTGAAAAATCTACCGGGAAATGCCTCGAGGAGTGATTTTGCTCTTTTTTCAGAATCACAAGGGAGAATAATTGCAACCGTTTCGCCAAAAAACAAAAAAGCCTTTGAAACAAAAATGACTGGGAATAAATTTGCCCTAATTGGAATCGTAACTGCAGACAAGAAGATCACAATCAGGGGAAAGAAAGAAAATATAATTGTGAATACTGATATTGACTCGGCTTTAAAAAATTATAAGTCAACCTTTAGAAATTTCTAGGATGATTAAACCCAAAGTTTTAATTTTTTCCGGTTACGGATTAAATGGTGAGACTGAAACTGCTTTTGCTTTTGAGCTGGCCGGCGCCAAAGCAGATATTGTCCACATCAATGACCTTATTGATGGATATTATAAACTTTCTAACTATCAGATCATTGCTTTACCAGCAGGATTCTCTTACGGAGATGATACCGGATCGGGCATCGCTTTTGCTAATCGAATACGGAATCACCTCTTTGATGACCTTTTGCGATTTATAGAAATGGATCGTCTCATAATCGGTATTTGCAATGGATTTCAGATCATCACCAATCTTGGTATTTTGCCAGAGGTTGCTCTTTTGGCTAATTCTTCAGCCAGACTGGTTGCCAGATGGGTTGATATGAAAGTAGAGAAAAATGCATCTCCATGGTTAGTCGGAATAGACAATCTTTCTATGCCTGTTGCTCATGGAGAGGGTAGGCTTTATGCACCTGATATAGTTTTAAATAAACTGCAAAAAAATAATCAGATTGTCCTTCGTTATTTTAAAGGTCAAACTTCTAGTTTTCAGAATTATGAGGCTAACCCAAATGGTTCAACCGATGATATTGCAGGAATAATTAACCAAACAGGACGGGTTTTAGGTTTGATGCCTCATCCAGAGCGAGCAATGTTTTTTAACCAACTTCCCCACTGGACTTTACTCAAACAAAAATATGAAAAAGAGGGTAAGCAATTACCAAAATTTGGCCCAGGAATTAAAATTTACCAAAATGCAGTTAATTATTTCAGTTAAAATAAGCTATGACATCTTCTAAATTTTCAAATTACGAATCTGTCTTTTCTTGGCGCTACGGGTCTGAAGAGATGCGAAAAATCTTCAGTGAAGAAAATAAATATCTTTTATGGCGCAAAATCTGGGTTGCTCTGGCCAAAGCCCAACACAAAGTGGGACTAGTTTCAAAAGAGGAATTTGAGGATCTGGAAAAAAATCAAAATAATATCAATATTCAAAGAATTCTAGAAATTGAAAAAGAGACAAAACACGATGTGGTTTCTGCAATTAAAGAATTTGCGGAAAAAGCAAAAGTTGGCGGAGGAAAAATACACCTGGGTGCAACCAGTTATGATATTGTTGATAATGCTTTGTCTTGGCAAATAAAACAAGCACTTAAACTTGTTGAAGAAAATTTGAATAAACTTCTCTTGGAGTTTACAAATAAAATAAACCAATATGCCAGCCTCGCCTGTATCGGTTACACCCACCTACAGCCTGCGGAACCAACCACTGTCGGTTACCGTCTTTCCTTTTATGCTCAAGACCTTTTGATTGATTATCAATTTTTACAATTTGTAAAACAACAACTTAAGGCTAAGGGCTTAAAAGGGGCAGTTGGAACTTCGGCAAGTTATAAATCCCTTCTTTCCAAAAAAACACCCTCTGATTTGGAAAAAGAGGTAATGGATGAATTAGGGCTTAAACCGCTGCTTATTACTTCACAGATCTCAACCAAAAAAATCGACTATCTTGTATTTAGTTTGCTAAACAATATCGCCTCCTCTTGCGCCAAGTTTGCCAACGACCTACGTTTTCTTCAATCTGCCGCAATTGCTGAGTGGTCTGAATCATTTGCCAAAAAACAGGTTGGTTCATCAGCAATGCCTTTTAAGAAAAATCCAGTAAGCAGCGAAAAAATAGTTTCACTAGCCAGATATTTAAATCAACTCCCTCAACTAATTTCAGAAAATGCAACCTATTCTTATCTTGAGCGAACACTTGATGATTCAGCCAACAGAAGAATAGTTGTTCCCGAGGGATTTTTAGCAATTGATGAAATTTTGATAACAGCAAATAGATTAGTCAGTGGTCTGGTTATAAACGAAAAAAGAATTGCCTATAATCTTTCACAGTATGCTCCATTTGCCGCAACCGAACTACTTTTAACTGAGTCAGTTAAAAATGGGGCAAATAGACAAGAAATGCATGAGGTTTTAAGACAAATATCACTTGAGGCTTGGACTGATATTCAAAATGGAAAAATAAATCCTCTGGAAGTATTATTGATCGAGAATAAAACTTTAACCAAATATTTATCCAAAGACAAAATAAAAACTCTCCTAAATGTTTCGCACCATCTTGGCGACGCCCCCGAGCGGACTCTCCAGCTAGTTAAAAAGATAAAAGAAATTCTTGTGATAAAATAGCTTTATGAATTCTCCTCAGGTGGCGATTATAATGGGGTCCGACTCCGATCTTCCGGTTATGAAAGAGGCTTCTAAAATTCTTGCAGAATTTAATGTTGATCATGAAGTGCATGTTTTATCAGCCCACCGAACGCCCGAAGAAACCGTGAAATTTTTAAAAGATTGCCAAGACAAAGGGGTAAAAGTTATAATTGCGGCAGCTGGAGGAGCAGCTCATCTGGCAGGAGTCGCGGCCGCGCATTTTTCTCTTCCGGTAATTGGAGTTCCAATAAAATCAAAAAGTTTGGACGGGCTTGATGCCCTGCTCTCAACTGCCCAGATGCCGCCTGGTGTTCCAGTTGCAACTGTGGCCATCGACGGGGCAAAAAACGCCGGCCTTTTGGCAGTCCAAATCCTGGCAACCGCAGATGAGAATCTTAAGAAGAAACTTATTGAGTACAAAAAAAACATGAAGGAACAAGTTTTAGAAA
This sequence comes from uncultured Gammaproteobacteria bacterium, assembly GCA_964559705.1. GTDB lineage: Bacteria > Patescibacteriota > Microgenomatia > UBA1406 > GWC2-37-13 > CAZLGV01. The sequence continues at coordinate 415,572 of CAZLGV010000001.1, read as the reverse complement.
AAGATAAAAAATTACGCAATGCTTAGTGATAAAAAAATTGAATCTGCAATTCCTCATGCATTAAATTCAATTAACATCCCTGGTCTTGGTAAAAAAATTCAAGGTAAGGTCCGAGACATTTATGTTAAAGGAGATAAGCGAATTCAGATTACAACTGATCGCCAGTCTGCATTTGATTATATCTTGGGACTTGTCCCCTATAAAGGAGCTGTCTTGAATCAAGTATCTTCCTTTTGGTTCGAAAAAACTAAACATATTGTTCCCAATCATATCCTTTCTGTTCCTGATCCAAATGTTTCGGTAGTTAAAAACTGCCAGCCGATTCCGGTTGAAATGGTCGTTCGCGGTTACATGACGGGTGTTACTACAACTTCTATCTGGTATTCATATGAAAAAGGCGAACGGGAAATTTATGGAATTAAATTCCCAGAAGGCATGCGAAAAAATCAAAAGCTTCCCCAATTCGTTATCACTCCAACTACCCATGCCCAAATCGGCCAGCATGATGAGCGCTTAACTCGAGAACAAATTATTGGTAAAAAACTAGTTGATGGGACCTTATATAAAAAAATGGAAGAGGTAACATTAGCACTTTTTGAATTTGGCAGCAAACTGGCTGAAAAACAAGGTCTTATTTTGGTTGATACAAAATATGAATTTGGTTTATATCCGTCAGCTGACGGAGGAGAACTTACCCTGATTGATGAAATCCATACTCCGGATTCTTCTAGATTTTGGATTGCCAAGACTTACCAAGAAAAATTTGCCAAGGGAGAAGAGCCAGAAAGTTTAAGTAAGGAGTTTTTAAGATTGTGGTACAGAGAGCACGGATATGACGGAAAAGGAAAACCGCAACAAATGCCGGGTCACCTGTCAGTTCGACTTGCCCATCTTTATATTCAAACCTATGAAATTTTAACCGGCAAAGAATTTGAATCTTTCGACTACCCCATCGAAAAAAGAATTATCGAAGCTGTAAAGTCTCTTTTTTGAAGGTGATTTTTTTGGGTTCGATGAGGACTTGTTTTTCTCCTGCCTCAACAACGCCTGCGCTGTAAGCTTTTATTCCCTGTTTATTGGAGATCTCAAGAACTTTATCAGTGTCATTTTGAGAAACAAAAATTGCAAAACCTGCGCCCATGTTGAATGTTGAATACGCTTCTTCATCCGAAAGCCCTGCTTGTCCTTGAATAAATCTTAAAACTTCAGGAACTGGTGGAACTTGAGTTATCCTGTAAGTTAAATCTTTTTTATTTCGCATTAACTTTCGCCAACTATGACCAGTAATATTTACCATGTAGTGAATATCAACACTCGCCTGAAAAAGTTCTTGGATTAATTTGGCATAAATAATTGTTGGAACAAGAAGGGCTTCGCCATAAGTTTTTCCATTAGATAATTTAGTTAGATATCCATCGGATAATTCTTTTGCAACTTTTCGAGCCAAAGTTAATCCATTGGCATGAATTCCACTACTTTCAAATAAAATAATTGCATCTCCTGCTTGTAACTTCTCGCCCAGTGTTAATCTACTTTTTGGCTTAACAATCCCAGTAGCAGATCCTGCTAAATCGACAGTATTTTGATTAATAATTCCTGTTAATATTGGTGTCTCTCCACCGCCCCAAACAACTCCAGCCTTATGACAAGCGTCGACCCAACCCTTTATTAAATCTTCTGTGCGATTTTTGTCTTCAAACCAAGAAGAGGCCCCAGCAGCCCAATAAGCTTGGACTATTAAAGGTATTGCTCCAACTGTTATTAAATCATTGATTATTGCAGCAACTGTGTCTTGAGCGGTTTGATTATAGAAAGAATTCCCACTCAATTTTTGCATTTCATCCGCAACTAAATTTTTTGTTCCTAATCCCTCTTGAACAACTGCAAGATAATGATCTCCAGCATCCACAACATAAGCTGATTCTCCTCGACTTTCATCTACCTCAACAAATCCAGAAGCTAAATTAGAAGCGGTTTTCTTTCCTTCAGTTTGAGCAAGAATTTTTGCAGGATCCAGGATATCATAATCAACACCGGAATTTGAGTAAGTTAATTTTTTTTTCATTGATTGTTATACTAACATATTAATTCGCTCCAGACATTCTTTTTTGCCCAGAATCTCCATTGACTCATTTAAAGGTGGAGATATTTTTTTTCCGGTAATAGCTACTCTAATAATCATAAAAAATTCTCCTGTTTTTATTCCCTCTTCATCCGCCAGTTTTTGCATGGCCTCTCCGATGACAGCTGCTTTCCATTCTTTTATGTGTCCTAGCTTATCATGGATCTTTTTTAATAATTTTTTATTTGAGGATAGATTCATCTGATATTTTTTAGGCTTGGCGAAAAAAAACTCACAAAGCGGCAAGTAATCCGACCATTTCTTGATTCTTTCCCGAATTAACGGCACCGTCTTCTCAATAATATTTTCGGGAAGTTTCTGATCATAGAATTTATATATTTGATCTTTGATATTTGATATTTGATCTTGTCTAATGTATTCTCCATTCATCCATTCCAATTTGACTAAATCAAATGCTGGGCCAACTGGTTGAACATCTTTTATGTCAAAAAGCTGAACAAATTCATGTGTATCGAATATTTCTTTTTGCTGCGGATGCGACCAGCCCATAAGCGAAAGATAATTCAAAACTGCTTTATAATAATATCCTTGCTTCAGATACCAGGAGGCCCAAACAGGATTTTTTCTTTTTGAGAGTTTGGATTTATCAGAATTTCGAAGTAGCGGGGTGTGGGCGAAAACAGGTTTTTCCCAGGCAAAAGCATCATAAAGAAGTACGTGCTTTGGGGTTGAGGAGATCCACTCTTCTCCTCGGATTATATGAGTTATCTTCATCAGATGATCATCAACTACAACAGCCAAATGATATGTCGGAAAGCCATCTGATTTTATAAGTACTTGATCATCAAGATTTTCACTTTGAAATTTTATCTCCCCTCTAATAACATCTGTAAAAACTATCTCTTTTCCTTCAGGAACATTCAAACGCACAACATGCGGTTCGCCATTCTTAATTCTGGATTCTGGATTCTGAACTGTTTTTAAGCAGTGTTTATCGTATTTTGGAATTTTTTTTTCTTTTTGTTGATGTTCTCTTAATTTTTCCAGTCTTTCTTTTGAACAAAAACAATAATAAGCTGCTTTTTTTTCAATCAACTCTTTTGCATAGAGGTGATAAGTATCAAGTCTTTCAGATTGACGATAAGGACCCGATAGTCCCCCAACATCCGGTCCTTCATCATAAATTAATCCATAGTTCTTGAGTGTTTGGAGAATTTTTTCTTCTGCTCCCTTGATTAATCTTTCACGATCTGTATCTTCGATACGAACTATAAATTGACCTTCATGTTTTCTGGCATAAGCCCAATTGAAAAAAGCAGTGTGCAAATTTCCAATGTGAAGATCTTCTCCTGTTGGGGAGGGAGCAATTCTTGTCCTAACCATGAGAAAATTATAACATCAAGTCTGACTTGGTAACACCTGCAAGGAGGATCCTTAGTAAGTTACGAAGTAGTTGATTTTTGCTTTTCTTTTAAGATCTTCCAATAAGTCTTGCACTTTTTTAGATAGTTTTTGCTGTTTCAACTGCTGCTCTGCAACTTCTTTGGTTGGAGAAAATTGTGCATTTTCCTCAATAAATTTATTCATTTCTTCATCGCTTACTTTTACATCTTTTTCAAACATTTTCTCCAGGCTTTTTTGAATTTTTACTTGTTCGACAAAATCTGCTCTGGTTGCGCCTTGGGCTGTCAAAAGCTGGTCAAGCGACTGACCTTGCAGACTAGCTTCTATTTTCTTTATTTCTTTATCTGTCTCGTCTTTGGAGACAGTTATATTTCTTCTTCGGATTTCTTGTACCAATAATGCCTTTGTGACCAATGCATTGAGAGTTTCTTTTCCTCCTCTTTTTTCAAGGTCTTTAACTACTGCAAGTCTAGTTATAGGTTGGTTATTGACTGTTGCCACAACAAACAAGCCTTTAAAGTAATAAATAAGGCCTGCAACCAGAAGAATTAATATAAAAAGTAAAACGTCGCGATTCTGAGGCAATTTAAGCTGAGCAGTTTTCTTTTTTTTTGGCATTAAGCTCTCATTATAACAGAAATACTAAAAAGGTAAGCCAAAAAGATAAATTGCAAATATGGTATGAAGAAATACTGAAATTGCAAAAGCCCACCAAAAATAGCAATGGAATTGATAGATTTTTTTAAACCAGGGTTTCTGAAGCAGTCTAAGATAAATCTTTGTTCCGACAAAACATCTACAAGTGAAAAGAACCAACAATAAGAAAACTAAATTAGAAACACCAAGCCATTGTATCGCCTGCGTAGTAGCAACATTTCTTAGAATCTCCATAGTTTAAGGATACAATAACCAAGTGACAAGATACAAACAAATTTCAATAATCAATATTTAAATTGATAAATTGGAATTTGATTATTGTTTGTTTCTTGGAATTTGTTTCTTGGTTATTTCTCCAGTAGATCTGGTCTTTTCTTAACCGTTTCCTCAAATGCCATCTTTATTCTCCACTTTTCGATTTCTTTATGATTGCCTGATAATAAAACTTCTGGAACTTTTTTGCCTAAAAATTCTTCTGGCCTGGTGTATTGAGGAAATTCGAGAAGTTTAATATTTTTGACTCCTTTATTTTTAAGCCTTATTAATATTTCATCTTCACCAATAATTTCAATTAATCGATATATAGATATATTGAAGAAACTTTCCAATTGGGTCGCCTCTTCTTTTTTCAAAACTCCAGGAATGAGACGGACAATTGCGTCAACTATTGCAGCTACAACTATTTCTCCTCCGGTCAGAACAAAGTCTCCCAAAGATATTTCTTCATCAACAAAATTCAAAACCCTCTCATCAACTCCCTCATAGTGCCCAGAAATAATTATCAAATTGCCGATTTTCGAATATTCAGCAGCTTTTGCTTGATTAAATTGTTTTCCCTTGGCCGAGGTAAGAATTATTTTGGAATTTGGAATTTGTTTGGAACTTGGAACTTGGAACTTGGAACTTCTGAGAGTTGATTGCAATGCTTTATGCAGTACATCAACTCTCAGCACCATCCCTACTCCGCCTCCGTAAGGCTTATCATCTACTGATCCATAACTATCAGTTGCAAAGTCGCGAAGATTGATAATCTCTATTTCAACCAATCCCTTTTCTTGGGCTCGTTTGACAATGCTCTCCTCAAAAAAAGCAGAAATCATCTTCGGGAAAAGGGTTATAATTGAGATTTTCATGATAGGTATGTGAAGATACCAATTTTTTTGCGACTTTGGACTATCGAACATATTATACTTTATACAACTATGAAAGTACTTATTGTTGGATCAGGTGGGCGCGAACATGCTTTGGGCTGGAAACTAAAACAGTCTCCGCGGGTTTCAAAACTTTATTTCGCTCCAGGAAACGCTGGAACCCAAACACTTGGAACAAACATCGATATTAAAACGGATAAAATTGATAAACTTTCTACTTTTGCAAAAAATAATAAGATTGATCTAACTGTGGTTGGGCCTGATGACCCATTAGCTGCCGGCGTTGTCAATTTTTTTCAAAAACAAAATCTTAAAATATTTGGTCCTACTAAAGAAGCTGCGCAAATCGAATGGTCAAAGAAATTTGCTAAAGAACTTATGAAAGAAGAAGGAATTCCAACCGCAAATTTTGAGACATTTAATGATTTTGAAAAAGCAAAAAATTACGCCCTTGTGCAACAATTACCATTGGTCATAAAAGCAAGCGGTTTGGCTTTAGGCAAAGGAGTAATAATTTGTAAAACAAAAGATGAAGTCGTAGAAGCACTAGAAAATATTATGATTAAAAAAATTTTTGGAGAAGCAGGTAATGCTGTTATTGTTGAGGAATACCTGTCTGGAAAAGAAATCTCCATTCATGCATTTTGTGATGGAAAAACAGCAGTTCTATTTCCCACGTCACAAGATTATAAACCTATCTTTGATGGCAACCGCGGACCAAATACAGGAGGAATGGGTACGGTTGCTCCTGTCTCATGGGTCACTCCCGATTTAATCAAACAGATAGAAGAAACTATTGTTATGCCTCTTTTAAAAGCACTTCAAAAAAGAGGAAAAGAATTTAAGGGACTGCTCTATCCTGGACTGATGATCACGGAAAATGGTCCAAAAGTATTAGAGTTTAACGCGCGATTTGGTGATCCTGAAACACAATCTTATATGAGATTGCTCGACTCTGATCTTTTTGAAATTTTTATGGCCTGCGTCGAGGGCAAATTGGATCAGGTGGATATAACTTGGGCTAAGAAATCAGCTTGTTGTATCGTTCTTGCTTCCGAAGGTTATCCGGGAAGCTATAAAAAGGGAGAAGAAATCCAGGGATTAAGCGCAATAAAAGATACAGATATTCAGGTATTCCATGCTGGTACTGCCTTAAAAGACAATAAAGTGATTACAAATGGGGGTAGGGTTTTAGGTATGACTGCGATTGGAGAAAATCTACCGGCTGGGCTGGCTAAGGCATATGAAAATATTGGCCCAACTGGTGTTCATTTTAATGGTATGCATTATCGAAAAGACATCGGCAAACAATCGCTTTCTCTATGAAAAATTTTGTTTTGGTTTTTATTCGTCTTTATCAAAAAACTTCTTTTTTCCATAACTTCTTTTTTCGAGCAATTTTTGCATCGGACAGGACCTGCAGATTTATCCCCACCTGTTCTGATTATACTTATCAAGCGGTGGAGAAATACGGAAGTGCAAAAGGTTTATGGTTAGGATTACGTCGAATCGTCCGTTGCCACCCCTGGAGTAAGGGAGGACACGACCGGCTTAATTAAGCTACAGCTTCAATAATATCTTGCAGAGGGAGTGCTACTTGAGGAGCCTCATAAAGTCTTGTTAGTGTTCCATTGTGATGACCGAGTTCTTCTGGATGGACAAAACTTCCATGAAACGCTGCATGATCTTTTGCAAATTGTCTGGCATCATCGTGGGAACTAAATGCAGCGGCCTTCACATCTACACTATCTTCTTCACCTACAAAAGGTTGGTCTAACCAAGTAACTACTGCGCGTCCATCAGGAAATAAAACAACACTTGGAGCAAATTCTTTTCCTGAATGGATTACTGCAGCTGTTGTTTCGAATCCGGGATGAACCTCAAAAAATGTACTTAATCTTTCTGGCATATTTTGCCTATTATAACAATCCAAGTAGATTTTTTAAAGCGGTTAAGCGGCTAGTAATTCTCTTGCTCTTTTAGCTGCTTCTTCTTTATCCAGAAAAGCATACGCTTCTAAACTGTATGCTAATCTGTCACCAAAGCCTGCAATTTTTCGGAGTGCTTCGCCCTCCGGAGTTTTTAGTGCTTCTGCCAGTTGAGCTAAAAATGCATCTGCATTTGCCCTGACTGCAACTCCTTTAACCATACTGGGGACACTAAATAAAAAACTGGGGTCTTGGCTTTCCGGATCGTCCAATGATAACTCTCCATATAAACCGCCCTCCTCTAATTTTCCTCTTATTAGTCTTTTAACAATCCTTTTTTCAATTTCCTCCCTTGCTTTTTCATATCTGACTCTAAAACGGTCTGTCCTAGGATTTCTAATACCAATTGGTATAGGATATTTTTCTCTTAACGCAGCTAAAGTTCGATGCAATCCTAAATCTACTGCAAAAAATCCTCCCGGCAATTCAGTTCCAACAACGGGTTTATCAGCTTTTGATGAATCGAATTGGCCGGTTCGCATTAGCTCTCTTAATTCCTCTAAGCGACGGTAATCTTCTATATCCGAATGAATATTTTCTGTAGCTATAATTTGAGTTGGGTCTACTAGACGGGTCTCTGTCTGATCTATGCTATACGGAGGATAAGTTACTAAAAGATCTCGAGGTTGTAGTATAGGAAATCCCCCTCCATCAAGAATATTTAATTTAACACCTCCGCGTACAGGAAAATCTATTACTCTGCCTTTGACAAATCTATCAACTCTCGTAAGTTGCAAAAAATCTCCTTCTTGTCTTCCTGGTTCATTCATTTAATTACTCTATTGTTCAAGAATTTCAAACCTTCATTGGTAAGTTTTTCTTTTTGTTTCTTGATTCCGCCGAAAGCATAAGAAGAAGATAATGATCCGTCACCAAATACTACTCTGTGACAAGGAACTCCGTTTGGATTTTTGTTATTATGCAGAATTTTCCCTACTGCCCGCGGCGATGTTCCAACTATTTTTGCAATCGCTCCGTAAGTTATTACTTTACCTTCAGGAATTTTTCCAACCAAATTGTATATTTTTTCTTGTTTTGTCATATCAACTTATTTTAACCGCCCCGGTTAAACTGGGCCTTCATAAGGCGTTTCTAATTTTTTCTGCTGTTTCTTCGAATTCTTCTTTTGAAAAATTTGATTTTTGGGCAATTGCCTCAACTGGTGAAAGAGCTTTGGGTTGAGGAATGATATGAATGTGAGCATGGGGAACCTCTAGCCCATATGTATAGTACTGAATAAAATGCGGTTTGAGTGCTTTTTCCAGGGCCCGAGTTATTTTCAAAGCAGTTTCCCAATACCTGCCAAACTCCGGAACATCTTGTACCCAAGGATAGTGCTTCTTTGGAACTAGCAAAACGTGTCCTTTAGTTTTAGGAAAAATATCCAAAAAAGCAAAAAATAAATCATCCTCATATACTTTATAGCTCGGAGATTTTCCGGCAACAATCTGGCAAAAAATGCAATCTTGCATAAGATAGTGATATTATATAATCAATTTATGGCAAACGATTCCCTTTCGCAAACTGCGAAAGAAATGGTCGCCAAAACAATTCTTGCAGCAGACGAGAGCACCAGGACAATTAAAAAAAGACTGGCCACAATAGGCGTTGAATCATCTCCAGAGGTTAATCTCCAATATAGACAACTTCTTTTTACAACTCCGGGGGTTGAGAATTTTGTTAGCGGCGTCATCCTCTATGATGAAACAATTCGGCAGTCAACAGATGACGGAACGCCTATTCCTAAACTGCTTGCTAAAAAAATTGTTGTTCCTGGAATAAAAGTTGATAAAGGAACCGTTAAAATTCCAGGATTAGGAGAAGACACCTTTACTCAAGGACTTGATGATCTTGGTAAACGTCTCGAAGAATACAAAGAACTTGGAGCCCGCTTTGCCAAATGGAGAACAGTAATTACAATTTCTGGCGATTATCCTTCTGACTTAACCATAAAAAGAAATGCCGATGATCTGGCTCTTTATGCTTTACTCTGTCAAGAGGCAGGTATTGTACCGATCGTTGAGCCCGAGGTTCTCATGGATGCAGATCACACTCTTGAAAAAGATAAACAAGTCACCGAGAAAGTTCTCGCAACAGTTTTTCAAGCACTTAATGATCACAAAGTCGATCCTCAAGGACTAATTCTTAAGCCAAACATGATTACATCAGGAAAAAACAATCAAAACCAAGCGGACAAGGAAACAGTCGCCAGAGAAACGCTTGATGTCCTTGCAAAAACTATTCCCAAAGAAGTTCCTGGAATTGCATTTTTATCTGGCGGGCAAAGTCCTGAGGTGGCAACCCAAAATTTAAACTCGATTAATAAATTAGCAAATACCAACAAATCGCAATACCCCTGGCGACTGACTGCTTCCTACGGAAGAGCTCTTCAGGGCGAAGCCCTTGAAGCTTGGGTAGGTAAAAAAGAAAATATAGAGGCTTCGCAAAAAGTATTCATTGCTCGTGCAGAAAAAGTCTATAAAGCCAGCCTAGGCCAACTCTAAATATGGATAGAAACCTAGCTCTTGAATTTGTTAGAGTAACTGAAGCGGCTGCAATTTCTGCTGCCAAGTGGATTGGCCGAGGTGATAGTAATGCTGCTGATCAAGCTGCGGTTGATGCGATGCGTTCACGATTAAACCAAATTGACTTTTCCGCAACTGTGGTCATCGGTGAAGGAACAAGAGATGAGGCTCCTATGCTTTTCATCGGAGAAAAAGTTGGCCAGGGAAAATCAGTGCAAATGGATTTGGCAGTTGACCCCCTAGAATGCACTGCAAGCGTTGCTCATGGAAGATATAACGCTTTATCGGTTATTGTGGCTGGGGCAAAAAATAGTTTACTTCACGCTCCTGATACTTATATGGAAAAACTTGCGGTTGGTCCAAATGCTAAAGGGGTAATCGATCTTGATGCTCCTACTGAAATTACAATTAAAAAAGTGGCCAAAGCCCTCGGCAAAGATGTCCGAGAAATAACAGTTCTTGTCCTTGATCGGGAAAGACACCTTGAACTCATTTCTCAAATTCGAAAAGCAGGCGCAAGGGTTCGATTAATTACTGATGGGGATGTGGCAGGAGCTATTGCTCCCTCTTTACCTGAAGCTGATATTGATATTCTTATGGGAATAGGTGCCAGTGCAGAAGCAGTCTTGGCAGCAACTGCCATAAAAATTTTGGGTGGTGAAATTTTAGCTCGATTCAAGCCGCTTAAAGAATCGCACAAAAAAGAGATTGAAGAAGCAGGGATAAAAAACCTTAATAAAATTTATCGGGCTGAGGACTTAGCCAAAGGGAAACAACTTACTTTTACTGCAACCGGAGTGATTGAAGGACCACTTCTCAAAGGTGTTGAATTTAAAAAAGATTCTATAGTAACTCATTCTATGGTTATCCGTGGCTTGTCAGGTACTCTTCGCTACATTACTACCTACCATCATTATCGTCAAATTTAGTACAATGATTCTATGAGGCGTTTAAAAGTTGGGCTTAATGGTTTTGGGAGAATAGGAAGAGCTTTTGCTAGAATCGCCTTAACTAGAGACTCATTTGATATTGTCGCTATAAACACTCGCAAAACTGAACCGAAAATGCTCGCCTATCTTCTTCAATACGACTCTATTTACGGAAGGTTTGAAAAAAAAGTTACAGCAGATCAAGACGCAATTATCGTTGGTGGTAAAAAAATAAATTGTACCCAAAATCCACAAATAGAAAATATCCCCTGGGACACTTACGAGGTGGACCAGGTGGTTGATGCAACAGGAGCATTTTTAAAAAAGGAGGAGTTGGTGAAACATCTTAAAGGATCTGTAAAAAAAGTTGTTTTGACTGCGCCATCAAAAGATGAAGAAACCGTCCATCTAGTTTTGGGGGTCAATGATAAATCTGTAAATTTGGCTAGTGAAACTGTAATTTCAAACTGTTCCTGTACCACAAATTGTGCAGCCCTACTTTTTAAAGTCCTTGATGACAATTTCAAAATCGCTTCCGGATTTCTAACAACCACCCATGCCTATACCCAATCTCAAAGTTTGCTTGATGATCCAGGAAAATCAGTCGAGAGATCAAGAGCAGCAGCTTTAAACATAATTCCTTCGTCAACTGGAGCGGCCAAGGCAGTGGCCAAAACCTTACCAAATCTTGCCGGAAAAATTGACGGAATGGCTCTTCGTATTCCAACTCCAATTGTTTCTTTTTCCGATATCTCGGTAACGGTTGAAAAATCAACAACACCAGAGGAAGTAAACAAGGCTTTTCAACAAGCAGCCGAAGGAGAATTAAAAAATTATTTAGGCTACGAAACGGAAACCTTGGTTTCATCAGATTTTGTTGGTTCGCCTTATTCTTGCATATTTGATGCAAACTACACTAAAGTTATCAATGGCAATTTCGTAAAAGTATTTGGCTGGTACGACAAC
>CAZLGV010000001.1:172898-403859 GCA_964559705.1 uncultured Gammaproteobacteria bacterium | reverse complement strand
GGGCTACAGTACAAGGCTTGTCGACCTAGTGGAGCAAATGGCACAAGCCTTGTAAGTTTAAAATTCAAAGTTCAAAATGCAAGATGACAATTCAAAAATCAAATATATTGATGAGGTTGAAATAAAAAACAAGTGTGTTCTTCTTCGGGTTGATTTTGACGTCGCTCTTAATTCAGATTTCACGATTGACGATGATTTTCGTATTCGACAAAACTTACCAACAATTAAGTATTTATTAGAAAACAAAAATAAACTTGTATGTGTTGCTAAATTGGATAGACCAAAAGAAAGAAGCCCTCAATATTCTCTAAAAGTTGTTGTTGAAAGGCTTCAAGAATATTTCCCCAATTACTCTATTAATCTCATTGATGACTTTTTAACGGTTAATAAAGAAATCTTTGACCAGCAAAAAGAAAATGAGATTTTGGTTTTAGAAAATATTAGATTTTATCCAGAGGAAAAAGCAAATGGTCCAGAGTTTATAAAAAAATTAGCTTCTCTTGCAGGTATCTATGTGAATGATGCATTTGCAATGTGTCACCGGATCGAATCATCCATAACTGGAGTCCCTAAACTTATTCCTTCATACGGAGGACTGCTTTTAAAAAAAGAGGTTGAAATTCTTTCAAAAGTGATGCAAAGTCCTCAACGACCGTTTATCGCAATCATCGGGGGTATAAAGCTTGAAACAAAATTAGCAGTTGTGAATAAGTTTTTATCAATAGCTGACTTTGTGCTTGTTGGCAGTGGTATGGTTCGCTCTGATTTAAAACATGAAAAAATTATTGTCCCGAGTGATGTTGTTCTTGAAGGCGGAGGAATAAAAAAAACGACTGAATTAACCAATGAAGATAATGTTCTTGATATAGGACCAGAAACACAACAAAATTTTACCTCAATCATTTCAAACGCCAGAACGATTGTTTGGAACGGTCCTCTTGGTTATTATGAAGATGAGAATTTCAGAAAAGGAACTGATGCTGTCTACCAAGCAATCGTTAATAATCAAGATGCTGTAACAATAGTTGGTGGAGGCAATACGCTCGCCGCTATTTCAAAAAGGGATAATTTAGATAAAATAACTCATGTCTCAACCGGTGGTGGGGCAATGTTGGAGTTTATTGAGAAAGGAACGCTACCAGGAATTGAGGCTTTAAAACAATAGTTTTATTTTTTTTGTTCTATTTCTCTCTTTAAAAGCTCGTAAACATTTTTCTTGACTTCTTCAACCTTCATTCCCCAATGTTCTGCTATATGTTTGAAATCATCTTCGGTTAAAGATCCTCCTCCTGAAGTTAAATTTCCCATACCCATATCGTCATTAGGAGTTTCGCAACCACAGTTATAACACATGGATTAATTCTACCACTTTATTAACCGCCTGAGGAGAACTGACAGTAACTATCTGCCTACTTTTTTCGATTGAAGGTAGAAAACTTTTTCCCACAATTTTATCATCGCTAATCCAATAGACATCAAGATCAACAAGTGTATTTTTATTCCAAAAGTTTCTATATTCTTTATTTGGGAAAATAAAAATCATACCAGAAGCTTGGTCTAATTTTCTAACATTCATTAATCCTCTTTCCCATTCAGCCGGCTCATCTGCAATCAGAAGTCTATAAAACATCCCATCAATCTTGTAGTGGATAATTTTTGTTTTTGTTGCGGTTTGATTACCAGCAAAAATAAAAATTGCAACTATAGCAAAAAAAAGAAAAATTGAGAGGTATCTCGTCCTTAAATATTTCATTTTTTTCTAAAGTTATTGTAATATAATCTTTTCAATGAAGTATTCATATTTGATTTGGCTTTTATTGTTTGTGGTTCTGCCTCTAGTTGTTTTATGGATTTTGCACTTTAAAACTTTAAAAAAATATTCAAAAGTTTTATTCTACGCAGTGATTGGCGCTCTTATCTTTTCCTATCCCTGGGATTATACTGCTATAAAAGAAAATATCTGGTATTTTACAAAGCCTCAAATTGTTGGAGTTTTACTTTTGGGAATTCCAGTTGAGGAATGGTTCTTCATCATATTTGTAACTTTACTCTTCTCCACCACTACTATTTTATTGTGGAAAAAATTCGATAATAAAACATGAAATTGGGACATTTATCATATCTTACCTACATGCTTATATTTACCGGGGTTCCAATTGTTATTTTGTGGACATTTAATTTCCGTTTTTTGAAAAAAAACCTAAAAATAATATTACTTAATGCTTTCATTGCATTGGTTTATCTGCAGCTGCCCAATATTATTGCCCATCTCTGGGATGCCTGGTTTTTTAATCAAGAAAAAGTTCTTGGTATATGGATTTTCAATTTCCCAATTGAGGATTTGCTTTATGAGATACTTGTGGCGATTGCAATTTCATCAGGCGTTTTAACCTTCATTTATTTTCAAAAGCATGGTCGGGGTGGTGGGACTTGAACCCACGACCTCACGCTCCCAAAGCGCGCACTCTAAGCCAACTGAGCTACACCCCGATTACTGGTATTATTATAGCATGCGCATCAAAAAACAGCTTATTAGGACTGGGCTTTTATTTATTGTTTTGATCTTTGCCTATTTTTTAAATCCCCCAATAACTCCGCCAACAAACCAATCTGCAACAACCAAAGTCACCAGAGTGATTGATGGCGACACTGTTGAATTGGAGAATAAGCAGAAGGTTCGCTATATTGGTATTGATACGCCGGAACTTCATGATCCAAGAAAACCGGTTGAATGTTTTGCCAAAGAAGCATTTGAGAAAAACAAACAATTGGTTGAAGGAAAAGAAATAAAACTGGAGAAAGATGTTTCTGATAAAGATAAATACGGCAGATTATTGCGTTACGTTTTTATCCAACAAGAAGCGACTTCAACTCCTCTGTTTGTTAACGAATATCTTGTTCGCGAAGGCTATGCTCATGCTTCAACTTTTCCACCTGATGTAAAATATGCAGAACTTTTTAAACAAGCTCAACAAGAGGCAATGAGTGAAGAAAAAGGTTTATGGAAGAAATGTATAAATGTTTAAACATTTGAACATTAGGATTTAGGATTTTATTTTACCTTATGCTCTCCAAACATATTGCGTATTGTATTTACAATCTTGCCTGTATAATCGGTCCGCCAGCTGGCGGATTTTTCTGATTCAATTCTAAACTTAACAGCTTCTTCTATTACTTTTGCCTTAACCTTAAGTTCTTTCGCAGTTTCAACAGTCCAATCTCCAGTGCCTCCCCTGAAAACGTCTCCCTTTATTTCTTTTAGATCCGCTCTGTAAATCTTTAGTCCCTCTTTGAGCCAGTCAACTAATCTTGATTCTATGACTGATCCATGACTGTAAACTTCAGCTGCCTTATTCAGATCTAGTTTATATTTTGAATTTTTTAAAATAGTGAACCCTTCTGCCAAGGCCTGTATCATTCCGTATTCAATTCCATTATGAATCATTTTGACAAAATGGCCGGCTCCTATGCCTTCAAAAAATTGGACCCCGCCAGGAACTGCAATATCAATAAAAAGAGGTAGAAGATATTCATAAATTGTTCTTTCTCCACCAACCATTAAAGAGGCTCCGTATCTGGCTCCACCTGGTCCGCCAGAGACTCCTACATCAATAAATCTTACCTCTCTCATTTCTATTTTCCTACTTCTCTCAACTGTGTCTTTATAAAAAGCATTTGCCGCATCTATCAAGATATCTGTCTTGTCTAAAAGAGGAAGTAATTTGTCTACCATCTCGTCTGTAGGCTTTCCGGCAGGTACTATCATCCAGATGACTCTTGGCTTTTTAAGTTTTGCAACTAAATCTTCTAGTGAATAAACTCCAGATATTCCTTCGCTTTCTAATTGTTTGGTTACTTCTTTAGTCCTGTTATAGCCAACAACCTTCCAATCTTTCTCAATAAGTTGCCTGGCAATATTTCCTCCCATCCTTCCCAAACCAATAATCCCCAACTGTCGATTTGTAATTTGTAATTTGGATTTTGTTTGTTTCTTGGTTATTGTTTCTTGTGCTTTTTTAAGTATTTCATTCGTATCCTTCTTATATTTTTCAAGAGGAGTTAAATTTTTTTTCCAGGCCTCAACAATAGGATCTGTATATTTCCACATTGCTTTTACTTCATCTGTTGATAAGAAAAGTAATTGATTCCCAGAGACACAGTCAAGTAACAATTTTTCATATTCTTCGACGTATTGAATTCTGCCCGTTTTTTTTCTATAGATAAAATTAAATCTTCTTGAAGCAATCTCCACCTGCGTTTCCACTCCTGGTTTTTTGGCTAAAAAAGTAATTCTGATTGCCTCTTGGGGCTCAACAGAAAATATGACTTGGTTTGTGTAATGGTTGCCCGGGGGACAAAGACAGGGAGTAACATGTTTAAAAGTAATGATAATTTCTTTGATTTGATCTTTTAATCTTTTACCGCTTTCCAGGAAAACTGGAACTCCTTGCCATCTGGGTGAATCAAGGTATGTTTTTATTTTGAAATAAGTTTCTGTTTTTGAATTTGTTTTTACTCCCTCTATATTTTGGTAACCTTCGTATTGAGCTCTGAAGGTATCTTTTTTTATTTCTCCACTGTCTGGGATCTTTAAAGTTTTAAGAATCTCGCTTCTTTTTCTTCGAACAACTTGCGAGGATAAATTTCTGGGATGCTCCATTGTTACCAAGGCCAACATCTGCAGTAAGTGATTTTGGCCAACGTCAACCAAAGCTCCTAATCCATCATAAAAAGGACCCCTGCCCTCAACTCCTATCTTCTCCAGAAGTTTTATTTCAATTTTTTCGATAAATTTATTGTTCCAGCTCTGCTCAAAAAGATTGTTTGAAAATCTGAAGCTTAATATATTCTGGAGCATCTCTTTGGCCAGATAATGATCTATGCGATAGATTTGTTCCTCCTTAAAAAGTTTGGCCAAAAGTAAATCCACTCTTTCAGAATCCTTTGCATTTCTACCAAAGGGTTTTTCAATCAAGACTCTTGTCCAACCTTCCTCTGGACTGCAGGGAATGGTCAGACCCGAAGAGGAAAGATATTTAAGCATCATTTCATAGTGTTCCGGCGGGACTGCAAGATAAAAAAGCTTATTTGAGCAGACTTTCCATTCATCATCGGTTCTGCCCAAGATTTTAGCTAGGTTATTGTAGGTGTTTTCAGCTTCAAATTTTCCTTGCTGATAGGAAAAATATTTTAAAAAGGATTTGACCTGTTTGTCGTTATTTTTAATGCCTAATCTTTTTTCGAGAATTTCTGTTATATGTTTATGAAACTCTTGATCAATCAGGTCTCGTCTGGCAACTCCAATAATCCGCAAAAGCTTTGGTAGTTTGTCTCTTCTAAATAAATTAAACAAGGCAGGAGCAATTTTTTTATACATCAAGTCTCCTGTCGCACCAAATATGACAAAAACCGTCGGAATATTCTTCTGATGCATCAGTTAGTATTTTACAGGATAAGAAAAGAAGTTAAAGGGAAGCGTTTTTAAATTGTTCTACTAAGTAATCTATGTCCTCTTTTTGGTGAGAAGCGGAAAGTTGTACCCTGATTTCATCTGCTCCTTTGGGCACAACAGGATAACTAATATTCGTGACCAAAATATTTTTTGAAAAAAGAAAGTCTACCAACGCTCTTGTTTTGACAGGATCTCCGATCAGAACTGGCTGAATTGGATGAAAGGAATCAGCTGCAAATTGGAAACCAGCATTTTTCATTGAGTTTTTAAAATATTGCGCATTTTCTCGAACTTTTTTCAAGAGTTCTTTCCCTTCATTTGTATCTATCAATTCCAAGGATTTTAAAGAAGAACCTGCAGTTCCGGGAGAAAAAGGGTTCGAATAAATATAGGTTGCAGCAGACTCTCTAAGATAGTCTATGACAATTTTATCTGCAACTACATAGCCTCCGTCCGAGCCAAATGCTTTACCAAATGTTCCAACCAAAACATCACATTTTGTCCCCTCCACTTCCTCAATGCCTCGACCTGTATCTCCGGATGCTCCAACTCCATGGGCGTCATCGACAAAGACCATTACTCCATTTTCATAACTGTTATCATATTCTTTGGCAACTTCCATTATTTTTTTTAACTTTTGGAATTCTCCAATCATGCTAAAAACTCCATCAGTTAGGATGAGGGCTCGTTTAAAGGTCTTCTTGTTTGCCTCAAGGATCTTGGCCAATTCATCCGTATCCGTATGTTTGAAAATTTGTTTTTGTTCACTTGCCAGTTTTGCCAATCTGACTCCATCGATGATACTCCTGTGATTAAGAGCATCTGAAATCACCACAACGTTTGAATCAACAAGGCTGTCTTTACTTTGGCCTTGAATCAAACAGAACATGACGGCCAGATTTGCAGCAAAAGCCGAGGAGAAAACCATTCCTGCCTCTCTACCGTGAAAATCCGCTACTTTTTTTTCTAAGTCAGAATAGATTTTTAAAGACCCCGAAATAAATCGCACAGCTCCCGGACCTGCTCCATATTTTTCAACTGCAGCGTGATCTGCTTGTTTTAAGGCGGGGTGATGGCGAAGTCCCAGATAATCATTTGAATTAAATATTCGCACCGGTTTACCGCCGATAACTGCTTTGGGTGAAGGATCCTTGGTAAAACCCTCAATCACTCTCTCATGCCTTTTGGAGGTTTTTATCCCATCAATCCTGTCAATTTCTTTTTTTAAGACATTAAAAAAGTTTTGTCGTGCCATATTAAGGTTGAAGTAAAATTTTACCACATTCACCGCTTTTCATAACTTTCATTGCCTGTTCAAATTCCGACAATTTAAAGCGGTGGGTAATTATTTTTCTAATGTCGAATTTTTTTGATTTCAAAAGATTTGTCGTTTGTTCCCAAGTCTCCCAGATTTGTCTGCCAAAAACTGAAAGAAAGGTTAGTTCTTTGTTGATCAGGTATTTGCCCCAATCTAAATTAATCTTTTCTTTGGGGATCCCAAAGGCAATAATCAGACCGGCAATTCTTACTGCATCTAAACCAACCTCTATACCTAGTCTATTTCCACTCATTTCCAAAACCACATCAAACGTACCATACTCTTTAGGATCGACTTTCTCTAAAACTCGATCAAATCCCATTTTTTTGGCCAGCTTGCGTCTGTACTCTCTTCTGTTTATACCGACAACTTCTTTGGCGCCGTAAACTTTTGTAACTGCTCCAGCACATAAACCGGTTGGTCCAAGTCCCATGACCAACACTTTTTTACCTTTGACATTTGCTTTTGTAACTACATTAACTGCATTCCCCAATGGCTCCTGAACACTCATTGCTTCAACTGGAATTTTGGCATAATTTTTCCAAGTTGTTCGAAGAGGAATAGTTGCATACTCTGCGAATGAACCATCTCGGCCTATTCCAAAAAGTTTCATGTTTTCACAAACGTGGTAGTTTTTTATCTCACATTGATAACAATTCATGCAAAAGATGTGGGTTTCGGAGGAGACTAAATCTCCTTTTTTTAGGCCATTTTTTTTGCCATTGATTTCAACAACTTTTCCCACTAACTCGTGGCCGATAACTTGGGGCGGGTGAATATGCGAGGCGGCCCAGGGAATCCAGTCGTAGATTCCAATGTCTGTTCCGCAGATTGAAGCGTAGATTATTTTGACTAGAACTTCGTCTTTTTTTGGCTTGGGAATGGGAATTTGTTTAAGGGTCACTCCAGGAGCTGCTTTTTCCTTGACCACCGCAAGCATTGTCTTAGCCTTCATTCTCTATTAGTCGCAAATCCTGCCTACTTTCATTCGCAGCCATTTAAGCAGCTATTCTTTTTTCTGCTGTCTCAAGAAGTGTAGCCACATCGTTTGCCAAAACTGTTTTTAACTCAGAGGCAGCATGGGGTTGTGATCCCAAAATATGAATACTTGACTTTTTAGGTAAATCTTCTTTCTGGGATAAATCATTTCTTTGCCTTATTTTTGCCAAGTGTTCTTCCATTCCTGTAATTGCTTCTCTTGACCCAACAATATCCATCCACCAAGTTTCCAAAGATAAATCTTTTGGCAAACCCCAAAGAACCGGCTCAGCCATCAGCCAGGCAAATCTAACATAGGCTGGAAAACGTTTTAATCTTCCAAATTGTTCGGGAGTAAATTTTCCAAATAAAAGTTTTCCATAAAATTCTCCATAAAATTCAAAGTCATCTCTTATCCCATACGCGTTTTCCTGCATTAATTTTTCAAGTGCTTTTCCTTCATCAACTGCAAATCCACGAACAAACTTGGGGAATTCTTTCTCTGCAAATCCCGGTGTGGAATATGTTACTAGGATACGAGCTTTATCTTTTGCTTGTTGAGCAATTTTTGCAGCCAGTACTCCTCCCATAGAAACACCAAAAATATCAAATTGATTTGCGCCCAATTCTTCGAGTTCTTGTTGAAGAACTCTCCACTGCGAGGCTGCAATTTGAGTAAAATCTGTTTGAAGAATCCATTTTAAAGATGGAATACTTGTTTTTCCCGTAGCAACAGTATCAATTGCAATAATTGGTCTTTGAATTTTACTGCACAAAGCCTTTAAAAGTGCTCTACCTGATCGAGATTCTGAACCAACGCTCCATGGAAATTGGACTACTAAAGGAACACCTTCTTTGTCTGTATTCAACCTGTATATTGCATAATCTATTCCTACTTCCTTATCAAATTTAAAATGCGGATTTTCAGCTTCTCTCCTAAACTGATCTTGTTCCCCAACAGGTAGTAGTTCTTCTTTATATGCTGTTTCTCTTTCACTTTCGGCTTGTCGAGAATCAATGACTGATTGAATGAGCTTATCATATTGGTCCTTTGTAAGTTGTTCTCTTAATTGCTCTTCAAGTTTGTAAATAGTTTTGAAGGTCTCATCCGGAATAACCGCTTTTAAGGAGTTTTCCCATTCAGGATCAGGTTTCCCAAGTTCTTCCCACTGCGGAATTCTTTCGGAAGCTACTATGTCCTGCCTTGTAGGTAATTCTGACGATGGTTCAGCCATTTTAAATATTATATAGGATATTTATTGGCTGGGGGTGGGGGTAGGAGTTGGGCTAACTTTGCCTTTGAAGGTGAAGTTGCGAACCAATTGAACCTCGTCTGAAGAGGCTGTACTTTTGACTCTCAGTTCAAATTTATGATCACCAGAAGAGAGATTATATAAACAAATTGACTTGTCGGTAAATTCAGACCATGAACTATTATCTACTCGATAAGACCAGACCACTGAACAATAACTTTCGTCTTTGTATTCAATATTGAAACAGACGGGCTCCTCTGTCAGAGTTTGATTTTCTGTCGGTGAGCTGATTTCAACCGGCCCAACTTCCTTCTTACACGAAGCACTGGTTGGTCCGCCAGCTGGCGGAGGAGAAGTTTCTTTTTCTTGGGTGGGAATTATGACTTTAATTTCCTCCTTCGGAGCTGGTGTGGGCTTAGGCTCCTCTTTCTTGAGACTACCTAAATTAAGAAGAAGGACTGTAAGTAAAACTGGAATCGCCAGAACTGCACCAATAAATTCAAAATATCTTTTTTGCTCCGGCAGTCCTCGATACCACTTTTTAAATCGTTCTGTCAGACTCATCCTCTTATTTTATCAATTTTCGAAGCCAAAATAAAGTCGTTTAAGGACAAGCCGCCAATTACATGAGTGGTCAAAGTAATTTTTACCTTGTTCCAGCCGAAGAGGTAGATATTGGGATGGTGGCCTTCTTCCTCAGCCAGAGATCCAACTTTATTAACAAACTCAAGAGCTTGTTTAAAATTCTTAAGCTTGAATTTTTTTTCAAGCCTTTTATCCTCGGCAACCTCCCATGTTTCTACTTGGGAGAGGTATTGATTAAATTCTCCCCGCTTTAGCGGTTCCATACCGCCCTCGCAAGGCACACACTTTTGCTTAGTTAGATCCATAAGCCTATTCAACAACTAATGTTCCTTTTTGGGAGGGGTTAAGATGGTTGTGATATTTGTATGTTCCGGCCTGGTCGAAAACTAGGGAAACCGATTCGCCATCTTGGACTACTCCTAGATTCAAAGGGGGGTAGTCTGTGTGCGTCGGATGCGGACTTGAGGCAATCTGGACTGCGGCTCCGCCGTTGTTGACCCAGGTGACTTCTGTCCCTGTTTTAACAGTAAGCGTCTCTGGGGAAAAACCGCTCTCTGTGACAGTTACCTTTGCCTCTTTCGCCATCATCTTGTCTTCGGTCGTTTTTTCCTCACCCTTCATCATCTTTTCTGTTGTCGGAGTAACAGTTGCTGTCGGCTGTTGCTGTTGCTGACCTCCCCGAAGAAGAACTATACCAACAACCAAGATTACTAAAACTGCTCCTATGACTAGTGGTCTATTCATTTTTATCACCTCCCTTCAATTTATCTTCGTATTTTTCTCTAAGATGTTTCAATTTAGGTGAAATTACAACCTGACAATAAGGTTCAAACGAATATTTTTCATAATAATTTTTATGATAGTCTTCTGCTTGATAAAATTTAGCCAAAGGTTTTATCTCTGTTATTATTGAATTTTTAAATTCGTCTGATTTTTGCAGATTAGCTAAAGATTCTTCAGTTATCCTTTTCTGTTCATCACTAGTATATAAAACTATTGAGCGGTATTGAGTCCCAACGTCATTGCCTTGTCTGTTGAGAGTTGTTGGATCATGAGTGTGCCAAAAAACATCTAATAAATCACTGTAGGGAATAACACTGGGGTCAAATTCTATTTTTATTACCTCCGCATGACCCGTGTCACCATTACTAACATCATGATAAGAGGGATTATCCATTGTTCCACCGGCGTAGCCTGGAGTAACTGAGGAAACACCTCTTAACATCTTAAAAATTGCCTCTGTGCACCAGAAGCAGCCTCCGCCAAAAACTGCTATTTCATTTTTTGTTTGCATCTTTGGGAATAAATTTCAAAGAAATAGAGTTAACACAATGTCTGGTATTTTTTTCAGTGTATCCCTCACCTTCAAAGACGTGGCCTAAATGCCCTCCGCAAGCAAGACAAATTATTTCTGTCCGCATTCCGTCTGGGTCCGGTATTCTTTTGACCGCTCCTTTTATCTCCTGATCAAAACTTGGCCAACCGCAGCCTGAATGAAATTTGCGCGATGACGTATATAGAGGAGTATTGCAGCGTCTGCAAACATATGTTCCTTCTTTAAAAAATTCATCATAAACTCCGGTGAAAGGTTTTTCAGTTCCTTTGTAAACTATTACTTTTTCCTCTTCGGCTGAAAGTTTATTAAACTTCATAAGTTAACCGAACGTAAAGGCAAAAACTTTAATATCATCTGTTCCAAGTTCGATTTTCAAAATATGCTCTCCATTTTCTCCTTTTAAATTAATCAATTCGTATAATTTAGGTTCATCTATTTTAACAAAAGCCGCCTCTTTGTTGTCCAAGGATACTTTTACAAAGTCGTTATTGCCAGCTGGATGCATAACCAAAAATACTTTATTGGCTTTAAAATGCAGAATTATTTTTGACTTTTCTTTCCCAACAGAGTACTCGTCTTGAATATCCCATTTTCCCTCGTAAGCAAAATAGTGCAAGGGTAAAGAGACAGGTGCAGTATAGGCTCTTAAACCCGGTTTAACCGATTGCTCCGAGGCAAAACGATCAATTCGGTCGCTGCCAAGATAAGTTTCCGGAGTCAGAGCCATCCTAGGAGTTTGCTCTTCAATCTCAACCAGCGATTCTTTGGCTACGGTTCCTTTTTCTTCAAGAAGTTTTTGAATTGCCATTTCTGTTTGGTCATATTCTCCCTCGCCAAAATGAGTCCTGCGAACTCTGCCATCTTTATCAATCAAATATTCTGCTGGCCAGTAGAGATTGTCATAGGCATTCCAAGTTTCATAATCATTATCCTGGGCAACCGGATAGGTTATCTTGTATTGCGAGATTGCATTTAGTACGTTTTGGGTATCTTTTTCGAATTCGAATTCGGGTGTATGGACTCCGATAACCACAAAACCTTTATCTTTATATTTCTCATACCAACTTGTTACATAAGGCAGAGTGCGGATACAGTTGATACAGGTGTAGGTCCAAAAATCAACTAAAACTACTTTCCCACGTAAACTCTCAATAGATAAGGGCCCGTCTGTGTTTAGCCACTTGGTTATACCGACAAACTCAGGAGCTTGATAATTAGCATTAAAAAGATTCATTTGGGTAAAGAAATTAAAACTTTTTTCTTTCTTGTTATTTTTTAAGAGCTTGAGCTGATCTTTTACTTTTTGATTGCTTTCTAGTCCGATTAGAAAATTGGAATAGGAAGGAATCGCATCCAGAAGTTTTGCCTGGAGCACCTTATCATAATTCGTAAAAATCAAAATTGCAGTAACAATCATTACCAGACCAAAAAATTGCTGTACTCGACCTGTGTATCGAGAGAGTATTTTGCTTTTTGAGAAAAAATTATTACCCAAGGTTGCAAAGAGGAAAAGTGGAATTCCGATACCGATAACATAAGAAGTAGTAATTAGAACAACAGAGTAATTAACAGATTGTGTTGCCGATAAAGTTGCAATTGTCGCCAGGATTGGTCCAGCGCAGGGAGTCCAAACGATACCCAGCGCTCCACCGGTTATAAAACCTGATAAAAATCCACTTCCTCTTTGAGTTGGTTTTATTTTGCCAGCAAGTCGGCTAACGAAGCCTTCCAAATTTGCGGAAAGTCTTGGAACAACTAGTGTCAAACCCAAAAATCCAATCACTACAACGGCAAAAAGTCTTAGGCTATTTGGATCAAAGGGAATTATTTTGATTAGATAGGCAATCGAAAGAGTCAAAAGTCCGAAACTTATGATTAAGCCCAAGGTTATCCCCAAGGGTTTCTTCTTGCCGCCGGTTGAGGTTGCCGACAAGATGATCGGCAAAAGTGGCCAAATACAGGGAGCAAAAATTGTCACTAATCCCGATAAAAACGCAAACAAGAGTAATACTGTCATAGAAGTTTATTTATCTCCTCAGCAAACTTTTGTCTATCCCAACTTTCTAAATCTTTAAGTACAACCATTCCTTGCTTTAAGATTACTTTGGTGTGTTGATAGGTTATGCCAAACTTTTCGGCTAGTTCTTTTTCATCCTTATCAGTATCGCTGTCGTTATAATTAACTCTGAAACCAATAACTCTGTCTGTAGTTAAATTATCAAAGCCAGCCTTGATCTCGGGTGCTTCTTCTCTACAGATCGGGCACCAATTTGCAAAGAAATCTAGAAAAATTATTTTTCCGGATTTAAGTGCACTCTCATAATCTGCCTGGTTAAATTCCATATAAAAAGAGTTTTTTCCGGCTAAAATTTCAATGTCTTCGCTTCCATTATCTATTTGAACTTGTTTATTTGATGTTGAGTTCTGCCTGTTTGAAAAATAAAAAAAGCCAACCAGAATGGTAATCAAAATTACTGCTGCGATAATGATTTTAGTGTTTTTTTCTGGCATAAATTTGTCCTAAAATTTTTCCAAAAAGCATAACAAAAAGCACATAAACTAACCACGGATCAAGCAGGTGGTAATAACTTTGGTAAACAATTCCTCCGATCAAAACAAGCATTCCCGATAGGTAAGCGAATCTGGCGGAGATAAATCGATGCAATGACTCTCTTTCGTCCTGGGGCCTTTCTCGCCAAAAAAAGGAGGCATAAAGAAGATAAAAGACTATAAGGAGAATTAACAAAAACATGTGTAAGGACGCGGGCATAAAAAATCCTGTGGGGTTAAGAAGCAAGATGAGAACTAAAAAAAGAAGTGTGGTTAGAAAAATTTCGCTAAACATATTATTTATTTTCTTTTTTAAAAACTTCTTCAACTCTTTTGTTAAAAAATCTGGCAATTTTTAAAGCCAATAAAATTGATGGGGTATAATTTCCTTTCTCAATGGCAATAATTGTCTGGCGGGTGACCCCAACAGACCTGGCAAATTCCTCCTGGGTGACTCCTGTTTTTTTACGAAGTTCATTAACATTATTTTCGACGTATTCAACCATATCACAAGAAGATTATAAAAAGCTGAGGAGATAATGTCAAGTCTACTTTACATTCTTTAAGCTTGCAGGCTTTCAGAAGAAGGTAACAAAAATGTAAGAAATAAATCGTGTAAACTTGATATTGTGCAATATTGGAAAGAATATAAATACAAAAATCTGACCTTCTTATTTATTAGTCTTTTACTCGCCTTTTATCTTTTTAAAAACGAGGCCTTTCACTCCTATCTGCTTCACCTTGGTAATCTTGGCTACATCGGAGCTTTTATAGGAGGGGTATTATTTGTTTCCACTTTTACTGTTGCTACAGCTATTCTTATTCTCTTAGTCTTAGCTGAAGGTTTGTCTGCGGTTGAGATTGGCATTATTGCAGGTGCAGGAGCAGTAATTGGAGATTTACTGATTTTCCGCTTTATTAAAGACAAATTAATAAATGAAGTTAGATCTCTTTACGACAGCGTTGATAGCGATCATCACCTGACAAAAGTTCTTCACTCTAAATATTTCAGTTGGACATTACCTGTGATCGGAGGCTTACTTATTGCCTCGCCACTGCCTGATGAGATAGGAATAAGTCTTATGGGAATTTCACGAATGAAAATGTATCAGTTTCTCCTTCTGTCTTTTATATTAAATAGCTCGGGAATCTTTCTAGTTATAGCTGCTTCAACAGTTATCAAACCCTAGCAATAGCCTACTTGTATTATTTTTTTACTTTTAATGCTGCACCCTCTTTCCAAAAGGATTATATTCCTTAATTATAGAGATATGCGACTACCTGAAAAATCACCGGTGCATGATACTGACGCTCCTTCTTCTTCCCCGTATAAGCTTATGTTGCCTGAGAGTGAAACTCCGCCGTCTGCGGTTTGCGTAAAAGTATAGTTGACTTCACCGTTGATGCCTGCGATGTTTCTGCTGTAGTATGCGTGACCCGTGGAATCAATCTCAATCTCTTCTGCTCCTCCCTGAATCTTTCCTCCTCGAACCTCAAAGTTACCCACTGCCGAATCCGCAAAAGAATCGCCAAAATCTCCAGATTCAGCGTCGCAGCTTAAATCTACATCAGCCTGGTATATTCCGTCCCAGAAGGGAGCTTGGGGCCGGGTCCACGGCCATTTAAACGGTGTAACATTGCGAATGGTTGTAGTTGGATTTGGAGGTGGAGTTGGATCAGGATTCCCCTGAGTGATTCCTGTTCCACCAAGCGGGGTTCCGGCTGCTTTTATAATCTCTGGAGCCTCCGACCAAGTTTTGTCCCAGCCGTTTTTTGCCCCTTGATCACCTGCAAGGTAACTATAGGCAGTACGATGTACCTCGGGTATAAAGTTTCTTACTTCGGAAAGGCAACCTCTTTTGGCACAAATATTCTCTGATCTGGCGCTGATGTTTTCGGCAATTTGAGTCTGGGTAAACGCACGGGCGACCACCCGTCTCATCGTATCATTGTCTGAGCTGGCAAAAGCATTGTCGCCTGTTTTTTTGAGCTCAAGAACCTGAGATGATAATTCGTTTAAAACTTCAGGCAGACGATTTTCCTCTAGATTAAACGCAACTGTTTCCGGCGTCTCTGATATGATATTCCAGCGGTCTATCTCCTCCGAAGTAAGACTTTGGGGATTTTTCACGTTTGAGGCTTCAACCACCTTGGCAATCCAGCCTTGAACCGATCTTCTGTAGGGCTCTACCTCTTTTTTTACCTTTTTTGTTTTTATGCGTGTGTATTCTCTCTGAACTTTTGATTGCATTTGAGGCCAAGTAGTAATCTTCTCGTCTGCATAAACAGCTAAAACGGTTCTATCATATAAAAAATTCGTCCCCGATATTGTTTTTCCTTGGATGAGATCATCTCCTATTAATTTTGTGTATGCAACCTCCGCCGCAATATCTTGTACCTCAAAAATCTGTCTAATATATGCTCGGCTAGATTGATAGTAGATAGTGAAAAATAGAGGAATAATAATAAAAATAGCCAATATCAACCAAAAGACATATTTATTTTTTTTAAACAACCACTTAAAAAATTCAATCACTGCTGCGATATAAAAAATCCCGGCTGTAAAAGAAAAAGGAATAGCGAAAGGAGTCGCCTCTTTGTTTGTTGAAATTGAAAAAACCGCAGCCAGAAAACCCATTAAAAGGGCTAAAAAGAAAAAAAGCCACCCTCTACTTTTTCTCTTCTTTATTTTTTCTAAAGTTGATCCAACTACTTCTCCGCAAGCATGGCAAAACTTTGCCCCTGGTGTAAGTTTTGCTCCACAGTTTGAACAGTAGTTTCCTACCATTGCAATATTTATTCTATATTATTTTTCAAAATCAAGTTGTGCGGAGTTTTTTAAAGAAGAATCAGTTCTCCATCGATGATCTTGAATAACTTGGTATCTTTAAAGTGTTCTCTAGGAACTTTTATCTTTAATCCACCTCTAACAACGTTGTGGGGAACGCATGTCCCACCTGAAGAACAAGTTCCGGCATAGATTTCTCGAGAAAACTCCTCGGAGCTAATCTGGCTTTTTCCGGTTACTACTTCTTTTTCTTTAGTATTTGTTTTGTACCAAAGAAAGTATTGGACGCGCTGAGTAGTATTTACACTAATTGTAAAAGTATTAGTTTCATCATTGAAAGAAATATTAGATACCAGAGTAAGAAATACAAAAGTAAAAATGAAAGGAATGACCTTTTTTATAAATCGGCTCTTCATGATGGAGTTATTATATATGAACTCTGTTTTATTTCAAACTCTCGACAAGCTTATCAAATGATTGATTCCAGCCTTGTTGCATATTGCTTCTATCTGTATCGCTGATACTTTCTATACCGGAGTGTCTCAAGGTCATTTTGGTTTTTCCGTCTTCTAGTTTCTCAAAAGTTACCGTTATCAGCATCTCCAATGGAAAACTACTCATCCCATAATGAGTTGAGGAAACAACCTTCCCATTCTCATCGGCAAAACTATCGGTGACAACAATCTTCTTCATTGGAATAATTTCTCTATAGGTGCCTGTGCTCCAGAAGTCTTTATCAAATTCCGTACCCGCCGGTCCGTGCATTGCAACATGATATTTCCCTCCGACTCTAAAGTCCATCTCTCCAACGTGGGCTGTGAAGTCTTTAGGACCCCACCATTTTGCGTAATATTCAGGCTCTGTCCAGTATTTCCAAACCTCTGCAACTGGAGCGTCGAAAATTCTCTCAATAGTAAGTTCCTTATTTTCTGTCATCATTCTCACCTCCTTAATTATCTTTTCAATACCTTAAAGCATTATTTTAATTAAATCAATACGTAAATAAGTAAGGAAGGAGAAAGAAAAAGGTAAGAAGATTGAAGTTTTTGATTAG
Source organism: uncultured Gammaproteobacteria bacterium (assembly GCA_964559705.1). GTDB lineage: Bacteria > Patescibacteriota > Microgenomatia > UBA1406 > GWC2-37-13 > CAZLGV01. Next base: position 386,545 of record CAZLGV010000001.1, on the reverse strand, counting down.
TTCAGTGTGTCTGTTATATCTTCGAAATAAGAATACTTTCCTTTAGTTTTTACAGTGTAGCTTCTATCTTCTAGTAATTTAAAATCTGTTCCAAAATAATAATTAAAAATCACTCTAAATGTATTCACCGGAGAAATTGACTCGTATAATCCAGCCTTTGAGTAGTCGAAACTTCCTTTATCTTTGCTTCTTGGTGTAAGATAAATCGTGTTAAATATAGGTGATCGTATAAGATAATTACTTTCCTTTCCCTCGATTCGCGGACCTTCATCCGACTGAATAATAATAACAAAAGGCCGGGGAGCCCTTTTGAAAATTTCCTCAGTCAGAATTCTTATTGTTTTATTGGCACACCTGACCTGTTCAATATAATCTTCATCTGTCTCTTCTGAGGGCAGCTTAAATCCAGAAAAATTGCAATTTTTATCAAAGATGAAAGGAGGATGAGGAAGGATAAAATGGGCAAACAAAAAAACTGGATCTCTATCAGAGGCTTCTTTTATAATATTTTCTGTTTTAAATTGCAGATTGGACGCTCTTGTTTCTATAAAATATTTATGAGAACTAAATCTCTCATCTAGGTATTTTTCCGAAAAGGAATTAGCCAAAGTATCTTCATATACCAGATAAGCTACACCGTTGTAATTAGCGAATCTGTTATAAACCTTATCCGCTAATTTATTTGTCTTGGTTCCGTCCCAATTAGAACCGACATGAACATACTTGTATCCTCTTTCTTTAAGAAACCTTACAACCCCATTGTCTTGGAGCAATTCAGAGTAGATGACTGACCGTGCCGGTAAGCGTTGATCGAATAGCTCTTTTGAAACTAAAAAATTCAAATATTTCATATTCAAGGAGGAACTTAGAGAGAAATGGGTTTCAGGATAATTAGCTCGACTTTTTTCAGCTCTGTAAAAATTTTTCTCATTGAGAAAATTTATAAACTTAGTATTATCTTTGTTAAAGTACTCGCTTAAAACATCCAAGTTGGCGTATCTGTCAAAGACAAAGTAATAAATGTCTGGATACTCTTGTTTATTTGTATTCTTGATAACGTACGTTTCTCTATTTTTAGCTTTATAATTTTTTAGCTTTATCAAATCGTAAGTTTTTTTTATTTCTGCCGGGATTATCAAAAAGAAATTTATTGTTAAAATAACAATTGCTGCAATATTAAAAAAACTTGTCAAGGTTCTTAATTTTTTTTGGTCTTTAAAAAAAGTAAAATTAATAATCGTAGCTATTGCAATAATTCCTATGATTAAAAGGCCGTTGGGTCCAACCGGAGAAATTTTATAGATTTTTTTATTTATAAAAAAATTTTCAAATGGCCGGAATAAGTGGTTGTAGGAAAAAAAGAAAATTACCCATAGACTAGTAATAATGCTTGCCTTTTCTCTGTTTCTGAAAATAAGCAAAAAAATAAGCCAGCTAGCGATGAGAAGTAAAACCGAAACAAAAATAGGCAAAAAAATGCTGCTTAACCAAACCTCTTCATAGTTTTGGGCATATAATGATAAAGTCGGCGCCATAACAAACACAAGAGGATAAAGATAAGCTGATTCTAAAAATAATTTAGAGATTTTTTTCATATTGTTTAGATTTTAGTAGATAAAGAATTCTCTTTGATTCTTTAATTTTATCACTCATCAATATACTAAAATATTTTTTAAATTCTTTTTCAAACTCAAGTTTGTTATATTTGGTAAAAATGTCTTCTCTTGTTTGCAGCAACTTCTGCACTTGTGAATCTTCTTTGGGCACAAATTCAACAACTAGAAACTTTGAGATTTTAGCGAAAAAATTTGCGACCCTCTCAAACGGCAGATTGTTTGATATTGCCAAATGGTGAATTAGAGCTAAAGCTAAAACCATATCTGCCGGCCCTCTGTCAATTAGTGATTTTCTTTCTTCATGCCCCCAGCCCAATCCGCTACTTGGATTACTCAGGTCCAAAATAAGCGGCAAAATATTTTTTTCTCCAACCGTTTTAATCTGAAGATAATTTTTTTCGGCAGCAACGGGATCAATATCAAATGAAACCGTGTAGGCGTTGGTTTTGGAGGCGAGCCGACTGAATTCCCCGGTATTTGCTCCCATATCCCAAACCGTTTTGGGTTTTATCCTTTTTAAATACCTGGCTATGATGTTTTTTTTGTTTTGAAATGCGGCTTTTGAGTAATTGGTGAAAGTATAGTAATTTCCCCACTCGCTATTCCTGTCCTCTCCTTTTAACTTTTTAATTATATTTTCTAGACTCTTCAAAATCGCCAGTGACGACTCTTTAGTTAAAGTCAGCGCTGTTTCTCTCCTCTTGTTTTTTTCAGAATCGGAGTGTTTTCTTTGGTTTAGGGCGTGCAGATGAATATGAGACAGGGTTGAGAATTTAAAATAGGTTTTTTTTGGCAGCAATTTACTAGTCAAGTCTATTGGAATTCCGTCAAGATAAATTCTTAAAAGCTGGATTAATCTTGTATCTCTATAAGTGCTCAGTAATAGTGGTCCAAGAAAATGTTGGCAAAACTGTCTATATGCAATCCAGGGTTTATTTTTGAATTGCTCAAAAGAAAGATGGTCTATAAAAATTGGTTTACCATCTAAAAACTGGATATTGTAGGCACTGGCATCTTTCAGTGAGAAATTATAACTTAGTGCCATTTTCTGAATTTTTAATGTTAAAAGAGCTGCATCTTTCAGTTGACTGAAACACCACTCATATGGATATGAAATAAAAGGAATTCTTTTAAGCTCAAGTACTTTATTTACCTCGTCTCCAATACCAATAGATTTTGAGGTTGGTTTATAGGGTATTAATAATTCTTGTTTAATAAGCTCAGAATAAAGACCTGAATTTACAAACTGTGTAAAATCTCGGCTGTATGAATTATTTATTTGTCTGTAGACTTTGTTATCTTTATAGAAGATTAAGCCACTAGGGTCTCTGAACGAACTAGGTTCACGTCTAAAATTTTTTTCATTTTTTCGCATTCTTTCCCAGAAATTTAAAAAAAGATATAACCACGGATTTAATCTTCGACCAGAAGCTTTTTATCAAAAATAGTCCTCCCAATAAGAACCCTATAATTACTTGAGTCAAATAACTTCCAGTGCCAGGGTCTAAATAAGCTTGGGCGGGAAGTGGGAAAAGTAGAAGAAACAAAAAGATGACAAAGATATTTTTATGTTTTTGCATGAGGTGTAGTCTATCAAAAATAAATCGATTTAGCAACTCCCTAAGTCTTTTTATTTAAAAAATAGGCCTTCGAAAATAAACTTTAGGCTAATTAGTAGAATAGCAATTAAAACTACTTTTTTGAATAATTTTTGGGGAACTTTTGCAACAATTTGTTTTCCCATGAAAGAACCTAGTATTGCAATCGGTAAAAGAAACAATAAATACCAGCTGTATGAGCTTTGAAGAAATCCTTCACTTATATAAGCTGGGATACGGGTTGCGTCAACCACAATCGCAATAAATGCCGAGGTTGCAATATATTTTTCTTTAGATAAGTTAAAAGAGGTCAGAAAAGCTCCTCTTAAGGCTCCTCCTGTTCCAATAAGTCCTGCCAAAAATCCAGACAAACTTCCACCTAAAAAAGTGTTAAAAGCAGACTCTTTAATTTTAAAATCTTCTTTTCCTAAAAATATTAGAGAATAAGCAAGAAGAAAAAGACCTAAAATACCTTTTAATAAATCCTGCGAGATGTATTTAACTAGAAGAGCTCCGATTAAACTAAAGATCACACTGGGAATACCAAATTTTATAATCGTTTTTTTATCAAGTCCTGCTTTAAAAAACCCAACTCTACTTAAGTTTCCAAAAAGATGAAAAAAAGCAACCAAAGCCAGTGCTGTCGTGAAATTAAAAAAGAATAAAGATAAGGGTAAAAGAATCGTTGACGAACCAAACCCGGCAATTGTACCAATCACTTCAGCCAAAAAAGCCGAAAGAAAAAAGAAGGTACTCATGCCGAAATTATATCAGGAAGGAGTGGAAGGCTTAACGGGAGGGTTGAAGGATGCCTACGTGATTTCCTTCTGTATCTTTGAATGAGACGTAAAGTCCGATTCCGGGAATTTCCTGGGGTTCACCAAGAACTTCGCCACCAGACTCTTTTACTTTAACCATTGATTTTTTAATATCGTCAACTGCGATTACGACATGAGGTTGACTAAATCCTGGTTTTGATTCGTCTCTGGTATAAAATCCGCCGTTTATCCCACCTGGTTTTTTTGGTCCGTTTTCGTCCGACTCTATTGTAGTTGCCAGAAGATAATCGTCCATTTCTTTGCCAAGTAATTGCATCTGCCAACCAAAAACTTTGGAATAAAAATCAGCGGTTCTTTTTTTATCCTTAGCCGGCATCTCAAAGTGCACGACCGAATCCATTTTCATAGTTTGAAACTTTTATTTAGGCAGTACAAGTGTCTTCAGTATTTGATCTATAGTTGTCTGATATTCGGCCTTTTTTGAGCCTTCGGCAAAGGTATTTACTCCATAAACCTTACCGTTGGCAACTGTGTAATAGAAAGTAAAGCAGCCAAGTCCGCAGGTATAGACTTTTTTGAATGCTACTCCGTTTATAGTTACATCTGAAATCTGATCATTAGCTGTATATTTGCTATTTACCCACGAGTCCAAATCGAGATCTGTCGGTACTGGAGTCATGACTATAAATCTGCCTCCATCATAGAATTCCGTATTTTCTTGTTGGGATGGGCCGAGCAGTTGAACTGCAACAAGATCGCCGTTTTCAAAGACCTGTGATACCTGACTAACACTCCAAGATGGAGGATAATCAAAAGAAATACCGGATTGTTCGTCTTTAAATGTTGTCCAGCCTGATTGTGTAGTTGTGGTAGTGTCTTGTGGTTGAGTCGTTTGTCTAGCCGTACGATTTATAAAAGGATAAATTATGTAGCCAAGAAGAAGTCCTATGACTAAAACAACGATAATGCCTACGTTCAAGTTAGTCTTCACTAGAGAGATCATAAAAGATAGTCTGTTTTTTGTCAACCCTTTCCCATACAATCCGAAGATGACAACAAAGGTCAAGCCAATAGCAACGAATACCCAGAGTGCCTGCCGTTTGCGCCACTCGTTTCCGGCAATAGCAGTTTTATAGACAAATTTGTTATCCTTTCCGATTTCAACCCGCTTGATGGGTTTGTCATAAGACGATGCAAGAGAGATGGTCTTGTTTGTTTTGTCATTTGTGACTTCAATAGTCCCATCGTAGATCTCGAAAATGCTTATTCCGGTTTTCTCGTCATATGCCACGGCGAAATGCGTTCCGGTAACCGCCCCGGTATTAACAGGTGTGGCAATCTTCATGTCTGAAGTGAATGCACCTTTTGCTATATCAACGTCTACCTTGCCGGTTTTGAGGCGCATGCGTGTTGTAACGTCGGGCTGTGCACGTGAACGGTCCACACCAAATTTATCCAGCGTAAATTCGCTCAATGCATCAATCGTGATCACTGCTCCGCCGCCTACTCCAATTCTCACAAGCGTTTCATCACCGGTAAAAATCTGTGCCTTCTCCGGAAGTCCGTATGGCAATGAAATAGTGCCATTTTCAACTCCTTCACTAAGTTTAATAGGAATCGTTTCGCCAGGCAACAGAACTTCGACCTCGCCGGAAATCCTCGCAATAACGCCCATCTCGTTACCCTTGGGCTCAGGTATATCCAACTTAGCGCTTTTCTGTGGTTTCGTATTCACGAGTGCTTTTGTTTCTCCAACAAATTCGGAATCATCAACCGGGTAAGCGGTTGGAGAATTAGCTAAGATGTCTGTTTCTTCGTCAATGTATTCTACGAACGTTTCTTCCGAAGAAGGTGGCGGAGATAGTATTGAAGTGTCTGGCGGACAAGTCGTTTTGTTTCGGCATTCCTGTTCGGCGGCCGAAGAACACGCATTCAAACAACTCTCGTCATAGCCATAGCAGGTGGCTCCCGGAGGATCGCCTGGCAAGCAGGGTTTTTCCTTCTGCGGACATCTCTGGCCGCAGGCATTGACTTCGGAAGTTTTCTCTTCCAGGCAAGCGCGGTACGCATCTTCACCGCAGGCGGATTGAGCCGCCACTCCCGGAAGGAAATAGAATATGGAGTAAAAAACGGCCCCGAAAATTAAGAAGCACAATGTATATATTGATGGTTTCATACAAGGTCGTAATATATTCTACAGCTGGCTAAGCTCGATGTATATAGAACTTATGACTGGCTAGAGTATAACGAGAATATGAAATTTCTACAAGATCAAAGTTCACAGGTTCGAACCTAAATCTGCAAAAGTTTCTTTCTTTTTTCGACGGATTTATATTTCAACAAACGGAAAAGTCCTTTAGACGGCTTGTAAATCTTGTCAGGAAATCTTTCGACAAGTTTCCAGACGCATCCGTTGACCGTTTTCGGATGAAAGTTGCGATCTGATGCCTTAATTTTTGCAAGCATTTCCGACCAACGCACACCCGTAGGATTCTTCTCCAGCAACTCAAATGCTTTTGCGTTTATACGTTCTGTAACTTTGGAGGAATGAATACTTGGAAGTCTGCTTGTTTTATTTCCCTTTGCTTTCATCCAGAAATTATATCAGGAGTTTAATGCGGAATTTCAAGCCAAACTATCGGCTCGTTTTCAGTATTCCATGCATCATGTCCGGGAGGTATCACCGCAATTTCACCAGGGTTAAATTCAACTTCAGCTCCACCAGGCATACGGGCATAAAGTTTACCTGAAATTATATATAGAAGGTGGTGTATTTCACAATTTTGCCCCTTATACCCAGGTTTTGCTGTATGCCTCTTAAATTTAAAACCATCTATCTCTACGACTTCAATCTTCATCTCCTCTTTTGGATTATGGACTTCATCAGGTGTATTAAAACTTTTCTTTGTAATTTGCGCCATTATTTTCACCCCCTTTCATAAAGGATTTCGTGCTTTAGTTTATAGTGCAAAGAAATAATATGCAAGTGGATTGCTTGAAAAAAAGAGCCTTGCTCGCTAAACTGGATGCATATAGAACTTATGACTGGTTAGATTATAGTGAGAATTTGATAATCTTCAAGAACAAACAGAGCAAATACTTATTATAAGTATTGATTGAACTTGACTTCTTCTTAATGACTTGTTACTATGCTACATAGTTATACTTTTCCAACTTGTAGGAATATAGCTTGTGAAAAAACATCATTTACATCCCGAAGGACAATTTTACGGTACAGCCACTGTTGGGGGAAAAGGGCAGATTGTTATTCCACAAGAAGCAAGAAAGAACATGCGGTTAAAAAAGGGCGACCGTCTGCTTATTTTTGGCATGGATGACGATATGCTGGCAGTTGCCAGACTATCTCACATTGAAAAAATTACTTCTCATCTGTCGGAAAAGCTAAAGGTAATTAAGCAAGCTTCTAAAAAAAGTAAATAACACGCTTATGAAACTTACGAAGTACTTTAGCATGCACTATGTGACTATCGCAGCTCTTGTTATAGTTGCAGTAGTTAAATATATAGACCATGGATTTCCGGTTAATTTGGTTGTCGCTGTCTTAACAACATCTTTTCTTGATTCCGCGGTAAAGACATTCTGGTTGAAAAGAAAACCTACGCTCCCCCAATCTGCAATTATTACTGGTCTAATAATAGGTACGGTAGCAATGAGCGCTCCTGTTTTTGGAGTCTTTGTCGCATCTGTTCTCGCAATGTTTTCCAAATTTGTAATCAGGTTAAAAGGAGCGCATATCTTTAATCCCGCGGTCTTTGGCGTGGTTATTACACAGGTATTCAATCCAGCTCTCCACAGTGGAGCAGGAAATGCCACTGTCCATGGTGCATCGCAGATAGTTGAGGGCTTTGGGCCTGGTGGCCTTGCCGTTCCTCTTATACTAGTGCCGTTTCTTCTATTTGCAAATTACAGGGCAAGAAAACTGTGGATTGCAATACCGTATCTTATTGCTACGATATTGCTTTTTTACTTCACAGGACTCGCAAGCTTCAATTCATTTAATCTTCAGAGCATATTTAAGTTCCTTGAAGTTCTGCCTTGGTATTTCGCCTTTATCATAATTTCGGAGCCGAGGACTTCGCCCTATCCCAAGAATGAGCAGATTATGTTTGGAATAGGCATCGCAATTCTTTCTATTTTGCCTCTAGTGCTCTTTGATTTCTATTCACACGTTGGAGCACTTGCAACACTACTACTTGGAAACCTCATTTATGCAATATATCGGGCGGCAATCAAGAGCCAAAGATTGTAGATGTAAACTTTTATAGATTATTGTAAAGGTCTAAACCTAAGATTGCTCCCCCGGGTGGACTCGAACCGCCAACCTTGCCCTTAACAGGGGCCTGCTCTACCGATTGAGCTACAGGGGAATTTGTTTCTTGACGAATTGTCTACCTTGATAACTTTTTAATTGTTTTTCTCTTAATAAAGCTTCTTTTCTATTTTTACATTTTTCTGTAAAAATCAAGCTCCACTCTCCGTCAAATCTTTTAGTGAAACTGCTGCTAAAAATCCCGCTTCGATGTAATTTTAACCTTTCATTTAAGTCTCTTGTTTGTCCTATGTAAATCCTATTATGTTTCTTATTGTAAAGTGCGTAAACCCAAAACATTTCCCCATTATACTTGGCCTGCTCTACCTCCGCCAGTTGGCGGATGAGCTACAGGGGAAAACAACATATTTTATCATAAAGCGCTCGATCTTATTTTTTTGTTTTTAGTTTATAATAAGTAAATTATGAAAGCGGTGCAGATAAACTCTTATGGAGGATATGAGGTTTTGCAAATAAATGAAAATGCAGTAGAGCCTGTTTCTAAGAAGGGACAAATACTTGTTGAGGTTCACGCAGCCAGTATCAATCCTTTTGATTGGAAAATAAGAAAGGGCTACTTAAAAGAGGCTATTCCCTCCTTGCCTATTACTTTGGGTGGGGATTTTGCTGGAATTGTCACTAAGCTTGGGGAAGAGGTTAAAGAATTTAAAATTGGTGATCAGGTCTTTGGCTCGGCAATCTTTCTTACTGGCGCTTCTGGAGCTTTTGCCCAATTTGCCACCGCCAATCTGAAAAACACTTCTTTAAAACCAAACTCCTTAAATTTTGAAGAAGCAGCAGCCCTCCCTTTGGTTGGCTCAAGCGCGGTACAAGCCTTAGAGGAGCATATCAAACTTCAAAGTGGCCAAAAAATTCTTATTCATGGTGGCGGAGGTGGGATAGGCCATATTGCAGTTCAACTGGCCAAAGCTTTAGGCGCGTTTGTGGCAACTACAGTCAGTGGTGATGATAAGGAATTTGTTAAGAATCTGGGGGCTGATCAGGCAATAGATTATAAAAACGAAAGTTTTGAACAACTAGCTAAAGATTTTGACGCTGTTTTTGATACTGTTGGGGGCGAGGTAACAAATAAGTCTTTTGCTGTTCTTAAAAAAGGAGGAATTATTGTTTCAATGCTTGGACAGCCAGGTCTTGAACTTGCAAAAAAGTATAATGTCACCGCTGTTGGACAAGGTACAGATACCAATGCTCCACATTTGAAGCGATTATCAGAGCTAGTTGACGCAGGCAAAATTAAAGTCCAGGTTAACAAAGTATTTCCTCTTGAACAGACAAGAGAAGCATTTAAATATCAAGAGGAAGGCCATCCGCGAGGTAAAGTTGTCCTAAAGATTAAAGAATCTTGATATAATCTAGTCTTAATGTTTAAAGCCCTAAGAAAACCGCGAAGTATTCAGTCAGTCTATCTTTACTTAATACTGGGAAATACTTTAGCTGCTTCTTTTATCTGGGGAATAAACACAATCTTTTTGCTTGATGCGGGTTTGAGTAATTTTGAAGCTTTTTTAGCTAATGCTTTTTTTACTGCAGGACAAGTGATTTTTGAAGTTCCAACAGGAATCGTCGCCGATACTTTCGGCCGGAGAACCTCATATCTTTTAGGTGCAATAACTCTGGCCGTATCAACTGCTTTATATCTTTATATGTGGCAGATACATGGGCCTTTTTGGGGCTGGGCCGCCTCATCCGTTCTTTTAGGACTTGGCTTTACTTTCTTCTCAGGAGCTCTCGAAGCCTGGCTGGTTGATGCTCTTCAGGCAACCAATTTCAAAGGCAGTCTTGAAGGAGTTTTTGCCAAGGGACAAATGGTCGGAGGAGCAGCCATGCTTACGGGTTCGATTGCCGGAGGAGTTATCGCCCAATATACAAACTTAGGTGTGCCCTATATTTTAAGAGCCTCAATTTTGCTTATAAACTTTGCCACTGCTTTTTTTCTAATGAAAGATTTAGGATTCACTCCCAAAAGATCAAAACATCCCTTAAAAGATATGAAAAAAATATTTACAAATTCCATAGATTATGGTTTGAAAAATCCGCCAGTGCGATGGGTTATGATTGCAGCCCCATTTGCAACTGGCGTCAGTTTTTATGTTTTTTATGCCCTTCAGCCCTTTCTATTGAAGCTCTATGGAAATGAAAAAGCTTATGCTATTGCCGGGTTGGTAGCTGCACTGGTTGCCTCTGCCCAGATTGCCGGAGGTTTCCTGGCTCCTAAGATCAAAAAATTGTTTAATAGACGAACTAGTGCCCTCCTCTTTGGAACGTTCTTCACTGGGCTTGTTTTACTTGGCGTGTCTGTTGTCAATAGTTTTTGGCTGGTTATCATTCTTATTTTCTTCTGGGGCTTAATGTTCGCTTCCCTTATGCCTATTCGCCAGGCCTATCTCAACGGAATTATTCCCTCAGAACAAAGAGCCACAGTTCTTTCTTTTGATTCATTAATGGGTTCAAGTGGAGGCATTTTTATCCAACCAACACTAGGAAAAGTCGCAGACCTTGGAGGCTACCCGGCATCCTACCTAGGAGCTGCCATCTTCCAGTGGGCAGCCTTGCCTTTTATCTTTTTGGCTAAGAAACAAAAAGCCAAATCCGATCCTATCCAAGAGACTACTTGAATATTTTGGGATTGATGCGAAGAAGTTTATCGTCATTAAGCTTAGGATCGCCTCTGCCGTCGCGATTGCTGGTAGTGATATATAAAAAGCCATCCGGTCCCAACCGAACTGCCCTCAACCTACCATATTCAGATTGTAGGTGTTTTTTAAGCGAGACGACTTTTCCGTTTGCAATTTCTGCCTGATACAATGTCTCACCTCGCAGTCCAGCAAAAAAAATACTCCCCTCGATAAATGCTGCTCCCGAGGGCGCCCAAGTTTCATTGGGCCCTGAATGAATGACTGGTGTTGTCATGCCTTGCTGTTGTTCATCGCCCTGAATCTCGGGCCAACCATAATTTTTGCCTTTTTCAATCAGATTCAACTCATCATAGCCAGACTGAAAGCCGCTTCTTCCGTGCTCGGTCGCCCAGAGACGGCCCTGTTGATCCCAGGCTAAACCTTGGACATTGCGATGACCATAAGAATAAATTGCATTGCCGAAAGGATTGTCCATAGGGATAGAGCCATCATCTTTAACCCTAAGAATTTTTCCATTTAAAGAGTTTGTATTCTGGGCCAAGTTTGGCTGTTCAGCATCTCCAGTTGTTGCATAAAGATAACCGTCTGGTCCAAACTCTAGTCTACCGCCATCATGATTTGAGGATCCTAAAATTCCAGCTATAATCACTTTGCGATCAGATAAAGAATTGTCTTGCAGCTTATATCTTTCGACTCGATTAACAAGTTTATCGCCATCTTCCGCAGTTAAATAAAGATAAATTAGGCTGTTCGTTTTAAAATCTGGATGAAGTACAAGTCCAAGAAGCCCTCCCTCTCCAACATGCGCAACTCCAGAAACTTGAATAACTTTTCTGTCTTGGCCTATTTTCAAAAGCCTGCCTGGACGTTCTGTCAATAGAATCTCGTCGCCTGGTAAAAAAGCTACTTCCCAGGGAATATCCAGATCCTGCACCACTGTCTCAATATCTGCTCCTGCTTGTTTTTGAATAGTCTTTTCTTGGGTAGGTGAAACAACAGATTTAGATTCTTCTCGATTTTCAATTTGTTTAAAAAAGCCAAAGCCTAGAACAAGAAGCAGAATAATTATAAGTAAGATTCTCATATTTATTGACTTATAAACTTAACTATCATATACTAACAAACTAATAAATCAAGCGATACTCTAATCCTTTATGCCTGTTGCCCAATCAGAATTACTTACCAGACTTCATGACGGAGAATTTGTAGTTAGTGCCCAGATTGATCCTCCGGATATACCATCTTTAGATGAGCTTCACGTTGATGTTGCTAAATTACAACAGGCCGGTGTAACTATAGTTGATATAAATACCAGCCGCCGGTTATCTCATGATGCAATTTGGCTTGCAGCCAACTTAAGGGGGGCTTTTGGCCTTGAAGTTATCCCTCATATTTCACCACGCGATAGTATTCCGGAAGGTTTGATAAAACAAGTTTTAACAGCTTCTGCTGTTGGAGGTATTCAGAACTTTCTGGTCATCACGGGAGATCCCTATCAAAATCCTATTGCTGCTACCAACGGTTACCATCCAGATTCCATCGAGGCAATCAAAGCGCTTGACTCAAGTCTTAGACAATCAAAACTCGCATTGAATGTGGCCTTGGGTGCTGCTGTTAATCAAAATGAGAGAGATCAGGAAAAGGAGGCAGAACGTTTGCAGGCAAAAATAGATGCCGGAGCTGATTTTTTTATGAGCCAACCAGTTTTCAATTCCGAACAAGCTGAAGAACTAGTATTTCGATTCTATCGCAGACATAGAGATCAGCCTTTGATTATTGGTCTTTGGCCTCTCATGCATTTTCGAACAATCCAAAACATTCGTGGGGGAAAAGTGGTCGGGGTGGAGATTCCTGATCAGGTGTATGAGGAAGCTGTTGCCCATTCAGATGAAAGAGCTCTGCAAGAATGGAGTACTACGCAGGCCCATGAACTTACGACACTAATCAGGGAAACTGGGATGGGACAGGGAGTATATATTGTGGCTCCGCTCCGCCAACCCGGTCAGTTAATTGGTCTGGTTGAGAAAATTAATGGATTTTAGTTAGAAGGGTAAGGTAAGATGGGTGTCGTGATTTTTAGTTGCTGTCAGATATTTTTTCCAATCGACCTTTATAGCCACTTTACCAATTTGGTTTAAATAAAATATCTCTCCTTTGTCGACTCCGTACTCAAAAAGTTCTTTGGTTAGCATTACATCATCTAAACAGTATTTTTTCAATTCTTCCAATTTTCCCTCTTTATAGTAATCTATTGCCGCCAGCCCGTGACCTGTTTTCCTTTTGCCCAAAGTTGCCTGGAGTATATAATTTAAAGATAATCTTCTGCCAATTTTTTGTTTAATCTCATCTAAAATGTCGAGAATTAAAAAACGCGAAAAGTCTCCCGGATAATATGTCTGGAGAACAGGAATATCAAAACTTTTTATGTTAAAACCAATCAGATAAGAGCAGTTTTCTAAAATTTTAAATAATTCGCCCAGTTCTTTCTCTAAAAAAACATCTGCTCTTTTTGTATTATAGTCATATATTCCAACCACTGACACCCCAAGCTTTTTTTTGTCATAAGAAACATTACTGAATTTTTCTTTGGTTTCCAAATCAAGAATAACGGGAAGTTTTCTCATCAGTTTAGTTTTTTTCTGAGTTTATTTTCTTTAAAAATCTCCATTTCGATTGTTGCAGACAGATTCAATTTTTCTGCAGCCTTGAGGTCTAATTTATTCAATTGGGCTTGTAATTTTTCATAAAGGTTATCGAAAAATTTAAAAAAGACTTCTTTCTGATTTCTGCCATTCAATTTTTTATATTGTCTATGGAAAAATTCATCTAATTTGCCTAAACTCCAGAGAATTTCTATAAACTTTTCTTCCTTAAAGTTAAGTTGAGATAAATCGCCTTGTAGTGGGCGTATCTTGAAATGCATCATTCTGACCTCTTCGTACATTTCCTGCAGACTTGGTTTGTCTTCGAGTATTTTTTTTTGAAAGTCCGCAATAATCTGTAGCAAATCTGCTCTGTTTCTTTTCTTCATAGTTCGACTTTCCTGACTATAAATAGGCTATAATTATAGAATGCTTAAGGCTAGACTGCAAAAAAATCAAATTGCTGCTTTAAAATCGGGCGATAAATTTAAACTCGATTTCTTACGCTATATTTTAGCACAAATCCAAAATATGGAAATTGAAAAAAAGAATAGTCTTGATGACCAAGAGACTGTTACAATTTTAAATAAAATTTCACAGCAACTGAAAGAATCAATTAACGCTTCTAAGCAAGGACAACGTAAAGATCTGACCGACCAGTATCAAAAACAATATGAAATTGTAAGGGAATATTTACCAAGTGAGAGATGAAGACTTTAAAACGTACTTTCTTTATTATTCTTATAATTTTCCTGTTTTTTTCTTTGACTAAAACTGTTTTGGATTACCAAAAAACAATACAATTTTATCAAAGCTTTAAAGAAGAATTCGATAAAGAAGAAAAGAAGAAAATCACCCTGCAGACCCAGATACTAAAAAACAAGGATGCCAATTCCCTTGAAAAAACTATAAGAAACCAACTGAATCTGTTAAAGCCCGATGAAATTAGCGTGATCATTCCCAATCCAACCCCAACTCCCAAAATTGTCACTCCAACCCCCCCAGCAATCTACATTCAATGGTGGAAAGCCTTCTTCTAAAATGCTATAATTGTGATACTTTTACGGGGTAGTGTACGGTTGCACTGAAGGCTCATAATCTTCCAGACCAGGTTCAACTCCTGGCCCCGTAACCAAAATGAGCAACTTTCTGGTCTCTGTTATTATCCCTGTTTTTAATGAGGAAAAAAATATCTCTCCACTGATCAATAAGCTTACTCCAGTTTTGAAATCCTATAACTATGAAATTATTTATGTAGATGATGGGTCAAGAGACAAAAGTGCAACAGCTATTAAAAAAGAGATTAAAAAAAATAAAAACATTCGACTTATTTCTTTTTCACGAAATTTCGGCCATCAAATTGCTTTAAGCTGTGGATATCAGGAGGCAAAAGGAGACTGTGTTATCAGTATGGATGCGGATTTACAAGACCCGCCAGAAATTATTCCAAAAATAATTAAGGCTTGGCAAAAAGGGGCAAAAGTTGTTTATGCGATAAGAGAGAAACGCGATGTAGATAATGTTTTCAAAAGAACTAGTGCGAATTTTTTCTATAAATTCATCAATTTTCTCTCCGATGTTCCTATCCCTAGCAACGTAGGAGATTATCGCTTACTTGATCGGAATATTGTTAATTATTTAAACAACTTACCTGAGCAGTCTTTATTTTTGCGAGGTTTAGTTGCCTGGAGTGGACAACCCGAAGAGTATGTAAGTTTTAAAAGAGAGCCACGATATTCCGGTCGAACTAATTATACCTTGGCAAAAATGATGAATTTTGCCTTAGAAGGCATTACCTCTTTTTCAACCAAACCCTTAAGACTCGCCTCAATCTTGGGATTTATATCAGCCAGTTTGGGTTTTTTGGGAATAATCTATGCAATCTTGGGAAAGCTTTTTCTCCCTGAGTACTGGGTAACAGGTTGGACAGCCCTTTTTGTTGGAATAATGTTTCTGGGCGGAGTTCAACTTATCACTATTGGAATTATAGGTGAATACATTGGTAAAATTTATAAAGAAGTCCAAAGAAGGCCCAAGTATATTATCAAGGAAAAAATTAATCTGGAATAAATGAAAGTTTTGGGTATGATATTTTTCTCCATCGGAATAGCTCTTCTTATTTTTTTCGTCTATTCATATTTTCGAGAAAAAAGTAAGTTGATTTCTCCAGTGCCTGAAGATAAAGGCGTGAAGGTAATTTTTGCGACGCCTGCTCCGTAATTATTCCCCGATTGTCAGATTGAAAATCTTATTCTCGCCGCCCAGAAACATTATGTCAATTGCCTTGAGGATTAAAAAAGCACTTATGAAGAGAAAAAATCCAACAACTGCGAACTTTAAAGTTCCTTGAGCTTTTTTTACTCTTTCCGGATTGCCAAAAGAAGTCAGATAATTAAAGGACCCAACAACCAACATAACAAATAAGACGACGATAATCAGTGAAGAGGCGGCAAGCAGAATATTTCCAACTACATCTTCGAGGCATTTTAAAGTGGGGACGCCATCAACAATGCACTCCGGATTCCAGGCTTTAGGAAACATGCTTTATTTTGGTTTTAAAAGCTCGGGGATGGTCACTTCACAAGTAAGCCCAAAGCAGAGTGCTTTCTGAAAAACAATTGTCTCCAAAGTTGCAACCAGGGCAACAACCACAATTATCAAAATCACGCCAACTAGGGCTGCTTGAATTTTGTCTCTCGCCTTTTCTAAATTTTCCTTATTTCCACCCGAGATTACCCAAGAAAATGCTCCCATCAGAAGATAAA
This sequence comes from uncultured Gammaproteobacteria bacterium, assembly GCA_964559705.1. GTDB lineage: Bacteria > Patescibacteriota > Microgenomatia > UBA1406 > GWC2-37-13 > CAZLGV01. The sequence goes on along the minus strand of CAZLGV010000001.1, from coordinate 370,158 downwards.
CCAGGGCAAATACTCCGGCAATAACAAAGAACAACCGAATGATGAAGGTCAGCATTTCTGTAAAGGTTGGGATCTCGAATTTAAGCTGTTCTTTAACCGTGCCTATATTTGCATCCGTTGCAGCTAAAAATCTCTGAAGTTTCATTTAAATTTATCATACTTAAGTTAAAACCTCTTGTCAAGGGCTTAAGTTGGCACTTATCCCTTGACAACAAGTAAAGAGTATGCTAGAATAAGATTATGGAGCCTAAATTTACACTTTCTGACTTTTTAAAACGTTTCTCAACCGAGGAGAAATGCTTGGAAGAAATCAAAAATGTCCGCTATCCACAGGGTATTAGTTGCAGAGTCTGTAAAGAAATAACCTCACATTACAAAATAAAAGGTCGTCGGGGTTATGCTTGTCAAAATTGTGGTAGCCATGTCTATCCTTTGGCTAACACTGTCTTTGAAAAATCAGTCGTACCACTTCGTGATTGGTTTTATGCAATGTTTTTAATGATTAAAACCAAATCTGGAATATCCGCAAAGCAACTGGAACGTGAAATTGGCGTTACCTACAAGACAGCATGGCGTATGTTTCATCAGATAAGGCATCTCATGGAGCAAGACAAAGACATTATACTTTCTGGCGACATTGAGATTGATGAGACCTATGTTGGTGGTAAAGGTGGCAATAGAATGAAGGTCTGGCATGGTAACGAGAAGCCAAAAGAGGTTGTTATGGGGCTGGTTGAGCGAAAAGGAAGAGCGGTTGTAAAACACATAGAAGGGTCTGGCAAATGGGCTTTACTTGAACCTATCCAGAAGTACGCCAATATGCAAAGTAGGATTTTCACCGACGAAAACCAAGGCTATTATCAACTTAAAAAATACGGATTTACGCACTATAGTATAAACCACAGCGAACGTTTTAGAAGGGGTGATGTACATACTCAAAGTGCAGAAAATTTGTGGTCTCATCTTAAACGTGGAATTTATGGCGTATATCGTCATGTTAGCAAAAAACATTTACAAAAATATGTTGATGAGTTTACTTTTCGCTACAACAATAGAAAATCTAATGGACAAATGTTTGATATTTTACTTCAGAGAGTAGCTTCTAGGATGCAGGGGTCGTAACCATCTTCTTTAAAAGAGAATAGAAATCCTTTTTTACAATTTGTGATTTCTTCGGTAATGTTTTTTTTGCTTTTGATTTTTTCATTCTGGGGCTTGACTTTTGGCTTGTAGTGTATTATCTTTTTAATATCTGATTTTTAATCAGACACGGCCTCAAAGTTATAAGTTGAATAAGCGAAGCTTTAACAATTAGCTCTCGTTGTGCAGCTTCTCTAATTCGACTTAGAGAGGCCGTGCAGCGAGAGCTTTTTTAGTATAAACGAGAATAAGAAGAGCGCCATTAGTTTAGAGGACTAGAACACTCACCTTTGGAGTGAGATACTCGGGTTCAAATCCCGAATGGCGCACTTCTTGCTCTTGTCTATACTATTAATTTTAAGGTGCTATAGGATACTTTATATGTTGACAAATATAACATAATATGATACACCGCTATCATAATATATATATCTATTTATGTCAAGCGTCTGTTATAAAAAGGTTGTCCTAACAATATTTTTTATCCTCTTCAATTTATTTACTATTTTTTTAAATTTTTTTTACTAAAGTCTTTTCTCAAAATTTTATTTACTACAGGTCGTTAAATATATCCTTACTTGCTCCTTCTACATATATCCCCTTAAGTTAATTTGTTATAGCTCCTTTTCTGCTTCCTGAATGGCTTTAATAAATTCTTCAACATCGTCTTTAAAAAGAGTAAACACATTTCTTTTTCTGGCTTCGCCTTCTTTGACAAATCTTGACTCAGTTATTTTTAAATATTTATTAGCGTTGTTCGCTTCCTTGAGATCGAAAAAATATGTTCTTTTGCCGCGTTTTAAGGTTTTTATATTATTTGATTTTTCTTCCATAGATATCACCTCCTTCCTTGCCTCGCCGAAGCTTTCAGCGAAGGCGGGTCAATCTTCCTTAACTCTATATTGCAATGCTTCTGCGACATGGGCTGTTTCAATTTTTTCCTTTGCGTCAAGATCGGCTATTGTCTGTGAAATCTTTAACACCTTGAAGTATGATCGGGCCGATAAGGAAAGTTTGGAAATCGCTTGTTTTAAAAGATTCACTGATTCGTTCTCAAGCTTGCAAAGATTTTTAATGTCTGAGGTTTTCATTTCTGCATTTGTTTTCACATTCGAATTTTTGAGTCTTTTTCTTTGTCTTTCAGTCGCGCTCATAATTCTTTTTCTTATAGAACTACTGGATTCATTTAGGAATTCACCGGTAAGCTTATCCTCTTCAACAGGTGGAACCTCAACATGAAGATCAATCCTGTCAAGGATCGGTCCTGAAAGTCTTTTTCTGTAACGCAGGATATTTCCTGGCAGACAACGGCAAGTTTTTTTTGGATGACCCAAGAATCCACACGGGCAGGGATTTGAAGCTGCTATTAAAACAAAGCGTGAGGGAAAAATAACACTCCCTGCTGCACGAGACACAGAGATCAAACCATCCTCAAGGGGCTGTCGAAGCGCCTCAAGTACTGATCTTGGAAATTCCGAGAACTCGTCCAAAAAAAGAACCCCTCGATGTGCCAGGGAAACTTCTCCAGGCCTGGGATGACTACCGCCACCGATCAGGCCTATCCTTGACACGGTGTGATGTGGCGCTCTAAATGGTCTTTCTGTGATAAAACTTTTTTTATATAACATCCCTACCACTGAATAGATTTTAGAAACCTCAAGGATCTCATCTTTGCTAAGAGGAGGAAAGATTGAGGGAAAAGCTCTGGAAAGCATTGTTTTACCTGCTCCCGGCGGACCTTTAAGATGGATATTGTGAAAACCTGCGGCTGCTATTTCAAGTGCTCTCTTTGCCTGTTCTTGTCCTCTTATCTCACTGAAATCAAATTCATATATGTTAAGCTTGTCTTTTTTAATATTGATGCTTTTATGTTTGTTAATTTTTTTCTGATCGTTAAGATGCATTATCAAATCGATCAGATATTTAACGGGAAAAATGTTCACATTGTCTACTATCGATGCTTCAGCAATATTTTCGTCGGGTATAAAAATATTTTTTATTCTTTTCTCTTTGGCTATTAGAACTATCGAGATTATTCCGGGAATTCTTCTCACCTGACCCTCCAACGACAACTCTCCTACAAACAAACTATTTTTAAGATTTTCTTTGTCAACCATCCCCGAAGCAGCCAGTATTCCAATTGCTATTGGTAAGTCGAAACTTGATCCTTCTTTGGGTATGTCCGCTGGCGCCAAATTTACAGTTATTCTAGAATCCGGCATATCGAAAGATGAATTTACAATAGAGGTTTTCACTCTATCCTTTGCCTCGTCTATTGCTTTGTTGGGCAGGCCGACAATCGTAAGAACTGGCAGTCCTCTAGTGGCTACATCAACTTCTACTTCTATCAAAACACCGTCAAGTCCAATTGTAGTTCCCGAAAAAACCCTGGCCAACATCTAGAGATTAGATGTTAGAAATTAAGCTGAGAATTGTCTATGGACAATAATCCACAAAAGGAGTTTTTTTACACGCCAGGAGAGGCTAAACGTCGCTTTTTATAGATGTAGATGCCGATTATTACTGCAACAGCAAGAATCAAACCGACTAAAATCAAAATTATTGTCAAATAATTTGGTTGTGCTGATTTACTTTCTGCTTGAGCGCTCGACTGGTTCTTTTTATCTGCACTGGGTTTTTCAAGTGGATTGCCCTTGCTGTCTTTATAAGTATTCAAATTGACATTATTTGAGCTTAAATATTTTGCATTTTGTTGAATAAATTTGGATGTAGTAACTGTGTTTGTAAAGCCTGTTGGACTGGTATATTTAATCGTGTAGGCCATTGTTGGAAGATCTTTTGAAGTAATTTTAAAGAAGCCCTTCTCGTCTGCCTTAGTTCGATAGTAAGGATTCTTGGAAAAGGTTAGATAAATTTCAACTTGAGCCAGCGGAATCACCTTGCCTAAAGAATCGAAGGTGTAACCTTCAAGGTTGTTTGGGATCGGATTGAAGCGCACTGTTGTTGAGGCCGCAGCAACAGTTTGGGCATTTGTGATTTTTATGAAAAACTCTTTAATTTTTTTGGCCAGTGTTCCAGTTAAATCGGTCTCCTTTAGATTAATTTCGCCAAATTCTTCTGTTGGTTCAAATCCGCTTTGATCAACAACAATTTTGAAGTGACCGTACTTGTCAGACTTCTCCGTCTTTAATAGTTTATATTTACTATTATTTTTAATACTGTATGCCTCAATAATCGTCAAGGGATGAGAGACTCTTCCCTCAATGATGACTTCATTAGTTACCTTATTCAAGTCCTGGAAAAACTCCATTAATTGGGGATCGGACTGCTGTGGTGTCTTAAGATCAACTGAAATGTCCCTTTGTTGTATTGTCCCTTGCTGGACAATTTCATAGCCTGTATTCTGGGGATAAATGTTGGAGTAAATTTTTGACCAATTTGGATGCAGACTTGATTGACTGGGAAAAACTAAATTAGGGTTTGATTCAGGCAAAAGATTGAGCTTATATGTGCCATCAGGAACAACAAAAGAGAATGCTCCATCAGCTAAAGTCCTGTAGGGATTTTTTATACTTCCTCCGGGTAAGTCTCCCCGAGTCACTTTGTTACCATCCTTATCCTCCAAACGAACAAGCGCATCAATAACTGGTTCGAGAGTTTTGCTGTCAAATACACGACCATATGGGTCCCATTCGATTGAAACACAATCTGTAGAAGGTGGAGGCTCTTCTGTAGTTTCTGCCGTACCAACTTCAAGTGCTCCTTGCTGTTGACCTCCTTGTCCCACCTCCGACTGACCATTTTCATCTGTTTCATCAGTTTGAGGCGTAAAAAAATTTAAGGCTAGAAATTTTCTAGCTCGTTTTGTTCCCAGAGTATCACTTACCCATTCAAAAGGACCTATTTCACCAGTGGCATCGCTTTTGGTTGGATTGGCTGCTGGAGTTTCACCATCGCTCCCTTTGTACATTCCTATAAAATCGTATTCAATTGGAGTGGTTAAATGAGAGTTGTCTTGTTTATATATCTTTAAATCCGCTTCTGAGTTTCCCGTTGTACATATTTGTCCACCTGTGCTATTGGTTGCAATACACTCAACCACATATGTATCTGCATTAGGAAGTGGTTTTGAATCTTGTTTGGTTGTTAAACGAGCTCTGTGGGCTTTCTTGGTTGTCCCTTTACAGTTTGCTCCTGGCTCTATGCAACGAACTGCTTTTAAACAGACCCATCTTTTATTTTCTTCTTGAGCAAAAGTTATTTTACTAAACAAAAAGACAAAAAAAACTAAAAGAAAAAAAACTTTAAGATACCTCCGCATAATTAAAATGATAGGCTTGAGAGAAACTATTGTCAATATCGAAAAAATCCATTATGATCATGTTATGAGTCTACTTCGACGAGTAGTTTTTTTAATGATTATTTTTTTTGTCCTGGCCAGTTTTAATCCAGGAAAAGTTTTTGCTCTCTCATATAGTCTGATTCCCCCAAGTGGCTCATTAAAACAGGGACAAGAAGTCCAATTCATCATCACCATTGATACAGGTAGTTCAACTGTAACAACTGGCTCTGTAGGGCTAAGTTACGAAACTCAATACCTCCAGTATATTACTACAACTGCAGGTGACGCAATGAATTCGGTAACTGTGACTCAACCGTCATCAAATCAACTTATACTAAATGGGACAAATAGTGGTGGTTTTTCTGGACAAGGCGACTTTGCTTTTGTTAAATTTAAGATCATTGCTGATGCTCCAGGATCAACAGAACTCTGTGCTTTGTTTATCCCAACACCCAGTCCGACAACACCACCTGGAACCACGCCTAATCCTACATCTCCACCCAACCCTACCAACCCTCCTACAAACCCAACCTCATCACCCGGAACGACTACTGCCCCAACGTCACCTCCTGCCCCGGGCAGTAAAGGTGGTACGAATCCTCCTGCCAGTGGCAATAATTCTCAAGCTGCCATTGCACTCTCTCTTGGATTTGCTCTGGTTATGGTTTATGGGGTACTACGTTTTTTTAGAAAAATAAAAGCATGAAAAAAATTTTGCTATTTCTTTTTGTAATCTTTTTGTTTTTGCTTAACTCTTCGCTTGTTGTAGCACAAACTTCTCAGGAAACTCCTAAAGTAGAAATACCGGTTCAGGTCTGCGGCACAGGATCATGTCCGCAGGAGTTAAGCGATATTTATTCTGCTCGGGGCGAACAGTGTGTTACTTCAGTTGAAGATTTTGAAAAGGATCCTTACAGATCACATCTTTGGGTTGAGGATCCAGAAATTACAGCCCAAGGTAAGTCAGACGAAAGAGCTCGTCAATTTCTATATTGGATTCTGAATAAACCTGCTCTCGATGATCACCCAGTTTTAAAAACTATTTGGGGAACAACCAGAAATATTACATATTTCTTTGCCATCTTTATAGCTGCAATCATCGGTATCGGTTTTATTGTCGGGCAAAGAGTTAATTTTGATCTTAAGATCAAAATTTGGCCATCGATTTTTAAAATAGCAGGGGCTCTGTTATATATTACATTTTCCGCATCTATTGTCATCCTTCTTATCCAGCTCTCAGAACTGTTGATGAAGTTTTTTATAGAAAATTTAGGTGGAAGAGATCTGTTTAATGTTTACTTTGGAGCCATAAGCACGGAAAAAAACTATCTTAACTTTGTGGGATGTCGGGATTTGAACCCTAGAGCTCAAGAAGCAGTCAAATCTGAATTGTTTCTTCTTAACGCAACAAATATTACATACTACGTAATGGGTGTGATGTTGCTTCTGCGCAAAATTGTTTTATGGTTTATGTTGTTTGTTTCGCCATTTTTGGCGATTTTGCTGCCTTTTGTTTTTATAAGAAATATAGGTATCATCTGGATTGGAGTTTTCTTTCAGTGGCTTTTTTATGGGCCGCTCTTTGCACTTTTTTTGGGTTCGATCTCTAAAATATGGAAAAGTGGAATTCCTTTTGCTTTTGATTTCTCACGCGTAGGCGGCGATAAAGGATACGTATTTCCAACCGCCATAAATATTTTGTATGGAGGACCCTCTCAAACTCTAGGACCGCTGAGTAACGGCAACTATGTTGATACTTTTGCAGAATACGTAATTACGCTTATTATGTTATGGGCTGTTATATTTTTCCCCTGGTGGCTACTTAGGATTTTTAGAGATTACTGTTGTGATGGAATTGTTGCGATGAAAAATATATTACTTTCGATGTATGACCGAATGGGAGGAACTCCGCCTCAACCTCTTCCAACTCCTTCTCTTATCCCGACAGCAACAGGAACCGCTTTAAAAATTTCCAAACAGGCAGCTATACCAATTAAAGTCAAGTTAGAGACTCTCGAGGAGATTAAAAAGGCAAAAACAGATGAGATTGTAACTTCTTTGCAGATTGCTGCAACCAAACTCACTGATCTTGCCAGATTTGAAACTGATAAAGAGATGAGGCAGACAACCATGAAGAATATCGACTATCTTCAGAATCCAATGAAAGCAGAAACTCCAACTCAAAGACAAAAATACATGAATATTCGAACTGAACTTTTCAATAGAGCTGTTAAAGAGGATCACTTGGCAAAACAGGTATTATCATCCATCTCGACAAACAAGATGGAACAGACTGAGAAAAGAGAAACTATTGTTAAGACTATCCCTCAAGCAGGTAATATTTCACAAGTTATCTCTGTTTCGGTAAAAGTCCCCCAGGAGAAGGTCTCTGCCGTCAACTCGGCTGTTGTTGATTTACTTCAAAAAGAGCTCTCTGTTATTAATCAGGTTTCTCAACAATCTGATGTTCCTTCTACTACTGTGCAAAAGGTCTTCACCTCACTGGCAGAGCATATAAACGAGCCACCAACATTGATACTCCAGCATATCAGCGATGACGTATCTCTGGACAAAGAAAAAATAACAACCCTGATCAGAAATTTGAAAAATACTTTGAAGGAAAATAAACAGATTGTCGATCAAATTACCAAGAGCCAGAATGTTAAAGCCGAAGAGATCGAAAAAATATTCGAGATCCAAACTCAACTTGTGACTGAACCAGAAAAAAATATAGAAAAAACAGTGGCAATTCCACCAAATATCTCGATTGAAGACTATGAAGCTGTTAGAAAAATGTGGCAACAGCATTATGAAAAAGGGGAAGTCCCTGTTTCGGAAAACATCCAAACCCGCGAGCAATGGTTGGAACAAGATATTGTCTTCATGACAAATGTTTTGAATAAGCTTTTGTCTTCTGATGATAAACTTCGCCAGGAAGGTCTGGATGATCTAGGCTATATTTTGCCAATATTCATGATTAATAACCTTAAAGGAGAAGAACTACTTGTCTATCTAAAAGCAAAGCTTGAGGCAGCAAAACAAGTCCAAGATGAGAGACAAAAAGAAAAAGAGATAACTGAAAAATTGAAAGCTGGCGAACAATTTGCTGAAATTGCCAAACCAAAAGCCAAAGAAGAAGAGAAGACAATGGAAATGAAAGAAGAACTCAAAGAAGAAACTAAATAATTATTGCTTCTTTTGGAAATTTAGTTAGAATTATCGGCTGATTATCTTTACCGACTAATATTGTGTCTTCTATTCGCATGCCGAATTTCCCAGGATAATACGCACCCGGCTCTATGGTAAAAACTTGGTTCTCTACAACTTTGTCTTTTGATTTTGATGAAATACTTGGAAATTCATGAACCTCTAATCCCAGGCCATGCCCTGTTGAATGGGGGAAGTTGGGCAGTCCATTTTTTTGCAATTCTCGTCGACAGAACCTGTCCATGGCTTTTAACTGTAAGACTTGTGAAATTTGCTTTGTTGTTTTTTTCTGAACATCCAAAAGTTTATTATAAATATTTTCTAGTTCATTAGTTGGTCTACCGACAAAAAATATTCTCGTCATATCTGAACAATAATCCTGAAATTTTGATCCAAAGTCTATTAGTAGAATGGAATTCTTTTTTATTTTTGCATCACCGCTCTTTGTATCGTAATGAGGTGTGGCCGTATTTTGATCAACCGCCACAATCTGATCAAAAGCCGCCTCGTATCCTTTTCCTTTAATCCAGTATTCGATTCTAAAGGCAATTTCTTTTTCTGTCTGACCGATCTTAACAGTTTTAATAATTTCTTTTAAACATCTTGTAGAAATTTCGCAGGCTTTTTTTATTTTTTGAATCTCATCCCTTTTTTTTATTTCACGAAGTTGAGAAATCTTTTTATTCAGAGGAACTAATTTAATTCCATTCAATTTTTTTGATAAAGAACCGTATTCGTTGAATTTCAAATCTTCCGCCTCAAACCCCAATCGCCTGATTCTTTCCTGCCTGATAATTTCCTGCAGGTGATGCGCTAGTCCTTTCTCTGGCGTAATCAATCTGTATTCGACTTTTAACTTTTCACTTTTCACTTTTAACTTATCTAAGTACCTTCCATCGCTAAATAAATACGTTTTATTTTCTGCTATTAAAACCCAAGCCTCTCGCTCTTGTGGGGCCAAAGTTTTGAAATTAGTTAGATAAAGAATGTTGTAGAAACCCGAGACTAAAAATGCATCAATCTTGTTTTCTGTAAATATCTTATGCATTTTCCAGATTATACATCATGTTATAATTTATTCTTAATTTATGTTGACGACCTTTGTTATTGCCTTCAGAGAATTTTTGGAAGCTTTTTTAATTATTGGTGTTTTTTTGGGTATTTCAAAAAAACTAAAAATTAAAAGAGAAAGAGAGATTATTACGGCCAGTGCTATCGGTGTGCTTTTTTCTCTGATTATGCCTCTTGTGGTCTTTTTAGTTGGAGAAAAAGCTGGAACGATTTTAAGTGAAAAAAACGCTGAGCTCTTAGAAGGTTATCTCTCTGTCTTCTCCGGATTTTTCCTTGCTTATGTGATTTTTTCTCTTCATAATTTTTTTCGCCTTAAAAGATCCAAATATATAATTTCAGCTCATGAAAAACTTAAGCAAAATCTTTTTGACCTTTCTCTTTTCTTAACCATAGTTTTCTTTATAATACGTGAGGGGTTTGAAATAGCTCTTTTTACTGCAACCGTTTCTCTCTTCTCAAGATTTATTGAAAACGTCATCGGACTTTTTTTGGGCTTTGCGTCTTCAGGTTTAATTGGACTGTTGACATTTCTTGCTTACATCAAACTTCCTATTGGAAAAATATTTAAATATACTGAATACCTTATAATCTTACTGGGAGCCTCTTTTGTTAAAAATGGAGTCAATGAGCTTTTGGAGATCTATTTCGATATTCATTTATCACGAATTCTGCCTTTAAATCTACATTTACTGCCCGAAAAAAACTCTTTTTTGGGTCACTTTATTTCAAATATGTTTGGCTTGGAGCGCCAATTTAGTATTGCCAAGCTTGCTGTGATGCTATCCTATGTGCTGATAGTTTATTTGATATTTCTTAGGAAACAAAACAGAAGCGTTATTTAGTTCCGCAATACTTGCAATAGCTCTTGTGCGTAGCCAGAGTATAAACGCCTGCTACTCCGACTAGTATATAGACAAGCTTTACAAGTCCTGGCCATCCGCCAAGTAATGCCTCGACGACATTATAATTAACTAATCCTACCAGTCCCCAGTTTATTGCGCCAGCCCAAACAAAAACATAGGATAATTGATGCAATCCTTTCATGTAGCCTCACCCCCTCTCTTAGTTAGGAAGAAGTTAGCCATTATCTATCCTCATCATAAAGAAGCCTTTTTAAATAATCAAGAGGTATTTGGTATTGATGGAACCTGATGAATTTTTGTTCTGGGTTTATGAAAAAATAAAAATACCAGACCGGCTGCAACAATTGTCAGGGAAGAAACTACAATCGGTGCCTCTGGCGTGATACTAGCTGCAATATAGCCTGAAAGCATGGGTGGAAGCGAATGGGCCAAGGCTTGGACGCTAGAGTTTATTCCTAATGTTTCTCCCTGAATTGTAGCGTCAACTGATTTACTTATCAAAGAAAGAATATTAGCCTGCGATAAGCCGTTGGCAACTGCAAAAAAAGGGGCGATTAAATATAGTTGCCACCAGAGGCTGGGGAAAAAATAGAGCCCTACTCCCAATCCGGCTATTATGATACTTGCTCTTAAGATCTTTTCTTCTTTGAAGGCAGAAGAAAGTTTTCTAGTTATAACCGCCTGAGTAAAAGCAACCCACAAACCAATATATGAAAAGAAGTCTCCTATATTACTTTGGTGAAAACTGAATTTGCGAATTAGATAGACACTAAAGAAGGTAAAGAAAAATGCCAAACCTCCTTGAAACAAAAAATTGGTCATAAAAAGTGTTTTCAGTTTGTCCATTGAATAGGCTCTGATGATATTCTTGATTGATTTATCCCAAGTTAAATGTATATTTATATTTTTCCGAGCAAGTGTTTCTGGAAAAACAAAGATAATTGACATTACATTGATAAAACTTAAAATGGCGGCAAACCAAAATGGAGTTGTTGCCGAAAACCAGGTCAAGACGTGAGGATCGGATAACTTTCCTCCTATAAAGGGCCCGGCAATAAACCCAAGGCCGAATATAGCCCCAAGTAAACCGAAGTTCCTGGCTCTGTTGTGGGGAGGGGTTATATCGGCGATTGCAGCTTGAGCCACTGATATATTTCCTCCAGTTATTCCGTCAAGGGCACGGGCTACAAAAAGTAGAGGAATATTTCGCAAAATAATTCCCAGAGCAAAAAGAGCATAGGATACGGATGTTCCAAAAATAGATATTGCCAAGATTTTTTTCCTGCCATATTTGTCAGAGAGTTGTCCTAAAATAGGGGTGGAGAAAAACTGCATTAGAGGAAAGACTGAGGTTAAAAAACCAAGCAGTATATATCCTTGCAATAAACTCATGCCTTTGGGCAAAAGAAAGTAGCTAGAGCTCGGATCAGCCAGAAGAAGCGGGATGACCGGTATTAAAATCCCAAACCCCAAAAGATCAATGAAGACTGTAAAAAGAATTACGAACAGTGGTTTTTTTAGCAGTTGCATCCCCCTCGTGGTCCATCAATCATAATTAAATGATAACATACTACGCCTACCCCTGTAAAGATTTCTTACAATGTTCTTACTAGATTATTGTTTCCTTATTATCTTTTAGGAATATCCTTAGCTCATGTTTAATTTAAAAGATCATTTGCTTCAGTGTAAAAATGAGGAGTTTGAGGAGTTGTTGAAACAAGAGATAAGGGTTTTTGTTGAAAAAGCCAAAGCCAAAGAGGAGAAAAAAGAAAAAGTAGCCTGGCATTTAAGCCCTCACCCGTTCTTTGTAAAAACGATATAAAAGATAGAAAAATAACAAAAGATTAAACAGGGATATAAATGTATATATAATAGGACTTCGCAAAACTGTAAGAAAAGCTTCTATTTTTGGGACTGGCCAACTGTGATAATGATTAAGAAAACTTACTCCAGATAATAAAACAAACCACTTGAGAAGTTTTTTATCTGCAATCGTCGCCAGCAGCAAAAAGGGCAAAAGAAGAAGAGTGTAACGTTCATGCATTTTAGTCAGAAATAAAAAAGAAGCAAAAGCTCCTAAGAAAACTGCGCTAAAAAAAGCTGGTAATTGCTCCTTAGACTTTAGATAATTAATAAGTATTAAGATAAAAAATATACCGGTTATTAAATAGCCCCAAATTCTATAAGAAGTATCTGGTATTCCGGCAAAGCCTGTGATCAGAACCCAGAAATTAAAAGCGCCGTTGGTAACATAGGGCAGACTTTGGGTTTGCAGAATGCCATAAAAATAAGTCATATAAGGATAAAGCAATAAGTTACCAACTTTATAAAAGGGAAAAAACGAAAGCCAAAAGACGAGATTATTAATAGCTAAAGCAATTAAAGATTTTCGCAAGCCGAACTTTTGGTAGAACAGAACCATAAAAAGGGGCAGAAAAACTAAAGCTGTTGGCTTTATCAGAAGAGCAACCATAAACCATATTCCAGACAAAATGTAATTCTTTTTGTAATATAGCCAATAGACAGCTAACAAAACAAAGAAGATAGGGATTGCATCTATCTGGCCCCAAAGAGCGCTGTTAAAAATAAAGGCTGGATTGAAAAGAACCAGCGAGGAAGCTATTAAATGCAGTTTTTTGTTTTTGGGTAATCCGCCAGCTGGCGGATTTTTGGCAATTAAATAAACAAGGTAAGCAATTCCTAAGTCTGAAAAAATTGCCGGGAGTTTAAACATCCCTGCCAGAAATAGTTTTTTTTCAATAAAGAAAATCAAATTTGAGGGAAAGATAGGAATATTTAAATTGAGAAACCAGACGACACTATGAACTATCTTTTGTAAAGGATAAAAAATATAAAAAATGAAGAGTGAAAGCGGAGGGTAATTAGGTCGAAGAGTGCCATAAACTTCCGAGGACTGCTTTTCATAAAAACCCGAAAATCCCCTCTCGATCAAATCCTTAGCCCAGACAATATGATTATTGACATCAAAAGCATAGTCAACAAAAATCAAGGAAAGCCTAAGAAGTAAACCAAGCAAGAAAAGAATAAGAAGAAGGTGTTTTCTTATAAAACTCATCACGAAATTATAACAACTTCATGCAGTTATTCTATGGTTTTCTGTTGATAATACAATGTTTCAATTTGTTTTAGGTCTTCTTTAGGCTCACTGTTATAAATGCTTTCTATAATCTGGTTTGTCTCTTGATCTTCAAATAAGATAACCCATTTGCCCTTATTTTTATTAAAAATGCAATTTGGGAAAAACATATGATGGTGCCAGAATTTCCCCTGCTGGTTAAGCTCTCTGGCTTTTTTGAGTATAGTTTGAAGAGTTGGAGATTGTTTTTGACTTTGATTCTCTTTTTTAAGGACGTTTACACCGTGTAAAAGTGATAAAAGTTCCTTCCCAAGTTCTAAGACCGGAGCAGCAGAATAATGAACATAGATTTCATTTTCAGTAGTATTTTCTAAGATAAAGGCAAATTTATCCTTTTTGTTAAATTTACAAGCAGGCGTTAACAAATGAAAATGCCAGGCTTTCTTCTCTTCAATAAATTGATCAACTTTAGCCCTTATCTCTTGAAGACTAATTTCTTTCACCCAGAAATTATAGCATAGACAGTTTAGGTTATTATAAGGCTTTGGTGGAGATGGGGGGAGTTGAACCCCCGTCTGAGAAAACACTCGGTTACAAACGTTTAGTTAGAGATAGATCATTTTTTACTTGTAGTTTACTTCGGAAAATAATCAAACCTTGTAAACTGCCGATTATGGGTCTTTGACCTTATAAGCCAATCGGGAAAGCTTAAAAGATCTCACCTTGGTTGGTTTTCCCTTTTTAAGTTGAATCAAGGAAAACTTAAAAAGAGTGCTCATCGATTATGCAAAAGCAAATCTAGGAGCGTATGCAGTTGATTCCTCTGCATATAAGTTTTCCATTTATCGCATAGGTGCGCCCTAACCGTTTGTAAAAGTGCAATTTCCCGTCGATTCCCTGCATCCCCTTCGACTCACTTCGTTCGCTCAGGGCCATGGCCCTTTTAGCTTTTAATGTACTCTTTAGTTTCTCGTTGCTCACTTCGTTTAATATCTTTTTCCTTTTCGTATTTTCGTCTTCCTATTTCTTTTCTGCCTCTGGCCAAGGCTATTTCAAGCTTGATCAGATCACCCCTATTATAGCAAGAAACCGGTACTACAGTCAAGCTGCCTGCGCCTCGCAATTTAGTCTGGATACGTACCATTTCCTTGTTATGAAGGAGAATTTTTCTGTTTCTTTTGGGATCAACGCTATCGATTTTAGCAAATCTATAGGGGACAATCTCGGCGTTAATAAGGTAAGGTTCTCCCTCAAGAAACTTGACATATGAATCATCCAAGCGCAGGCCACCAGTCCGAATTGATTTGACTTCTGCCCCGGTTAAAACAATACCAGCCTCATATTTTTCAACTTCCTGATAGTCTCTTCTAAATTTCCTATTGAATATTTTCATGTAAGTATTTTATCAGAACCTGTATCCTAGCACGAATACTATCCAATTTGATATACGATCGTTGCATAAAATGGATAGTACTTTATCCTTCTAAAAAACTCCCAGTAGAGTGTAAAACTACTCTCCGACACAAAATGCGCCCCTTGACAAGGACTACAAATTTCCTCTACATTCAATATATACATGCCGGTGAAGGTGGAAGCGCGAGAAGCCAACCAAGCAGTGGTTGAAGAAGTTATTGAGGAAGCTGATCTATCAAGCATGGCAGAACCGGGAGACGCAGAAACCACCATCGCACAATACCCTTTCATTGAGGATAATGAACAAGCCCAACGAAACCTGAAAGAACTGCGTAAACTATTAGAAGAAGTTCGCCAAGGCCATGAGTTTAGAAGTGAATACACTGCTGGAGAAGCTGCTTTTTTAGATTTAGCTGCATACTTTGACCGTTGGGTGGAAGAGCTCCAAGCTAAACCAGGCCCAGAGGAAAAAATGATAGATCTTCTTGACAGAATAAAACAAAGGAAGCAGGGAGACAGCGAATGGGCTAATGACTACAGAAAATATAATAGCCTGTTTGAAGCTCGTATGACTCACGGCGTCTATCATTCTCTGACTGGTGGATGGACACCTGAAGGTGGACCAGATCATCGTTTTGTTATTCAAGCATCTCAAATTTTTGCTGGAGAACGTGAGCGCTTCTTCCCAGAGCTAACAATCTCTCAACCAGCCGAACAAGCTCCACCTCTTCGAAGAGTCGCCTAAATATTTTTCTTACCTCTTTCTTACCTGATTTTTGAGGAATTATTAAATTGCCTCCTTAAGATTTACTTTATGATATATAAATTTGAGTGTCCTATCTGCAATTTCTGGACATATTCACCCAAGGGATTGGAGATTCATATCTCAAAAGAGGCCCAAAGAGAAAGGAGATTAACCCAGGGAATAGATATCACACATCTTCAATCAGCTTATAAATATAGACCACATTTGTGAACTTTGGGGGACGACGAGTGGCATTTTGTACAAATTTTCCCAACAGCTCACGTTTTTGCTGAAATTAAAAAGGGCTGTCAGACTAGCCTATTTTCTAATCCTATAGTTTAGTTTGGCTTTTTCTCCTCTTTTTATAACTGTTATAAAGATTATAACCGTTATATAATTCTCCCATGCAAATTATTGCTGACTTGCACGCTCATTCAAGATTTTCCCGGGCTGTTTCCCAAAAAATGGATTTAAACGAAATTTCAAGCTGGTCCGCGAAAAAAGGAATAAATTTAGTGGCAACAGGAGATTGGACGCATCCCTTATGGTTTAGAGAAATCGATTCACAACTTGAAGAAACTCAACCGGGCATCTATAAACTTAAAAACACAGATAAAAAACAGGACGTCTTCTTTCTTCTTTCAACCGAAATTTCAAGCATTTATTCACAAGGGGGGAAAGTGAGGCGTATTCATGCTTTGCTTTTTTCACCCTCTTTGCAAGCCAGTGATAAATTCAATAAAGAACTTAAAAAACGAGGCAGCAATCTAATGGCCGACGGTCGACCAATTGTCGGAATTCCCTCCAAAGATTTGTTGGAAATCGCAATGACTGTGGATCCGGATTTTCTTTTTATACCAGCCCATGCTTGGACTCCCTGGTTTTCTTTATATGGCTCTAATTCTGGTTTTGATTCTATAGAAGAATGTTTCGAGGAGCAAAGCAAATATATATTTGCTATTGAAACCGGTCTTTCATCGGATCCTCTGATGAACTGGCAAATCAAGGATCTTGACCAAAAATCGATTCTTTCTTTCTCCGACGCCCATTCAGGTCCAAAACTAGGCCGTGAGGCAACAGTGTTTGTTCCACAAACGAATGAAAAGTTCAAAGTGCAAAGTGAAAAATTTTCATACACTGATATTACCGATGCTATTAAGCAAAAACCAGAGAGCAAACTTAAAATTGGATATACGATTGAGTTTTTCCCAGAGGAAGGCAAATATCATTGGTCAGGACATAGAAACTGCAATATCCGTTATTCTCCCCGGCAAGTCAAAGAAAAAGGAATGGTCTGTCCTGTTTGCACTAAAAAACTTACCATTGGTGTTGAAAATAGAGTCCTACAGCTTGCCCACAAATCCTCTTTAGAGGATGATAATTTTGTCAAAAACTCCTCCGGAACAACTTACGTTTACGATAAAGACAAAAGAAGAGTCCCTTTTGTTTCTCTCGTTCCCCTGCTTGAGATACTTTTGGAGTTACACGGTTCTCCAACCAAAGCTCTGGCCAATTATGACAACCTTATCTCATCTTTGGGCACAGAGTTTGATATTTTGTTAAAAAAAACTTATCAGGAGATCGAAAGTAAGGCAGGAAAGGATTTTATGCAAGCAGTCAGAACCGTTAGAGAACGAAGGGTTTTTGTTGATCCAGGCTACGACGGTGTATTTGGAAAAGTTAAAATTTTTCAGGACAATGAAAAAGGCAAAGAGCAAGAAAAAGAAAACCAACTTGGGCTTTTCTAAGAGATCGCTCGACACGCAATTTTTGACTCGTAAAGGAGCCCTACCACTTCGTGGTTCCCCACTCGCAAAAATTGGTGTCTTCGCTTCTAACTTTAATCAGGTCTTACTTTTCCTTTTCATCTTTCTTCTGCCAACCCAACTTGGCAAACACTTCTTTTTCCCTTTCTCTTACCTCTCTGGAATCCGCGTCGATTATCTTGCGCCAACTTTATATCTAACAGATATTTTGGTTCTGCTGCTTTTGCTATTAAATTACAAAACTGTTTTTGATTTCTTCAAAAATAAAACTCTTTTGACGTTTTTGTTGTTTCTCTTACTGCCTGTTGGCTTGGCCCTTGTCCCCCAAATTGCGATATATCGATACATAAAAATAGTTGAACTGCTGATTATTTTTGCCATATTTTCAAAAACCAAATTAAATATTCGAGCTGTTTTCTTCGGATTCTTTTTCTCGACTTTGTTGCAAGCTTTTTTAGTCATCCTGCAATTAGTAAATAAGCATTCCTTGCAGGGTATATTTTATTTTTTGGGCGAGAGATACGCAACGTTGTCTATGTCAGGCATCGCAAAGGCCTCGCTGCAAGGAGTAGAGCTTCTTCGGCCCTATGGAACCTTTTCGCACCCAAACTCTTTAGCTGGGTTCTTTCTGCTTGTTTATGCTCTTTTTTTAAGCAGCAAAACTAAAACAAATCCTTTGATTAAAAATCTACTAATTTTTAGCTCTGCTTTTATTGTATTCCTCTCCTTTTCCAAAATTGCCATCTTAACTTTGATTTTAATAACGGTTGTTTATTTAGTTTTCTCCTGGAGAAAAATCAATTGTAAGTTTTGTCTCTGGTCTAGAATAATAATTTTTACATTTCTGGGTTTAATATTCATATCTGCACAAACCGATCCTAATTCCATCCAGAAGAGAGTTGAGTTGCTTCAAAATTCTCTTGCCGTCATTTCAACTTATCCGGCAACAGGAGTGGGATTGGGGAATTATATTGTTGCCCAAGCAAAAATAGCCAAGCAATTCTTCGTTTTAACTCAACCAGTGCACAATATCTTTCTTTTATTAATATCCGAGGTTGGAATATTCCTAGGGAGCGCAATTATTATATTTCTTGTCGCCAAATTTAGGGAGCACTTAAAAAGTTTGGTTATTGTCTCTTGTATCTTGGTTATTGTTTCTACTGGTTTATTTGATCATTATTGGCTTACTCTGCAGCAGAATTGGCTTTTGTTGGGAGTCGTCTTTGGCCTTCTTATAAACCCCGCAAGTCGTTGGTAATAGTTTGATTAATTTTTAAGATTTCTGTGACTCTCTGTTGCTCTCCTTGTGGAAGTTCTTTTAATAGGGTTTCCAAAACCTCTCTATGTTTTTTATTACTTGATCTTGCTCTTTCTATTAGTCCTTGATCCGGACTTACTCCCTGTTGTTTTGAAGATTTTAAAAGTGGTGGGATTTTTAGAGAATACTTTTCTCCTTTTGACGCGGTTGTGATAGCCAGATCGTTTTTCCCCTTTTTAGCCAGATATTGGGCCATATTAAGTCTCTTGTCCGAAAACAAAAGATAGAGATTTGCTTTTTTTAAATTATCGCGAGTAAAGAATTCCAAGATTCTATCTCGGCTTACTTTTAATGGGTAAAGCGGGTGATCTGGCAGAATTCCAGGATAGGGAAGGTCATAGACAACTTTTTGATCTGTAAGAGTTATTGACTGTGAATAATTTGAAAGGTAAAAAACCGGAAGAGCTAAAAGCAGAAAAACAAATAAAATAATTGGTCTGACAAGCTTGCTACGCATTAAATATATTATAACACTATAGATAGATAAAGAAAACCCCGCCCCTCGCGAGGGGCGGAGTTGGTCGTTTTTATTTAACCGTCCTCTTTAAGGATTTACCTGCAGTAAATCCAGGAGTCTTTGTGGCCGGGATCTGAATCTCGGCTCCAGTTTGTGGATTTCTTCCCTTTCGGGCTGCTCTTCTTCGGACCAAAAAAGTTCCGAATCCAGTAACCACTATTTTTTCTCCTCTTTTCATTGCTGCTGATATTGTCGAGAAAACAGTGGAAACTGCATCTTTAGCAGCTCTGGCTGTAAGTCCAGCTTTTTTAGCCACCTGGGCAACTAATTCTGCTTTAGTCATGATTCTTTATTTTTCACCTCCTTTCTTTAGATTGTATTAAAAGGTTAACGCGTTAATGAGTTAACGAGTTAGCTTAATCTATTAACCCATGTAAGAATAGTACGTTTTAGGCTCTATGTCAATCCGTATTTAAAATATCTTTTTATAACAATCTATATCAGATTTAACGCAGTCTGACAACAAAAAGCCGCAAAATTTGAAGTTTTTTAAATTGAAGTTCTTTCCTCTGTTCTGAATTCTCGAATTACCGTAACCTTAATTTGACCCGGAAAAACATCAAATTTCTCTTCCAGGTCTTCTTTAATTTTTTGAGCCAGAATAACCGCCTCCTCGTCTGTCAATTCTTTTGGCTCGACAATAACCCGAAGTTCTCTGCCTGCTTGAAGAGCGTAGGCTTCTTTAACCCCTTTTTTTGTTTTGGCAGCCTCTTCTATTGTTTTTATTCTTTTCAAATATTCCTCAAAGTCTTCATGTCTTGCTCCGGGTCTGCCGCCTGAAACCGCATCAGCTATATAGACAATAATTGCTTCGATTGATGGGAAGGGAATATCTTCATGGTGAGCCGCAACGCAATCTACCACCTTTTGGGGAAAACGGTGTTTCTTCAAAAATTCTACTCCCAGCTCCACATGAGAACCCTCTTTGTCTGTGATCACTTTACCGATATCATGAAGAAGGCAGCCAAGTTTAACCGTATTTATGTCTGCTTTTAATTCGTGGGCCAGGGCAATTCCTATTCTTGTCTCTTCAAGAGTGTGTAAAATCATGTTTTGTCCGTAGGAATATCTATATTTAAATCTTCCCAGAGCCATGGTTACTTCGCTTGGAAGATTATATACTCCTACTTTGTGAGCTAGTTCTTCTCCGGCTTTGAACATCACTTTTTCAATCTCTTCCCTTGTTTTATGAACAATCTCTTCAATTCTTTCCGGCTGGATTCTTCCGTCTCTGATAAGTCTATCCAGCGACACTTTGGCAACTTCCCGCTTTACTGCATCGAATGAGGACAGTTTGATCACTCCCTCCTCTTCAAGATCCACGTCAACGCCAGTTGCCAACTCAAAAGCTCTGATGTTTCTGCCATCTTTACCTATGATTCTGCCTTTAAAATCTTCGCTGGGCAAAGTTACAGTAGACAGGGTGTATTCTGCAACAAAATCTGTTGCCCCAAATCTCATCGCATCAACAAGCGCTTCTTTTGCCTTTTCTTCGATGTTAGTTTTTATCTCCTCTTCTGCTTGTTTTAGCCTCTTAGCAATTTCAGTTTTGAGTTTGTCTTCCCAAGCTTCAATTAGAAGTTTTTTTGCCTCATCGCTTTTTAAACCACTCAATTTCTCAAGGTTTTGCGTAAGTTCTTTTTTCGCTTCTTCAAGGGCAGCTTTTTCTTCCTCAAGTTTTTTGGCTTTCTCCTCAAGTTGACTTTCTTTTCTAAGAAGATTCTTCTCGAGCTCTAAAAGCTCATCGGGTTGTATTTGTGAAGGTGTTTTTGGCATAAAAATTTATTCATGTATTTTTCTCACACAAACTTATTAATAATGTATATTATATATCTTTATCCTCTAATTTAGCAATGGTTTTTTTGATGATGTCGTAGTTGAAACCCCGGCGGGATAAAAAGGAGGCTACTTTTTGGAATCTTTTTTCTTTGGCTAAAGATTTCCAACGGGCAAAACGTGAACTAACTGCAAGTCTGGCTGTTTCCTCTTCATTAATTTTATGGTCTTCAAAATATTTTTCAATCATCTGCTTATCAACTCCATGTTTTACAAGTTGTCTTTGCATCAGAAAAACTGACCGTGGTCTTCTGGCCGCTTTTTGCTCAACAAACCATTCGATGAATTTTCTGTCATCTACAAGGCTGTCCTCTTTTAAAGACTGTAGAGTTTTTTTAATAATAGCCTCATCGAACTTAAATCTTTTGGCTTTTTTTCGCAGGTATTCTGTTATCTCTTTTTCTGTACGCGGTCTAAATTTGAGATAGAAGTAGCTTAGGTTTAGTGCCTTTGTGAATCTTTCGTCCATTTCTTGCCTATTTCATGAATTAACGTCTGCCTTAGCTTATCATTTTTGGCTATTTCTTCTTTGACTTGTTCTTTGCCTTGACCCAGAAGCTTTTCTCCCATTCGCAAAAAGGCCCCGCTTTTAGTCAAAACGCCTGTTTTGATCGCAGCCTCAACAATGCCTTCTTCTCTATCTATTCCATCTGCGGTTATTACCATCTCCGCGTCCTTAAACGGAGGCGCAACTTTATTTTTAACCACTTTGACTCTGATACGAGCTCCATAGACCTGGTTGTCTTTTTTCAAGGTTTCGATTTTTCTCGTATCCAACCTGACTGAAGCATAAAATTTAAGGGCCATTCCTCCGGCAGTTGTTTCGGGATTGCCAAACAAAATTCCAATTTTCAGCCTAATCTGATTTGTAAAAATGACTGTGGTTTTGGATTTTGAAACAACACCTGTAAGTTTCCTTAGCGCCTGCGACATAAGTCTGGCCTGGAGTCCAATTTGGGCCTCTCCCATCTCACCTTCTATTTCAGTTCTAGGGACAAGAGCAGCAACTGAATCAATTACAACTAGGTCTACTCCTCCGGAGCGAATCAAAGCCTCGGCTATTTCTAGTCCCTGCTCGCCAGTATCAGGTTGGGAAATTAGAAGGTCTTCAAGTTTGACTCCCAAAATCTTGGCCCAGGTCGGATCAAGAGCGTGTTCTGCGTCAATGAAAGCAGCAACTCCTCCTGCTTTCTGGGCTTCTGCAATTATCGACAGACAAACAGTTGTTTTTCCAGAGGCTTCCGGACCAAAAACTTCAATGATTCTACCTCTAGGGATTCCTCCGACACCCAAGGCAATATCCAGCGGGAATATTCCTGTTTTGATCACTTCAACCGGAACAACCGGAGCTTCTCCCAGTCTCATTATTGAACCCCTGCCAAATTGCTTTTGAATCTGTTCTATGGCAATTGTAACTGCCTGTTTTTTACCATCGAGCTTAGCTCGACCGTTGTCGGATTTCATATTGCTTTATGATATACCTTTTATTCTAAATTTCAATCGCTTATATGCTACAAAACGTAGATTAAGAGTATTACCAAGGCTCCCCATAAAAAGATTGTTGCCAATAAGGGTTTGTCTTTGGTGATAATTTTTTCTGGTCTTTCTCCCTCGTCCCTATCATATAACAGCTGCGCGTATCTGGCTATTCCATAGACAACTAAAGGAATTGTAACCATAAGCCATTTTCTGGCCTCAAAGCTTGGCCAAATTTGGGAAAAGAACTTAGACAGGTCTGTTGCAGTGGTTGGAAGTTTTTCAAAATAAGCGTATGATCCATAGGCGATTATTGTAGTTGTGGCAAAAGTAGTTGTCAGGAAATCAAGCAGGTGCAGTTTATAATTGGAAAGTGAGGTTCGGGTTTCTGCTCCGTGAGTAACCAGCTCGGCATGTCTTTTTACGGTTGCAATAAATAAAGAACCAAAAAAAATAGTCAGAATAAGCCAGATAGGAATATGAAAACCCGTTGCCACCTCTCCTGAATATGTTCTCATCATAAAAGAAACTGAAATCGCAAATACGTCAATAATTGGATAGCGTTTCAGGTACAAGGAATAAAAAAGATGAAGAAGGATAAATCCCAAAGCTAGGAGGAAAAAATTAATAGAAAAGAAAAGTGAAACTATTAACGAAACAACCGTTAAGGTAAAAACAATGAAGGTTCCCTCCTGAATACTTATCTGGCCTGAAGCAATTGGTCTAAATTTTTTAACCGGGTGTTTTCTATCATAGGGATAATCGATAATATCATTTAAGACGTAGGAAACTGAGGAAAGAAGACAGAATATAAAAAAAGCAAAAATACTTTTCAAAAGAAGATCGGCGACAAAAAGATTGCCGGTGAAAACAATTGCTGTAAACGCCACCAAATTTTTTATCCACTGATTGATACGAAGAGACTTTAGGATAAGAAGAAAGTGTTTTTTATTCACAGCTTGAATTATACAAAATTTTCAAATATCATGTTATGGTCGACATGAATACTGGATATCAGAAAAAAGTCGAGAAACCCTGGGGCTACGAAATCCATTGGACACCCTCTGACTTACCATATATGGGAAAAATATTACATATCGATTCTGGCAAAAGACTCTCTTTGCAAAGACATGATAAAAAACAAGAAACCTGGTACATGATGAGTGGAAAAGCAAAGCTTATCTGGGATGATGAAAAAGGAGAGCTGGTTGAGACAGAACTTGAGTACGGAAAAGGTTATACTTGCCAGGTTGGGCAACGACACCGACTTTTTGGCATCACAGATTGCGACATTATTGAAGTTTCTACCCCTGAAATTGGAACAACCGAAAGACTCGAAGATGATTATGGTAGGCCGGACGAAACAGAAGAATTGCGAAATTTGCCTAACCGTGGCTGGGATAAAAAATAAATATGAATATTGATTTTAAGTTTGTAAAAAAACATTATGCCGCCAGACCTCATGAAAAAATGCAGGAGGTCTTGATGGATCCAAATGGTATTGGGCCGGAGATTCATTATTACATGATCCGAGGGGGAGTTGATCAGAAAAACGTTACTGTTTGGGAAACAGGCACAGTCTCTGGAGAATATATTAAGACTTACGGTCACTATCATGTAGGTAAACTTGATGAAACCTATTGGGTGGTTTACGGCCAGGGAGTTGTTCTTTTACAAAAACTTGTTAAAAATGAAAAGAGAGAAATGGTTGCTGATGTGGTTGAAGAATTTAAGGCAATTCCAGTCAAGCAAGGCGGTGAAGTTTATATACCGGCTGAGTGGGGACATCTGGTTGCCAACACCGGTGAAACCTACCTTGTGACTATCGATAACAGTCCTGTTGATTTTGAAGAAAGAGACCCAGTGAGCTTACCTGGACACGCAGATTATTCTCTGGTTCAAAAAATGCGAGGTTTTGCTTATTATGTAGTTGAGAATAATGGAAAACCCGCTCTTAAGAAAAACCCGCTTTACAAAGAAGTAAAAAAAGAGGATCTAGGGGGTCTGCCTGTTGTTTAAGAGTCTCCTCCGTTATCTTGAGCTGTTGATACGCAATTTAAAATGAAAACGCGGTGCTTTCTATCGACGTCTATAGTGACTCCCCCTGATTGTGAATAAAGAGCATGTCTGCTTACTCTCTCTATTACTTCATTGGGGTTTATGGTTAGAACATTGTCAGAAGAAACACAGGATGGACTAATAATAAGACTAATAGGAGGGACCTCGGTAGGGGTCTCTGGAGTCTCTGTTGCTTTTCCAAATATGAAACCTAATGCGAAAACTCCAACAATTCCAGCCCAAGCCAGTACTCCTCCTGCTCTGCTCTCCGGATTTCTCATGCAGCGATTATATTAAATTTAGACTAATTTGGCAACCTCTCTGCCCAGCTTTACGGCGTAGTTGGTGCCGCGGTCATAGGGATAGGTCATGTCTAGATTGGCGATAAAAAAGTTTTTGACTGGCGTTTCAAAATCAGGCTTTCTTTTTAAGAAATCTTTATCAAAAATTGGCTGGGCAAAGGGACCCTTAAAAACGAAATAATTAAATGATTCACGAATTAACGAATTAACGAATTGCGGATTAATTTTTTTTAGATGAGGTAAATAATAGTCTAAAATTTCTTTATCGGACATTTTAACCAACGGGTCATCGAAGTCGACGTAATTGCCAACATATAAAATATGATTTCCGGCAAAATGTTTTTTATCCATAAAATTCGTGTGCTGGAAAATTCCCATTATCGGATTTGAAGGATCGGCCATATTTATCCAGTAGGCTTTTTCTAAAAATGGCTCTTTTGATTCAATAATTAGTGAGATTGCGTGTTGATATTTTATTCCTTTGAGATTTTCTAAATAATTTTTAGGGAAAACTTGTTCCGTTAGTTTTATCAGAATCGGGGTTGGAAGTGTGGAGATTATAGCGTCAAACGTTGCTACTCCTTCGGAGGTGTGAACGATAAACTTCTCTCCCTTTCTTTCAATCTTTTCAACAGCAATGCCTTTCTTAATTTCAACCTTTAGCTCATTGATTTTCTTTTCGGCCTGATCAAGAAGTTTTTGAAATCCACCCTCAGGATAGCCTAGTTTTCTGGTCCTTTTTTTGATCCGAGCCCAGATAAAAGAAGCCACAATATTTCCCGCATATTTACCGAACTTTTTCCGAAAAAGATCTTTCCACAATGCCTCCCAGGCTCGACCTCCCATTGTTTTTCGCAGGAATTCTTGAGCTGTCTCTCGCTCATAAAAAGAAAAAAAAGGGCTTAGTTTTATAAATGTCAGGACTAAGCCCGCCCGAAGCTTGTCATACATCGGGAGGTAGGGGAATTTAAGTAAATCCTGCGGTGAATCTAAGGGAATAATGCGGGAATTATCATAAAGAGAAGCAGTTAGTGGAGTCTTGAAAATAATCTTATTAAAACCTATTTCTTTAGCGAAGCTTTGCATATCGAGATCGTTGGTAAACCAGTGATGAACAGCTTTTTCTATAAACCAGTCCCAATTGCTTTGTTTAAAGCCAACTGCCAAGCCACCCAACTGTGGTTCTTTTTCAAAAAGAGTTACTTTATGTCCTTCTTTAGCTGTGTAAAATGAAGCGGAAATGCCAGCAAAGCCGCCGCCGAGTACTGCTATTTTCACTCTTTTGATTTTGAAAATTCAACCAGAAGTGTCTCTACGAATAAGGTTATAGGGATTGCCAAAAGAACTCCAAAAAAACCAGCTAGTTTTCCTCCGATTATCAATGCCGCTAAAGTCGCGATCGGATTTAAGCCAACAGCCCGCTTCATAACCAGAGGAACGACTACCTGATTCTCTAACTGTTGAATTATGAAATATAGAGCGATAACCGCTAGACCCAAAAAGTAGGAACCAGATGAAGCAATGATAAAAGCAGGGACCGCAGATAAAACAGGTCCTAAAACTGGAACTATCTCCAAAAGTCCGGCAATAAGAGCCAGGGAAATTGCGTAGCGAACACCTAGAAGAGAAAGTCCGATATAAGTTAAAACTCCGATGATCAACATTAGCGTCAACTCACCCCAAAACCAAGCCCGCATCCTTCTCTCGGCTTTTTCTATTGCGGTTGTTACTTTTAAAGCCTGCTTTGTTTCAAATACTCCGGCGATGAATTTTTTTAAAGCTCCTTCTTCAACCAGAAAATAAAAGCTGAAAAAGATGGTTGATAAAACAAAGATTACATTGGAGAAAAGGTTCTTAAGAAATTCAAAAGCATTACTGGTAAATGTAGGGAAGTATTTGGTCAACAGACTTATATCAAAATATTGCGAAAGGCTGGGATTAATATTTGATACTATCTTGGGCAGATTTTTGAAAAGAAGGGTAGTTTCAGAAACAACCGGGGGAATAATCCAAGCAAAAATATAACCTAAGGCGCTAAAAAGAATAGCAAAAATAATCAGAGAAGATAATCCGCGGGGAATTCTTTTGCGCTGAAGATTTGTGACCAGAGGATTTAAAGCGCTCATAATAATAAAGGCAATAAAGAAAGAAAAAATAACTTCTTTAATCAGAAAGAGGACTTGAAGAAGAATTATAAGAAAAATAGTGAAAAGTATTGTCTTTGAAGAGATCTCTATTTTGTAGATCTTCTGCATGCTATGACTAATATATCAGTTAAACTAGCCCTTGGCAAGAGCAAAAACATAAACTTTTTCAATTCCATTTTGTTTCATAACTCTAGTTGCTTCTTTAACTGTTGATCCTGTGGTTAAAACATCATCGATAAGAAGGATATTGTTATAACTGTTATAAATTTTATAATCATTATTTATTGAAAACGCTCCGCGGACGTTGTCATATCGCTTGCGACCATGTGGCAGTTGGGCTTGAGCAGCAGTGTTTTTGATTCTTGTAAGAATATCAAGAGATGAATAGTCAAAATAAGATCCAATAAAATCCGCAATTACTTTTGATTGATTAAATCCTCGCTGATTAAGTTTTCTTTCATGAAGAGGAATCGGTTGAAGATGGAAACTATCAAAATATCTTTTAAAATTCAAAAGTTTATCTTGAATAATGGGGAAGGAGAGTTTGAGCAATTCATCGAATCCTTCTTTGACCAATCTATATTTAATGTTCTTTATAATTTTTTTAAGAATTGTGTTGTAATGATAGACGAATATCGCTGCATCGATACCCTTTGGTCTTCTGCAGCCAGGGTGGGTTATTCCAAGATAACTCCTTCTCAGACAATAAAGGCAAATGTCATGATCAAAAAAGACTAGTTTTCGCTGACAAGCAAGACAAATATAGCTGCCCAAATAACCACAACTCAGGCAAATTCTTGGAAAAAATAAGTCCTTGAAAAACATTTTTATTGAATGGTAAACAAAACTAATGTTTTTGTCGATGGATTATATGCTACAAGAGCTTTAGATTGCCATATTAAGCTAACTTGACACTTTATGTAGGGTCTGTGGTATAATTAAGGCACTAGAGAGCCTAGAATAGAGAATTAAGAATTTAGAATTAAGAATCAAGAATTTTTGGGCGAAAATCGTTAGCAAATTGTGACTTGGCATTTTAACAAGGTAATTAATCTTTTTCGTTCAAAAAAATTTTGGTATTTTTTCTGACTAATTTTTTTAAGAAATAATTTTGAGGCTAATCTTTTAACCTGATATAGTTTTATAATATTTTGACATCTTGTATTTCCACACTTAGTGTTTTAGATTTGATATTGACACAATATATAAGAAAAATTTTGGAAAATAAAGTTCTTTTACAATAATGATCTGTCTGTTCTGCCAAAATCAAGATACCGAAGTTATAGAAACAAGAGTTTCTGAGAATGGGACGGTTGTAAGGAGACGACGCTTATGTCCAAAATGTGAAAAGCGTTTCACGACTTATGAAAGAGTTGAGGAGCTTCCGATTTTGGTAGTTAAGAGGGATGGAAGAAGAGAAAGATTTGATGTTGAAAAACTAAGACGGGGAATTGTTAAGGCGACCGGAAAGACAACTGTGACTGCAGAACAGATCGAAAAAATAATAAATCAAGTTGAGTCGGAATTGAAACAAAGCGACCAAACCGAGATTGAAAGCACCACGGTCGGTAACATGGTTGCCAAACACTTGAAGAAACTTGACAAGGTAGCTTATATCCGGTTCTCGTCAGTTTTTCGGCGCTTTGTCGACTTGGAAGATTTCGAAAAAGAACTAAAGAAATTAGGATAAAAATTATAAATTTTATAACTATTATATGAAGCTTGCTGGAGTGTCGGAGAAGGTTTTTCTAGATAGATATTCGCAAAAAGATAAAAAGGGTAGTCCTGTGGAGAAAACTCCTAATGAGATGTGGAGAAGAGTGGCCAAAGCTGTGGCTTCTGTTGAGAAGAAAAGATCGCAAAAGAAATGGGAAAAAGAGTTTTATAACTCAATGAAGGATTTCAAATATGTTCCGGGCGGAAGAATTTTGGCCGGCGCAGGAACCGGTTATTCTGTAACTTTCTACAATTGTTTTGTCATTCCCTCGCCCCAAGACTCACGTGGTGGTATTTTAGAAACATTAAAACAAATGGTTGAGATAATGGCCCACGGCGGAGGAGTAGGAATTAATCTTTCTTCTTTGCGATCAAAAGGGTCTCGGGTTAAAAAAGTTAATGGTTTTTCATCCGGAGTCTGCAACTGGGCCGAACTTTTTTCTTTGGCAACCAAAGACATTATCCAACAAGGAGGAACCAGAAGAGGAGCTCTTATGCTTATGCTTTGGGACTGGCACCCTGATATTGAGGAATTTATTACTGTTAAGCAGGATTTAGGCCGCATAACTGGAGCTAATCTTTCTGTTTGTGTTTCGGATAGTTTCATGGAGGCTGTTGAAAAAGATGCTGATTGGCCATTGGTCTTCCCTGATCTTGATGACCCGGAATACGACCAGAAATGGGACGGAGATCTTGAAGTTTGGAAAAAAATGGGTAAGAAGGTTATTGTCAAAAAGGTTGTTAAAGCCAGAAGGCTCTGGGATATGGTTGCCGAAGCTGCCTGGAGATCTGCAGAACCAGGGGTTGTCTTTATGGAGAGATACAATAAATGGCACAACAATTACTACTGGAACCGAATAAACTGTGTCAATCCCTGTGGAGAAGAGGGGCTGCCTGCTTGGGGTGTTTGTAACCTTGGATCAATTAATCTTTCCTCCTTGGTTAAGGGTAAAGACATTGACAAACCAGGCAAGTTCGATTTTGCAGCTTTGAAGAAAATTATCAGAACCGCTGTTCGCTTTCAGGATAATGTTGTTGACATGGATCCCTATATATTTGAGGGGATTCGAGAAACTCAATTAAACGGTGAGAGAAGAATTGGCCTGGGGACAATGGGATTGGGAGACGCCTTGATAAAATTACATCTTCGCTATGGATCTGATCAGGCCTTAAAATTTATCGACAAGGTTTATAGAATAATCCGAGATGAGGCCTATGCTGCCTCGGTTGAAGCAGCTAAAGAAAAAGGGGTCTTTCCAAAATTCAAGGCAGAGCCATTCTCAAAAAGCTTATTTGTTCAACAACTACCAAAACCACTCCAAAAAAACATTAAAAAACAAGGAATTCGAAACTCTGTACTTTTGATGCAAGCCCCAACCGGCTCAACTTCTCTAATGGCCAACACCACATCAGGCATGGAACCTGTTTATGAGTTTGAGTTTATCAGAAGAGATAGACTTGGTAAGCACGTGATCCGACACCATCTTTATGAAGATTGGTATAAAAAACACGCTAAAGAAGTGGATGAAGGAAAGTTGCAACGCCCAGCCTGGTTTGTTTCAGCCAACGATCTTACGCCTGAAGACCATGTTCGAGTCCAGGCTGTAATTCAAAAATATGTTGATGCCTCTATCTCAAAAACAGTCAATGCGCCAGCCACTCACACCGTTGAGGATGTTAAGAAGCTTTATAATCTTGCCTACAAACTTGGCTGTAAGGGTGTTACTTATATGAGAGAGGGGTCTCGACCCGGTGTTTTGGAGCGCAAAGATGAAGATAAGAAAAAGGAAGAAGAAAAGCAGCCTATGTTTCATATTAAGCCCAGACCTATGGTTGTTCACGGTGCAACCTACAGAATGCTGACTCCGGTTGGCACAGCCTACATCACCATAAATACTAATGGTAATAACGAACCTTTGGAAGTATTTATAAACGGGGTGGGTAGAGCAGGATCAGATCTTTATGCTATGGCCGAGGGCTTGGGTAGAATTATTTCTCTGGCTCTCAGGTATTCCTCACATCTGCCTCCTCATGAAAGGATAAAAGATATTGTTAAACAGCTTGAAGGGATAGGTGGAGCCAGATCAATGGGCTTTGGCAAAGAGAGGGTCAGAAGTCTGCCTGACGCGGTGGCTAAGGTTCTTTCCATGCATTATGGACTCAATGGCTATGCCAAAGACAAAGCTGTTGCAGAAACTAATGGACAAGCTAAACCTACTGAACAGCCAGGTCAGCCAGAATTGGTCAGTCAGGTTGCTCAACCGACCCTGGTTCAAGACCAATCATCCAGTGCGGGAATGGGACAAACTCCTCAACAGGATATGGAGCTTTTTGACATTTGCCCCAGTTGTGGAGAAGCAACCCTGGCCCACGAAGAAGGCTGCGCCAAGTGTTATTCCTGCGGCCACTCCGAATGCTAGTGCTAACCGGCTAAGCGATTTATTATAAACGTTATAATCTTTATAACCAGTTATAATATCTCTACAATTTTATGCCGATTTATACCAAAACTGGGGACAAGGGAATGACTTCTTTGTTTGGCGGCAAAAGGGTTAGTAAGTCTGATTTGCAGGTTGAGGCTTACGGATGCGCCGATGAATTATCTTCCTACCTTGGATTAGTGATTGCAAAACTGAAAGTTAAAAGCGATATTAGTCTCCTCACATCAATCCAAAAAGACCTTTATCAAATCATGGCTTTTTTATCTAATGCCAAGGTTGACTTAAAAGGTCTCAACAGTCAGGTAAAAATATTTGAACGATATATTGATAAATTAACGTCCCTGCTGCCTAAACTAAGTCGTTTTATTTTACCCCAAGGGGGAGAAGTCGCCAGTTTATTGCAAATATCAAGAACTCTGTGTCGAAAGTCGGAAAGACGAGTTGTCGCTTATTTTGAAAATTCGAAAATTGGCAATTCGAAAATTATTTTGCAATATTTTAATCGCTTATCAGACTTTTTGTTCATGCTGGCTCGAAAATACGAAGACAAAGAGATTTTAACGTGATAAAATAAGTTATGAGGGGACGTGAATCTTCATCAAAAGAAACTGTTATTGGCCATAACTGCTCCCTAGTTGGAATTTCTCTGTTTAAAGCCGATCGAATGATCAATCTGATGGTTGCTGACGCTACCGATGCCCAGCAACACCGAGGTGAGGAGGCCATGGGAATAGCCCAAACTAGAAAAGGCCAGGTTAGAGTAGTTAAGGGTCTGGGTCTTCGGCCACAAGCTGTTTCCAACCGAAAAATATTTGATCTACCGGCAGCCTCTGTTGCCATAGGCCACACCAGATATTCAACTGCAGGCAAACGCGATAACCCTAGAGAATACATCAAAAACGCCCAACCTTTTTTTTTCAAACATCAAAAGTTCTCATTTGCCATAGAGCACAACGGAACAGTCCGCTGGCAAGAAAAATTCAAAACTGGCGAGCCAAATAGTGACACTTACGGGGTAGGCAAGGCAATAGCCGCTGGCAAAAAAGAAACATTTATTGAAAATGTAATTGATGTTTTATCTTGGCTGAACGGTGCCTATATTTTTCTCTTTGTGACCAACGATGATAAACTTTTTGTGGCCTCTGATCCCTGGGGGTTCAGACCTCTTAAGGTTGGAGAAATAAAGCACAATGGAAGAATTGGAACAGCAGTTACTTCAGAAACCGTGGGCTTGAATGCTCTGCGAGCCAAATTTATTGATTCATTTCCCAGAGGAGTCTTGGCAGAGATAAAGCCCGATGGCTTAAATATCATCTGGCGAGACAAAAGAACCAAATATCTGCCTGAGGCAGCTTGCTCATTTGAAAAAAGCTATTTTGCCGATGCTGCTTCCTTGGCCCGACCTGGAGCAACAAATCACACAATACGCGATCTTCTTGGCCAAAAATTGGCCGAAAGATATCATCCGCAAGCAGACCTTGTCACCCCAGTTCCTTCATCTGGTTGGTCTTACGCAGAAGGCTTATCGAAGGTATTAAAAATTCCACTTCTTCAGGTTATTCATGTCAATCGTTATAAGGGTAGAGGTTTCATCAAACCGCACACACCAGAGGAGAGAATACAGGCTGCATTTTTAAAGTATCGATTTATTCCTGAACTAATCCGCGACAAAAAGATTATTGTGGTTGATGACTCAATTGTTCGAGGCTTTACCACTCAGGGCCTGATCCTGGCTCTTTTTAAACTGGGAGCGGAAAGGATTGAGCTGATGGTTGGCATTCCGCCGGTGGTTGCGCCTTGCTTTTGGGGAATTGATTTTCCCAGCAGACAAGAACTCATTTACAACAAACTAATGCAAAAAAAAGGCTCTAGACCTTATGAAGAAAGATTGGCGGAGTGGCTGGTCTGGGAGGATAAAACGCTGCTTGGGAAACTTCGAGTTAGTTTTCAGAAACTTGACGATTATGTTTCAACCATCGGTGGTGTGCCAGCTGGCTCTTCTGTTGAAAAAGCCCGCGGCTGCTTCCACTGCGTTTCGGGAATTGTACCCAAGGGCGCTAAAACCAACCACCGAGAATTTTCCCTAGCATAAAACTTTTCACCCGTTCGGATCAGGCCCTAGCTCCACTACATGAAATAATGGTTTAAAGGTTATCCCTAATTCATCTGCTAGTGATTTGATTGCTTCTCTTAACAAGTTAATTTGTGCCCATTCTTCGTCTGTAATATCGTTTGTTTCCATAATTGCTTCCGATATAGCTGGCCAAACCAAACTATAATGAATTAGATATAGTATTCTTCCAACATCTACCCTTGCCTCCCGAAGAAAGGTCCCAATATAAAGTCTTGCATAAGGTTTATCTGTGCCTACAAAAATTTCTGATATTTTAGCGATTGGTGGAATTTTAGTTAGTGCCGCCATAACTGTTTCATAGGCATCATGACTGCTGGCTAGTTGGTGGAAGGCTTGTCTAGTTTCTTCTGTAATATCTGGCAGAGCTCCTTCTTCTGGGAGTCCTAAATCTTGACGCACTTTTACTATTACAGCATCGTGTGCAATATTCCATATAGACGCCCGATCAGTCCAGCCTGGTTCATCCCAAAATATTCCTCCTGAATAAAACATTTGTTTATTTGGAATGATATTCATCGTTTCATCTCTTAATCTTTCTGGCATTGCAGAATAAACCCAGCGCATAAACCTAAAGTGAGTTGCTAAGTCCCAGACCCAGCTCTCACTTCGTCTTTCGACTTGAACAGGGTCCAGGGGAGGAGGTCCCTCTTTTAAATACACCTGAACTAGTCTTTCATGGCTTGTCATAAAAGTCTAATGATATAATAAATTTATGCGATTAGCACTACTTATTTCAGGGTCGGGGACAACGGCAGAGGCCGTGATAAGGGCCTGTAAATCTGGGGAACTTAAAAACGTTGAGCCTACGCTTGTTATCTCAAGCAATCCCGCTGCCAAAGGTATAGAAAAAGCCAAAAGACTTGGAGTTAAAACTCTGGTTGTTGATATTAAAAAAGATGACCTGCTTGCTGTCTTAAAGAAATATAAAATAGATCTTGTCTCTCAAAACGGCTGGTTCCCCTTAACACCCAAGGAGGTTGTGGATCACTACGAAAACAGAATAATCAACCAGCACCCAGGCCCACTTGACCCGCCGAGGTCTGACTTTGGTGGCTCACAAATGTATGTCACCAGGGTTGTTTGTGCTAGGATAGCTTATGAATGGCTAACACAAGAAAAACATCCCTGGACTGCCTCAACAATCCATTTTGTCACCGAGGAGTTTGATCGAGGAGAACTAATAAGCCTGATAAAAATACCCATTCCCGCACTGCACCAACCAATAACTATTCAGCAACTTGGGGAGAAACCAGAAAGATTAATTACAACAACAACAAAAGTGCAAAAAAAACTTTTGCCAATCGAGCACCAAAATGTGATTACAGTTTTGCAACGTTTTGCTAGGGGAGAGAAAGTTAAAGGCTTTAAATTGAAAGAGCCTTTAGTTCCGGAAAAATTTGAAGAAATCCTCAAAGAAGCTAAAAAACTAGCCGTCAACCTCTTCCCCACCGGTTAAATAATTTGTTATTATTGGGTATGAAAAAAATTGCCATTGGAACAGCAATTATTATTTTGGCTATTCTCTCTAGGTTTGTCCCTCACCCGCCGAACTTTACTCCGATAGGAGGCGTTGCCCTTTTTTCAGGAGCCACACTCAACAAAAAACAGGCCTTTCTAATTCCTCTTGCTGCCATGTTTATCAGCGACCTCTTTTTAGGCCTGCATTCAACCATACCTTATGTCTATGGAAGCCTTGTTTTGATTGTTCTTGTCGGGATGCAGCTTAAAAAAATTAAATTCACAAATCTTCTTCTGGCTTCCTTGATCTCATCTGTTTTATTTTTTGTAGTCACCAACTTTGGCGTTTGGTTTTCAACAGATCTTTATCCCAAAAATATCAATGGCTTAATGCAATCATATATTCTGGCTCTGCCTTTTTTCAAAAACACTCTTTTGTCTGATCTTTTTTACACCTTATCTTTATTTTACGGATACAGACTTCTTGAAAATTTGACAAAAAAATTTGCAGTATTAAAATTAAAGCATTGATTTAAAATTTGCTTGAGATGGGGAACACGGTGACCCCCCTTCGCTCCTAACGGAGCTTCGGAGGGGCAGGAACTCCGTGGCTGTGCCGCAACGGTAAGCCCATTTAGGACGAGCCCGACAACCATCTAAGCACTTCGATTCCCCCTCGAAGTCCTGATATTCATCAGGACGAAGTGGGGCCCCGAGCAGGGAAAATATGCAAACAGCAGTACTCGAAAGGGAGCCAACATACAATCTTGATTTTGAAAAATTTGGCGTTGATATAAAACCGGAATTAGAAAGAAGAAATGCGTTGGTTTTGGAATTTGGACAACTTGGTGCTGATATTGATGACTTTGAACATCAAAGAAGTAAAACTGCTTACAGGCGAGAATTTTTAGATGATGTTCCCTATTCTACCTCGCAAATTTATTACCAAGATCTTTACACTCTACCTTACAAGCATCCTTTATTTAGAATGAGTATTGATCCGCAAGAAAGGGGAGGACTGACAGAGTTAGGGTTTGAGGAGTTGCGAGCCAGAATTCGCGAGACACGACAAGACTTACAAACAAACGGCAAAGAAAATGAGGTTGTCATCTGGTACTCGTCTCCCGGACCTGCGGGCGAAGGAAGATTTAGAGGGACCAATTATGATACCGGGAGATTGTATCCGGTTATAGTCCAACCTAATGACTTCGATATTGCTTTTGATATTAAAATTGATGAGGAAATTTTCCCTCTCGGCGTTTTTTTGGATGTAGATCTTTTACATCCTAAAAGAACACATAAAACTTTTGCAGAATTTTCAGAAGAGGCAAAAAGAAAGTGGGGTAATAAAAAAATCTATGATCGGCAGCGTTTTACCAATCCCAAACCTTATACTTTAGGAGAGATTTTAACTGGCATCGAAGAAGAGCTCACCTCGCAAGAATTCGAAGATCAAATGATTAAACTGCTTGAGTTTAGGGATAAATTTGTCAATTTTTCATATCAGAAATATACTGGGCCGGATCCAGATTCTCTGACCCGAAGAAACACCTACCTTGATGAAATAAGAGAGGCGCTAAGAGAAGCAAGGAGTAGAAATCAAAAATTTGTTGTTTTATATGGTTGTTCTGCGGTAGGAATAAGAACAGCCGATGATTTGCATAATCTTGAATTCAATTTCAAATCAATTTTTGAAACCGCATTTAGAACTCAAGGCTTGAGTAAAGAGGAAGCTCAAAACGACCCTAACTTATGCCACTGTGGAAATCCCTCTGCCGCACACTTTCACTGCCCAGGTAAAAATGAAAGCTGTAAACATCCAATCATTGTTGGAGAAGGAACTACTCAGTGTCCTTCCTGCGGCATGGAAGCAATCTGTTAGTAGCCAATTTTATATACGATCGTGGTATGAATTGGACACTCGCAGGACTGGAGTTTTATTCTATAATGTTTATATGCAGCAACAAAACTATACAGACATACAATATTTAATTAAAAAGCACAGGGAAGAAAAGGCCGCATCAGAACAGGGATCTTCAGCCAAAGAAGTTGAGCCAACTTCTCCTTCACCAGAACCGCTTTTAATTCAACGGGTTGTTGAACACGAACCCCAAAAAGAAGTTTTAGAATTTGTCCAACATAGAGCGGAAAATATTGAGGTTCCCGAGGATCTTGTAAAGATGGGAGTAGAAACCAAACAAACAACAACCTTCCCTACCTATCAAAACGTCAAACTTCCACTTTCGGATGAAAAAATAATTGTAGGTTTACATCAACCGATCACTTCGTCTTTTCGCTGGTTGGCGGAACTTATGATCTATATTCTAAAAACAATGCACCTGGCCTTAAAAAAAGTCCACGGGAAAATAATGAGAGTTGTCAGGAAGTAACCTTTTTAATTTCGTTTAAGAAGCCTTCTTTGCCCATAGCCCCAACAAATTGTGAAGCGACTTGACCATCTTTAAAAATCATGAAGGTGGGAATGGAGAAAATAGAATAGTGTTGAGCCAGCTCCGCATTACTATCAACATCAACCTCGACAAATTTTATATCTTTCAACTCTTTTGATAATTCTTCAATTATCGGAGAGGTTATCTTACAGGGCGCACACCAATCTGCATAAAAATCAACAAAAGTTAAGCCTTTCTGATCCAAAACTTCGCTTTTGAAATTCTGATGTGTGACTGCCGCTACAGACATTTTCTCATTATAACAAATTAAAAAAATTTATTGTATATAATTGGTTGCGGAAATGAGTAAAACTCTCCATGTATTTCGAAAAATTGTCCGCGATGGGGTAGAAATAAAAGTTTTGGGGAAAAAATATACTCTTAACTATCCCCGCTATATCTGGGATGAGTTTCCCAAATCGCTCCATCGTCCTTTTGCTGATGCTGCAGCCTTTCTTGCAACTTGGCATTTACCTTATCTTCGCAAAACAAAGATCGCTTATCATTTTCCACATCCCCTAGTCGAATCTGTGTTTTCAAAATTGCTTTTATTTTCTTTGCCCATGAATATTTTTGAAAACAGAAATATAACAACATCCCAAATCTTAAAGAATTTTTTTAATACTACATCCCAAACGCAATATAAAGGTCTCAATTTTTACTACAGCGGGAAAAGATTAAAAAGAAAGCTTGAGGAGAAGGCCTTGATCCTTTTTTCTTTCGGCAAAGATAGTCTTTTGACCTACGCCCTTTTAGAAGAACTGGGGGTTAAAACAATTCCTTTTTTTATTCACGAACCCCAAAGCAATTATGAAAATTTGCACAAAAAAAAACTGGCTGAAAAATTTTATAAAAAAGGCGGTGAGGAAGTGGATTTTTTTAAGTTGGCAGTTGGCAGACTTCGGCAGGGGAAGGGATTCCATTGGGGTTGGGATCTAATTTTATCCCAGTATGTCTTTATATTATTACCTTACTTCTTCTATCATCGAGCCAAATATCTTTTTATCGGCAACGAGCAAACCTGCAATTTTTCTATCACCGATGATGAGGGCTACCTGGTAAATCCTGTTTTTGAACAAAGTGTTCCAGGGATGCAACTCCAGCAAGATTTCCCTAAGGCCTTCTTTATCAAAACTCATATAGGAAGTCTGATTGAACCCTTGCATGATCATCTAATTCTCTATATTCTTCACCATCGCTATCCCGACATCGCTCAATTTCAGATGTCCTGTTTTTCCTATGCTATCAAAGAGGCTAAACAAAACAGATGGTGTGGAGTTTGTGAAAAATGTGCCCGTTTATATATCCTTTTTCTAGGACTTAATATTAACCCAGCTAAAGTAGGTTTTAAAAACAAAGACATGTTAAGTCTAAAAAAGAAAAAGCTCTACCCTCTTTTTTCTCATAGAAAATTCATGGGACTCTTTGGCAGCAGTGGCCTGGGCAGAGACGAACAGCTTTTGTCATTTTTTCTTGCCTACAGAAATGGAGTTAAAGGAGATCTGATCAGCGAATTCAAGAAAAAATATCTTAAAGAAGCAGAAAAAAGAAAAGGGGAGTTAATACAAGAGTATCTTGGTATCCATTCGTCATATACTTTGCCCAAAGAACTTAGGGTAAAAGTGCTTAACATATTCAAAAAGGAGCGTGAAAAAGCTCTTGCCTATATAAGAAAAATTATATGAAAAGAAATGAAAATATTGATACTTTAAGAGGACTTGGTATTTTATCCATGATCTTCGTCCATATAACTTCTTGGTTCTTGAATGATCGGTCTGCTTTTTTTATCTGGAACTGGGGACAATTTGCAGTGCCTGTTTTTGTCTTCTGCTCAACCTATTTATTTTTTGTCAAAAAACAATCCCTTCAACAGGATGGGTTTACAATTTATGCCTTAAAAAGACTAAAAAGACTCCTTTCGCCTTATTACTTTTTTCTAATTTTTTATTACTTGATATTTTTAATTAAAGATGCCTCACGGATTAAATTTCAAGATGTTCTACAAAGTGTTACCTTAACTTCTCCAGGACAGGAAATAAACTGGGCCATACTCCTCTTCGTCTACATGTTTTTAATTACTCTTCTTTTGATTATCTCTTGGCGTAAATCAAAGGTGATTTTTATTATTTTTTCTTTTCTTGCTCTTAGTTCTTCGCTTTTACTTCTTAGTTTTAGTTGGCCATTCAACTACAAGCTAATTATGTGGTTGCCTTGGTCTTTGATTATTCTTTTCTCCTGGTTTTTCGCCAAGTACGAAAGGCGGGGCTGGAGCTACGCTTTTATAATAGTTATAACCTTTATAATCTTTATAATCACCAGGGCTTATCTCGCAGGCTTTGGAAAAAGTCTAGTTTTCATCGCCAACAAATACCCGCCTAATCTTTACTATTTATCCTATGGAATGCTGGGAACGGCTTTTATTTACTGGCTTTCGACTAAAAACGTTTTTAAACCTTTCGAAAAGGTGATTAATTACTTTAGTCTTCACTCCTACAATATTTTCTTTATTCACCTCTGGCTAATAATTGCTTTTGTGAATTTTATGAATATTAAAATCTTCACCTGGTGGCAGTTTTTCGCAATCATTCTGGGATTAACAATCCTCATTCAATCCCTAATTAACAAGGCCCGTTTTAACCGGGGCGGTTAATGCTGGGCTTTGGGACTATCTTTTCTCGATGTTGTAGAGGGGGCCGACAATTTGGATGTTGGCAGGGGCTCGCAGATTAAACCAGTTTTTAAACTCGTCCCCTGAAAAGCTTACCGAACCAGCATCACCTGAGGCAGTAACCCCAGTTGTTGTCCCTCCGCCAAAATCAACGCCGACAGAAACATCTGATACGCTGTTGAAGGGGCTCCCGCCTCTGCTTCGCAGCTCCTGTTTAACCTTGTCCTCGTTCCAGATTTCTCCACCATAAGGATGCGGTTTATCAGTTTGATAAAGATGTTCTCCGGTTGAAGAATCAGCTCTGGCCAGAAGAATAACATTGACGATATCAGCTGCCTCACTTGGTTTAAGCCAAGCAGTGCCACTGTATTGACTTCTTGCTCCCCAATCACAGTAAAACCAGGGCGATTCTTTATCATAGGCTCTTTCATTGAGGTCTCCAAAACCTCCAGGATTTCCGCCTGAACCGTCAAATTTGCCCAGATTTCTAACATAGCCTCCGTGGGTTGAGGCGTATTGAGTAAAACCTGGGCTTCCACCATCCATCATCACCCAGCCGGCTGTTGCATTAACTGCTTGCTCCCAATTCCCACCCTTAGGTTCGGGTTTAAAAACTTGACAGGCTTCTGTGGTACAAATATGACCATTTCGTTGTTGTGAATTTAGAGCATAAGTCCTGGCGGCAACAGCCTGAGCTTTGAGGGCCGAGGAATTATTATCTGTCCAGGAATCTGGCATCTCATAAATTCTTTTCACATAATCTTCAATTGAAAAAGTTCCATGTCCGTCTACATTAATCTGGGTATTTTGGTCATAGTCTTTTTTTAAACTCATATTGGGGTAATATTCCTGGAGTATTTGTTCCTCATTTTGTCCAGATTTTGCCCTTCCCCAAGCTCCGTATTGATTAAGTCCATTTCTATGGGGGGCTCCATAAGTAAAAAATGCCAGCCGAGGACTGAACCCTGGATCAACCCCTCTGTCATCAGAACAGCCTCTTAGTGATGTTCCAGCGGAACGAGGAATATTTAAACTAGCTAGACGGGATGCAATTAAGGATTGTTGTTTGGCTGATAATTCAGCTATCTTTTGCTTCGTGGTTGAAATTTCCCCGGCCAAAACTTTTGATTGCCTATCAATCTCTTCTTTAACACTGGCTAGTCTTGTTTTTTCACTCTGTAGCTCTTGCTTTTTCTCCTCGAGATCTTTTATGTATAAAACTATTTTTATTATCGCATTTCTATCCTGATCAACTACTGTCTTTTGATAGAAAAAGTTTTGTAAAGAGATGGATAAATTATCTGAAACCAAAAGACTAACCAGAGAGATGGCACTTTTATTGATATTTTTATAGTAGGACTTAGCCCTCTCGTTGAGAAGATTTTTCTGATAGGACAAAACTTCTTCTCCTTTTTTGACTTCCTGCTCTTTGACAACAATCTCTTTTTCCAAAAAAGAAACTCGAGATTTTATTCCCTCAAGTTGTGTATTTAGCTTTTGATAATTTGCTTCCTTACTCTGTAAATCAGCCTTAAGGGCATCCAATTGTTTAGTAATATCGTCCAACTCATCCGCCCTTATTGAAACTAAGGGGAGGAATAAAAAGGCCAAAAAAACCAAAAAAAGAATAAATTTGCGCATTCTACTATTATAATTAATTATACTTAGGAATAGCCATGAGGAAAATAATCTTTATTGTTTTGTTTACCTTTGTCGCACTTTTATTTGTCTTCAAGTCTTCGGCTCAAGAGCCCCGCTATGCTACCTGCGATTTATGTGGTTATTGTCTGGGGGCAACGCCTCCAGCAAACTGGAAATCATGTCAAGCTTGTCTTTATCCTGGAATCTCCTCAACCAATCCCGAAGATAACGAAACCTTGAAAATTGTTGATGAGGAAAATAATTTGCAGCCAACGCCTTTTCCGGGACGTCATTATACGATTATCGGCTGCCTGAGTACGGATTTGGCAGGAGGCTTTACCACAGAGGGAGCAGCGGCCAGCCCAATCCAG
The DNA here is from genome assembly GCA_964559705.1 of uncultured Gammaproteobacteria bacterium. Lineage (GTDB taxonomy): Bacteria > Patescibacteriota > Microgenomatia > UBA1406 > GWC2-37-13 > CAZLGV01. The sequence goes on along the minus strand of CAZLGV010000001.1, from coordinate 328,020 downwards.
ACGCTGCTAAATATTTTATTCAGCGCTGCTGGGGTAATTGCTTTTCTTTATCTTATTTACGGCGCTTTTATTGTCCTGACTTCGCGGGCTGATCCTGAAAAATTAAATTATGGAAAAAGGTTAATTTTAGGGGCGGTCGTGGGCTTAATGTTTACACTATCTGCAATCTTGCTTGTTAATCTAATTGGTTCTCAAATCCTTAAAATTCCTGGCTTTGATCAATAGTCTTTATTTTTTTCTTCGAAGATAAAACCCAAGAAGGGCAGACGAGCCAAAAAGAGGAAGCAGTGCTCCTGGTGAGCCGGTTGAGGGAATAGTTTTGACTCCGTTGACCCCTCCTTTGGTTGTTTGCTGAGGCTGCGGCGTAGCTTTAACTATTGGTTGTCCTGTTTGATAGTTATTGGTAGTTATTTGGGTTGGGGTTTGAGTAATTTTGGCTACTTGTTTGGCTGGAGTTGGGGTGGGGGTAGTTCTTCTAAAAAGCCTTGAAAAAAACCCGGGTTTCTTTTCTTTTTGAGCCTCAGTTGGAATAGGTGTAGGAGTCACTGTTATCTTCGCTTTGTTGTTTTTAAAGGGTAAAAACGTATCGCCCAACTTGAGGCGGTTACTTAAAACTATTACGAAGACAATAACTACTACTAAGCCTAAGATAAAGGAGAGAACTTTGTTAAAGTTTTCCATGTAGCAGCTATTATAACACTATAAGATATAGAAAGCAAGAGAAATAGCCTATTGTAATAATCAAGTAACAAGTTCCAAGATGCAAACAAATCTCAATAATCAATTTCCCAAATGTTGTATGATTGGAATTTAATTATTGTTTGGTTATTGTATCTTGTTTCTTGGTTATTTAGAATAAAGGCATGGAGACAAATCCGCAAATTATTTTTTCCTGGGTGGCGCCTCTGCGGCCCTACATCAAACGCAGTGGCAGAATTATCAGGTTTTATCTCGTCCTGGCGCTTCTTATCTCGCTTATCGTCTTCTTTTTTGGTGATCCAATTCTAATCATTCCAACTCTAACATTGCTTTTTATTTTTTACGTTTTTACTGTAACCCCGCCATCTGATGTGACTAATAAAATAAACCAGTTTGGGGTGGAGACTGCAGGCGTGAACCTTCGTTGGGAAGTATTGGATCATTTCTTTTTTAGCAAGAGATTTGGCTATGAAATACTTACTTTAGTTACTCATGCTCCTTATTCTTACCACGCCTATCTGGTAGTCCCCAATGCAGAAATAAAAAAAAAGGTGGTAGAGATTCTTTCCAAGCATATTATTTATCAGGAGGAGGCAAAAAAAACCTTTACTGACAGGTTAATTGATTGGTTCTCAAGGCTTGTGCCAAGCGAAGAAGAAGAGCCTAGTCGCCAACCTACGCCTGGAGCTTCTTTCCCAGAAGCGAGGCCTCAAGCTCCTTAACTCCAAAGCTTCTTCCCCAACGGACCACCCCTTCGTCTGTTGAAACAAGATAGGCATCAAGCTCTTTGGCTAAAACAATCAAGTCTAGGTCGGCAACGCTGTCTAAAAATCCGGCTCGGGTCGCATTTCTGTATCTCTCGCGCAGATTTTTGACATATTCGCCGATTTTGATCTCAAAATCCTTTTTGTCAAGCTTGGGCTGGCCAACAAAGCTTTGGGCAGCCCGCTTCAGCTCTTCCTCTGAAATTGTTAAACCTTTATAGCTTCTTTCGCGGATATCAGCCACTAGCTTGTAAAAAACCGCTGCACTAAAGTCGACTTTTGATACCTCAGGCGACTTGACGGTTAACTGAGCCAAAAATTCCTTAATAAAGGACTGTTCTTGGTTCTCAAAAAAGCTCAAAAGCTCGTCGACGATGGCTGGAGGCATGTAAAACTCCGCCATGGCCTTTTCTTTCAGTTTCTTTATGCCTAAGGTTGTAGCCATAACAACTTCTTCGGTTTTTTTGCCCAGGCCAAGCCCAGGCTCCATGTTAAAAAACAAATTAGTATCCAAAACATATCTGTCCATAAGAATATCATAACAAAAAGCGTCACTATTATTGTTCAATCGCTTTTTTCTCTTGTATAATAATTGCTTGAGCTATGGCTGAGAGGCAATCGTCCCGTCCATCCAGAAGAGAGGTTCTTAGGCTGGCTGGGTTCACCGCAGGAAGTGCTGTAGGGTTTGGGTTGATAGGAAGTGCAGGGGCGAAATTTTTAGCAGATGCGCTTGGGATAACGTCTCCAGATATAACGCCAAGGCTTCCTTTTTCAAATGAATTAAGTTATGAACTTAGAAATTCCTTCAGCGTAACCAGTCAGGATACGGGACAGGATGTTAATATCATCTTTGCAAACCGTCGGCAATATTTTGAAGGAAAACCTGTAATAATAACTTCTGGCGGATGGGGTAGCTACAATCAGAGAGGGATTGATCAAAGATCAACGGGCTGGTTAGCTTATGTGACAAATCATCCTGTGATTCGCTTTGATTACATAGGTGTAGGTGGTTCAGACGATCTAGACAGTATGCAGGAGGAAAGTCTTCATGATGGAGTTCTTGATGAGACAGTAAAACCAGTCCTCGGTGCTATTTCCCAATTTTACCTTCCCGGGAGACGCGGGTACAGAGTACAGGTTGAGAGAGCTTTCATCGCAGCTGTTTCTATGGGCGCCTCAGCGGGGTCTTTAGTTTTAAAATACGCTCCAAAATACAGAATACAGGTCGAAAGAGGTGTGGAGGTCGAGCCTGTAGGAGTTGACAATCTGACTGAGCTTTATAAAAAATTTGTCTCTGAAAAAAGCTTCAAGCCCGATACTGAAGAAGGCTTTGACCTTAAAGAGGCCTTTAGACAGTTTATGGAATTTATTCATTTTGGCGTGGATTTGGGGAAAAATAACGCATACTTCAGTTATGTCCCTGCTTTGTCCAGAAAGTTTGTACCTTCTGCTTTTGATGAGGCTCTAAGAGAAAATAATAGGCTCATCTTACTGGGTGGCTCCGGCTCAGAGAGCAAAGTGTGTCCTCTTAATCCCACTGAGCAGATGGTCGCCAGTTTGGCCGCAGCTTATCCTGGAAGAGTCTCATGGGATGTTTTTGAGGGACTATCGCACGATGTTTTTGCCAGAACCAGTTGGTCAAAGTACGTAGATAAAAAAATACAGCGAGTTTAAAGGCTTTTGTAGCTTTTGTACTACAAATATCTTCTTTGATATTAAAAATAGGTATTTACAAAGTTTGTGGAAATGTTTATTATTTGTGGATAATTTATCCACAATTTATCATGTTAGCTTCATTTTGGGATGATTTTTTGGGTTTCATGGCTCAGGAAAAGGAGAAAAATCCTGTTATTTACTCTCTAATCAAGCAGTTGCACCCGGTTGAACTAACCGAAGAAACAATTGTTTTGAGCTGCGAGAATCAAGGTTTTGCTTATTTCCTGCAAAAGAAAATTCCCACGATTGAACAGCGTCTCTCAGTTTTCCTGCATAAAAAAATTCGGGTAGAGATTGTTGTTGTGCCTAAAAAAAGGGTCTATGAGGCTCCTCTTCTCCGATTTGAGCCCTCAATTGAAGATGTTTTTAAAAAGTCAGGCTTATCTGGCAAGTTTGCTTTTGACAATTTCGCTGTTTCCTCGTCGAATCAAGTTGCCTATGCTGCCTCTCAAGCAGTTTCTAACAATATTGGCCATGCTTACAACCCGTTATTTCTTTATGGGGGAGTTGGGGTGGGAAAAACCCATCTGGCTCAGGCTGTCGCCAGAAAGGTCTTAGAAGCCGACCAAAACAAAAAAGTTCTTTTTTGTGCAGGAGAGCATTTTACCAATGAACTTATTGAGGGAATCCGTAATAAAAACACCTCCGCTTTTCGCAAGAAATACAGAAGGCTTGACCTTTTAGTCATAGACGACGTGCAGTTTATTGCTGGGAAAAACACTGTCCAAGAGGAGTTTTTTCATACTTTCAACGCAATTGTTTCCTCAGGAAATCAAATCATACTTACCTCTGACAGACCGCCAATTGAAATTAAAAACCTTGAAGATAGGTTAAGATCAAGGTTTTCCGGAGGATTGATAGTTGATATTCAAGCGCCTGATTTTGAGCTTCGAACCGCTATCCTCTTAATTAAGGCCAAGGAAAAAAATATAGAAATTGATATTGAAATAGCAAAAATAATTGCTGAACAGGTTGCTGATACAAGAGCCTTGGAGGGAACGCTTCTTTCGATTTATGCTAAAACCCTGGGCAAGACTGAGACCATAGACCTTGAAACAGTAGAATCTTTTTTTGCTTCCAACGGCTCTAAGGAAAAAGACAGGCAGACAAACCGTCTTAATCTCGACGACATTATTAAGACTATCTGTTCTTACTACGACATCAAGCAGTCCCACCTTAAGGGCCCAAGTCGCACGGATAACGTTGCCTTGCCCCGGCAGGTTGCCATGTATCTTTTACGTACAGAGTTGGGATTAAAACACGCTGAAATAGCCTATCTTTTGAAAAGAAAAGACCACACGACTATCATTCATGGGGTGGAAAAAATAAATAGACTTCTGGTTAAAGATCCTATTTTTAAACAGGAGCTTGACCGAATAAGGCTGTCCTTACGTGAATCAACATAGTATCCACCTACTATCAACCTGCCTTTTTGTTTGGTTTATCTTGTCTTGAAAATCCGTTATTTTTTTTATACACTTATCCCCAGTTACTAATACTACTATATATAAATGACTAAAACGATATTCGACAAAAACGACTTTTTGGAAAGTCTTTCTTTAGCCTCTCGATTTACTTCAAATAAATTGTCCTCCGCTATTACACTTCAGGGGGTTTTGCTTGAAGCAGAGGGAAAAGAAGTTAATATGTTTGCAACTAACCTAAGTTCTTTTTTCAACACCAAGCTTAAATTAAAACAAAATCAATCTTTCAAGGCGGTTATCGAACCAAAAAAAATTATTGAATTCTTAACCTTTCTTCCAACAGGACCAATTGAGCTTGAGATAACAGACAAAAAACTAACTATAACCAAAGATAAAACACGGGGGAATTTTCCGCTTCTGGAGGCTGGAGACTTTCCTCTGCCGCCGAGCTTGAAAGCCGAAAAAAAACAGAAAATTAAAGGAGATTTTTTATTAAAAAACTTACCACTTGTTCTGTTTTCAGCTTCGCCAGATGACACAAGACCGGTTTTGACAGGAATCAATTTCGTTTCTCAAGATGAGGATCTGCTAGTTGTTTCAACCGATGGCTTTCGTCTATCTTTGTTAAAAACAAAGAATCAAGTAGCTTTTCCTTCGATGCTGATTCCCAGAGATTTTTTGGAAGAGGTTTTAAAACACGTTAATGAAAAAGGAGAAATAAGCCTAACTTTTTCAACCAAAGAAAAAATGGTTTTGTTCGAGATCGCAGACAAAAGTTTTTATTCCAGACTAATTGAGGGCGAATTTCCGCCGTTTGAAAAAGTCCTGCCAGCAGAAAACAGAACAAAAGCAGTTTTAGATAAGGAGGAATTTTTGCAGAACGTCAAGCTTGCGTCTGTCTTCGCTAGGGATTTCTCAAGTATCATCGTCTGCGAGTTTAAAAAAGACGGACTTTATATCAAGCCAAAGATTGAAGGAGGAGAAGAGAATAATACTTATCAAGAGATCGAGCTTGAAGGAGACGAGCAAAAAATTGCCTTTAATTTTAAGTTTGTCTTGGACCTGCTTAATCACACCAGCGCCAAAAAAGTTACGGTTGAGATCCTGCGACCCGACGCCCCCGCGGTCTTTAAGTTAGGCGACAACAAAGAATTCCTCCACATCATTATGCCCGTCCGCATCCAATCCTAACGGCGGGTTCTATTTATTAAACAATCTTCGCAGTTCATTCTTTGCTTGGTTGAGGATTTTTCTTCGATCTTGTTTTAAGTTTTTGCCGGCACGGTTTATATAAAAATTGAGCATGCTCATTGCAGATTGAAAAGGAGGAGCCTTCCGCCTGGTGCTAACTTCTGCCGAGCGCTTAAGACTTTTAGCTATTTTTTTGGCGTCGCCCCAGGTAAAAACTCCCTTCTCCAAATCCAAGGCAAAACTGGTTTTTGTCACCCGCCCCGACCACTTTTTCTTTCCCATCGATTAAATCGAATTTAAGAGTTCTGCAAGACCTTCTTTAGTCTGGTTGTAGAATAGAGCTTTTTCAAATTCCAGCCTGGCCTCATCTTTTCCTCCTTGGGCTAAATAAACTTCTCCTCTTATTTGATAAAGTTCGGAAAAAGCCCGATTCCCATTATTTAATACTCTATCTGTGATTTCAAGAACACGGTTATAATTACCAACCTCTTTATAAGCCAATATCGGCTCGATTTGATACCAGAGAGTTCTAAATGGCAGAGCATTTTCTACCCTTTCAAACTCTTCAATCGATCTTTGATAGTCGCCAACATTGTAGAAAGCAACAGCCAAATTAAAACGACTATAGACATCAGTTGGATTTGTCGCGAGCTCTTGTTCTGCTTTTTTTACTGCCTTTTTCCAAGCTTTTTTTTCGTCAACATCATTTTGTAATATAGCTTTGGCAATTTCAACTTTATCCCTGGGAACGAAAACCAAGTATTCAAAATTGAATTTTTGCCAAAGAAGATTAAACTCTTGATAAGAAAATCTTAGGTTTTTATTTTGCAAAGAATCATCTTGAATAACCTCTCCTGTTGTTTGATCATAGCCTTTGACCACCCGGTAATGGCCAATATCCTCATTGGGTTTGGTCCAGGTGCGGGCAATAACTGGGATATCATAGACTATGAAATATTTAATAAGCTCAATATTGCCATTTGGTCTGTGGAATGGCACAAGTCCGTATTCTTCGGCTTTTTGAGCCAGCTCCTCCAGAGTAACAGATTTATCATCATTGTCTCCTTGAGGATTTTGATAGGGCCGAAGTTCACGTCCTAACTCCTCCTGACTTCTTTGTATACCATAATACGATAAGGTCATAGAAAGAGCGGCTGGCCCACAATTGTTAAAAGTTTGGAAAATATGATAATCATTAACGAGAGTTTTTTGAGAGGGAGGAGTTTTAAGAACGAATGCCGACGGTGTAGGCGAAGGAGAAACGTAGATAGTTGTTATTAAATTCTCTTGCGGTACAGGCCTTTTTTGGCTAAAATAATCTATCCCGAATAAGGTCAGGACAAGACTAAAGACTACAGATAGAAAAAATAAAATTTTGCCCATGTTTAAAAAAAACTTAATAATAATTATTCTTCTTTTTTTGCTTGCGGGGTTTTATTTTTATTTTTATAAAAAACCAGTTCAGAAGGTTGTACAAGAACTAACCGATAATCCTAGTTTACAAGATGAGGGCGGGATTCTCAAGCAAGAGGCAGACCCTCTATCAATAGAAAACCTACGAAATGGTGAATATTCTGGAAGTGAAATAGTAATTGAGGAAGATTTGGGAACGGGCAGCAATTACCAAAGATACGTCGTTTCATACAAATCCGAAGGACTAAAAATTTTTGCCCTTTTGACAGTTCCAAACGGAAATCCGCCAACTGGCGGAGGTTGGCCGGTTGTTGTTTTTAACCATGGTTATATTCCACCAACTCAATATCAGACAACCGAGCGCTATGTTGCTTATGTTGATGGCTTTGCCAGTAAAGGCTATATTGTTTTCAAACCAGATTATCGGGGCCATGGAGACTCTCAAGGAGAACCATCTGGAGCCTATGGTTCAAATGGGTACACAATAGATGTTTTAAATGCAGTTTCATCAGTCAAAAAATTTAAAGATGTTAATCCTGAAAGAATTGGCATGTGGGGGCATTCACTGGGAGGATTTATAACTTTACGGAACATGGTAATCAGAGGCGATATAAAAGCAGGAGTTATCTGGGCAGGAGTTGTAGCCTCTTATCCGGATCTGCTCTACAGATGGCGAAGGAGAAGTATTACTCCTCCTCCCTTACCATCTGGGGCAACAAGTTGGAGACAAAGACTGATTGAAAAATACGGGTCACCGGAGGAGAATCCAGACTTTTGGAATTCTATCTCCGCCAACTCTTTTTTAAAAGACATTTCAGGACCACTGCAACTTCATCACGGGACTGCAGACACCTCTGTTCCGGTTGAGTTTTCGGAAAAATTAGCCCGACAACTCAAAGAGGCAGATAAAATCGGAGAAATTTATACCTACTCCGGGGATGACCATAATTTATCACTAAATTTCAACGCCGCCATGCAAAGATCAGTTGAATTCTTCGACAAATATTTAAAATAAAATCGTGAAAAGGAATTTTTTAAAGATCGGGCATAGGGGGGTAAGGGGTGAGGCGCCGGAGAATACAATCAAAGCCTTCCAAACGGCAATTGCCCTGGGGGTTAATGCAATCGAGTTTGATGTCAGACAGACAAAAGACGATAAATTGATAATTTTTCATGACCCAAATTTTAAAAAACTCGCTGGAGTAAAGGCTCGAGTTTCAAGTCTTAGTTTGGCCCAAGTCAAGGAACTTAAAGTTGAGGGAGAGGAAATTCCAACTCTTGATCAGACCTTAACTTTTATTAATAAAAAGGTTGAAAAAATTTTAATCGAGCTAAAAGAAGACGGAACCGAAAAAAAAGTTTTGGACACGGTCAAAAAGCATAAGTTAAAGGAACGCGTTGTTATAATTTCTTTTCACGAGAAGGCACTAAGAAGTATCAGGATACTTGATAAAAAGATTGAGACAGGATTAATCTACGTTGTGCATCCAAACCCAATAAAAAAAGCCAAAGAATTAAAAGCTTCATATTTACTCCCTATGTATAAATTTGTTCACAGCAAAAATATTGAAAAAGCCCACAAGGAAGGACTAAAAGTGTCGGTTTGGACGATAAATAATAAGCAAGAAATTAAAGAATATATTCAAAAAGGAGTAGATGGTATAGGCAGCGACAACCCCGAGCTTTTCAAAAACCTAGCAGTTTAGAGTTCTTCGAGTTTTTCGGCTTTTTCTCCCTGCTCTTTAAGTAGATTCAAAAATCGCTCTGTTGAAGAAAGCCTTCTGTGGCCAACAACTTTAGCAATGTAATCAATTGAATAACCATTCATCAACTGATGGGCAATAAAAGTATTTCTAAAGTCATTGACAGTAGCATTTTCAATTCCCACCTCGCGAAAGCAACGAGTAATAATTTGTCTAATATTTCGAACCAAAAGAGCCTTGCCCGTTCTGGTGATAAAAAGATAATCGTCCGGGGATTCCCCCTTTTTCATATCATCACGGATTTTTATGTAGTCTGAAATTGCTTTTTTTACAGCTTTGTTTAAGGGAACCTCTCTGGCCGGATTTTTTCCATATTCTCTGATACGAAGGGCGCTATCGCCAAGATCAGAGAGCCTGATATTTGTTAGCTCCCCGATTCTTATACCGGTCTGCAAAAGAAGCTCAATCATGGCATAGGTTCTAGGGTCTTCTTTGGCAACATCACGGATTGCTCTATATTCAAGCTTACTAAAGATTCGAGGAGGAGCTTGGATATATTTTGGATGAGAGACATCAAGAGAAGGATTTTGTTCAATCAGCTCATTGTTTTTTAAGAAGCGAAAGAAGGTTCGGATTGAATTGAGCTTCCTTGAGGCTGATTTTTTGGAGTAATTTTCAGTCAAAAGCTTGTTGATAAAGCCGTCAATATCTATCTTTTTTACATCTCGAATATCGTTTACATCCTTGGAAGATAAGAAGCCTACAAACTGCTCTAGGTCCTTCTTATAGGCAATAATTGTAAAGTTTGATTTACCTTGTTCACGCAGAGAATTTACGAACTTTTCTATAAGAGAAGAGTAGGGATAGCTATCCATAATACCCCATAATATATCACAGAAGTTCTAATATTTCAACATTATAGGAATTAATCAGAAAAGAGCTGTACGAACATCTTTCCATATATTCCGCCATCAACGACTCCTAGTCCAACTTTCCCGTATTCCGGAGATAAGATGTTTCTTCTGTGACCCTCAGAGTTGATCAAGCCTTGGTGGGCGATATAAACATCTGGGGCAAAAGCCAGATTCTCTCCTAGGGCAAAATAACTTACTCCAGCTCTTTGAGCTCTTTCTGCGGCATCAGAGCTGTCAACCTGCGAGGTATGCGAAAAAAAGCCATTGACGAACATTTCTGCAGCATAACTTCTAGCAACAGACTGTAGGGCTTCATCGAAAAGCAGCTGATTGACTCCAACTTTTTGCCTCTCCTGGTTGAGGAGATTAAACATCGTCTTTTCCGAAGAAGCGTCGTAAACAACTTTTTCTTGATCGAGTTTAAACCCCAAATCAATACTACTTGTCGATTCGGGTTTTACAGTTAGGAAATTGAGAGTTTCATTTGCCGCCTGGCCAAAGATTTGCTTTAGACCAGCTTCAAATCTCTGAGACAGATTGACAAAAAAAGGACCAGATTTCGAATCTAAAACATCTTTCTTTATTTGTCCTCGCACAGGAAGAGCAAAAACAAGGCTGATGAAAAAAAGAAAGATAACCATAGACTGCAAAGCCCCCATCAAAAAACCGAGAATAATATCAGCCGGATGTTTAGTTATCTTAGCCAAGTGATTTTTCAAAAGGCGATAAACTACAAAGAAAAATAGCATCTCCGAGATAAACCAAGCTGAGAAGAAACCCAAAACCGATGAGAACCCCTTGGGAATAGAAAAATTGACCAGGAAGAATTTTGCCAAAATTCCATAAAGCTTGTATGAGACAGTCAATGAAAAAAGAAAACCCAGGACCTCAATTAAGGTTCTGACAAAACCGTTATTGGTTAGGGCAAAATAAGCAAGTAGGGCAAAAAAAATTAAGTCCACCCAATTGCCGGGAAAAGCCTCCATAGATTAATATTTTACTTTTAATTCTTGAGTTCTTGTGGTATATTTGTAAGTTACGATGATTAAAACAACTGCGCACCCCATGGAGTTCTTGCTGCAAAAACAGGTTATTCCATATATAAAAAAAGGAAGTGAAGTAAAGGGGAAAATAATCTCGATCTCAAAAAAAGGAGCCCTATTTGATATCGGAGCAAAAGCAAATGCCGTCCTAGGAGATAGAGAGGTTAAAGAGATATCAACTTATCTACCCTATCTTAAACCAGGAGACACAATTCCTGTGAGGGTAATATCTGAAGAGTCACGAGAGGGATTTCCAGTAGTTTCTCTACAAAAATTTTTTGACCGTGGCAAATGGCAGATTCTACAGGAGAAAAAAGAAAAAGAAGAAGACATAGAAGTTGTTTGCGGATCATATGGAAAAGGAGGAGTTTTTATTGATTTTATGGGCATACGTGGAGTCATCCCAAAAATTCAACTGACCGACGAGTATTTAAATGAACCTCAAAAACTCGAAAGTCAGAAAATAAGAGTAAAGGTTTTGGAGGTAGATCAGGAGAAAAATAGACTGGTAGTATCACAAAAAGCTTCAGTTTTAAAAATTTCTCAGAAGGAGCTGAGGAGTAAATTTAATGCCATTAAGGTTGGAGAAAAATATAAAGCGAAGGTTCTTGGAGTTTCGGAATTTGGAATATTCTGTGAAGTCGAGGGAGTAGAAGGCTTAATCCATATCTCTGAAATTTCCTGGGAGAAAGTGACTGACATTTCCTCCTTTGCCAAACCAGGCGACACTATTGAGGCAGTTGTAGTTGAGAAAAACAAAAACGATTTAAAGCTTAACCTATCTATTAAAAGATTACAATACGACCCATGGAAGGATATTGAAAAAAAATACCCAAAGGACAAAGAAGTCGAGGGAGAAGTTGTGCGCAAAGAGAAATATGGATATTTTGTTCGCCTAGAGCCAGGGATAGAAGGATTGATTCATTCAAGCAAGCTTACAGGACAAGAAGAATTTCAGACAGGTCAAAAAGTAAGAGCGTTTATAGAACGAATTAATAAACAAGCCAGGAGATTAAGTCTAATTCTTCCTCAAAAAGAAAAACCCGTAACTTACAGATAAAAAAGGGTATACTAAAATTATGGAGCAACACCCGATTCCACGGCAGATTACTACTTTTGAATTTAAACTTATTGGTTTCATGACTCTAAAGCAGTTTATGTATTTAGTTGTATTTTTTCCATTAGCATATATTATTTTTAGATTGTTCCCGATCCCAATTTTAAATATCCTACTGGCTTTTATGAGTGCGATGTTTGGGATTTTGCTTGCCTTTCTTCCAGTCAATGATCAGCCCTTGGATGTTTTTATTAAAAATCTTTTCAAAAGACTAACCTCACCAACTCAATTTTTTTACAAGAAATCCAATGCTCCAATAAGTTTCCTTGTAGGAGCGATTTCCTACGCGGATCCGAAGACAATAACCAGCCATATTGAGTCTCAAGGAAAGCTTTCTGCCTATCTCTCAAATACTAATCAAACAACAACCTCTTCCCCAGAGACAAATCTAAAAAAGCAGGGCATAAGAGAGATTCTACGTAATCAAGTTGCAATCCCAGTTTCCGAAGAAAAAAAAGAAGAGCCGCCAGCTCAACCAGAAGAAAAACCTCAACAAGCTGTGTCTGCTGCACCAGTTACTCCTCAGCCGGTTATAAAAAAGCCCTTTCTCACAGGTCTGATTAAGAATAACAAACAAATACCTCTACCGGGAATCCTGATTTATATAAAAGATACAAATGATGCTCCCTTGAGATTGCTGAAAACAAACCCCCATGGGCTATTTGCTACTTACAACAAACTTCCGGCCGGCGAATATAAAGTAGAGATGAAAGATCCTAGAGGAACATTTTTTTTTGATACAATGAAAATTATGCTCGAAGACACAAACACCAAGCCATTCGAGTTCTTTTCCAAGGAATTATTATGAAGCCGACATCGCCGGTAAAAGCATCGACACAAACTTTCATCGAGATAGAAGAAGTAAAGGATGACATTGTTTTGATGAAAGATCACTCGGCCTCAATTATTATCGAGGTTGGAGCTGTAAATTTTTGGCTTTTGTCTTCTGAAGAACAGGCGTCGATCATTTATGCCTATGGAAGCTTACTTAATTCACTTTCTTTTCCAGTCCAAATCTTAATCTTATCTAAAAAAATGGACATTTCTTCCTATCTTGAATATCTTGGTAATAAGATTAAAAAACAACCAGACGAAAATATGAAAACAAAGATGACGAGCTATCAGGAATTTATCAAAAACATTGTCAAAAAAACAGCTGTTCTTGAAAAAAGATTTTTTTTCGTCATTCCCTTTTCTCCGCTTGAGCTCGGAATAACAAAAACGGCAAAAGGATTGACAAAAGAGTATATTATAAGCCGCGCTAAGACTTCTCTTTATCCAAAAAGAGACAATTTAATTCGCCTTTTGGCCAGAGTAGGGCTTCGGGCAAATGTTTTACAACAGCAATCGATAGTCGAGCTTTTTTACAACCTCTACAACTCATCCTCAACCGGTAGACAATTAGCTCCAGTTGAAAGTTACACGGACGTGATATTAACAACATAACCTATGTTTGGTTTTAGGAAAAAACAAGAAAAAAAACCCAACGGCAGCCCTAAAAGCTTTCCCAGTAGTGCAGCAAATATTCTAGGTAAGGGAACAGTTTCAATAAAGGATATTGTTGCCCCCTCATTTATAGAGGTTGATTTTAATCACATAAAAATAGAGGATAAATATTATTGTACCCTTTATGTTGTTGGTTATCCAAGATACGTTTCTGCCAACTGGCTCTACTCGCTGATAACCTTTGATCACGCCCTTTATGTTTCTATGTATATTTATCCATCTGAATCAAGAGTTGTACTTGAGGATTTGAAAAGAAAAATTGCAGAAATGGAGGCGACAATTGAAAACGATATTAAAGCCGGTAAGGTTGTTGATCCGTCTGTTCAAGTTGCCCTCGATGATGCACTAGCACTACAGGCAGAACTAGCTAAAGGAGCAGAGCGATTTTTTCAATTCGGACTATATATTACAATTCCGGCCGAAACCCTCGAGGAACTTACCCAACTAACCAAGCAGGTTGAATCAACCCTGTCATCTTTGCTTATCATTTCCAGAAAAGCAACTCTACAGATGGAGGAGGGGTTTAAGTCAACCTTGCCGATGTTTTACGATAAATTAGGGATTTGGAGAAACATGGATTCAACATCTCTGGCCATGACATTCCCTTTCTCGACAGCCTCCTTAACTAGAAACGAAGGAATTTTATATGGAATAAATGAACATGATGGCAGTCTTATAATTTTTGATAGATTTACTCTTGAAAATGCAAACTCTGTCATTTTGGGCAAGAGCGGAGGAGGAAAAAGTTTCTTGGTAAAGTTGGAAGCACTACGTCTTTTAATGATGGAGACGGATGTTATTATTATTGATCCAGAAAATGAATATAAAAAATTGACCGAGTCAGTTCAAGGAGAATTCGTTGAGTTTTCAGCAACTTCAGCCTACAAAATTAATCCCTTTGATTTAATGACCGACAGCCCTGAACCGGATGAACTACAAAATAAACTACTTGATCTACACTCATTAATGAAAGTAATTATGGGAGATCTGACGCCTTCGCAAGATGCTTTGCTTGATCGAGCACTGGTGGCAACTTACCAGGCAAAAAATATTTCCCAGGACCCGCAAACCTTCACAAATGAGCCTCCGCTGCTTGAAGATCTATACAAGGTATTTTTGGGCATGGAGACTCCGGAGGCCAAAGAGCTCTCGGATAGATTAGAGAAATTTGTTACCGGGTCGGCAGCCGGAATTTTTAATCAACAATCGAATTTTGATATCAAAAATAAGTTTACGGTTTTTGGTATAAGAGATTTGGAGGAAAATTTAAGACCTGTGGCAATGTATATTGTTCTTGATTACATCTGGAATAGGATAAGAAGAGATAAAAAGAAAAGAGTTTTAGTAGTTGATGAAGCTTGGTATTTGATAAAAAACAAAGACTCGGGTCTTTATCTTTTCAACTTTGCCAAACGAGCCCGAAAATATCAACTTGGACTAACCACAATAACCCAGGATGTTGAAGATTTCCTTTCCTCAAACGAAGGCAAGGCGATTATTACAAACTCCAGCTTACAGGTAATTTTGAAACAATCAACCGCGGCCGTTGATAAGATTACCGAAACTTTTTATTTGACAGGCGGAGAGAAACATTTCCTTTTGTCTGCCGGAGTTGGAGAAGGATTATTTTTTGCCGGCCAGTCTCACGTCGGATTTAAAGTAATTGCCTCCGACGACGAAAAAACAACGATAGAATAAGGCTTAAATCTTATTGACAGGTAGTTTGATATACATTAAGATACGAAATATATGTTTTGGTTTATTCTTGTTCCTCTGGCTGTAATTCTTCTTTCGGGAATTAAGATAATCAATCAATATGAACGTGGAGTTGTTTTAACACTTGGTGTTTTTTCTGGGATTCGAGAACCAGGATTAAGGATAGTGATCCCGATTATTCAGCGCTTGATCAGAGTAGATATGCGAATCAAAACTTCCGATATTCCTCAACAAGAGGTTATCACAAAAGACAATGTTCCAGTGGGAATAAATGCAGTAGTCTATTTTCAAGTTGAAAAACCAGATGATGCCGTACTTAAGATACAGGATTATGCATACGCTGTTACTCAATATTCTCAGACCGCATTAAGAGACGTCATCGGAGGGGTTGAGCTTGATATTCTTCTGACCGAAAGAGAGCAGATAGCTGAACAGATTAAAGCATTAGTAGATAAAGAAACTGCGGGTTGGGGAGTAAATGTGACAGCTATAAAAATGCAAGATATTGAGCTTCCAGCAGACATGAAAAGAGTTATGGCCAAGCAGGCAGAAGCAGAAAGAGAAAGAAGAGCAGCTATAATTAGAGCAGACGGAGAGCTTAAGGCTTCAGAGAATCTTAAAAAAGCAATGGAAAATATGGGCGCCTCAGGAGCGATAAGTCTTAGAACCCTTCAAACCATAGAGGCAACAACTGCAAATCCTGCAAGCACAGTAGTTTTTGCGCTTCCCACGGAAGTGTTAGCCGGATTAAAAAAACTACTTAAGAAATAAACTTACTTAATCTCCTTAAGAAACTCTTCAGCAAGTCTGCCCGTGTCGGAAGAAAGGCTATAAAAGTTTTTCCAGACGACAACAATATTAGCATCATTAAAAATTGCTCTTTGGACTTCTCTTATAGTATCCCCTCCAGCGATTGATATCAGCGTATTATAACTACTTCTGACTTTATTAATCTGTATGTAGGGAATTGGTTTATTTTTATCAAAAGCTTCTTCATCAACGCCCCTATGTAAAATAACTACAGTTGGCATTTTTCTTAATTTCCTGAGCATTTTTATTGGTTGTTCTACGCCGATCATGTCGACCATAGAATCAAGTCCGGCTTCAAGGCAAGCACTAATAAAATAATTTATAGTTTCAACGGGCGCACTCCCCAAGACGGTTGCCGCATTTGCTCCACCAGCCAGAGCTATATCAACTTCTCTTTTAGCCCGATCCATGCATTTGGTATCAGCCACAATATATCCAACATCTTGCAAGTGAGTTTCCCAAGCAGATTTTAATCTTGATATTCCATAACTTCCAAACTCCTTAATTAAAGGAGTTCCTACCTCGATCAATATTCTTTGAGACTGAGGCAAAGTCAGTATTATCTGTTCGCCTTCGCTTGGGCTGCTGTTTAAAGCGATTTGAAGATATTTGATCTTTCTATTTAACATACAATAGTACTTATTTTAATAGTTTTTTTACTTCTTCATCCTCGACTTGCGGGAAGTTTTGGTAGAACTGGGAGACGGAGGTAAGATAAGGATCTTTATGCAAAAAATATTCTTTTGAAACCGCTTTTATTTCAAAACCCGCAGGAGCAACAGGTATGGCCAAAATAATTTTTTTTGGTTTTTTTATTCTGGCAAAGAGGACAGCTGCTTTTGTGGTTGCGCCGGTTGCGACCCCATCGTCGGTGATAATGACAATTTTATTTTTAAGTTTCGAATACCCTTTTTCTTTAATATTAAAACGATTGCAGTATTCGATAAATTTGTGCTCAGCGATTTTTATTTGACCTGCGATTTCCGATTTCGACAATCCTATTTCTTTGATAACTCTTTCTTCAAGATAGGTGACATCAAAGCACAAGGCGCCGATTGCAAGTTCTGGATTATAAGGTGCGGGAATTTTGGTTACGGCCAAAGGCAGATGTGAGACACCCAATTTTTTTGCCAAAGTCGCCCCCAAAACTACTCCTCCTCGAAGTAAAGATAAAACAAGAACCTCTTTTTTATTTTTTTTAATCGAAGGGTCATCTTTAATAAGAAAATAGAGTTTCAACCCAGTATCTCCGCGGTCTTTAAATATCATCGAGTATAATATACCATACTGGGCCTGTGGCGTAATTGGCTAGCGCGCCTCCATGGCATGGAGGAGGTTACGGGTTCAAGTCCCGTCAGGTCCACACTTCGTCCACGACTTTCAGTCGGGACTTCGCAGTGGCACAGCCACTAATTTTTAAGTAACCCTTAATCATCTTTACAAGAAGTGTGTCCCTAACGAAGCTCTTTAGAGCGAAGTGGGACTATAAACAAAGCCAATTGTTGTTTATAATCCATTGCTTCTTTTATACACTCTAATTATTCTTTTCTAGTGCATTATGTTTATATCCTCAGACTAAATAACGACACTCACTATATTGGCTATTCATCAGATTTAAAAACGAGTAAAAAAAGAGTAAGAGAAAAGTAAGCTCTTAGTAGCCAATTCATGCCACGATCGTATATAAAATTGGCTACTTGGTAGTAAATTAAACTCCTTGAGTTAAGAGGATTAACTTGATAAAATTAATAATTCTTTTACGGGCCCGTAGCTCAACTGGCAGAGCAGCAGCCTTTTAAGCTGTTTGTTGAGAGTTCGAGTCTCTCCGGGCTCACACATTGCTATCTTTTTCAAATCTTCCTATAATAAATTAATGGCAAAAGGTGGCACTGAAACTCTTGTCCGCCCGGAAATTGTTAAGCCAACTCCTGAAAAAGAGGCTATAATCCCCGCGAGAGTAGCTAATACATACACAGGTTTACGCTTGGATCCAACCGGTGAAGAGTCTGCTGTTTTTAACGGTCCTTTACTTCCAAGAAGCGGTGGACATTTCTTAATATTACCTCGAGTGATGACGAAAGAACAGCGTCCAGGGATTGCAGATCATACTCACCATTTTGGAGTATGGGAAGTACACCCAAATTTAGATCATTCACTGCGCCAACTTCCTTCTCTTGAGATTGCTGCAATTAGAGGTGATGGAATGTCTCGTCAGGAAGGCACTACCTATAATATTGAGGATATCCGTATAACACCATTGGTCGATGGCACTTACGCAACCGGTGTAACTGCAGAACAGGGCGGACAACCTTATCCTGCCTATTTTCTAATGGAATCTGTGCCGGATGGAATTCGGGTAATTAGTCCGATGGAAATCATGACCGATTTGCCTTCGGGGAAGAACGTATTAATGCTCGGTAGTGGTAGTGCGGTTTATAGACCGGAATCCTGGAATGACAGGCTTGCTGTCGTAACTCAAGCTGCTCAAACCTTACAATGGGAAATTAAAAAAGAAATAGTTTTCCCTACTTTAGAAGGCGTAAAAGGGAAAACCAGAATTGGACTTACCGGTGGCGAACGCATCCCAATGGCGAACGGAAATTTTCGTCTAATTTTGCATGTTGTAGATCATATTCCTCTACAAAACACTGAGGGTGATGTTGCAACTTATCATTTTCGACTAGCAGAATTTAAATTGGATACTGATGGACTGCCCGAATTGGTTGCGGTTGACCCTAAACCCTTGCTTACTTACGAAGAAGTTACTGCAGTTTTGGATCCGGAAGGAAAAGTAATTAAGCCGGATGATCATAAAGCGGTTATATATAGTGTTGGTGGAGCAATCCACCAGAAAGGAAATGAAGGAGGATCAAAATTCTTTTTATTCCCCGTAACCTATAAGGATAGACTTATAGGATTTTTTGATCCTCCTTTAGGACTTTTACAGCTACCGTTTGAAAAGGTAGTTACTTGACGATCTCGAAGGCATCGAAGATTTCTTTTGCGTCCTCCCAGATCACCTCAACTTCATCAACCCGGGCAA
The DNA here is from genome assembly GCA_964559705.1 of uncultured Gammaproteobacteria bacterium. Taxonomy (GTDB): domain Bacteria; phylum Patescibacteriota; class Microgenomatia; order UBA1406; family GWC2-37-13; genus CAZLGV01. The sequence goes on along the minus strand of CAZLGV010000001.1, from coordinate 308,961 downwards.
CGTCAGGACCTTGTTTTATCTTTTCAATTATTTTATTCAGTGTTTCTTCTTCGGCTTGTATTAAAGCCTCAACTCCGCCTGAAATTCCGAACACCTCCGGTTTATCGTAAACATTTCGCACCCAGCCTGTTACTGTCAAGATTTTAGCTTGGATTTTGGTCCAAGCCCTAAAACCAACACCAATAACATCCCCCTTGATATAAACTCTAGCTTGCTTGATCATAAGTTAGGATCAACTTCTTGCGCGCGCTTTAAGTATTGGTTGGCGACTTGATTCTTTCCCTCCTGGTTATAGAGTACATATAAGGCATACAGAACATCACGGGCCTTAGGGTTTCTTTGCAGAACGTATTCGAGTTGCCTTATCCTTTGTTGTCTTTTAATTTCATCTTGGAAAACCTCACTTTCGATATTTTGGCCAAAAAAGGCTTTTTGTCGATCCATTTCTTGTTCAAATTTAGGCTGGCTTCTTAGAGCTTTAAGAAAATCCACAGCTGCTTGCCGACGTTGATCAACTAATCGAAAATAAAGATCCGAGATACTCTGGGATGATATAATATTTAAAATAAGAAAAAGAACAAGTCCTCCAATAAAAAGATTAAATAACATCCCTTTGTTCATAGTCTTATTCATTATATAATTTTTACATGGAACAGTTGTATTTTCAGGGAATTATAGACAGGCTAGTTGCAATTTTTTTGGCCTTAATTGCCTCGATTTTAGCCGGTGGATTAACTTTTGTTTTGATTTATCTGGTGATTATCTTTTTTAGACTACGGAAAAGAGAACAAGTCTCGCTGGAAATGGTCACGGTTGAAGTTACGCTGCCCAAGGATAACGAAATCAAAATTGATGCGGGCGAGCAGATGTTTGGTTCTTTTAGCTCTCTAAAAAAATCAGGTTGGTTGTCATTTTTGGAGATTGATGATGGTCTTGCCTTTGAGATTGTCGGAAAAAAGGCAGATATAAGATTTTATGTTTCTGCTCCGGCCAGAATTATTGATCTGGTTGAGAAGACAATTTACGGATATTATCCTTCGGCGGATATAAAAAGAGTTGAGGAACCCAATATTTTTTCAGAAAAGGGGAAAGTCGCTTATGCCTCATTGGTCCAAAAAGAGGTTGGTTTTATGCCATTGAAAACCTATAAAGACATTGCAACAGATTCTCTTTCGGCAATTACCTCTGCCCTGTCTAAAATGGATGATGATGAGGGTGCGATAGTTCAGGTTTTAATTCGGCCGACCACATCAAAATGGAAGAAACATGGCAAATCATACATTTCCTCAATTAAAAAAAAGGAGGCTGATCCAGAAAAAGCAACTTTTAAAACCGATCAAAAAACTCTGGAAAAAATTGATGATAAATCCTCAAGAGCAGGATTCGAAACTGCGCTTCGCTTGGTTGTTTCCTCAAAAACAAAAGAAATGGCCGAGACTCATTTGAAGAATATAAAAACGGCATTTTCTCAGTTCAACTCCGACTTAAACAGCTTAAAAACAGCAAAAGTCTATTTCAAAGGAGGCTTTATGTTAAATTTCATATACAAATTTTTTCCTGTTCTGCATCTCCCACTATTGAAACAAACCTCAATTTTTTCACCTGATGAGCTGGCGAGCATACTGCACTTTCCCAATAAAACAATCGAGACTCCCCACATATCTTGGCTTAAGGCAAAAACCGCACCAGTTCCTGCGGAAGTTCCAGCAGAGGGCCCAGGTACATATATTGGAATGGGTCAATACAGAGGTGTACAAAGAAAAGTATATATTCCTTATGAGGACAGAAGACGACATGTTTATATCATTGGTAAAACAGGAGTTGGAAAGTCGCAGCTCTTGCTTGATATGTCACTGCAGGATATTCGCGATGGCAAGGGCGTTTGTGTAATTGATCCCCATGGAGATTTAATCGATGAAATCGTCCAATATATTCCAGCCAACAGAGCCGAAGATGTCATCTATTTTGACCCGTCCGATTATGAAAGACCAATGGGCATGAATATCATGGAGGCAACAGGAGAACAGGAACAACATCTGATGACGACCTCAATTATCAACTTGATGTACAAGCTTTACGATCCGCAAAGGACTGGAATAATAGGTCCACGATTTGAACACTCTGTTCGCAATGCAATGTTAACAGTAGCTGCTGAGCCAGGATCAACTTTTGTTGAGGTGGTCAGGGCCCTAACAGATTCAAAATATGTCCAGGAGCTCTTACCAAAGGTTCAGGATCCGGTGATCAAAAGATATTGGACGGATCAAATTGCACAGACGAGCGATTTTCACAAAAGCGAGGTCTTAGACTACATTGTTTCCAAATTTGGCAGATTCGTGACCAATAAATTAATCAGAAACGTAATAGGCCAATCAAAAAGTGCTTTTGACTTTCGAAAAGTAATGGATGAAGGTAAAATTGTCCTGGTTAATCTTTCCAAAGGAAAATTGGGTGAGGAAAATTCAAATTTCTTGGGATTAGTAATTGTGCCCAAAATTTTAATAGCAGCGATGTCTAGGCAAGCAATCCCCGAAGAAAAAAGGAGAGACTTCTATCTTTACGTTGACGAATTTCAGAATTTTGCCACACCTGATTTTGCAACCATATTATCAGAGGCGAGAAAATATCATCTCAACCTGACCGTGGCAAACCAATTTATAGGCCAGGTTGAAGAAGAGGTCAAAAATGCAGTCTTCGGCAATGTCGGAACTTTAATCTCGTTCAGAGTTGGAGTAACCGATGCTTCTTATATACAACGAGAATTCCAACCTGTATTTTCAGAAGCGGATTTGATTAATGTTGAAAGATATCACGCCTACATGAAAACAATCGTTCATAATGAACCGATTCCGCCCTTTTCGGTTGATCTGACTAAAGATATGAAGCTGCAAAAACAAAAAGCCAATCATAAAGTAGCCGAAGCAATGACCCAACTTTCAAGACTTAAGTTTGGCAGACCCAAAGAGTTGGTTGAAGCAGAAATAACCCAACGCGCACGTCTGTAATATATGCTAACCACTTACAAAACTGCATTTTTGAGTAAAAAAAAGCTAGATGGTAATGTTTATCTTTTTAGTTTCTCTTGTCAAGAGCCAGATCAGATCAATTTTATTCCTGGCCAATATCTTTTACTTCATGTTCCACAAACTGATGGAACTATTCGTAGAAAACACTTTTCCATCACTTCTCCTCTGGCGCAAAAAAGCAGCTTTGATTTTCTGGTTAAGATTGTTCCAGGTGGAATTGCTTCCGAGTATTTAATCACTCTTAAAGAAGGTGACGAAGTCGTCCTTGAGGGTCCGGCTGGAATGTTTGTTCTTAAGGAAAACGATAAAGATAAAGTCTTTTTGGCAACTGGAACAGGGTTGGCGCCAGTGAGAAGCATAATAAAATCTCAAATCTCAAATCTCAAGTCTCAAATCTTTCTCTTTTGGGGAATTAGGACTCTGGAGGAGGCATATTTTTTGGAGGAGTTTAAGCAACTTTCGCAAGCCAATAATAATTTCACGTTCGTGGTATGTTTATCACGAGAACAAAATCTGGACAAAGTTAGAGAAGAAGACAGAAAGTTTTTCTTCTTAGGTCGCGTCACCGAGGCCTACGAAAAAAATCCGCAATCCGCAATCCGCAATCCGCAATCTTCCGATTTCTATTTGTGTGGTGACAAGGCGATTGTGGAGTTGATGCGCCAGTTTTTGCTGGCCAAGGGAATACCACCAGAGAGCATAACCTTCGAGAAGTTCGTTTAGAAAGACGTGACCCAGAAGTCTGTTGGTATTTGGGGGTAGGATTGGAAGAGTCGAACTTTTTTGGTTACCCCTGTTGGCGATTTTGCTTCAGAGATAATTACTGTTCCTTGAGATCTAAGATTGCCTGATTTGCCTCTGAAGCCCAGACGTGTTCCATCAGTTTGAAAAAGTACCCGAATCAGTATTAATTTAGTATCCGCAGGAATTGACCACTTGCTATCGTCGGTTGAGCAATAAAAAGTTATACCATCAACAGGTGGATAACCGTTAGAGTCGCTGCCTCCATAAATATCATCTATGTTATCAGTTGTCAGTTTGTTACCAGCGTCAACTATTTTGCGAGTGATTGTATAAGGCCCTCCGATTGGCCCGCTTATCATGGTTACTTCAAGGCTGATATTACTGCAGCCTTTTTTGGCCGAATCAAAATAGATGGTTACGTCTCCCGGATAGGTTGAGCCGCTAAAAGTCTGATCTTCATTATCCCAACTGGTTGCATAAAAACTATATTGTCCATCTTCTGGAACCAGTGGAGTTGAAAATTCTGTGCCGGTTGTTGGTTGGAGATCTGCCGATCCTGTAAATCCCTCCGGGATATTTAAGGCCGAGAATTCAGCTGCGGTTATAGCTGATCCTTTTTTTAAAGCCTCTTCAATACCCGCCTCAGCAGCAGCCAGAGCTTTTTGGTTTTCTTCTTCAAGTTTGGTTAGTTGAGTTTCAGTTTTGGAGCTAAATGACAAAGAAAGAACCACGGTCAAAAGAACCGCAATCAGCATAACCACAATCAAAAGTACTTGACCTTTTCTATTGTAATTGGCGCCAGTCATAAGTTGAGGTTGATAATAATGGTAACAAATTCAGGTAATAGGATGGATCAAAGACTATAAATACCGAAGGCTTCTGGTTATCTGAATCAGGCTGCGACCGATTGTTGGTTAATGAGCCTTTAGCAATTAGATTTCCTGTAATCTTAAGACCCTTGGTTGCAGTTCCAGTGTATATGTTAGTGGCAACGAAGATTCCCTCAGCCTCAGTAATCGTGCCGCCGAAAGTCAAATTTCCAGTTGCCACAATCATAGCATAACCATTGTTTGGTCTGAAGTATCCTGCAGTCGGATTTAGGGTTACATTTCCATTAACCACAAGAACAACATTTTTGTTGTTAAAATGGGCGCTTGTGTCAATGGTCAAATTTCCTTCATAGATATTTACTTTACTGGTATCAAGATTGTTTATACCCTCTTCAGTTTTGTCAACATACTCTTTTCTGGATTTGACATATTCATAAAACAAAGAAGGTGCGAGTTGGCTACTGAAGGCACTAGAACTGCCGGTTGACTTCCAGCCTTTTGAGGATGTTGGCATATTAGAGGGATCTATCGAAGAGGCGGTGATTGCTCCTGGTTCGTTGTCGCTGCGTTCATCATCATTATCTATAAAAAAGCGGTGGCCTGGATCATCTTCGCCAAACGGTTGAACAGTTGTGGGGATAGAGTTATTAAGGCTGGCAACATCACTAAACGATCCATCTCTAATTTTAATCCAGGGCGTTCCAGCTGGGAGGGGTGGAGTGGGGCTAGGACCAACCGTTGGAGGAGGAACAGTGGGATTAACAGATTGACAGGAGTAACCAATACCGGTGACAGGATTTAAGGCACAGATTCCACCACAACAAGGGGGAAGGCTTCCAGGAGTACATTTTCCTCCCACAGGGACACAAGTTGAAGATGAGGGAGTAGGAGTTGCAACAACTGGTCCAGGTGTAGGAGTTGGGTCAGTCCCTGCTGGCTGGTGACAGCGTTTCTTCCCGTCATAAGTGCCAAAGTTATTGCAGACTAAACTAGTAGAATCGCAACAAAAGGAATTGCCTGTCCCATTATAATCTGTGCCACAAAGTTCTCCCTGTTCTCTACAATTTCCAACACAGGTCCCGCCTGTACAGGTTGTATCTTCATCTCCACAACAATAAAGAGACGGGATACTGCAAGATTCGCCCTTATTGGCACAATTTCTACACACCCCGGAGACACAATTACCCGAACAACATTGACTATCACTAGTGCAAGAGTTTCCAGTGGCAGTACAATTTGGGACACAGCACTTCCAATAGGAAGGACCAGGACAAAGCCCAGATTGATATGTGCCTCCGCTACAAGAAGATTTGCAATCGTTTTGACAAGTTCCTCCCGCGCTTGTACAGGCGCTGCCCTGACCATAATTGGTATTGTCATTTCCACAAGTCACCCCCCCGCCACCTCCGCCGGCCTCACAACTTTTATAAGAAGAAGTTGTTGATTGACTGGCACAATCTAGATTCCCATAGCAATCGTTTACATCAGCTGAGCAACTTTGATTAGGGGATAAGTATAAACATAGACCCCCAGAGCCAGGATAACTTGTAGAACAAGTTGCTGTTCCACTTGTCAGAATATAAGGATCACAATAATGGGTTTGGAGAGGGTTACTCCACTTACATGTATATCTTTGACAAGTCCAGTTTACTGATCCCAGACCACAAGATTGGGCCTCAGTTTCCTTGGCTATAAAAATAAAGAATAAAAAAAATAAAACCAGAACGATTTTTTTTATCATTTGAGGTTAAAAGAAATTGCGGTTATTGCCCCAATAGTCATAATCTGCTTACTACTTTCCTTGTTTTTAATCATGTCAACTAGTTTATTATTATTCTCTATATACTTCTGTGCTTTCTTTAGATCCTCTTGACATTGCTTTTTACACAAGGGATCGTTAAGAATAGGAGTGGGATCTTGTATATAAAATCGTAGCCTTATTTGGGAATCTTTTTTTAGTTGACTAACAATATTTTTTACTTCAGTTCTTTTCCAAACGGTTTCGTCTTCCTCATTCAGTAAGAATTTGTCGCTTTCATTTCCTAGGTCAACTCTTATTAAGCGTTTTAGAGACTCATTTTGCGTCTCTGTACTCATTGAAAGACCACCCATTTTGGTTTCCTGTGGAACCTTTGATATTTTTACTATAATTTCTGCTTCGTCTAAAGAACCCTTATCGAGATCTCCAGGGATGATTTCGATAGCCGATAATTCTTTTTTAGGCGTAGAGACATTTTTTGACCGTAATTTAATTACATATAACCCTACTAAAACAATATTTACGAGAAGGAGAACAACTAAGAAGATATATAAAATCCTTGAGCTTCTCGGAGAAGACATAATATAAAGATAGGAAAATTTTTAGCAAAAGTCAATCTTGTAGAGGTTTAGGGATGAATATTTCATTTAACCAACCGAGTTGTGAATTGTAGAATGCTCTTCCACTGGTCAAGGAGCTTACAAGAGAGTTATTATTTGGCAAGAATTCAGTGAAAGAGCGGTATCTTCTACATCCTGGAATTTCGTCGCAGTTGCTCGGAAAAGCGCTTTCATCTTGGTTAATGAGAATTCTAAAGGCATATTGCCCCCCCAGTTTAATTTCCGACACAAATTCTCTAACAGGTTTGGTTTCTCCGTTTTCAAGAGGACTCGTAGAAGGGTGAGGATCAAAAAGTAGAGACTGTGCCCTTAAATAGTGGAGCGGTAAAATATCATTATCGCCACCCAAGATAAATTTGCCAACAATATATTCTGGTCCGCCTTGTTTACCAAAATTTACGCTAATTATAGTTACCTTTTCTTTTCCCTTACCTTCCTCTACTACTATGCTCTTTTCCTTAACATCGGTTATTATGCCTGTTGCGATCACATCAGTAGAACCATCCTGTTCATTATAGCTAGGCTCAACCAAAATCCCTAAAGGCGCAGGTTTATCTCCCCAAAGAAGGTCGCCAGTAGGTTTAATTTTTATTTCTGGGGTTGGCTCCCCAGATCCGTCTGGGCTAGGCGAGCCAGAGCTGCTTGGTGTGGGCTTACTTCCTGTTGGGGTCGGCTTTGGATCCCCTTGATTTTTACTATCAAAAAGAGACCGAATTCCTCTGGCAACAGCTCTGATAACTGCTCCTCTTGTGGCGATCTCTTCTACAGCTACTGCAGCAGCTCCTCCCAAGAAAGCTCTCCTTGAAAATCTGCGTTCTTCTGGCTTAGGTGGTTGCACTGGACCTTTTGGTGGTCCTTCAGGTGGGGTGGGGGCAGGCTGTTCTATAGGAGGTGCTTCAGTCGGAGGAGTCCCCCGGCCAATTCTTGTAGCCATTGTTGGATCGAACGGTCGTGGTTCTCTAGCATCTGGACCTGGCATAGCCTATAGTTTAATAATAATATACATTATATAAGCTTGTCAAGTGGATTTGCTTAAGCTAGCCTTTCTCGACGCCGTAGAAGCGGACGCGGTCGGCGCGGAACATCAAGTCAAGTTCGCCGGTTGGGCCGTTTCGGTGTTTAGCAACAAAGAGCTTGATCAGACGCTTGTTTTGATCCAAAATATCCTCACTCTCCTCCTCATGATAAATAAAAGCAACAACATCAGCATCCTGTTCTATGGCTCCGGACTCACGAAGATCAGCCAACTGCGGCTTTCTGGTTCCTCGCTGTTCGACTGCCCGAGACAACTGGGAAACGGCGATAACTGGAATTTTGAGTTCTCTGGCCAAATTTTTCAAGCCTTGAGAAATGATTGAAACCTCGGTGACCCGCGAGTCATAGCGTCTGCCAGCATCAGCCAGCTGTAAATAGTCAACAATCAAGAGTTTTAATTTTTTCTCAATCTTGAGTTTTCTGGCCTTGGTGCGCATCTCAAGAATTGAAATTCCCGGAGTATCATCGATAAAAATCGGGGCCTCGGACAGATCTCCCATTGCTTCGGTTAATTTTTTATAATCATCATCCGACAATCTACCTGTTTTTAATCTCCAGGCATCAATATCTGCTTGTCCAACCAAAAGTCGATCAACCAACTCTTCCTTGCTCATTTCCAAAGAAAAATATCCAACCGGAAGTTTTTCTTTAGTCGCAACGTTAAGTGCGATGTTCAGGGCCAGAGTGGTTTTTCCGATCCCTGGCCTGGCTGCCAGAACAATTAAGTTTGAATCTTGAAGACCAGCCAGTTTATTGTCCAAATCAGCAAAACCAGTGGCAACTCCTCGCAGTTTTGTCCCCCTTTTGATAAACTCTTCCAGTCGCTCAAATGACTCCGCCAAAACTTCCTTCAACTCCCTGAAGTCCTGATGCAAGTGTTCTTGAGAAAGGGCAAAGATTTCCCGCTCCGCATTGTCAAGAAGCTTTTTAGCATCTCCTTTCTCGTCAAAAGCCTGCTCAACCATTCGAGAGGAAAGTTCTATAAGCTTGCGCTTAGTGTAATGATCTTTGACGATCCTGCCATAATGCTCAACATAGGCAGAAGTGGGGACGGTATTGATTAAATCAGAAAGATATGAAGCCCCACCTACTTGCTTTAAAGTTCCATCTTTTTTTAATGCGTTTTGCAGCGTAACCAGATCGATCGGCTGTTGTTTTTCAAATAAAGAAAACATTGAGGAGTAAATCATTTGGTGTTCCGGAACATAGAAATGCTCGGGTTTTAAAAATTCAAAGACCAGATTAATGGCTGACGGATCAATAAGAATAGCTCCAAGCACACTCTTTTCGGCCTGGATATCGTGGGGCGGTATTTTTAGCGCATCAGAAGCTTTAGCCATAAGGAATTTTCAATTTTCAATGATCAATTTTCATCTGGACGATTTTCATTTCCGCTTCTGCTAAGTCTTCCTTTTTGACATTAAGTTGATCAACTGGCTCCAGAGAATCTAGGCCAAATCTTTTTAAAAATTCATCAAGTCCGGTTAATTTAGCAAAAGTTTCTTGATTCAGGCCGGAGTGCTTGTAATGCATCGGGATGACTAATGAGGGTTCGATAGCTTTGACAACTTCTTGGGCTTCTGCTGCGTCTATGGTGTAAAAACCACCAACCGGAACAAACAAAATATCAACATCACCTATCTCGTCCAGTAGCTCTTGATTAGGGACGACTCCCATGTCTCCGCAATGGAGCAGAGAAATGTTTTCAGTCTCAAATTTGTATAAAATATTTTCACCGCGCTCTTTGCCTTGTTCTTTATCGTGGTAGCTCTTAAATCCAAAAACGCGGACGCCCTTTTTTTCATACTCTCCTGGCCAGTCAAGAACAAGTTTGTCGCCCAGGACGAGATCCTGGCGGTCGTGATCCTTGTGATGATGAGAGACAGTTACGATATCCGCCTCGACTTTTGGAAATTTTAAGCCAGTGTAAGGATCATAGGGGTCAGTAACAACTTTTGCCTCTCTGGTTTTAATCAAAAACGAAGCATGCCCCAAGTATTTTATTTGCATAGTTTATGCAGCATAGCATAGAAGGTTTAAATTTTCAATGGTCAAATGAAGATTATTTACAAAGGTTTTGTTTTATCTCTTCCTGTTGTTTTTGAGGCAGTTTTTCAACTTGATCAGTGATGCTTTTGACTGTATTTCCAACAATAAAATCTGTTGCTATTGCGGCAGATTTTGTTGCTTGTTGAACAACGAAATTACCAGCTTCCCCTAAAACATCACCGACAACTTTTTCTCCTTCCCGGATCTTTTTATCAATTTCGCTGGTAATTCCCTTAACCTCTTTTTTAGAGCCTGCCTTAGAGGGTTTCTTTTGCTCAAGATTTTTCAAAAAAACGACTAAAGCAATTATTGCAATAAGCAGAACAAACCGCCCCCATCTCATAAAACCATTGTACTACAGAAGGTTTAAGAGAACTTGACATGATGTAGTCTTATGGACTACTATTTTAATAGTGAAGAACAGAAAGTTTATATTTCGGCTTCTTTTTTTATCGCTTGTTGCTTTAGTAACAGTCTGGCTGGCAATTTTCTTTAGTTTCTACAGAGGAAGAGCAACCTCGGGCCCTGTATACAATCTGCCACCAGATTTATGTAATCCAACTTCTGATTCGACAGTCCAAATTCAAAATTACTTGGCTACGATTTCTGGTGGTACCGTACTTTTTCCGGCGGGTAAGACCTGTCTGATTGCTCAAACAATCTTGCTTCCTGGCAATTTGACTTATGATCTAAATGGTGCAACTCTTTATCGCCAAGAAGAGCCTGAGTATGATAAAGCCAGGCCGCTGGTCAAATTTGACAGCGTTTCCGATGCGACAATAACCAATGGGACAATTAAAGGCGCCTTGATTCGCGGCGAAGTTCCGAAATATGACCCAAAAAGACCAAAATATCATGGCATACAGACCTCAGGCGCCAAAAATATCACAATCTCAAACCTGACGATTAAAGATATCCACGGAGACTGTGTAGACGTTGATGGAAACAAAACTATCGGGCCGTCTACGAACATAACAATTCAAAACGTTTCCTGCTCTGGTTCGGGCAGACAAGGAATTTCAACCGGCCATGTTGACGGCGTTTTATTAGACACTATAGATTTTGATTTCATCGCCAGATCTGCTGTTGACCTTGAACCAACACCTGGTAAAAACTCACTCAATGTGACTATTCAAAATTCGACATTCCGCTGGATCGGCAATTTTGCTTTTGCCATGGCTGGCGGATCACCAAATTTAACAAACATAGTCGTCCAGAACAATACTCAACTAGGATGCGAGGCGCAGATTCAACAAAACAATTGTTTTGCCCCTTTCACATATATTGGGAATAAATATATGAGAGGGCCAATAACCATAAAGAATAATCAAGTAAAAGGAAAAATAAGAGTTTTACATATGTCAGGGGAGGTTACAGGCAATGTTTTGACCGCAAATCCCTTTAATGAAGAATGTTTTGTCCTTTCCCTGGATTCAGCAAATCTTTCTGTTCATGGTAATGTTCCACTGCCGGGAGTGAAAGAGGTTTGTATATTTACAGCTGCAGATTTTCCTGGAGCAACAGGTATTCCGACGCCGACCGTAGCCATTCAGCCGACACTTCCTTCGGCTGTTACGCCGACTCCAGTTATAGTGATTGATAACTTTGGTGACTTGGTTGGGCCAAGTCTTACAGTTCTATCACCTCAGTCAAATGCTCAGCTTAAAGGCAATGTAGCCTTAAACGCTATAGCAAAGGATAATACAGGAGTCTCTTCAGTCAGTTTTTTTCTTGATGGCAAACTTATCGGCACTGGTCAAAAATCAGGAGAAAACTATAGTTTTAAATGGAATTCTTCCTCCACTGTTAATGGTTCTCATATCCTTAGGGTCACGGCCTACGATCTGTCTAAAAACAGCGTAACCGTAAATGTAAATGTAACCGTGGCAAACTAAAACTTCCTGCACCGTCTACTTCTATGCTAAAATATAAAGGTTTTACTGGTGGCCGTAGCTCAGTTGGTAGAGCACTAGTTTGTGGAACTAGTTGTCGCGGGTTCGATCCCCGTCGGTCACCCCAGACGGGATTTTGGATGGTGCGCACTTCTTACCCTCTTATTACGGTTTTATTAAGAATATTTAAAGTAAGAAGAGTACTATAATGTTTTCATGGCGATTACTGACCAGAAAACAAAAGTTACTCCGGGGTTAACATCAATAATTGTTCGTGAGAGCGTGGTTCTTTTGACTCTCCGGCTCCTTATTGTCGAGATTTTACTTGGTTTTTCTTTTTTTATGACGACTGCTCTTTTATCTCTTTTTGAAATTGCAGGTAGTCTTTTCCCTCTTTTTTTAATTTTATTTATTCTGCTTTTATTAAATACGTTCTTCGCTTCGGCGATCGTCTTAAAGTGGTTGTTTGAATACTACGAGGTGAAAAAAGATGGAGTTATTAAATATGCAGGAATTATCAGCAAAAAAGAAGAAAAATTTGCCTGTCATTTTATAGAGTCCACTACACTTAAGCAGAGTTTTTTTGGTAAATTATTTAATTACGGAAACCTCGTTCTATATGATCCTGCATTAAAAACTGAAATACACCTTAATAATATTCCCAATCCAAAACGCCAGAGTGCGATTATAGAAAAAATGCTTTCCCATGAGAACAAACAAGAAATTCCTTTTGTCGCTAAACCAGAAATCCCTCAAGAAGAAATAAAATAAGACACTTCATTTACTTAAAGGAAGATCTACGACAAAAGTGGCGCCTTTTTTGGGCTTACTTATAACTTTAATCTCCCCTTTATGAGCTTTTATGATTTGGTTGGCGATATATAAACCAACTCCCAATCCTTTATTTTGTTCCTTTTCATCACCACGCTTAAATTTCTCGAAGAGAGCGCTTTTTTGATCTGGCGCAATGCCAATTCCTTGATCTTTAATTCTGAATCTTGCCAAAGAACCTCTATTTGTAACCTTAATCTCGATAGGTTTTCCCTGACCATATTTAATGGCATTTGATAAAAAATTTGTTATCACCTGCTCGATTCTTAGCTTATCCCATTTACCAACTGCAGAGACTTTGGCATCAAGATAAACCTTGTACCCTTCACGTTTTAAAATGTCTAAAGAGTTTTTGACAACTTCTTTAACAACGCCAGATAAATCAACCTGTTCTAAATCAAGATTAAGCCTCCCAGTTGTAATCAGAGAAACATTAAGAAGATCATTTATCATTTTTGCCAGTTTCCTAATCTGGATTTCTGCGTTGGCCAGAGTTTTCATAAGTTCGGCAACAGAAAATTTTGCCAGAGGAGCATTGCGAATATTATGAAGCATTCGCTCAAGCTGGAGAAGCATCGAGGTCAGGGGAGTTTTGAGTTCATGGGAGGCAATTGAAAGGAATTCATCACGAGCTCTAACCTCACCTTTTACCCGATCATAGTCTTTATGCAAGCTTAAAAATGACTTGGCATATTCTTCCTCCTTTTTCTTATATCTTTTGACTAGATCTGTGTTTTTAGACTTATCGATTATAAGGCTGATAAATATACTAGCAACCAGAAAGGCAAAAAAGTTAAGAATTGTATTCAGATCAGTTGAGCCAGCAGAAAAAGACCAAAGTAAGACAGTGAAAACTGAGGCAGTAAATAGAGCCAGTCTAAAATCAAAAAGCCAGGCATTAAGACCTACAATTGCAGTCAAGAGGAGATAAGATATAGTCAAACCGAAATAAGGACCGGTAAAAAAAGCAGCTGCGAAACCAAGAGCAATTGTTAGTAAAAATAAAACAAACTGCGAAACTATGCGAATAAATTTATCTTTCTTATATTTTTTTGAATAATCAAACAGGGACGACCTCTTCTTAACCATGGTGAAAGTATTATACAACTCTTACACAAATCTTTCTTTTTTATAGCCTAACTCTTATCTGGTAAGTTTATTATTTTTATCATGAGAACATCCAGCCAAAACAATTTCCTATACGAGCTTTACCTACTCCTGACCAGAGGGTTAAAGTAATTCTTACCGCTTATCTAGTATAATTTGAGGGCCAAATATCGCCTGGATAGTTAAGTGGTAAAACAGACCCTTGGTAAGGGTCAGGCCCGGGTTCGATTCCCGGTCCAGGCTCACTAAACACTTGACAGAAACTCCTAATTCTACTACAACTAAATTATATGGCCAGGGGCACAGAAAGATTAGCTGCCGATACTTTTAAAATAGAATCGCTGGGTAGGAAACTTAGGCTTGGTGAAAATGTGAGAATACCTGCGCATCAAAGAACTGATTTCTGGGGAGAGGGGGTTGTTCGATGCCCTTCTCGAACTGGTATTTTAGTAAGCCCGAATCATGTTATAGGCAAGAGTGAACTCCCGGCGTTATTTGTGGTTAGATGCGCAGATTTAGCCTGTGGCGTAACCTGGCAATAAGTTTAGCCGCCCCAACTTTGGTATTTTTTTAAGGCTAAGCTCCAGGTTTTTAAAGATAAGAAGAAAAGGCTGAAAGCCAAGAAAAATGATAAAAAAACCATAGGTAGAGATAAGATTCCAAACAAGGCCTTAGGCGGAAAAGTCATCATTATCCCAACCGGAACAACAAAAGTAAAAATTCCTTTGATCGGTTCTCTATAGACATCAAAAGGAAATCTTCCCAAAGTTGTCACATCTCTGTAGAGCCAGAGCAATTGATTAGATTCTGCTGTAATTATTCCTATGGCCACAATAAATATATGAAAGGCTGTAGCTATAAAAAATGAACTGATGAGAAGGCTAAGATATAAGACAAAATTCGCCAAAGAAATCACGTCAAGTTTGACTGCAAAAAACACAGCCAGAGAGATGTAAGGTATAAGAAGTATCAGGTCAATGATATCTATTCCTCCAAGCAATACCCGTAAAATAGGATTAAACGGTCGAACTAAAACAGAATCAAAACCGCCGGAATAAATAAACCATTGGAGCCTGTAAACTTCTCTATACAAGGCCTGGGTTGCGGTATCGATAATATTAAAAGTCAGGTAAAAAAAGATGACATGATCAACTTTGTAGCCGCTTAATAATTTGCTCTTTGTGACCAAAAAATAAGCAAATAAAAAAAACAGGCTAAAACGCAATAATTTGGCCAGGATAAAAAAAATAAGAGCAGTTTTCTCCTCAAAAGTTTTTTTTATTATGTATTTTGAGAAAAGCCAAAAGATTTTCAAGTTGTAAAGCATAAACTATCTGCCAAAAAAATTATATTCTCGGAGCCCCTTATTCCATAGGTGACGGGCAATTTTATAGATCAAATAAACCCAAACCAAAGAAATCAACAACTCTGGAAGAAAATAGGGCTGGATTCCCTTGATAAAAATCTTTGTTGGTAGGTAATAAAGATAAGGAAAAGGGGTAAGAAGAAGAGCAAGATAGAGGGGGCGGGGCAGAATATCAAGTGGAAAATAGGTTCCCGTGACAAAGGAAAGAAGCATAAAAAAAACAAATTGCACAGCCCAATACTCGGTAGTCCAAAAACCGATAAAAGAAAAACTCATCGCCATAAAAAATGCTATCAGAGTTCCAAAAAATAGAAAAAGTAAGGTTATTAAAAGAATCAAAGGGTCGGTTTGTATAAAAATTGGGGGCTTAAATATAAAAATTAAAATTGAAATTTCAACTGCGGCAAATCCAATATTAATCAACTTGTCTGCGAAGTCTCTTGCCAGATAGAATTTAAAGACAGATAGGGGTTTTAAAATATTATTGATAATATCTCCATTGACTATTTTTTCCGCGATTTCCCAGCTCCTTGTCCCCAGGGCAAAATTACCAATAAATGAGGCCAAAAGGACATAAGTTAACATTTCCGATCTTGTATAGCCGAAGATCGCCTCGCGGCCATAAAAAATCGAACTCCAGATTAGAAAAGTAACCAAAATAAAAATAACCTGTCTAAGCCTCCAGAGGAAAAAACGGGAACGCATAGCAATATATTCAAAAAAGACAGAGTGCATGATTTCCAGATATTTTTTCATACTTCGATTAGCGCTTTAGTATAAATTATAATTTATTAATGATTCAGGTTGAGGATTTAACCAAGATTTTTAAAGTAGCCAAAAAAGAACCGGGTTGGAAAGGCTTCTTCAAAAATATTTTCGCCCGAGAATACAAGAAAATAGTTGCTCTCGATAGAGTGTCTTTTAAAATTTCGGAAGGAGAGCTGGTTGGACTGATTGGTCCAAATGGAGCGGGGAAAACTACAACCATGAAAATCTTAGCCGGAATTTTATACCCTACCTCGGGAAAAGTTTCGGTCTTAGAATATAATCCTTTTGCAAAGAGGAAAGAATTTTTAAGACAAATTGCCTTTGTCATGGGGCAAAAAAATCAACTCCTTTGGGATCTTCCAGCAATTGATAGTTTCTCCTTGAATAAAGAGATATATCAAGTTTCAAACAATGATTTCAAAGATAGAGTCAATCAGATGAGTAAACTTTTGAATTGCAAAGAATTGTTGGATCACCCTGTTAAAACGCTTTCTTTGGGCGAGCGGATGAAAATGGAACTTATCGCTTCGGTCTTACATAATCCCAAAATTCTTTTTCTTGACGAGCCGACAATCGGACTTGATGTTGTGGCCCAAAAGGTAATTCGCGACTTTATAAAAATTTATCAAAGGCAATACAAAGCAACCATCATTCTAACCAGTCACTATATGGAGGATGTTAAACAGTTGGCAAAAAGAGTGATGATTATAAATTTGGGCAAAATTATTTATGACGGAGACCTTGAAAAACTGGTTCAAAGATATGTTAAGGAGAAATTAATAACTGTTGTTTTGGATGAGGAGCCGGATAAAAAAGTTCTTGCGGAAGTTAGTAAAAGGTATGAACTTAAGTTTCCTAAGGTGACGTTTCGAGTTGCCCGAGAAGAACTGACCAAAAAAGTAGAACTAATCAGCGAGAATTTAAACTTCATCGATATCAACATTGAAGAGGAAAGAATAGAGGAGGTTATCAGAAAGATCTTCCAAAGAAAGTCTTGAGGATCTCTTTTGCGATTGGTCCGGCAATGTCTGAGCCTTGCCCGCCATTTTCAATAAGTACAGTTAAAACTATTTGTGGATTTTCATAAGGAGCAAAAACAGTTATCCAAGCATGCGGAGTTTTTGATTTATCACTGGCCTCTGCCGTCCCCGTCTTACACGCAGTTTGGATTCTTTCTCCTTTGACTTTGAAATCAAATAGGGGCCAGCCTGTTCCACCAGTAGAGCAGGCTTCTTTCATTCCTTGGCGGACCAGCTCAATTGTTTTGTTTGAGATATCAAGATTTTTACAGTTTCCTTTATCAGTTTTTAAAAGTTGCGGATTACAAAGCAATCCTCCATTGGCAAAAACTGAAGTTCCCAGCGCTACCTGAAGAGGGGTAACTAAGACATAGCCTTGGCCGATTGATAAGTTATAAGTGTCTCCCAGATACCAACGGTCTTTTAATGTTTCTTCTTTCCAAAATGGTGAGGGGACAAGTCCTATGCTTTGTTCAAAGGCAAAACTTGTTTTTTTGCCAAAACCAAATTTTTCTGCCCAAAACTTAATTCTCTGCGGACCTAATTTGGCTCCAAGATTATAAAAAAATATGTCATTGGAACGTCTTATTCCCTTGACAACATTGACCATGCCATCGGTTTTTCCGTATTGAAGATAATACCAGTTCCCAAATGTTAGGGGTCCTGCCTTAAGGATTCCTGTATCTTCAAATTCTGTTTTTTCATCAATTTTTTTCTCCTCAAGGGCGCCGGTAGCAATAAATGGCTTGAAAATAGACCCAGGTGGATATGCTGCTTCAGTTATGCGATTGAAGAGTGGTTTACCATCACTTAATAAGTATTCTTTGATAGAGGTTTGATTATTATCCTCAAAATCTTGAGGATTAAAAGAAGGCGAGGAGGCAAAAAGAAGTATTTCTCCAGTATTGGGGTTAAGTCCGATAATCGCTCCCTTTTTTCCGCCATCCGCCGACTGGCGGAGCGGATTCAATAATTCATAGGCTTTTTTTTGCAATTCTAAATCTAGAGCCAATTGGACGGTTTTTCCTATCTGCGGTTGGTTAACATAGAGGGTTTTAATATAGTTTCCTCGAGCATCAAGTTCGACAAGTTTTTTCCCGGAGATTCCACGTAGATTACACTCAAAAACTTTCTCAACGCCTTTTTTGCCAGTTTTATCTCCAAGTTCGAGCTTTTGAATACAGAGGTCATTTTTAATATCCTTCTGGTCTGCAATCTGGCGGTAACCAATCAAGTGTGCATTTGCTTGGGGCTCGAGATAGGTTCTCTCTGAGGTTATTCTTTCGGCAGCCTGATTAAGATTTGGTTGACTATTGTAGGCCAGTTCAAATCCTTTTCTGTCCAAAATTTTACCCCGGGGAGCTTCAATCGTTACACTTCTGATCCTATTTTCTTCGGACAATCTTCGATAATAATCTCCTTTAACAATTGTTAATTGGAATAGGCGAAAGAAAAGAACAAAAAAAATTGAAATAGTTGTAAAAATAAAAATGGAGAGAAAATACGGTGATCTTTTCATGGGTTATAAGAACATTATAATCTGATAAAATAGGAAGGTCTACGGGGTGTAGTTTAACGGTAGAATTCGCGGCTGGGGGTCGTGAGGCCGGGGTTCAATTCCCCGCACCCCGACCAAATTTATGCCAAAAAAACATAAAAGGCCCTCCTGGGATGAATATTTTTTGAATCTGGCAAAGGTGGTCAGAGAACGTTCCAATTGCTTAAGAATGTCTGTTGGCGCGGTTTTAATCAAGGATAGAAGAATCATTGCCACAGGCTACAACGGGACCCCAGCTGGAGTGAAAAATTGTTTTGACGGAGGATGTAAACGTTGTTTGGAACGCCAAAGTAAAAGATTAAAAGAGAATGAGCGAAAAGACCTTTGCATTTGTGTCCACGCGGAGGAAAACTCTCTTTTGCAATCTGCCTACCACGGAGTCTCAAGTCGCGGCGCAGTCATGTATTCAACAACTGCGCCTTGCGCCCAATGCGCAAAATCAATTATCAATGCGGGAATTTCAAAGATTGTTTACTCCGCAGAACACACTGATAAGCTAGGGATTCAACTGCTTTCCTCAGCCGGAGTAAAAGTAAACAGATATAAGTAAAATTTCCGCCCAACATGAAAAGCTTTATACACAATTTTTTACTCCGTTGGAGCCGACTCGCATTCGCGACGTCCAAAGTCGTAAAAGAATTGGTATCTGTGCTTTTCTTCTCTATCCTCTTCTTACTACTTGCTACTTTTTTCTATGTTTTTGCTTTTGGTCCTTCTTTGTCAAACAATAAATTCGGCATACATCTGGCGGTTCCTGATAGCGAAGACATTAAAAAGGCTGCAGAGTTGGTTAACTCTTCAGGCGGAGAATGGGGTTATGTTACCTTGGTGATTCAGGAAAATGATAAAGACCAGAAAAAATGGCAGGAGGTCTTTGATAATTTAAGGAAACTCAAGCTTATTCCAATCATAAGAATCGCCACCGAGCCGGTTGGAGAAAACTGGAGAAGGCCAGAAAAAGAAGATGCGCAATCTTGGGCAAATTTTTTAAATTCCTTAAATTGGGTAGTCAAAGATCGCTATCTAGTTTTATTTAATGAACCCAATCACGGTCGGGAGTGGGGAGGCGAGACTGACCCAGCCAATTATGCAGAAACCGTAGTTGAATTTGCTAAAAAACTCAAAGAAAAAAGCCCTGATTTTTTCCTGATGTTAGCCGGTTTGGATGCCTCAGCCCCTCAACAAGGGCCTATTTTTATGGATGAGGAAGAGTTTTTACGTCAGATGAAAACTGCAAATAAAGAACTTTTTGAGGGAGAGTTGATTTCAGGAATCTCCTCACACTCATATCCACATCCAGACTATGCTGGTTCAGCTTTGGATTTTGGCAGAGGAACAGTCAGGACCTATCAATGGGAGATTGATATATTCAGAGAATTAACCGGAAAAGACTTGCCTATTTTTATTACTGAAACCGCTTGGAAACACGGAATTTTATCTTCGGAAGCGGTTGGAGAGAATATCAGAATTGCCTTCGAGCAGGTTTGGCTATCGGATGATCGAGTTCGAGCAGTAACTCCTTTTGTCTTGAATTATCAAACTGAACCCTTTCTTTCATTTTCCTGGAAAAAACAAAAAGAGGATGAATTTTACCCCCAATTTTATAAGACTAAGGAAATCTCAAAACAAGTGGGTAATCCAGAAAGGATAGAAAAAGGGCTTTTATCTTATGACTTACCAAAGGAACTTTTGGTTGACTCAAATTATCATTTTACAGTTGATTTAAAAAATGAAGGACAAGGATATTGGGACAAAGAACAAGATTATTATTTAAGTCTTCAGAGCAGTCCTTTCAAGAATTTCTTTTTTTCAGAGATTTCTGACATTTCGCCAGGAACTGATGGAGAAGTTGATCTATTTTTAAAAACTGAGGACCAAGAAGGCAAGCAAAAAACCAAAATAAATCTTCAAAGAGACGATAAGAAAATTTTAGAGGGGATGGTTTGGGAGTTTAACCTTTTACCCTTACCAAAATTAACTTTTAATTTAGATCTTTTTCCCAAAATCAAAGATGAGGCAGAGGCTGTTGAGATTCAAATTTTTGATAAAAACGAACAGATTGTTTTCAAAAAGAAAGGAGTTAAAGTCGGAGTAGGAAAAGGAGAAGTTGAAAATGTGAGAAATATCTACTTTGGAGGAAAGTATAGAATTGTAGTTTTGAATCCTTATTACTTGCCGCGGCAGACACACCTGGTTTTTAATAAAGGAAAAAATGAAGTTACTTTTAAATCCATGCTGCCTTTGGATTTTGACCGCGATGGCAAATTAGACTGGCGCGACCTCGGCGCCCTATTTAAAAACCCAAAACTTATCGGCCTATTTCTGCCATAAGCGAGCTTATAAAATCCACTCTCTCTATAATATTTTGGGCTTTGGAGAAAAAGCTGCCGGGGCCGATGACATCGGGCCTAAATTTTTGAGAAAAAATAATAGGAAGCGTTTTTTCGTTAATTCCTCCATCAAGATAAATTTTATTCCTATAGCCCAGGTTTCTAAGTTGTTCAATTTTTTGCAGCGTTTCTGGCAAGAATGGCTGACCTTGGGCTCCAGGGACAACCGACATTATCTGAATTGCTTGTACACTTTTTAGATCATATTTTTCTAGTAATTGTTCAACAGAATCATCCGGATCAAGAGTTAAGGCGAATTTATAGGTATATTTATCTTCTAGTAGTTCAAGATTTGGCTGGTTTTTTAGGTGAATTAGAATAGTGCCGATTGGAATTTTCAAATTGTCAATTTTCGAAATTTCTTTTTCGTGATCGACAACCATCAAGTGGAAATCAAATACCAATGGCTTAATGGTTACATGGCTATGTTGTTGCATGGTTGATAGAATATCATCTACGGTGATTGTTTTTTGGGAGGCGAATTTTCCGTCAATGATGTCGACTTGGAAGTGTTGGTAGTAGGGAAGGAGTCGTTTGATCTGCTGCCAGAAGTCGTTAATATTGTTGGTTAATATCGAGGGAGTAACCTTCACAATAGCCATTTTACCTAATTTTGTAGCATATAATCCACTGACTTTTGTCTAAGATTATGCTAGCTTAATTTTTAAGCTTGATACCGAATTTTTTTGTCTCCGTTGGATCCTCTTCGCATTCGCGAAGTCCAAAGTCGCAAAAAAACTGGTATCTGCGCTCTAATCATGAGTAGCAAAAAAACACTTTATTATTTAGCGCTTTCTCATTTTTTAGGCATTGGCCCTATGAAGTTTGATCTTCTTATTAAACGGTTTAAAACAGTAGAGAAGATATGTGGAGCTGATATCAAAAAGCTAAAAGAAATACTTGGGATTACGCTCGCTGAAAGTTTTGTTGGTTTTAGAAATAAATTTAATCCGCAGGAGAAACTTAAAGAATTAGAACGAAAAGAGATTTTAGTTTTAACCAGGGAAGATAAACGTTTTCCGACTCAACTTAAAGAAATTTCTGATCCTCCAATTTGCTTGTATGTTAAAGGAGACATCGATAATTTCGACTTTGCAAGAGAAGATTTTATGGCCGTTGTGGGGACGAGAAAACCAACATCCTATGGTCAGCAAATTGCCTACAAATTCTCAAATGAGTTGAGTAGCTCTGGTTTTGTAATAGTTTCTGGGATGGCAATTGGAATAGATACAATAGCTCATAAGGCAGCTCTCGATCACAATGGAAAAACAGTTGCTTTTTTGGGCTGCGGGGTTGACATTGTTTATCCGCCAATTAACAAAAATCTTTATGAAAAAATAATCAAGAATGGAGGACTTATAATTTCGGAATTTCCACCCGGGATGACAGTTTTGAGGGGACTTTTTATCGCCAGAAATAGATTAATTTCTGGTTTAGCTCAAGGTCTTTTAGTGGTAGAGGGAGCCAAAGACTCAGGAGCTCTAATTACTGCCAAATATGCTGCAGAGCAGGGTAAAGAAGTCTTTGCACCGCCTGGGCCAATAACTTCTCAAATGTCAGCAGCTCCAAACATTCTGCTTAAACAGGGAGCAAAATTGGTCACCTCGGTTGATGATATCTTAGAGGAATTTAATCTTACTTTTAAGCCGATTCAAAGAGAAACCCTGACAAAAGATTTGGAGCCCGATGAAAAGAAAATTTTTGAGCTTATTATTTCCGAACCCAAACTTGCAGATGAGATTGTTCTTCAAACAGAAATGTCAGTAAGTGCGGTTTTACAGATTCTGACAAACCTTGAGATAAAAGGAATTATTGAAAAAAACAGTGAAGGCCGTTACCAAGTAAGACTATGACAATAACCAATAACCAAGAAACAAGTTACAAACAAATTTCAATAATCAATTTATCAAACTAAACATGAAATTTAATCTTGAGGAAAGAACTTTAAAATTTGCAAAAGAGATAATAGTATTTTGTAGGAAACTAGATCAAAATATAGTTAATAGAGAACTCATAAAGCAATTAATAAGATCTGCTGGGGCAATTGGCGCTAATTATAGAGAGGCAAATGACGCGCTAGGTAAACAGGATTTTATCCATAAACTTAGAATTTCCAGAAAGGAAGCGAAGGAAGCCCTATTTTGGCTGGAATTAATCTTAGAAGCAAATTCTGAATTAAAAGTGGATATAGATCCTTTGAGGAGAGAATGTATAGAGTTAAGAAATATTCTTTCAGCAATAATAAAGAAAAGTTTGTAATTTGGAATTTAGTTATTGTTTGTTACTTGGTTATTGTATCTTGATTATTTATGCGATGATTCCTCTTTCTCTTAGGGGCAGCTTGGAGAGTATATCTGCTTCTTGGTTTTGTTCGCGGGGTGTCCAGGCGATTCCAAAGTCAATGTTTTCCAAAAGCGAAAAAACTTGATCCAGCAGTTTTTTAAGATGTGGCATTTTTGCATGGGGTTTCCAGGAAGTCTTTTTCTTATTCCAACCCCATTTTTTGGCCACCATATTGACAACCAGATTGCTATCCGACTTTATAAATAATTTTTCTTTTGTGTTTAATTTTAAAAACGCTTTTAGCCCCTCAATTAAGCCCTGATATTCGGCAACATTGTTAGTCATACCTGAACCCTTACCAACAACTCCATAACCGCTCTCAATTGTTTTTCCATCCTTCTTAAGCAGCCAGCCGAAGCTTGCAGTCCCTCCAGGATTAACCGGCTCGCAGGCCCCGTCAAAGTAGAGTTCAATCATAGTTAATGCCTAGTTTCAACTTCGTCGAGTTTTTTGACCCGGCGAAGCATCCTTTCTTCTGTGCCATTGGGAGTCTCCAGAAAAGCATCAACCATAAGTTTGGCTTGATCGAAGTCAAGGTGGTCAGCTGCTAAAGCAAGAACATTCATATGATCCCAACCTTTCATATGCTTGACCTGTTCGACATTAAATCCTTGTCCGCAGCGAACGCCTTTTAATCTGTTGGCTGCAATATTGACTGCTGCTCCTGAGCCGCAGATGACGATTCCCAGGTATTTGGTGTTTTGCAGAACTGCTTGAGCTACTTTAAAGGCAAAATCCGAGGCATCATCAGTTTTTTCATACTGATAAGCTCCCAGATCTTCAACTCTGATATCCTTCTCCTGAAGATACTCCATGAGTTTATTTTTCAACTCAAAACCCCGGTGATCCGCGCCAATGAAGATGGTCATATCTTCAGTATAGAGTATACAGTATTGAGTATAAAGTATTAATTCGAGTTTAGGAGGTTGGGTGAAAAAGAGACATTAGATAATTTGTTTGATTGGTTTCTCTGTCCATCACCGCAGCAAGTTCACCTAGCTCTTCAAGATGAGAAAGAACTGATCTCGAATTATTTATATCCACGCCTATTGCAGCGAGCAATTCTGGCTCGACTAATCCAGCAAACGATTTAACTTGATCTAGAAATTCCATCACTAAACGACCCGTTGAGTCCCTGCCGTACTGTCTTTTAAATTGCCTGACTAAGAAACTGCGTCCTTGAAGCTCTTCCTCTTTTCTAAGAACCCGGTTTACTAATAATAAAATTCTGCCTGCAACTCTTAGACTGTCAACCATCCTTAAAAATTCCTCTCTTTCGTCAGACGGCATTAATCTAAGATACATGATGCCTTGTCGTATAAACCAGGGAAAATCATCGCGGTTCGCCTCTTGGAAATCTTTTTGTAACCAGTCGGTGCCGGGTTGAATAAATTTTCTACACCTCGAACTACCACAATGACAGAGAAATATTCTCTGTGTATTTGATCCGAAAGAAACTGAATAGTCTGTTGTTATTTCATCACCCCTTTGTATTGGTTTTTTGGTTTCTAAAAAGGCAAGTGGAACCTCTCTTACAACAATAACTTTTGCATTTGGATCACAAGAATGGTTGTATCCAACAAGATTTCTATCCACTTCTTCGGGCGTTAATCCAGCTAAGAATTCATCGGGTCCGATTTGTTGATGTGAACCTTGAATTACGTCTTCATTTTCTAATACTTGCTGGGTGTTAATAACTTTGCCGGGTTTTATGGCTATAATTTCTCCGGGTCTAATATCTTCCGTAGCAAACAGTCCTTGTCCATGTATGGCAGAGCCCGACCGTCTTTCTACTGAATCAGCTCGCCAGCAAGTAATACCATCAGTTTGTCCAAGATCAATTGCTCTTAAAAATTCAATCGCAGGTGGTGATAAATTTAAGCCAGGGACTTCTGCTTTTATTCGCTCAAGTATTTCAGGCGAAGGCATATTAAGAGTATTATATCAAGTCCTATTGCTCCAAAGAATGATTAATATTAATGCTATAATCTAATTATGAAAAAACTTTCGGTTGCTTATTTTGGCACGCCGGAGTTGTCGGCAAGATTTTTGGAGAAGATTCTCAGCGATAAAAACTTGCCTCTTGAGGTTAAATTGGTTGTGACGCAACCAGATAGAAAAATCGGCAGAAAGCAAGTTTTGACCCCATCACCTGTAAAAGCACTCATCAATTCGTCTTTTGCTCGCTCTCACAGTCGCCCCTCGACTTCGCTCGGGGCTCCTCTTATCTTCGATGAGAGTCTCGCAAAATCCAAATTAACTCGTTTATTATCGGGTATTGATCTTGGGCTGCTTTTGTTTTTCGGCGAAATTATTCCTCAAGAACTTCTTAATTTGCCGAGGTATGGTTTTTGGAATATACATTTTTCCCTTTTGCCAAAATATAAAGGTGGTGCGCCTTATGCCCAAGCGATCATAAATGGAGATAGGGAAACAGGAATTACCATCTTTAAAATGGATGAGAGATTGGATCATGGGCCTGTAATTTTACAAAAGAAAGTTTCGATAAAACCAAAGGAGCGGGCCAATGAGTTGGCAAGTCGGTTGACTAATATTAGTTTTGAAATGCTTAAGAGAATAATAACTAAGTTACAAGATACAAGTAACAAACAAGGTCCAATAATCAACTTACAATTGAAACAGCAAGATCACACAAAAGAAACTTTTACGAAACTTTTGACAAAAGAAGATGGATTTGTGGAAATTTCAAATTTCAAAGCTCAAATGTCAAATCAAGCAGAAGAACTTTTTAATTTATTTAGAGGGCTATATCCATGGCCTGGGATTTGGACCCTCCTTCGCTCCTTTGGAGCTACGGAAGGGCAAGCCAAAAGACTGAAAATAACCGATATGGATTTGATCAAAGGGAAATTAATGATTAAAAAAGTTCAGCTTGAAGGCAAAAAAGAAGTTGATTTTAAGCAATTTAACCAGGTTTATAAAGTCTTTTAAACTCTGAAAAAAGTTCCGACAAAGTAAGCGACAGTGGCTGCCAAGCCGCCGACGACTACGATTTCTCCAATTGACCGCCAAACTGTTTGGCGAGTAAGTCGCCAACGCACTGACCCAAGTAGTATTAATGCCAAAAACGTAAACGCGATTGAAAAACCAAATCTATTGACGGCCGGATCCAGGAAAAGATAAGGGGTCAGAGGAATCAGACCAAAGGTTACAAAAGAGATAAATGTTGCCAGAGCCGTAAGCCAGGGATTTTCGGCAAAAGGATTCTGCATCTCAAGTTCATATTTCATCATAAACTCGGTCCAGTAGTCTTCATTTTTAGCGTAGAGTTTGGTAATTTGTCTGGCATCTTGATCACTAAATCCTCTGGATTTAAGAATCATTATTGTTTCGGCCTCTTCTAATTTGGTATTTTCGCGAATTTCATTTCTTTCTTTTTCTTTTTCTTTTTGGTAGAGATCCTGTTCTGACCGAAGTGACAGAAAATTTCCCAGTCCCATTGATAAGCCATCAGCCAGAAGATTGGCAAAGCCAAACAGAAGGACCATGTAAAGGGGCAAAGGAATACTACTTTGAGCACCTGTAAATCCGGCGACAACTGCAAAAGTTGTGACAATTCCGTCATTGCCTCCGTAAACAATCTCTTTTAAATAGGCGGAGATGGCGGTTGGCTCATGCTCTTTTTTTATATGTTCAACTAGCCTTTTAAGCTCTTTTTTATTTTCCACAAAAGTTATTATAGCAGCCTTATTTGTAGTATTCCTTAATCTGGAATAAGAAGTATAGACTGATCAGGGCTCCAACTAAACCGCTGACAATGTTGAAACTGAAAAGATTAGAAACCAGACTGACCAAAACTGCCCAGTAAACCAGCTTCCAGGCCTTTCTAGATTTTTTGAAAAGCCCTGGAATTGCCATTGCCTCAAGAACCAAGGCAACTGCCAAAATAACCATGGAAACGGTGTAGCTTACTCCGTAGGAAACTCCGGCGGCCGGACCGGCCAAAAACATAAAAGGTGTTGCCAAAGCCCCAAGCCCAAGAGCCAAAAGAACTAAGGGTAAGCTAACAACGATTCCAATAAGGGTTAACCAGGGAGCTAAATTAACAATAATTTCTCTGACGTTTTTTGGAAGTTGAGGAGCTTTTTGTCCAAGATAAAGATCGAGTGTTTTTTCGAGTTGTCCTAAGGAGGCGTTGAGATCTGGACCTTGTGCCATTGAGATCATCATAAATTACGTCTTTTTATTTGTCAAGCGGAATTTTATAATTGGATTTATCCTATTATGCCAGGACCATCTCAACCAGAACAAACAACCCCACCAGCTACCCCCCCAACAGAACCAAAATATATCGTAAATAAAAGGGTTGATAGAGTTTTTGTAAAGTTCGCACAAACCAGAGCTTTTATAAGGTTACAAGAAGAAATGCGACGACATTTTCGGGAAAAGCCTCTACTTACGGATAAAGATCAAGAGCATCGTACTACTTTTTTTGAGGGAAGAGCGCTTGAAGAAATTATTCGCGTAGAACCATCCTTTTGGCTTAGAGAAGATATGAAAGGTTTAAGATTTTTAGAATCAAGTAAAGTGAAAACTTGGTACAGGGAACGCGATATTACCAGGTCTCGTTTTGATGGTTTATTAATGGCCAAAACCCCGGAAGGAGAGCAGGTTTCAGCCTTCTTGGAATTTTCCCTGCGCCCCTCAAGGAGAAAATTTGAGGCAAAATACGCCGCATTTACCGAAGCTAAAAATTTAAGAGGAGTTCTTCCTACGGCACAATTAATTGTATTAGTGCCACCGGATGACCAGAAGAGATTAAAAAGAATTGAAGCGATTGCTCCAGATATTAAAGTGCGACCATTACCATTTAGTTCGGCACAATTTAGGGAACTGCTTTCTCATTATCAAATAAATTTTCCTCAAGATGTTTGATACGCATTGTCATTTGCAATTTAAGGCCTTCGAAGGAAAAGTAGAAGAGGTTCTTGAGCGGGCAAAAAAAGTTGGAGTGACGCAAATTGTTGTTCCGGGAACTAGTGTTGAAACCTCCAAAAAAGCAGTTAAGATTGCAGATAGATTTGAAAATATTTTTGCTGCAGTTGGTATCCACCCTCATCATGTATACGAACACCAAACTAAAAGCGAAGAGCGAAAAACTAAAAATAACAACGAAAAACTTAAAACTGAATTAAAACAAATCGAAAAGCTACTAAGTAACAATAAAGTGGTTGCAGTAGGAGAAGTAGGAGTTGATAGACACTATTATTCAAAAACTAAATATACAAATTATCAAATAACCAATGAGTTCATAGCTTTACAAAAGGAAGTTTTGAGACAACAAATTGAACTGGCTATAAAATATAAAAAAAGCTTGATACTTCATAATAGGGAGGCGAAGAAAGACTTGTTGGAAGTGTTAGCAGAGTTTGGAGAGTTGAGAGACTTAGAGGGAAGAATAGTTTTTCATTGCTGTGAGCCCGAAGAAGAACTTTTGAAATTTGCACAAAAACATAAAATTTTTATTGGGGTTGATGGAGATGTAACTTATGATAAAAAAAAGAAAGAATTTGTCAAAAAACTTCCCTTAGATCTTTTAGTTTTGGAAACCGATTCTCCATTTCTCACCCCAGAACCCTTAAGATCAGGATCCTTGAAGCGGCCGATTAATGAACCCCAGAATTTAAAAATAATTGCCGAATTTATTGCCCAACTTAAAAACGTTTCAACTAATCAAATAATTAAAACGACAACAGAAAATGCAAGAAAACTATTCAAAGTTTGATCACCAAAAAACAAGAGATAAGACTACTGCGATTACAAATCCGATTTCAAAAGAGCCAAAATAAGCTCCCAAGAAACCTCCCAAGACAAAAAACCCTATCATCAGAAAAAGATTGAACTGCTTTTTTAAAGCCAGCGCTAAGTGAATGGTTATTATGTAAATCGCAGAGAAAACGATGTAAAGTAATAAGCTCATAAAAGTTCAAGGAAATCTTTCCTGAATTTGCCTGCTGAAAAAAATTCTAGTCGCGCTTTGGCTTTTTGACCAATTTGTTTTTGTTTTTTGGGATCAAAGTAGAGTTCGATTATGGCGTTTGCTATGTCATTTGGGTCTTGCGGATTTGCAAAGAGGACTGAATTTTTAGCGACTTCTTTCAAAACTGGAACGTTGGAGAGAATAGAAGGAGTTTCCTGAGAAGCTGCTTCAAGATAAGAAAAACCAAAGCCTTCATCGCGTGAAACCAAGATATTTAAACGGGCCCGTCTGTAATATTCCAAGAGTTGTTTATCTGAAACAAAACCAGGAAAAATAAAACGTTTATCGTCTTTCGTCAACTCTAAGAACTCCTTTAATTCCTTTTGCCAAGGATGATAGCTTGATACCAAATTTTTTTGTCTCCGTTGGATCCTCTTCGCATTCGCGAAGTCCAAAGTCGCAAAAAAATTGGTATCTTCGCTCTTCTCGAAAACTTTCCCCAAAAATACGCAGGTGACATTGGCTATTTTTATAGCCTTGGCAAGAATAACCAAATTTTTGTTCCAAGTTGCGTCTCCAACATAAAGACAAAAACTGCCAATTTCTTTTTTCTCATATCTTTCCCAAAACATCGTAGGTAGTGTCGGATAAACCACTTTGACATTTGAGCTTTGAACTTTGAGTTTTTCCTCAATGTCTTTCTTACTCGCTTCCGAATCAGTGATTATCAAATCATATGTTTTTAGACTTAGTTTATTAAGGTAGATATTTAATTTTCCTTTTAGTCCAATCGGAAAATGTTCTGGATATTTCAAAGGAATTAGATCATGAATGACAGCAATTTGTTTTTGAGCAATTTTTTTGGTTACCAGAGGACGCTGTAAAAAATTGAAAAAGGGATTGATGAAAATTGTCGGATTTTCGAACGGTCGGATTTTCGAAAGATCACTGGTGAAAGTGAATTCGGGAAAGTTTTCTTTGAGGATTTGGAGATAGCGGCCGACCCCGCGGACCTTGCTCAAAGGGTCATTTGCCGTCGGATCAAAGACAAAAACCTTTTGTTGCATAAGCTTATTCTATCATTTGCTATAATTTTTACTTCTCATGCCAAAAATTATTCTCAATGAACTACAACTTCGGGAACTGATTGTTGCTAATCGCTACAAAATTGACGAAAAAACCAAGTTTTTGAGCCGTTGCATTGATGGTAGATACCCTAATCAAAAAGAATTGCCAGCGCTTGCTATCCCAGGAAATTATAGGGGAGAGATGGTAGTAATTTTTTCTGCAGGAAATAGCTTTGGATTCGAGGTAGATAAGGAACTTGCCTACAGAACTTTAATAGAGATAATCGGAGGAGAAAAAAACCTAAGGACTCATACAGACTGCGGTTATATAAAAGATGTGAGTTTGGATCCAGCTGCTTTTAGTCTAGAAAAAGACCAGCTCGATTTTATAAAAGAAAAATTCAGAAGCTCAAAAGAAATTGTTCTTCAGGGAGAGCATCTTGAAGGAGCAGTTGCACTTGTAAAAGGCAACTTCGGAGTTCTACCCCAATATACTTTTAAATATCAGGAAGGGGATATCCTGGCTCAAGTATTTGTTTTTCATCAGACTCTGATCGATCAAAGACACCGCATTTTAGCCAGAAAACTAATTGACGAAAAAGCAGTAAAGTTTCATAACCGCCCTTTCAACCAAGATGATGAAGATTATCTTTACACCACTTTGTCTGAAACTTCCGAAGTCCATCTTTTTGAGATCAGCAAAAGGCTTGCTGAAGGATTACCATTTTATCAGGTAGTTTTCGACAACTCTGGAGAATTTGAAATTAGCAATCTTTCCTAAATGCTATATACTATATGTTAAATTCTAAATTTATATGATTTTAGGACCGAAAAAACTACTACAGTTGGTGAAGACAAAAAAACTGGTTGAGGGTTTAGCTAAAAGAGAACTGACTAATCCGGAGGGAGCGGGATTTGATCTTCGTCTGGGGGAGATTTACAAAATTTCGGGAACTGCCTTCCTTGGTTTAGATCATCGTAAAACCCCAAGTGCAAAACTGGTTAAAAAATACACGGACGGAAAAAAAGAAGTCTTTAAAGTAAAACCCGGTGAGTTTTATTTGGTTAAAACAGTTGAAAAAATAAATCTTCCTCTTAATCTTGCGGCCGTTATTATTCCCAGAACTACAACTTTCAGAGCGGGAATTTTTATCAGAACCGGACCGGTACAGCCTGGTTATCAAGGAGAGTTAACATTTGGCTTAAAAAATGAAGGGCCTGTTCCTGTGACTTTTGAAATGGGCGCAAGATTTGTTCATATTCAATTTCATGAAGTAAAAGGTGGAGGAAATCGCTACCGCGGACAGTGGCAAGGCGGCCGAGTTACCACTAAGCGCAAGGAAAAGCAAGTATGAAGTATCACGTTGCTTTCGATTTAGATTTCAAACATAATCCCTATCCCGGTAAATTTATTGTCATTGAGGGAATTGATGGTGCTGGTAAAACTACACATCTAAAATTGCTTACTAATCACCTTTCAAAAAACCGCAAGGTTTTCATCACCAAAAATCCGACCTCAGGAGAAATAGGACAGTTTATAAGAAGAGCATTAAAAGGAGATTTTCCAATTGACCCGATAGCCATTCAGTATTTGTTTGCTGCAGATAGAGCAACTCAAGAAGAAGAGATTATCGCGCATTTGAAAAAAGATGAGATAGTTTTGTGCGATCGTTATTTTTGGTCGGCTCTGGCTTATGGATTGGCCGACAAAAAGACTATTAATTTTAAACAAGAAGAGCAAATTCTACTAGTTTCTTTTGGTATCCTTTCAATGTATCATCAAACAATCGTGCCCGATCTGACAATCTATATTGATATTTCTCCCCAGACTGCAATCGCCAGACTTGAAAAAATTCATCAGAAAAAAGAAATATACGAAAACCTGGAAACGTTAAAAAAAGTTAAAAGGGGATATGATTGGTTGATCAATCAATTTAAAGATAAGTTCGTTGTTGTTTCAGGCGAAAAAACCGTTCAGGAGGTAGAATCCGATATTGAAAAACATGTTAAAATTGTTTTGCCATGAAAGACCATCCTGAGTACCAGTATTTAAATCTTCTTAAAGAAGCTTTAGAGAGAGGAATTAAAAAAGTAGACCGAGGAACAGATGTTGTTTTACATAGCCTTTTTGGTCAACAAATAAGATTTGATTTATCCCGCGGATTTCCTCTGCTGACCACAAAAAAAGTTTATTGGAATGGAGTAGTTCATGAGTTGTATTGGTTTTTATCTGGTCAGACAAATATCAAATATTTAGTCGATAACAATGTCCATATTTGGGATGATTATCCATACAAAATATACAAAAAAAAGCTCAAAGCTCAAAGCTCAAAGCTCAAAGCTATGAGCAAGGAAGAGTTTATTCAAAAAATTAAAGAGGATAAAGAGTTTGCCAAAGAAAATGGAGAATTGCCGCGTATTTATGGAGAGATGTGGAGAAAATGGCCAACTAGATCGGGCAGAATAATTGACCAACTCAAGTGGGTGATTCAAGAGCTCAAAGACGACCCTGATGCTAAAAACTTGATTGTCAATTCCTGGAACCCTGAATACCTTTATACAATGGCAACTAAAGAAGATGCCTCTCGTTTTCCAATCTGCCACAACATGTACCAGATTTCAAACAGAGGCGGTAAATTATCACTCCATCTTTATCACCGAAGTGCGGATTTATTTTTAGGTGTGCCTTTTAATATTGCTAGTTACGCCTTGCTGACCACAATACTGGCTCAAGTTACTGGTTATCAGCCTGGAGAGTTCATCCATACTTTTGGCGATTATCATGTTTACGAAAATCACACTGAGGCAGTTAAAGAACAGTTGAAAAGAGAGCCCCGACCATTTCCCAGTGTCAAATTAAACCCAAGGGTTAAAGATATTGATGATTTTCGGCCAGAACACGTGAGTTTGGAGAATTACGATCCTCACCCGGTAATTAAAGCAGATTTGACAGTCGCAGGTGGTCTCTACGAACCCGAATCGGTAGGTTGAGAACGATCAAATCTACTAACAATTTCTTCGGCTAGTTCTCTAGTTTCTCTTCTTAGTCTTTCTGCTCTTCTTGCATTTTCTTCTTCTAAAGTGTCAAGTGTTTCTTCATATATTGCTTCGACAGTTCTTCGCTTATCTTCAGGCAAATTAGCTACTTCCCTTTCAGTAACTTCAGCGACAGCCGCTCGAATTAATTCATGAGGACTCACACCGGTAACGTGTCCAAGTGCCGAAACGCGCTCAAATAAAGGTCTTGGCATCCTTGGACGAGCAGGTTCGAAAGGGATTGAAGGTCCTTCATGGTCTGGTCTTCCTGGTCTCATTGGTTTTAGATTATAGCATAGATCATTTGGAAAACAAGGCTGCTATAATAATTCCAAATGAATAATCCCAGAGTTAGCATTGTTGTGGCTATGGATGAGAAGCGGGGAATTGGTAAGACAGAACTTGGAATAGGTAAACTTCCCTGGCATATTCCTGACGATTTAAAAAGATTTAAACAACTTACGACAGGTCATCCAATAATAATGGGCAGAAAAACTTTTGATTCAATTATTGCACTGCGAGGAAAGCCCCTACCGAATCGAACGAATATTGTCATTACTCGTGATCCAACCTTCAAAATAGAGGGATGTGTTGTTGTTCATTCGCTTGAAGAAGCACTCGAGAAAGCAAAAAAAATTGAGAACAAGGAAATATTTATTATTGGCGGAGGGCAGATTTTTGAACAGGCAATACCTTTTGCAGACCGTATCTACTTGACTTTGGTTGAAGGCAAATATGAGGCCGATACTTTTTTCCCAAATTACCCAGAGTTTAAAAAACTGGTTTCGCAAGAAAACGGAGTCTCCAATAGAATAAAATATAAGTTCTTGATTCTTGACAAGCCATAACATAACTTATAACATGAAAGAAACTACTCACAACAATGAATTCCAAAAAAATAGTTCTTTGGCTGGGCCTTATTTTTATAATTCTGGCTCTAATCTCATCTCTTGTTCTTCTTGATCTTATAAGCCAAAGAAGAGCTATTCTTCAACCCAAACTTGAAAAACTAGCCGAGGAGACAACAGAGGAAGCAGTTAGCGGGTCGTCTGTTTATACGGGAGTATCCGTCAGACTGCATGGTAGTGCTACAAGTACAGTTGGTGTCCACAACGCCAATCCTAAACTTAAATTAGTTTCGGCAATGACCTACTGGTCAGCTCTTCAACCTACAAAAGGAGGAGCTTTAAGTCCTACAGTAATGAGCATAATGAATGCGAATGTTAGTCACGCCAGAGAAAATAGCTATAAGATTATTTGGAGAATAATGGCCGGGAGAAATGCTCCCGCCTGGCTTTTTGACAACGGCGTTCAAAAGATTAGCTTATTAGGTACGGACGAACTGGCTAATGACTACTGTGACTATTTTGACTTAGCAGTTTTATGGGACCCAAAACTGAAAGAACATTATACGGATTTGATGACCAAAGTCGCAGCTTGGTTGGAACAACCCGACGGGGCAGGAGGTAAAAAGGGCGATCATATTTACTTTATTCCGGTTGCCATGCCGACAACTCAAGGATCGGAGATGGTATTGGGATACGGACAAATGTCGGCAGATAAGCTTTGTCCAGATGATACTGAAGGAAAAGATAAAAATCTTAGACAGCATAATATTTCTGAATGGAACTCAGTATCAACAGTCGAGGAAAGAAGAACCAAAAGCGAACAAGCTTGGAAAGAGGCCATTGATATTCATATGCAAAAACTACCGATTAACATCAAATCCTCCATAGCTTACGGTCATATTTTTGAAGACAATCAAGCAGGCGCATTAAGAATAGCCGACGAGAAAGTAAAACAGTATCCCGGAAGACTTTGGTCCATGTACACAAATCTGAGGTCATCTGCTTCAGGAGGCCCATGGAGAGATTGGTGCGGCAGATGTCATATTATTATGTTGAAAGCGATCGAAAGCTATCAGTCCAAAGGAAAAACTCCCTTAGTTGGCTTTCAAACAGCCGGATTTGCCAAAATTGGAGATCTCCAAATCGCTGCTGATGATGCCCTGACAACTTATGGAATAAAATTTTTGGAAACAAATCCTCAAGCCCTAAGTGAATCTGAGGTTAGGGGATATTTATTACTTAACTCAAACAACTTTCAAGATCGTTTAGGAGACTCAGATCTGCCAATTACTCCGACAGTACAGCCTCCGACAAGCACCCCAACTTCAAGCCCGACACCAACACTAACTCCAACACCTTCACCCTCACCAACTCCAACTGTTTTACCAACCGCAACTCCAGCGCCTACCCAGCAACCCCAGTCATTGATAAAAATCTATGCCTCAGGAACTGCTTTGCAAGGAGTTTATCCGACCATGCAGCTGGTGATTGACAATCACATTGTCAAGACATGGACTAATGTTTCGCCAACTTCCCAAGGTTATCCCAAGCTTTACAGTTACATGAGCCCAACCAAAGTTGTTTCGGGAACAACTATAAAAGTTCTTTTTGTCAATGATGATCACCTTAAGGGAGTTGGCGATATAAACTTAAGAGTCAATAAAATAATAGTTGACGGCAAGACTTATGAGACAGAGTCATCAACCGTCTATTCGATTGGTACTTGGACACCGAGCGAGGGTTGCACTAATGGTTACAAGAAATCTGAATGGCTATATTGCAACGGCCAGTTCCGCTACCAGATAAAATAATTTACTTATTGGCTGGCTGTTTTTTCGCAGGAAAAGCTAAAGAGAGCAGACTCTGGGTAAAGAAATTCTACGCCGCATTCTTTATCAAGAAATTTTTTGAAGCCAGAAGGAATTGCGCTGGGAGAAGCTTCTTTGGTTGGAGTCGGTGACTTTGTCGGAGTAAGGCTCAAAATATAATTTATTTTTTTATTTTCTTTTTCTACTCTTTGGCCGTAGCGAACACCGAGAATAAAAAAAAGCAAAACTGCAAGGATTGTCAGCAAAAAATAAGGCCCAAACCGACTTCGCATAAAAAGAGTTTATCATAATTGAGGAAAATCGGGACTTGACAAAATGAAATATGGTTTTGTATACTTGAGAAGATCCTCCTGATGAGTAAAGCAAATAGAAAACTTTTTCTTTACGTTATCAGAAACTAGGGTAAGTCCGACGTAAAGTCGGACAATGAGAAGGCGTATCTTGCCTTCAGCGGTGGGATCGCTTCTCCCCATTCCTTTACAAGGAAAAAGTTTCTTTCTCACCCATCGGCGAGGATCTATTGATTAAGCTATAGAACTTTCTGATTGGAACTTCTTTATATGACAGATAAAAAGAAAACAGATGAGATTTTGGACGTAAGCTCCGTACTAGATTCATACGATGAGCAAGCTATTCCTGTGGAAAAACCCCAAGAGGCAGAAGCTCCAGCCCAAAGAGGTGAGGCCCTGGAGGAAAGATTGAAGGAAGACTTAAAAATGAGCTATACCGCAAGCGGCGTTTTGGATATTACCGTTGGAGGATATGGTTTTTTGCGCCATGACTACGCCATAAACCCAAGTAAAGATATCTATGTTTCTACCTCCCAAATTCGAAGATTTTGGCTAAGACGCGGAGATGTAGTTGAGGGCTTGGCTAGACCAGCAAAGGAAGGAGAGCGTTTTCACAGCCTTCTTCTGATTAAAAAAATAAATGGAGTAGAAATGAACGAAGAAGCAAGCAGACAAAGGCGCGAATTTGATCAACTTACCTCGCTTCACCCCAACAAACAGATTAAACTTGAGACCAATCCAGATGTTTTGTCAACCAGAATAATCGATTTAATTGCTCCAATTGGCTTTGGGCAAAGAGCTCTTATAGTTTCGCAACCAAAAGCAGGCAAAACGACTTTCTTAAAGGATATAGCCGAGGCAATCAAAACAAATTACGAAAAAGCCAGACTCATGGCCATCCTGATTGGAGAACGGCCTGAGGAAGTAACCGAAATAAAAAGATTTATAAAAGGCGAGGTTGCTGCTTCCAACTTTGATGAATCACCCAGACAACAGGTAAAAGTGGCAAATTTAGCCCTAGAGCGAGCCAGAAGACTGGTTGAAATGGGAGAAGACGTTATCGTGCTTCTGGATTCGGTCACCAGGTTAGCTCGAGCCTACAATCTTTCAGTTTCGGGAACAGGTAGAAGTCTATCCGGAGGATTTGATCCATCTGCTCTTTATCCAGCCAAGAAGTTTTTAGGAGCAGCTAGGAACTGTGAAGAGGGTGGAAGTTTAACCATCATTGGAACAGCCCTGGTGGGTACAGAGTCAAGGATGGATGATCTTATTTATGAAGAGTTCAAGGGAACTGGGAACATGGAAGTTCATCTTGAACGAAAATTTGCAGATAAAAGGATATTTCCTGCGATTGATATTGAACATTCGGGAACCCGCCACGAGGAACTTTTATTTGATAAGGAGTTTCTTAAAAAGATCACAACTTTGCATCGAATGTTGAGTCTGCTTTCATCTGAGGAGCGGCTGGCTGTGATGATCGAAAGACTCTCCAAAACTAAAAATAATGCAGAATTTTTGAACACTTTGTCAGGAGCCAAAGTTTAATCTCCTTTTACTACATCAAACTACTTACTTAATAGATCACTCAAAGCTGAGATAAACTCGATCTCGAATTTTTTTGCGCAAAAAAATTAAGATCTTCGTTTCTCTACCCTAGGTTTTAAATTTAGAATTTGAGACTCCGGATTTGTCCTTCGACTTTACTCAGGACGTGCTAGATGGTGAGCTTGTCGAACCGTTTGTAACTTAGTAATTGGTTATTTGATAATTCACAAATTGCACTTGACAATTTGTGTAATATACTCCATACTAGTATCTAGTATAAGGGGATGGCGAGTTTTAGAGTAGTAATGCGTTATGACTAATCAGAGAATAAATAGAATAGTCGGTCAACTTCGTGGAATTCAGAGGATGATAGAGGAGAAAAGAGACTGTAATGACATTCTTCAACAGATTTCTGCTGTAAAAAAGGCAATCGACGGGCTTTCCAAGGAAATTGCCGTAAACGATATTTATAAATACGTGGCTAAGGCCGATACTAAAGTGGTCGAAAAAATGATTAATAGCGTCATGAAGATATAATATTTATAATTATTATAAAATTTATATATGGTTGAAGATGTAATTATTATTGGCGGTGGGCCGGCTGGGCTTGCTGCAGCAATCTATAATGCCCGGGCTAATCTGACTCCTCTTCTTTTTGGTGGTTCTCCCTATGGCGGACAATTAGTCCTAACATCTGAAGTTGAGAATTATCCTGGTTTTGAATCAATTTTGGGACCAGAGCTGATCGAAAAGATGAGAAACCACGCCAAAAAATTCGGAACTAAAATCGTAGACCAAAATGTAACCAAAGTAGACTTTTCCAAAAAGCCATTCGAGGTTAACACAATCGACCAAAAATACCTTTCCAAATCGGTTATTATCGCAACCGGAGCCAAAGCCCTTTGGTTGGATTTGGAATCAGAGCAGAGATTGCGGGGAAAGGGCGTTTCAGCTTGTGCAACCTGCGACGGGTTTTTCTTTAAGGAAAAGACAGTTGCGGTTGTGGGAGGAGGAGATAGCGCGGCGGAAGAATCTCTTTTCTTAACCAAATTTGCCTCGAAGATTTATCTTATTCACCGAAGAGAAGAATTTAGAGCTTCTAAAATCATGCAAGATAGAGTTTTTGCAAATAACAAGATAGAGACGGTCTGGAATACAGAAGTTAAGGAA
This sequence comes from uncultured Gammaproteobacteria bacterium, assembly GCA_964559705.1. Lineage (GTDB taxonomy): Bacteria > Patescibacteriota > Microgenomatia > UBA1406 > GWC2-37-13 > CAZLGV01. Next base: position 269,898 of record CAZLGV010000001.1, on the reverse strand, counting down.
GTTTTAGGAAAAGAAAAGGTTGAGGGCTTAAAACTCCTAAATAATAAGACTAACCAAGAGAGAGAAATGAAAGTTGATGGTCTTTTTATTGCAATCGGGCATAAACCTGATACCGATGTCTTTAAAGGGCAGATACAAGTTGATAAAAAAGGTTATGTTATAACTAACAAGCAAAGTATGACTTCGGTTGAGGGTGTTTTTGCAGCAGGCGACTGCGTTGATTTTATTTACAGACAAGCTGGAACAGCAGTTGGAATGGGAATTGCTGCTGCTCTGGAAACAGAAAAATGGCTTGAGGCAAATAATCAATAACCAAGAAACAAGTAACAAACATGGACAACATGCTTGAGTCGGCACAGACTTCTATTAAGAAAGCCGGTAAAAGTTTGAGGCTTAATGATGAAGCAATTAATAAACTTCTCACGCCCGAGAAAATTCATCAATTTAGTATTTCTATAAAGCTGGATAATGGCGAACGTAAGGAATTCAAAGCTTATAGAGTTCAACATAATAGTCGCCTAGGTCCCTATAAGGGCGGAATTCGTTTCCACCCCAACGTTTCAAGAGAAGAAGTCGAAGGGTTAGCTACCTTAATGACAATTAAATCCTCGGCAATTGGTCTTAATTTTGGTGGAGCAAAAGGAGGAGTTAGTATTGATCCAAAGGAACTTTCGAGAGATGAATTAGAAAGATTATCTAGAGAATATGTCCGCAAAATATTTGATTTTATTGGGCCGGAGATTGATATTCCAGCCCCAGACTTGAATACAAACTCACAAATAATAGCCTGGATGGTAGACGAATGGGTTAAATTAAAAGTTAAAAGTGAAAAGTTAAAAGTTGAAGAGGTTGATGAAAAAACTTTAAGTTATTGGCGGGCGGCTTTTACCGGGAAGCCTTTGGATTTAGGTGGAATTGAAGGTAGAGATCAAGCAACTGGTAGAGGAGGAGTGATAATTTTGAAATCATTGATTTCAAAATTAAATTACCAATTACCAATTACCAATGATCAAACAAGTCCGAAAATTGAAAATTCAAAATTGAAAATTCCGCGACTTACAGTCGCGGTTCAGGGCTTCGGCAATGTGGGCTATTCTTTTGCCAAAAATGCTAGTCAGGAGGGTTTGTCTGTGGTTGCTGTATCAGACTCAAAAGGAGGCATAATTGGGAAAAATTCGAAAATTGGTAATTTGAAAATTGGAAATTCCCTCGATATCCCATTGGTTATGGAGTGTAAAAAAGAGAAAGGCTATGTTGCTGGTTGTTATTGCGTCGGAGGAGTTTGTGATTTAAGAGATGGCCGCCAAATTTCAAATGAAGAACTCTTAGAATTACCCGTAGATATCTTAGTTCCCTCAGCCTTGGAAAACGTCATAAACTCGCAAAATATGAGTAAAATTAAGGCAAAAATCATCATTGAGATGGCCAATGGTCCGATTAGCGATGAAGCCCATGATTTTTTAAGCAAAAAAGGAGCGATCATTATTCCGGATATTCTGGCCAACGCAGGTGGCGTGGTAGTTTCGCATCTTGAATGGCTGCAGAATATGAGAGGCGAGGATTGGGATACAGAAAAAGTGAATAAAGAATTGGAGGAAATGATGATTAAGGCTTTTGAAACAATCTGGAATCGTTCTCAAAAAGAAAAAATTTCTTTGAAACAATCCGCCTTCGAAACAGCACTCAAAAGAATATTTTCTTAGCAGTATTACTCTTTTTTCAACTCTTCAAGCCGAGCACTCATCGAGGCAACCACATCCAAATAGGCAGAGTCGCTTGCCAGATTTACAAGTTCATACGGATCATTTTGCATGTCATAGAGTTGCTTTTCACCAGTTCCGTAGCGATCTACATACTTCCAATTGGTCGATCTGACTCCATTGAAAGGCGCATTGATTCCTGTGGTAACAAACGACGGCATCGTTTCTATTAAGAAGTCACTTCGCCAGTCATTAACAGAACCGGCGAGAAGAGGGATTAGGCTTTTTCCGTCTACTTCGTGCCCGGGTGTAACTCCTGCGATTTCTGATATTGTGGAAGCAAGGTCAATATTTAATACAAAATTACCGTCAACTTTCTCAGAGGTAGTTAATCCAGGATAATAAATTAACATAGGAACCCTGATACATTCCTCAAACTCGCAATTTTTAGAGTTCTTAATTCTATGTTCTCCCCAGGTCAACCCGTTATCAGAAGTAATTATAAAAATGGTGTTTTGAAGTTTACCTTGTTTTTGTATTTCCGTATAAATATTTAAAAAAGCTTCATCTACAGCCAGCAAAGTTTCCAAGTAGCGTCGATAATTAATGGTTAGATTTTTGTCATTAAATGAAGTTAGAGCCGGGAGGTCTTTAATATATTGAGGTTTGTCACTAACGTCTTCTTCATTGTAACTGGGTTGTCTCCATTGAGGGACCAAAGCGTATTTATATAAGTGCCTAGGAGCAGGAGTGTAGGGATAATGAGGTGCGCTGGTACTAAAATAGAGAAAGAAAGGTTTTTTCTTAGTAAATTTTAGAAAACTTACTGCTTTTGCAGATAAAACATCCGTCGAGTAATCTTTCTCTGCAGAGCCATATTGTTTAAAAAGCCCATTATCGTAAAGCGTGTAATTGTATAGTTGGGGAGATGTAGAAAAAGCAACAAAATTATTCCAGCCAGGTGGTCGTTTACTACCATCGTATTCATTTAAGTATTTGCCAAAATGACCGGTTTTATAACCAGATCCTTGCAGCCAGGTGGCTATCGTCGAAGTGTCATTGAATTTTTTCCAGTCGAAGTTTCCTTTGACTTCATGATTATGAACGTATTTACCGGTTAAAATACTTGCTCTACTTGGACAGCATAAAGGAGTAGTTACGAAAGCATTACTGAATCTGGTTGATTTATTATATAGGTAAAGCTTGACTCTGGGCATGTAGTCTAACGTCTGAAAGGCCTGATCATCAGTAAGTATCAAAACTATATTCTTTTTAGTAGTAGTTTGGGCCTGAGCCTTTATCCCAATAAAGCTTTTATAAAGACTGAAATCGGTTATAAGTAAAGTCAGAACAAGAAAGAAAATAAAAGAAATAAATTTGATTAATCTTTTGTCCATAGGGTTCTGAAATATCAATTTTACCTTAAATACTGAAAGATTACTTTAGGAAATTTTGGGGGTTGAGGAGTACGCCACCTGAGCGAACCTCAAAGTGTAAGTGGATCCCTGTACATCTCCCGGTACAACCCATAACTCCAACTTGTTGGCCTTGAGAAACAACCTGACCCGGTGTAACACCAATTTGCGAAAGGTGAGCATAAAGAGTTTCATAACCGTTGCCGTGGTTAACGATGATGGAGCAGCCATAGCCGTAACCAACACAACCTGCATAGGTAACCGTCCCAGTGTCAGAGGCGATAACCGCCGGAGCCGAAGGATTTTGGATATCAAGAGCCATATGATACCAAACCGGATATTGGCTTATCGATCCTGATGTTGGCCAGATAAAATTCGAACTGCCTCTGACTCCGGCTTGAATTTGGGCAATCTGTTGCTGGCCGATATATTTTGGTTGTTCGACCGGCAATATTCCATCCGGAATAATCAATGTTTGGCCGGGAGTCAAAGCAAAAGTATCAAGATCGGCAAAGTCGTTGAACGGGAAATTTACAATTTTCTGCGCGTCAGTACTATACTTTTTAGCGATTGTGTAAACATTCTCCCCGGATTGAACCTTGTGAACAATACCTGTAACCGGCGGAATCTTAAGCTCTTGATTTGGCTTAATTGTTTCTGTTTTCAAATTATTTGCCCATTTTATTGTGTCAACCGAAACATTGAATTTCTTGGCAATTGAGGAAATTGTGTCTCCTCCAAGGACTGTATACTCGACGACTTTATCTCTGGGTTTTGCAGAAATAACAGTTCCCAAAGCGCTTTCATAAGGATTATAAGAGACAACAGAGGCTTGATAATTTCCCGGCGATTGCTCCGAGGGCCCACCAAACGGATTATTTTGGGCAATAATCGGACCTGCAACCACTGTTGCAGCAATCAGAAGGAAAAACGACATATTTAGGAAGGAAGAAGAGTATTTACCCCTTTTAACGATGAGAATAGCTACAATTATGTCTTTTAACCTCTCAAATCTCTTGCCGAAGTTAAGCAACCGGGATTTAAAATATTCTTTGAGGAAAACTAAAAATTCCTTGAGCTGTTTCATATGCTTAGCGTGCTTCGGGTGAGGCAGCCGGTGGTTCAGCGTTTTGAGGCAGGTCTATTTTGGGCGAGAGTTGAGGTTGAGGCGTTTGAGGCAACTGGAGTTGTCCAGCTCCTGTGGATTCTTTTTCCGATGCAACCTTTTCTTTAAATTCGTTCAATTCTTTTTCTGCCCTGGCGTAGTCTTCTGGATTTTTATTTTTGTCCAAAAGATTTAGCACTGCCTGCATTTCAGAAGCAGCCCGTTGATAATCCTGCTCTTGATAACTTGCCCAAGCCAGATTGTAATGGGCATTTGGCCAATCAGATTTTAAAATCGCGGCCTGCTCAAAAAGGCTGGTTGCTTGATTGTAATTGGTCAGAGAATAATAAACTCCTCCAAGATTCAGACGATAAATTGGGTTATTTGGATCAAGAACAATTGCTCGCTGATATGATGAAATAGTCCAGGAGTCAGCATCTTGAGCTAGATTGAGAATATTTCTGTAGATAGTGGCCAGATTTTCCCAAGATGAGGCTTTTTGCGAATTTAAAACCACAGCGCTTTTTGCCTCTGAAATAGCCTGCTGGATAAACTGGGCCACCTGTTGTCTTTGTTGATCTGTGAGTTGAGCTTCTTTTTGCTCTGATCTTGCGTTAAGAATAATGTTGTTTGCGAGTAATAAATTCGTTCGTGAAAAATTTACTCTGAAACGCTCAATGTAAGGATTAGAGCGAATTGCCTGTCTTTGATTGTTATAAAGATCCAATCCTTTTCTTTGAGAAAGGGCATCTAAAGACTTTTTAAAATAATACTCTGCTGCATATGCCCTAGTCAGTAAATAAAAGGAACTTAAGGTAAAAGCAAGAATAAGCAAGGCTAGTCCCCAGTAGGCAAAAGCAATATGCGAAAGGTCTATTTCATTAAAGTTTTTATCTGACTTTTCATTTAAAATCAAAACAATAAAGAAAAGAAAAAGAAGAACAGCCGAGGGTGGAAAAACAACAAAGATAAAGACAGCCAGAGCAGCGCCAACAAGGCCAACAGTTTTTTCCTGACCTTGGTGTTTAAGAATCTGCTGGAGTAAAGCCATGATCAAGAGTCCAAAAGCCACTAAACCAAAAAGTCCCAGTGTTGAGATGAGATGAAGAAGGCTCGAGCGGCCGAGATTAAACGAGCTTATCTGCCAAAGATTTGTTTGATTGTAAGCAAGATCTTTAACCCGGGAAAAAATGGAGGCGAAATTATCTACACCGACACCAAACATTGCTGTAAGTGGATTTTTCAAGATCTCAACTGCTGCATACCAAGAGAGCCGGTAGGGCGGAATAAGATAAAGAAAAGGGTCTTGTAGAGATGGTTTAAAAATTGTGTATAAAACCAAAGCAAAAGCCAGTGTCTGAACAAAAATAGAAATTAGAGATAAAACTCCCGCCCGACCCTTTTTTAGTTTAAAAATCAAAATTGCATTAGTTATCAAGACAAAGCCCAGAAAAATAGCCAGCTCAACTCGAGATCCTATGGTTGAGAAGGTAGCTATTTTTAGGAAGGCTAAGCTGGAAGGTAAGACTAAATTTTTGAAAGGCTGAAAATAGGCAATTAAAGATATCGCAGAAACTAGTAGCGCAGAATAGTTAAGAATTGGCAAAATATGACTTATAGAATCCTTTTTAAAATTCGCTTGGGAATAAAATAAAAAAAGCAGAGTTAGCGATAAAAAAATCAATAAGCCGAAGCTGGGATTGAGAATAGCCTCAACTTTATTGGGTGAGGAGATAACTACTGACAAAACAACTGTCAAGAGAAGCAGAAAAACTCCAGCATCAAATGGGCTTTTTCTCCAAACTAATTTTTTCTGAGAAATGAGGCGAACAGCTGACAAAGTAAGCAAAAGAATTGTTGCGAATCCAAGAAAATACATTTTATTTGTTGAGTAGAATTCTTGAGTGATTGGCAGAAAGAACAAGGGAAAAAGAAAGATTGTAATTATCAAAATCAGCCTCTGAACGAAATCCAGATAAGAGTCAAATTTATTCATTTTTGATTATCCTAAAATTGTAACACATTAATTTATAATCAGCCAGTTAAATTTAGTATCGGTTAATGAGCTTGTTCCGGCAGTGACTTTGAAGTAAGGCCGGCAAGATGAGTTAACGAGTTGGCAGCTTTCTTTTTCTGTAACGCTGAGCGAAATATTTTTATCCGTAGTTTGGGTGACATAGATAAGTGAGTCTTTTTTGACCGAGTCATTGTAAATGATGATTTCTTTATTGTTGGCCGGAATAAGTCCGATACCTGCAGATTGAGCTTCGGTTTCGATAGCATTTTCCTCTAAGCCGTTCTTTTCCAGATTGTCAGGAGCAGCAATTATAGCCGCCTCCGAAGTGGCTTCAAGATATTTATCCAATGACAAACCGTTAAATCTAGCAGATCCGGAGGCATCGATTTCTGCTCCATTTATATTTACTGTTCCTCCGTCTGTCAGTGGTTTTATTTGATTGGTTCTGACTCCTCCTTGAGCAATCAAGGTTCCTTTTGTGGTTAAGGTTCCGTCTTTGGAGATGATTACAGCCCCGTCAAGAAGGTTAATTGAGTTTAGGGCTGATAATTTTAGCTCCCAAGCGGAGGTAAGTATCGAGTCATTTTGGATAACAGTATTACCCACAGCCAGAGCATTAAGAACATAAAGGTTAGCCACATTGGCATTGCCAGTAAGAGTCAAATTTTCTCCGGTCAAATCGCCGAAAGTACCATAAGAGAGATAATTGGTTTGGCTATTGTCAAGATTTTGGTAGGTTGAAGGATCAGGGAGAGGATTATTTCTTATTTCGGCAAGAAGAGACTGGATTTCATTAATATCAGTTTGAGAATTAGAGAGTTGCGAACTCTGTGAATTATTTTCATTGGCAACACTAGTTAATCGATCTTTAAGTTCATTAATAGTTTGTGATTCAATCTCTTTGGCGGTTAGTTTTCCAGCAACTGACGCCTCATTAGTTTCAAGTTTTGCAGAGGCAATTGTTCCTGAGATGGTTGCTTCGCGGGCGGCCAGGCTGCCACTGAATGTAGCATTTCCTTCAGAGTCGATGGTTGCTGCAGTTTTGCCGTCAAGGCCTTTGATAATAAGTTTTGCCAACTCGCCTTTATCGCTGCCTTGATCGACTGACCCTGTAGGGCTTGGTTGGTTGGAGAGATCGATAGTTAAGTCTTTTTCTTGAGGTTTGATAACATTTGTGGTTAGATTCTCTGTTTCGATTACGGGCGTTACAATTTTATCAGTGGAAATCCGTTTGGCTATTATATTATCCGCGAAAATCTCTCCTATTTGAGCCCCAACCGCACTAATTTGCTTGGTCGTGATATTTTCAGCCTGTATAAATCCAGTCCTAACTTTTGCGGCTACAACTTCTGCAAAGACACCAATTCTTCGAATTATTTCTCCTGTTTTTTCGTTTACTAAATTAAATATTGATTCATTGGAATTTGTTTGGTTATTGTCATTTGTTTCTTGGTTATTGTTCAAAGTTCCATCATAAACATATTCTTTTCCTCCAGTTTCCTTAATTTTGAAATCGCCGGTTGATGTTAGTAAATAACCAGGATCATTAAATGAAGTTGAAACTAAAACCATAATTTTTCCAATATATACGAAGTCTTTATCAATTCCTAAAGATTCTCCAGGCACTTTGAAACAAGGTTTTTCTGGGTTTGATCCATCATCCTCTGGCCAACGAATCTCGCTTATACTGTTAACTGTGGCACATGTTGCGTTCTCGGGATTGAACTCTTCTAAAGCCTTTCCTACAATTATTCCTGATTCAAGTTGTTTTTGTCCTGTTCCTTCGACTGAGCTTGAAGTTATCGGATCGCCCCTTTTTATTGAACCGCCTAGAGAGGTTACGACCGCAGGGACTCTACCTGTAAGAGCTAATCTAACCGACTGTTCAGACGGTGTTCCCAAAGTTATTTGAGGCTTTGTTGAAATGATTCCTGCGAGGTTTTTGTCATTTTCCTTTAAAGTTCTCTCAACCTTCAAATCCTCAACTTCAATAATACGAGCAAGTTCACCGGGGAGAGGTTCTTTTCCTGAAAAAGGAACCCATTCTGCCAAGTCGGCCGCATCCCCAGGATTCTGTCCAGTTACTTTCCATGCACCACCAGCGTAGGTAAGAGTAATACCCTCTCGTTGAGTGTCAGCACCTGTTTGGCTAGCCGTTTGAACACCACTTACTTGATTTCCGTTGATCTGAATTATAACTATAGATCTGATCGCACTTGCTGTTATGGCTTTTTGAGCCTGAGTACTAATAAAGGCTATTCCACCCTCTGTGTCTGACAGACCGGTAATATTAAAAGTGATTGTAATGTTTGATCCGCCACCTGCTGATCCAATATTGTTAGTCAATCTATAAGAGGTTGTAGCTCCGGTTACTGTAACTGTCTGCGTCGACTGTAATGTTTCATCATCTACAGTACTACTTCCAATCAGGCGTCCATCTAGTTCAACATCACCTTCAACAAACAGATCGTCGTCGCCCGAGGCCGCGGTAGGAGTTGCGGTGTCGCCGACTCGAGTATAAGTAGTTGCATCGAGAGTGAGGGGTCCAGCAGAGTTAGCTATCGTTGAAGCTGTCGTAGAAGTTAAGAGTAGTTTCCCAGATGAGCCCAAGTTCAAATTAATCTGATTATTAGTATCATTATCAATTGTTTCTCCGTTTTGGAGGGAGATGTCTGTTGTAACTGCTGTAGTATTTATATTAAGTCCGTAATTATAAGCCGTAGTTAGTGCTGGACTTCCGGTATGCGATATGAGAATAGCGCTATCAACAATGGTTGAGCCACTTGAGGTGTTTTCTATACTATTAAGATAAAGTAGAGCTGAAACGTCCGCTCCAGAAGCCCTCGAAGTCGGTTCCAATATAACAGAGAGGGGGAATTCGAAATCGCCATTGATGCCTGATGCCGGGTTTTGGGTCCAACCCACTCTCAAGCCGTGAATTGTCTCGGCAGACGTAGTGTTGGCATTGGTAAAGTTGTACTGAGCTAAATAAGCTCCGCTTCCTCCGGTTGGATCGACTGAAGTCGTAAGATTAAACGCCGAACCATTTGAAATAGAATTTGCTGTGACCGCAAAAGCATTTTGGGTCGTTGCCCCAGATGTAATAGCGGAGGTTAGTAGGTTGCCAGTCAAGGTATCCACGGTATTTGAATCGCCCAAAGTTGTATTCCCACTTACTGAAAAGGCTCCACTATTGGTAGTGGTCACACCCGATCTTCCGATAGCCAAAGATGAAGCATTTGTTCCGCCGATAGTGATTGTCCCGTTGATTGTTGTTCCTGTTCCGGCATCTATACTCACATTGCCTCCGGTAGAGGTTGTCCCCGATTCATTTCCACCAGCAAGAGTAAGCGTTTTTCCTGTTCCGGAATTAGTGGTATTGTTTCCCGGTTGGATGGTGAGAGCTCCCGGAGCTGTTCCGGCCACCGTTGTTATATCCGCTGATTGTCCACCGGCCATTGTCAAGGTCCCATTTTCATCGACCTTGAAAAGCGCAGCTGCTGCATCATCCTCAATCAGTAGGGCGTTGCCTGTGCTTTGTGATTGATCAATAATTATATGAATTCCGTGGCCCGTGTAGCCGCTGGCATCAACCGCATCCATGGTGATTTGTAGAGCATCACCTGACAAAGTTCCGCCGGTTGCCGGATTGGCAGTTAATTGGAGAAGGTCTCCGGTTGAGGCAGCAGCTGTGGTTTCGGTAATAATTACCGGGTTATTTGAGGCTGTTTCGATTGTATTTCCTGCGCTATATGCACTTTGGAGAGTTGCTGAACCTCCCCCTGAATCATCATCAGAGCAGGCGATTAAACCGTTTGCATCAGCAGTTAAAGCTCCGCCGTTTAAGTTGGCTGTACAATTCAGGCCGGTCACAGTCAGCGAACCGGTAGTGCCGCCGTCAGTAATTTTAATAAGATCATTTCCTGATGTATCTTCGACAGTTAATACAGTTGAAGAACTGCTGAAAGCTCTTATGCCGTCAAAAAGGACAAAGTTGGCGCCGACATTCAAGGCATTTGTCAATTCTGCATCCGAGACATCAAGTCCATCCACTATGGAATCTGCGGTAGTTGCCCTGACTAATATAGCGTCCGTCAGATCAATATCAGTTGCTTGAAGGTTCTCAACCAGAAGTCCTGTCGTTGCAACTTGTCCTCCAGCATCTTCAGCAACAATCGCCAATCCGTATGTTGTAGAGTTAGCGTCATTTGCAGTTATTCCTATGTATTCTCCATAGACTGTATCTACTCCAGATGCATCAGAGGCGACCGTGTAGTCAATCTTATTTCCGTAGAGCGTGTCGTTTCCAGCGTCTGCAACAGAGGTTAATGTAAGAGATAGACCGCCGATGGCCGTAGTTGTTGATGTGTCAACATTTAAATCAATCATTCCTGCAGTTTGAGTCGAATCATTGGTTGTTCCGTCAACGACTAATGCCTGGAAATCAGCTGCAGGAGTAGTGATCGAAATCTGATCACCGGCCCCATCAGAGGCGAAGGTTACAAGTCCGTCGGCATCGACGTCAAAATCAGTAAAGTCGATAGTTGCGGTCGTACCAGTCAATGTATATGTTGTCCCCGTTATATTATTATCCCCAATCGAAAGTGCGTTAGTAAAGTCCGTGTCTGTTATGGTTAAAGCTGTTGTTTCAGCTGAGACAGCACCTAAAGCAAGAGCTCCATTTTCAGACAGAGTGAAAACATTTGTTCCAGCGTCATCTTCGATTAAGATAGCAGACCCAGTATTAAATTGAGATTGATCAATTATCATATGGATTCCGTGACCGGTGAACCCATTAGTATCGACCGCATCTATAGTTAACTGAAGCAGATCTCCTGAATGTGTTCCTCCTGTTGCTACATTGGTAGTCAACTGAAGAAGATCTCCTGTATTGGTTGCTGCTGTTGTTTCAGTTATTACAACCGGATTGTTTGAGGCTGTTTCTATGGTATTGCCGCTGTTGTAAGCGGTTTGTAAAGTTGTAGATCCTCCTGAGTCATCGTCAGAACAAGCAATTAAGCCATTGGCGTCAGCCGTTAGAGCTCCCCCGTTTGCATTTGCCGTACAATTTAGACCAGTAACAGTTAAGGAGCCTGTTGTTCCACTGTCTGTTATTACCACAAGATCATTTCCACCTGTGTCTTCAAAAACAATTGTATCTGTTAGGTTTGGTTCAAATATTCTTGTGTCTTCTAAAAGTATAAAGTTGTTATCCGCATTGATGGCGTTGGTAATGGGTCCAGAAGAAGCGTCAATAGCATCAGTTAAGATTCCGTTGGCAGTGATACTGAAGTTTATTCCATCTGCAATGTTTAAATTAGTATCTAAATTTTCTAACTCTATGAATCTGTCAATACCTTGGGTATTAGCGCTATCAGCCTGACTTATCTTTAAACCGAATTTATTACCTGCAGAAGATGATGGAGTAACTGCTATGTCTATAACATTAATGTCACTTGTCGAGGCGAAATCATTGGTTATGGCTAGATTCTCAGTCCCTGCAAACGTCATATCCACGTCCGTATTGAAGGTGGCTGCACCATTAAATGTAGATGTGCTAGTTACAACCAGAGTCCCCCCAACAGTGGTATTTCCCGATGAACCAACAACATCAAAGTTTGTAAGATCAATATTGGCTGTAGTCCCTGTAATATTGTTGTCCCCAATTGATAAAGCATTGGTAAAGTCCGTGTCTGTTATGGTTAAGGCTGTTGTTTCAGCTGAGGCAGCTGAAATTGTGGTTGCTCCATTTTCAGAGACAACAAACAAGTCAGTGCCTGCATCATCTTCAATCAAAACTGCCTGACCTGTGGTCATCTGAGACTGGTCAATAACCATGTATATCCCATTTCCCGAAAACCCATTAGCATCAACTGCATCCAAAGTAATCTGTAAAGCATCTCCTGAATGTGTTCCTCCTGTTGCTACATTGGTAGTCAACTGAAGAAGATCTCCTGTATTGGTTGCTGCTGTTGTTTCAGTTATTACAACCGGATTGTTTGAGGCTGTTTCTATGGTGTTGCCGTTGTTGTAAGCGGTTTGTAAAGTTGTAGATCCTCCTGAGTCATCGTCAGAACAAGAGATCAATCCGTTAGCATCAGCAGTCAAAGCTCCTCCGTTGGCATTGGCAGTACAATTTAAACTCGAGATGGTAATAGCACCAGTGTCGGCTATTCTAATTCTTTCGGTGATAGTTGTAGTTCCAGCCTGAATAGTCTCGAAAATCATATAAGATCCGTGATCTGTAGAGGTCCAGGCACTACCCGAAGGGTCTGCAAAACTTCTTATTCTTGCTCCACTAAAGAAGTTCACGCTATCATAGGCCTGGGGTTGAAAATTAAAAATCGTATCTCCGTCTTGTACAGCTGCGGGGGATGATACAGTTCCACGAGCTTTTCTGGTTGTAAGTTGAGCTCCAAGATTAAAATCACCATATTGTGTCGAGGTGACACCCCGATTTACGTCACGGGTTGTTGAAACAACCTCAAGTTCAGCCGCGGGTGTAGTCAAGCCAATACCAACCTTATTCGAAGTGTAGACAAGACTAGGGGAAGAGTCGATAAATAAATCTTGACCCTCCTGGTAGGTTCCGTTGGAAGCAGTACAACCCACATCTCCGCCGGTACCGTCTGCGTTACAATCGGTATCAGCGTCGTTAAAAGCCCAGGCAGATGTTACAGCTGTTGTTGCTGTTGTGGCGCTTGTACCGACAATATAAGTTCCGTTATTCCCTCCAGCGTTAGTACAATCAGTATCCGTATCAATACGAACGGCAGTAGGAGTTGTTAAACTATCAGTGCAAAGATTTTGACTGGCTGCAGAAACTAAGGTTGCACCATCAGATATCGCCGTCCTTCGGAAACCGCTATGTGTAGTTGTTGATCCGTCATAATCAACGTCCGTGTCTGCGCCGCTTGAAAAATGTCCGCTCCCAGCAACTTGAAGTCGGGCAGATGGCGTTTGAGTGTTAATTCCCACATTTGCGTTTAAAATATTGACTTCGTCTATAGATTGATCATCAAATTCGATTTGGCCTGCTGAAGATCCTAACCCAATATATTTATCATCGGCAACGTCAAGGTTTCCTGAATCGTTGAAAGTAAATACAGGAGTACCATTATCTTGAACCACAAAGTCTCCGGTTGAGGAGTTATTGACGACAAAGTTTCCAGACCCATCATTGGTGAAGGTGAAGTTGAAAGTTGATCCGCCAAAGCCAATTGAGGTTGACGCATCCAAAGTCATCGCATCCTTAAATTCGGTAAAGTCCAAGGAATCTGCTCCAACCCCACCTGCCCCACAGTTACCGGTTGAGATACAAACAGTTCCAGTTGCATCAGGCAGAGTCCAAGTCTTATCCGAGCTTGTAATATCAGCGGACGTTAATGTGCCCGTAAACGTACCAGAGCCTGTGTTATAGGGAACTAATCTTAATCTGTCTGCATTTGTCACGTTCGACCTTAACTCTGCATTTCCCGCCCTCTCAAGATTAAATACCGTTGTACCCGAAGCAGAAGCCGTAAGTATATTCTGATCTCCTGTTTCATCAAAAATTGCCAGCGCTTTACCAGTTACCGCACCTGTAACGTGGAGTTTTGAAGTAGGTGTCGCAGTCCCAATCCCAACTAAGTTTGCCGCTGTAACGACCAGAGCATCGCCATCGGAGATTGAATTAACGTTTATAGATAAATAATCATCTGTTGTATCAACTACATAGAAGTTTGCATAGGTTGCTGTCCCTGTCCCATCGGATTCTCTAAGTATCAATCCATAATTATCGTCTTCTGGCTGAAGTTCAATAAATTGAGCCGCATCAGCACCGGCAGTAGTTGAGATAATAAGCTCGCCACTACTTCCGACATACAAATTAGCGATTTCTGTAGTTTCTGCTGTTCCTCTAAGTCTTAAAGACTGGGTATTGCTGTTTGAGTCGATATCTAGAGCTGTCGCCGGCGTTGCCGTCCCAATCCCCACAGAGTTTGCCGAAGAATCAATAAAAAAGGTGTTGGCGTCGAAGTTAAGATCAGCAGCGTTTGTATCCATATCAACCGTGGTTGTCGCATCCAAGACCAGAGTGTCGTCTATGTCGTCAAAATCTATACAGTCTGTACAGTTGAAGGTGGAGTTGAAGGTCACGCCTCCGTCGAATTGAGAAGCCCCGTCTACCTCCAAAGTTCCCTCAATGTAGGCATCCTCGCCGTTGAGGCTGACTCCAGGCGTGCCGTTGCCTACCTTGAGGTTACCGGTAAGGACATTAAATAAGCCGGTTCCCTGGCCGGTTGTGGCTGTGATATTGCCGCTTTCGGTTGCGCTCAGGGCCACATCGGTTGCTCCTGCAGACTGGACGGTTACTCCACCGGTTCCCGAGAGGGTGAAGTTGGCGCTTGCCCAGGTGCTGCGCACGCCTGCTGCGGAAGTAGCTATTAGCACATTGCCTTCCGCATTGATATAGGGGATGTTGTATTTTTGAATACCTGGAGGAAAGCCCTGAAGGGTCTCTGCGTTTATTGCGTAGCCTACGTTCGCAATTTGTTGTCTTGGAGTTGCTTCGGAATCTGATCCTATCGTGACTCCTAAATACACATTAGGCCAGTCGGAAAAAATATTTTCCGGAATTTGAGTTCCACAAACCTGCTGGGGCGGAGTAGGAGAGTATCCTGAACCTCCAATTAACGTATCAAAAACTCCATCCTGATCAGGCGTAATTGAACAGGTTCCTGTGGCGTAAAGCGAGCTGCCCCCAGTTGAAACATTGTAGAGCTTAAATTGCACGTTCGTTGCGGTTGCAATTGGATTTCCCAGGTTATCGGTTAGCCTTCCTTGGAATGAGAGTATCCTTCCCGCACGTGTTAGATCAGTAGGGAAAGCCAGAGGAGTTTCCGGTCTTCTGAAAAATTGATTATAGACGCCTGCCCCCAAAGCAGCCATAAGTATGAGCGCGAAGGCTATTCCTACAAAGTGTTGTATTCCTAAGGTTTGAGGCATCTTGATCAGAGGTTTTGAGATTTGAGCTTTGACTTTTGAACTTAGCGGCAGCTTATTCAGCCATTTTTTAAACTTGCTTGTCTTATCTTGGGCTTCAGAGAGGGTAGGCTCAAGTTGTGCCTGTTTTAGCTCAGCCTCGTGATCAGCAATTGACTGCTTAAGCTGCTTAAAAAGAGAATTTTTAATTAACCCTTTATCATGAGCCCAATCCACAAACTTATCCACAGATTTTAGTTTTCTGTGAATAACTCCAACTCCCTCTCCACGCTCTTTAAGAGTTTTTATATAAAGCTCAATTGATTTTGGACTTATTTTATTCATTTCATCTCACTACAAAGCGCTTATTCGTTGTAAAAAGCCTGTATTCTTGATGACTTTGCTTGCTGATTTTTTGGTCATATGGTGTTCCTTCTTGGGCGGGGTCAAACATCACTTTTAGGCTTCTGTAAAGGTCTAAGAGAATCTTTGCCTTGTTTTTCATAGAGCTCCTTTCTTTGCTAATTTAACTTATAACTGATAATCTTAAAAATTCCTCTAAATCGTCTGAGACTTCCTGTCCAAAAGCTCCCTTAAATTCGTTTAAAACCTGCAGATCCTCGCTTTCGCGAGGATGACGAAGATTCTTTGTCTGCTTTGCCGGATTCTCCTTCAGCCAGTCCTGGCTTATACAGAAGCTACAAAACTTCCTTAAAGTGGACAGCCTACGATTAGCCGTCTTAATCGGAATTTGATTATCCTGCAAGTATTTCTTGTAGCTTTCAACAATTTTCCAGTTCAGAAATTCATTTATCAGTTTGGGTAAATCATCTTTATCCACAAATTGTGCATGTTCAGGGCTTGCTTTCAGCGTAAACATGAGCCAGCCCAAAAAATGTCTTAAATCAGAGAGGTAGTTCTTGGCTGTAAGAAGAGACATCTTCTTATTTCCCGCAAGAAGGTAAGTTTTAAACGAGGCTTCAAGATTATAAAAATTATACCTATTGTCCATATAATAACAATATAGAACAAATGAAAATCATTTGTCAAGAGGCATTTTCAGTATATTATGATCTATTATTACCTATTTATTTTTTATAGCCTGTAATATTATTTAATTGCATTGAAGACAATTACCGCATAAATATCTTGCTTACGTATTTATATCATAAGGGATCAAAGATCTTATAGTAAAGCTTAAAAATAATAATTTTTGATTAAATAGTAGCCCTATCTCTCTTTTTTTAATTGAATTTAATTAATTTGAATTCGTTTAGAGAATAAATCGAACGAATTTTATTGTTCGCATAAATAATCGGGCGTTTATATCTTTAAGTAATGGTTTGAGATGTTAATAAATAGTAGAGAGGTTAAAAGACTGTTGGAAAACATCGCCCTGAGCACGAAAATAGCATTAATTTGGTGTTATTGCTAATATTGTCTCTTTAAAAATTAGCCTATGCTTAAGGGCTGAGAGGGCTTACAGTTTTTAGCTCGTAGCTCGTGACTCGTTAACCCGTAACTTTCTAGTTCGTATTTAAGCCTTGACCCGTTAAGTTTACATGAACGGAGTTGACATAAGGTTTTTTATTACCTATGATCAAAATAGTGAAAAAAACTCTGATCTTGCTTTCATTCATACTACTGATCCTGTTTTTGCTAAGCGGTTTTCTTTGGTTTTATGAAATAAGATACTTTGTGGGTAGAGCAAGCAACATTAAAAGCGAGTTTTCTTTAGATAACTCTTATGTTTTTGTTTCGCCGCTAAGAGCCCAAGCCAATAAGCAAGAAAAGATACGGGCGACAATTTTCATCCTCAATAATCAAGGCTTAGGTGTGCCTGGAAGAACAGTTTTTATTACCCAGGATCAAAATCTAAATATAGAAACAATACAAGGACTGACAGATCAGGTAGGCAAAGCTGTTTTTGATATTTCATCAGCTAAAGCAGGAGAGTACTATCTTGAAGTTCAAGTAGACGCTAAAAGACTGCCCCAGAAGGCACACCTAAGCTTCTACTAAAGGGTGCTTCTCTCTTACTACCAAAGATCTATTCACGGCTATTGCGTGCGGATGAAGATACCGACGTAGGAAATAAATTACTAAAGCTACGATTTGAACGACGAGTATTATTTCCAGGATTCTGGAGCGGATAATAGTCCAGAGTAAACCGAACAGCTGAAAAATAATCATCCACCAGGGGAATATTCTTAGATTTAAGATTGTGCTTTTTGGCGAAGATTGACTTTCGAAGTAAGTTCGAGTAAAAAGTCTGAATCGATCAGCAGTTGAAGAAGGAAGAGATATTGAAAAATTTCCTTTCTTGTCAGATTTTGTTTGCAGCTCTGGAATAGAGGCAGCCCGGACCCCTTGGAACAAAGATCTATTTTCTTCAATAAAAAATGAAAGATCAACGTCCGTATTAGGTATTGTTTGTCCGGATAAAACCACCTCGTCTCCCACATAGTAATTCTGCTTATTTAAAGACACAGTTGGGGGTAGAATAACCGGGCCAATATCAACATCGTATTTGATTGGAAAAGGAGGAAGACAGGTCAGATTAGAGGTTCTGCCGAATTGATCGCGAGATGAAAGACAAGCTTCACGAGCTGAAAAAGGAGAAAATCTATTGGCAAAGGCAAAATAGCCGTCTTTATCAGAAGTCGTTTGGTCAAATAAACCTATTCCTTCCAGAGAAACAACAGCGTATGCTGAGGTAAAGCCATAGAGGAAAAACCTGTATTCTCCGATTGAGGCAGAAACAGTTGACTGCAAAGAAAATGACTGGGGAGCGGCGACAACAGCAGGAGTAGATAGTATAAGAGTTATAACAATTATAAATATTATATTTTTTATACTGGGTACTGAATACTGCATACTAAAATGATTACTCGCTTCGCTTCTTTAGTTGTTCTTTGAGTTTGTCGATCTCATCTTTCTCAACCTCAAGTTCCTTTTCCAAAACTTCAGCCTGTTTTTGGCCTCTGGCTAGAACCGCTTTGATAATCAGATAAATTATTATTAATGTTAATATAATAAGCAGAGCTAGTCTCCAGGGAAAAACCCAGATCGAGATAGCTCTACTTAGTGCCTGTCCCTTATCTCCATAAGAAGCGCTAAGTTCTATTTTGTATCTACCCAGCATCCACTTGCTTCCAAGCTTATTAGTATACGAACGTGCCGTATCAGGAAAGATATTCTCTTCTTTTAGACTGTTTTGGTCGGCAGCTCCTCCAAACATGTTGGATAGGCTAAGCACTCCCTTAGGTCTGATATGATAATCTCCTCGATTCAATATCTCTGTTTTTACCTCAATCGGGCCATACTCATAAAAACTTTTAGCAAAAAGACTAGAAATTAAAGCTTTTTCTGCGGCGTCCCCGGGAATTCTGATGTAAACGAGTGAGGCTATTCTTGAGGCAACCCCCGTTCCTGCTTCTCGTGGAGTAAAAGTCGCTCCGGGAACCTCTCCTCCAGGTTGAAAATATACAGCAACATATCTTCCACCTGGTCGAGCATCAGCTGGAACTGAGATCTTAACTGGCGTTTCCACTTTATCATTGGCAGCAATGGTTATTCTGTCGTAAGGTAGAGTAAACCAGGCTGAGGCTGAAAATCTGGGTGAGGCTTGTGATGTTTCCTCAACGATGGTTGGAGTTCCTTCTTTATCCAGGACTAAAAAATCTGCAACCCGTAAAATTCCAGACACAGGACTATCTCCTTGATTAAAAAAACGCACGCTTATTGAAGTTTGTTCCGACGGTTTAAGGGTGATTTCTTGCCTTACCGGAGCAACCAGAAGAGGAAGAGACGTCTGTCCGTAAACGACAGACGAAGTAACAATAACCAAGAAACAAGTAACAAACAATTTCCAAATCCCAAATACCAAACTATTTTGAAAATTGGTTATTGAGATTTGTTTGTTTCTTGGAATTTGTTTCTTGTGATTTCCCATTAGAATACTCCTGTTGCCGTGTATTTGACAATATTGTAATAATAGCCTGCAGGCTGGGTAGATGAGACAGTGATACGAAAGCAGACATCAACCGAAGATCCGCTTTTTGGTGTGCTGGCAGACATAATATTGGCTTTTGTTTCAGAAGCCTCTTGATCAGCAATCTGACGTGAAGAAAACGTTCGCGATGATTCACTGTAAGTAAAGGAAGCATCTGTTCCACTTACATTTGCTAAGGAAAACCCGAGACCATTATTGGTTGCGGTTGTCCACTCTGTTGAACTCGATTGGGTACAACCGCTATCACAGGTTGTATCCTCGATACAGTTCACGCTTTCTCCCGCAGAAGCGCCACTACAAGCTACCCCGTTTTTGCCCATTTGGTCGTTTTCCTCGATTTTTACCGAATAACCGCTAACTGCATTGGTTGATACCGTCAGAGTCTGAGCTGCATTTAGAAAAGAATCTGCAGTTGAGATTGTTCCCCAGGGAACAGACATTGCGGTTGTGGTTACGCTGGTTGTCGCTCCACAGTGAGTGGTTGAAGAGCTTACTCCTGCCACACTGAAGGAAAGAGTCTCGTCAACAGTAGCCGAGACAAAAACCGCTTCAACCGGAGCAACCTTCATATCAACAGTATCAAGCGTGTTGTCAGATCCGTCACGAGTAACAGCGTTTATAGCATAGACATCGGCAGTTCCTTGCGTATGCCCGGAAGATATAGGAGCCGGATTGATTACACTCTGAATTGTAACGGTTACGGTCGAACTTGCAGCACAAGATGAGGTTTGACGATCAATTCTGATTGTATGGTCGGTGGTGGTTGTTCCGGTGGTGATAGTTTCAGTAGTATTCCAATTACCATCCGTGCAGCCAGTTGTGGATATGCCGGAAGCGGCAACATTTTTGAAATCAAAACCGTTTGATGTAACCGCAGAGGAAGTGTCTGGATAGCCATCATTGGTTTGGGCTGTCGCAGTATTCACAGCGGGAATTGTTATGAGAATATCTCCGTCCGAGGGAACAACTTGAGTGTTGACAAAAGATACAGTCAATGTTCCTGATTGACTAGCAACAGCCAAGTCATTACTCGTTAGGGCGTTTGCAAGGGGATTTGTCATGTTAAAAGTTGTTGACGAGGGAATATTGGCTACTGTATAGGTTGAAGGAGGAGTTTGGCCGCTACATCCGCTAAATGCAGCATCGACAAAACATAGGGTGTCGCCGGGAAAAAGATGGTCAGTGTCGTTGTCGGCGTTACCTGATGAATCGATTGTAACCAAGGACGAGCCCGAAGAACCGCTTGATATTCCAGCCCTATAGGAAAGTCTAGAGTTACTCATAGTTACTGAGGCGCTGGTTAGATTTGCTGTGTCAACAATTTTGGGATAGCGAAGGAAAAGGATAGCAAACTGCGAAAGAATAAAAAAGAATAAAAAAAGTTTATAAAAAAGTTTGCTCATTATAATAACAATAAAAATAGTTTACATCTAAATAAACACACTTGTCAATAAGATACAAGCATTTTTATAAAAATTTATACTTGACAAAAAATTTTCGTCTGTTATATTAATTCCTGTATGGGCATTAAAGAAAGACGAACGAAAATATTAGCTATACTCTTTTTAATCTCCGATTTATCTTTTGGCCACGTGACATTTGATGAAAAAATTAGACAAGTTTTTGACCTTTCTCTAAATCAGAAAACCAGGGGAACCCTTTCTGCACTTCTTAAAGAAGGACTTATAGAAAAAGCAGAAAACGAGATTCCTTCTTATAAACTTACCGAAAAAGGTTTTAACGAACTTGTTCTGACTTTTCCCTATTTCAGATACCTGAAAGACAAATGGGATGGAAAATGGAGAATTCTTTCATATGAAATACCCGAGAAAAAAAGAGACTTACGTGATAGATTAAGACGAGAGGTTGCTGGTTGGGGTTTAGGTCCTTGGCATAGATCTTTCTGGTTAACGCCGCATCCAATTATTGAAAATTTACGCCAGTTGGTTTTAGGCAAAGAGGAAGAGAAGTTCGTACAGGCCTTTGAATCTGATCATGTTTTTGGTGAAAGAACAGTTTTAATAGAAAAAGTCTGGGGTAAAGACCAACTTGATAGAAAATATCGCGAATTATTTAAAAAATGGCATCTCATACTTTCTCAAGATCAAGATAAAGCTCAAAAATTGAGAAAGGTGGTTAATGAATTCATAACAATATTAAAAGAAGATCCTGGCCTACCGCAGCAGTTGATTGGCGAAAGCTGGATAGGTTTTGAAGCCTTCAATATCTATAAAGAAATAAGAGGCATTCTGCTTTCTTAAAATTTAAAAACGATGTTCCCTTCTTCATCTGTTCTTCTGATCTTAACATTGTATTTCCTTAAAATATCTAAGACTTCTTTTGCTGGATGTCCATAAGCATTATTTTTTCCTAGGCTGATAATTCCGATTTTAGGTTTAATTTTTTTAATTAAGGTTTCTGTGAGTCCATTTTTTGATCCATGATGGGGAACTTTTAGAATATCAACACGATTATTGTCATTCTGAGAAGCGTAGCGACGAAGAATCTCAATGAAGCTAGTACTAGTCTTATTAAATTCCAAATCTCCAGTGAATAAAACTTTAATATTTTTATCGCTTAATAAAATAACTTGAGAAGATAGATTAGGGTTAGAAAAGGCAGATATTGCAGATTTTTTCGGCCAGAGAATATCTAACCTAAAATTATTTATTATTACTTTATCACCACAGGATAAGATCTTTATTTTTATCTTTTTCTCACGCAGTTTATTCTTTAAATCGGAAAAGGAATTGCTTTTATTTTCCAGACCATTTGATATGAACATAGTTACTTTGTAACGATCAAGTATGAATAGATAACCTCCAAAATGATCTTTTTGCGGATGCGATAAAAAAGCCAATTCTATTTTTCGATCATAAAAAGGCATATATTTGCCCAGACAGTCAAGAACTTTCCTATTTGGTCCTGCGTCAATGAGAATGTCTATTTTATTTTCGACTCGAATATAGGCGGCATCACCCTGTCCTACATCACAAAAAACAAGTGTAGTTCTGGTATCAAAAATACTTAGGTTATAAATGAGCAATACGGCAATAAAAGATAATCCAAGACTCAAGAAAAAACCTCTCCAAGTAATTGGTTTATCATGCATCAAAATTGATGAAAGGCAAAGGGTAATTTGGATAAGGTTTCAATCACAAAAACCATAGAGCTTAAGATCACATAGCATACTAAACTGGGAACAAATCCCAAAATGAAGGAAATTTTGCCTAAAATAGCGGTTAAAAAACCAAATATCATCAAGATTGGAATCAAGGGAGCAACAAGCAGATTTGACAAGGGAGCAATAAACGATATTTGCTTAAAATAATAAAAGATTATCGGAACAGTAAAAAGTTGAGCCGAAAGAGAAGGTTTTAAGTCTTTCCAGATAAAATATTTTATATCTCCCCATAAACCCACACTTTTTTTAATTGCTGGACCAAACAATATAATACCCAAGGTAGCCCCATAGGAGAGTTGAAATGAAACACCCTTAATCCATTCAGGACGAATAATTAGGATAAAAAAAGCAGATAAAAAAAGAATATAGGCAGCTATGTACTTCTTTCCATAAAGAATGGCAAACAAAGATAAGATTCCCATAAAAGCAGCTCTGACGATTGGCGGTTTAGGTCCGACGAAGAAGATAAAAATTATAATTATTATAATCGTTATAACTATGGAAGCTTTCTTGGGTAAGAAACTTGTAAACGAAGCAATTATTGCAGCTAATATGGTTATATTTATTCCCGAAAGGACAACAATATGTAAAAGCCCCACCATTTTAAGCTGTTCATAAAAAACCTTAGTTGTTTTTAAGGAGACTCCGAACAAAATCCCATTTAAAAGAGATGCATGTGGCTCCGGAAGATAAGAATTAATTGTTGAGGTGAAAATCGAGGGATTCATTGGGTTGTTAGCGAACCTTTTATGTTTTCGAAGACATTTTTGCCGATAACCTTTTTGGTTAAAAGCTCATCAATTGATTGATAGGGCCTATTTTTAATTATTTTTTCAGCCGTTACTTTTCCAATTCCAGAGAGTGTATCGAGTTCTTCAGCAGTTGCCGTATTGATATTTATCAACCCCCGGGGTTGATTTTGTGCTTCTTCAGCAGGCAAAACCTGAGGTTGTGTATAATTTAACGCCCGTGAATTTTCAAAGAATATTCCTTGTTCAAGTTCCCAAGCAAAAGGAATATAAATTTTTTCTTGATCAGTAAGAATTTTAGCCAGATTATAATTACGAGCGAAAAAATCCTTTCCTGCTTCATCGGTTAAGCCTTTTGCCATGGTTACGGCATCTTTAAGTCGTGAGCCGTTTCTCAGCTCATAAACTCCGGGTTTATTAACCGCTCCTGAAATATCGACGAAAATCTTGCCACTTACTGGTTCTTCAAATAAAATCTCGCTGTCGATATCTTCTTGAGTTATATTTGTAAACATAAATAAAGAGACAGCGGCAATGAAAAGAGAAATAATTATTAAAACAGCCTCGATTTTATATTTCTTTAAAAATTCCTCCATGACTCCTAACTCTTAACTCATAACTCCTAAATTTTCAATGGATTATAAGCGACAAAAACTAACCCTTAAATTGTTCTATGGCTACATTGTTATAATTAATCCATGAAAACAAAATTACCTACTTTAAGGCATGAAAAAAAGCTTTGGAGGCAGGGTTATTTTGTTATTGGAGTGGACGAGGTTGGTCGAGGGTCGTTTGCAGGTCCTGTGGTGGTTTGTGCTGTTTGTTTTCAGCCAGGCACGAAGAGAAAAGAAATAAGACTGTTGGAAAAATCCGGGATCAACGACTCGAAAAAAGTCCAGGTCAAAAAAAGAGAAAAACTGGCAGTTTTTATTAGAGAAAATTCACTTTACTCTACTACCTCATCAGTTAATGTTTCGTTTATAAACAAATATGGGATAGCCAAAGCAACCCGAAAAGCCATGCGTAAGGCAATCTCGAAAATAATGAAAAATCTTGAAAGGCAAAAAGCCTTTGTTTTAGCCGATGCTTTCCATATTAAATATTTGAGGGGAATAGGTTTAAAAAATCAGAAAGCAATAATTCATGGAGACCAAATTTCGCTTTCTATAGCGGCTGCTTCAATAATTGCCAAGGTTGAAAGAGACAAGTTTATGCTTAAACTTTCCAAAAAATATCCTGATTACAAATGGGGGAGAAATAAAGGCTATGGCACCCGCAGGCATAGAGCAGCCATAAAAAAACACGGCCCAACCCGCCTCCACCGCACTTTATATTTAAGAAAATTAGTATACTGAATTTATATGAGTAGGGAAGTGGTGCATTCGTTGATTTTAATAGTCACGATTGCCTCTGCCTTTTTGTTTGCCAAATCAAGTATTTCTCAATTTGATCTTCAGATCACAGCTGCGCTTTTTATCGTTTACTTTGTAGCTAAAAGATTTCAGAAGGGCGGTAGGTTATTAGAATCTGTTATCTTTTCTCTTATTGTTTTGATAATAGTCAATACGACAGGCGGAGTTGCCTCACCGTTTTTTTTCTTGGTTTATTTTCTTCTTTTTTCGGTCGTACTTTTTCTCGAGCCTGTGATATCGATAGTCGTTACCTTGTCTTTGATAGTCTTTTTTGTTCTCACTTTGGGTGATAATCAAGGCGTAAAAACCTTGCTGCCTATTTTTTCCCTAGCTTTTTTGACGCCGTTTGCTATGTTTATGGGCCAAGAATATATGAAAAATGAAAAATTAAAAGTTAAAAGTGAAAAGTTACAAACTGATGCTTTTCTTTTTTTGTCGTTGACACTTAAAAACCACGTCAAAAATATAAAAAAAGCTGTAGAGAATTTTATGGGTGATCATCAATTGAAAGAGATTGAGAAATCGAGTCGCGAGATGGAAAGACTAATCGAAAAGTTCGAAAAAGAAGGATGATTGGAAACAGGTCCTGCCGCAAATTTCATTCCCGCCAGTGCTCGTTGCAAATCCCTGCAACTGCGCGCTGTCGGGAACCTTTTCTTTTGCGTCACCCGTTTCTAATCATCCTTCTTACTTGTCTCTTCTTATTTATTTCTTTGCCTGTTTTTGCGGAAAACTTCAAGTCTGATCGTTATCGTATTCAATTTGGTAATGTGAGTCTGGGCGGAGAAAATCTCGACTCAACCAGCTATGATTTATCTGTTAGTCTTGGCCAAAATGCTGCTCAAACTTTTTCCTCTGCAGGATATATCGTTAAAGCAGGTTTCCAATACTTACATTCGATCATTCCTTTCAGATTTTCAATATCAAACACCAATATTAATTTTGGGACGTTGATCGCAAGTACTCCGGCTACTGCAACCACTACTCTTACCGTTTATTTTGGCGGAGCAGGTCAATATCAGGTTACGGCTATTGAAGAAAACCCTCTAAAAAAATCCGCTGGAGTAACAATCCCAGATACAAGTTGTGATGGTGGAGCAGAGACTTGCACAGAATCCTCGGCAAAGCAATGGACCTCATCCAGCGCTTATGGTTTCGGCTACAACATGTCTGGCAATGACATTCCCTCGGATTTTACAAATTCCAATTACTTCCGTCCATATCCTGATAGAAGTGCAGCCGAATCAGCGGCAGTAGTCATGTCAAGTTCAGATGTCGGGAGTAACCGTCAATCAACAGTTACTTTTAAAGTTAATGTATCATCTTTGCAGGAAGCAGGTAGTTATAACACGGTTGTTCAGTTCACAGCCACCCCAAGCTTTTAAAACAGTATGCAGTATTCAGTATTCAGTATAAAAAAATTCGGAATTTTTCTTTTTATACTCTATACTCTATACTTTATACTCAATACTCCCGTTTACGGCCAGCAGGTTGGCCTCTCCATCTCTCCTCCTTTGCTTGAAGTGGTTATAAAACCAGGAAAATCAATTCTGATTGCTTATTCTCTGGAAAATTTCGCCGATCCAAGCGTTCTTTCAGCCAAAGTTGTATCTTTCAAACCAAAGGATAATCAAGGAAACATTGAACTGCAAGACGAGTTGGAAGGTCCAGTAAGATTTTCTCTGGACAATGCCAATCTTACTTTCGATCAGCCTTTTTTCTTAAAAACCAAAGATCGCCAGCAACTTCTTCTTCGAATCAGAGTTCCCGATGGAGCTCCAGAAGGGGATTATTATTATACACTCCTTGCCGAGGCTCAACCTTCTCCGACTTTTGAAGGTGCAACCTCATCTCGGGCCAAAGCAAGAATAGGCTCCAATATCTTGATAACAGTTTCGCAGACTGGTAGAACCGAAATAAAAGGCAAGGTGGCTTTCTTTGATGTTATTCCTCGCTATAAATTTAATTTATTAGGTAATACTTACAGATTTTTTGATTCGGGAGATAAAATTCCAGTTATCCTGATTGTGGCAAACTCCGGTAAAAACGTTATCAAGCCAGACGGTGAAGTAGTTTTACGAGGAAATTTTGGTGAAAAAATAAGTTCTAAGATACTTCAACAAAATATTTTAGCCGAATCACAAAGACAACTTATTGCCACGCCATCTGCAGAAATAGACTGCGAAATTGATAAACCACCTATTTATTGTAGAAGGCCAGTCTCTCTGCTTTTTTCTGGTTTTTTCCTAGGGAATTATGAACTATCAACGACAATAAGCTTTGGTGAAGGTTCGCCAAATGTTTATGCTTCAACCTCCTTCACCGCCCTCCCGTTCAAGTTTGGCCTGGGATTTATAATAGTTATAATCGTTATAACTATTATATTAAAGAGGCTTAAGAGATAAAATCTGCTAAAATATGCTCAATGGCAGATCAACCGCGAGTCAATCCGGGATTTATTGGCGAGGTTCGTGAAGAACTGAAGAAAGTGACCTGGCCTTCGAGAAAAGAAGTAATCAGACTAACACTAGTGGTGATCATAATCTCTCTAATAATTGGAATGTACGTTGGAGCTCTGGATATAGCTTTTGCCAAATTTCTGGAGTTTTTGACTAAAGGACGATAATTTAGTAAAATTCAAAGTTCAAAGCTCAAATGTCAAATCAAATCCAAAACCCAGAAGAACAAACACCAGTAGAACAAAAAATAGCATCATCAACGCCCTCTGGCGCCAAATGGTTTGTTATTCATGTAAAAACAGGCTATGAAACCAGGGTGAAACAAGCCTTAGAACAGAGAATAAAAAGTTTAGGAGTCGAAGATAGGATTTTTGACATTGTTATCCCGATGAGAGAGACAGTGGTTGTCAAAAAGGGTAAGAAATCAAAAATTAAAGAAAAAGTCTTTCCAGGCTATGTTTTGGTTAAGATGATTATGGATGATGATACTTGGTTGGTTGTTAGAACAACAGAAGGAATCACCGGTTTCGTTGGCGCCGGGCTCAAACCTACACCGATTTCAGAAAAAGAAGTAGAGGCAATAATGAAATTCGTTCAACAAGAACAGCCAAAATTCAAAGCAAAATTTTCCGTAGGAGAGGCTGTAAAAATAATAGAAGGTCCTTTCTCGGATTTTTTGGGAACAATTGAAGCGATTGATGAAGAGAAGGGAAAGGTAAGAGTTTTGGTTTCAATATTCGATCGTGAAACACCAGTTGAATTGGATTTCCTGCAAGTAGCAAAACTTTAATCTATGGCCAAGAAAGTGAAAACCATCATAAAGCTTAACCTTCCGGCTGGGGAAGCAACACCGGCTCCGCCGGTTGGTCCTGCTTTGGGTCAGCACGGTGTTCCGATAATGGATTTTATTAAAGAATATAATGCAAAAACAGAAAAACTAAAAGGACAGGTTATACCGGCTGTGATAACGGTTTTTGAGGATCGATCATTTACTTTTATTACTAAACTGCCTCCAGTATCAGAAGCCATAAAGAAAAAACTGACATTAGAAAAGGGTTCGGGAAAGCCAAATACCGAAAAAGTTGGAAAACTAACCAAACGGCAGGTTGAAGAAATTGCCAAAGAAAAATTGGCAGATTTAAACACTGACGATTTACAAGCAGCTGCAAAAATTGTTGCTGGAACAGCCCGCAGTATGGGCGTAGATATAGAATAATATGGGAAAAGTCAAAACGAGATTTTTGGGTTTAGAGGAGATCGAAAAAAAGCAAAAACAAGAGCAAAAGAAAAAGTCTCAAGAAAAACAAACAAAAAGAATAAAAGCTCCTGGAAAACACAAGGGAGGAGAGAAGATGAAAGTTGTTGAGGCAAGCGATGAAGCGTTGGCTAAAATGAAAAAGGCAGAAGAGATGATTAAAGAAAAACCCGCCTTCGCTGAAGCTACGGCGGGCAAAGCAAAAGAAAAGAGAGCAATAAAGGAAAGAAAAAGAGGAAAAAAATACCAACTTTCTTTAAGAACCAAGTCTTCGCAAACAAAAAAAAGTTTTTCAGTCAAAGAAGCCGTTGATCTTTTAAAAAAAATGGCTTTTGCCAACTTCGATGAATCTATTGAGCTTCACATCAATACTCTAAAAACCGGATTAAGAGGCGAGGTGGAATTACCTCACAAATCAGGAAAAACCTTTAGAGTCAAAATTGTTAGTGATACGGTCATTGCGGATATTGAGAAAGGGAATATAGATTTTGACGTACTTATTAGTCACCCATCCTACATGCCCAAAATTGCTCCTTTGGCAAAGATTCTTGGGCCTAAAGGATTAATGCCAAATCCAAAAACTGGAACAATTTCGGATAAACCCGAAGAGGTCGCCAAGAAATTTTCCGCAGGCTTAATTAGATGGAAAACAGAAGCCAAATTTCCAATAATCCACCAGTTAGTGGGCAAGATTTCATACGATGATAAAAAATTGGTTGAAAATATTAATGCTTTTATAACTAAAGTTGGCAAAAATAATATAAAGAGCGTTTATCTCTCTTCAACCATGAGCCCGGCTCTTCCCCTGACAATTTGATATCATTTAATTATGCCGGCAGATCGTTATGGCCAGTTTTGGGGTTATCTCTCACAAACACAAAAAGATCTAATATCAGAAGGCGAGTATTTGATGAATGACATAATTAAGCACCAAAGCTACAAATTCAAAGATTATTCTTTTTTGATCTTTCCTTACGCCAAAGCCTACGAGGGATATTTAAAACAGCTTTTTAAGGAGATTGATTTCATCTCCCACCTTGACTACATATCGGATCATTTAAGATTGGGAAAATTGATGTCGCCAAATCTAATCGGAAGACTGGGGAATCGTTCTTTATATAAAAAAATTCAAGAAAAAACATCTAAAGAGTTGGCAGATAGGATTTGGGAAACATGGAAACTAGGTAGAAATCAGATCTTTCATTATTTTCCTCATAATTTAAAGGCGGTTTCGTTTGAGGAAGCAGAGCAGATTGTTGCTAGAATAATAGAAACAATGGAAGAAGCATACGACAAATTAAAACTCAAAATTCAAAGCTCAAATGTCAAAACTTGAGACGAGAGGACTTTCTTCTATTCAGGCAGAACAATTTCTGAAACAATATGGGCAAAATGTTATTTCGGAGCAAAAGAAAAAGAATATTGTCCTAAAATTTCTTGAACAATTTAATAACTTTTTAATCTATCTTCTTATTTTTGCCGCCGGCCTCTCATTTTATTTAGGAGACCTATTGGATGGATATCTAATTTTGGCAATCGTGCTTTTGAATGGTTTTTTTGGTCTGTATCAAGAATATAAAGCAGAAGAAGCCTTAAAGCTCTTAAAGAAAATGACCATAACCAAGGTGAGAGTAATCAGGGATGGTAAGGAAAAAGAAATAGATAGCAGAGACTTAGTCCCGCAGGATCTTATTTACGTTGAGGAAGGATCAAGAATACCAGCGGATGCTATAGTTGTACAGACGAAGCACCTAGAAATAAATGAGGCTTCATTGACTGGTGAGTCACTGCCAGTTGCAAAAGACTTTGAAAGTGAAGTTTTTATGGGAACTGTTGTAACCAAAGGAAGAGGATACCTAAAAATTATCAAAACCGCAATGTCTACGCAGTTTGGAAAAATCGCCCAAGGGCTTGAGGAACTTAGCAGAGTAGAAACGCCACTTCAGAAAAAACTAAAACAATTGGCAAAAAATATAGGAATAATAGGAATAGTAATTTCTTTAGTTGTTTTCTTACTCTCTCTTATTCAGGGCTCGCAGCTATATCTGTCATTTTTTCTGGCCGTATCTTTGATGGTTGCGGTTGTCCCCGAGGGCTTACCGGCAGTAATGGCAATAACTTTGGCAATTGGCGTTCGCGAAATGGCCAAAAGAAAAGCGATCATCAGAAGGCTATCAGCAATAGAAGCCTTGGGCAGTATTACCTTAATCGCTACAGATAAAACAGGAACATTAACCTCAAACGAGATGAGAGTCAAAGAAATATTTTTGGACAACAAGATTTATAAACACAAAAAACTTCCTGATGACAATCCTTCTTTTAAAAAACTTATTCTCAACTCTACGCTTTGTTCAACCGCCTCTTTGGTTGAACCACCAGAAGGAGGAAGAACAGATATCTTAGGCGATCCCACAGAAGGAGCCCTGCTTCTTCTGGCTAAAGAGGCAAAAGTAGATTATACAAAGACTCGGCAGAGCTGGAATCTTAAAGAGGAAAAGCCCTTTGATCCTCAGACAAAAATAATGAGTGTCTTGGTTTCAAGAAAAGGCGAAACTCTTGTTTTTGCCAAAGGAGCCCCGGAAAGCATCCTTGATATTTGCGACCTGACAAATGAGGATAAAAAACGCTACGAGAATAGGTTAGAAGAGTGGGCAAAGGAAGGTTTAAGAGTTCTTGCCTTTTCTTTTAAAAAAACAGAAAAACTTGAAGTTAAAAATCATACTCTTCTTGGCATGGTTGCTATATATGACCCACCGAGAATAGAAGTAGAGGAGGCACTCCAAAAAACAAAAAAAGCAGGAATAAAGGTTGTAATGATCACAGGTGACAATGAGAAAACAGCAGAGGCAATCGGTGTTTCTGTAGGTCTGATTCAAAAAGGGGACGAGGTAATTTTGGGCCAGACACTAGATAGTTATTCGGACAAAGAGCTATTGAAAATTTTGCCTAAAATAAAAGTTTTTGCTCGAATAAACCCACTTCATAAAAGAAGGATCGTTGCTTTATATCAGAAGATGGGAGAGATAGTGGCTGTTACAGGCGATGGGGTAAACGATGCGGTTGCTTTAAAACAAGCTGATGTGGGAGTGGCGATGGGATTGGTTGGAACAGACGTTGCTAGAGAAACCGCTGACATGATCATCACGGATGATAATTTCGCAACAATTGTAAATGCGATTGAAGAGGGAAGAAATATAGTCAAAAACCTCAAACATTCAGTGACCTATCTTCTGACAGGTAATTTTTCAGAGGCTCTGGCTTTAACAGGAGGATTGCTATTTGGTATCACAAATCTATTTTATCCAATTCAGATCCTTTATGTTAATTTGATTACCGATGGCCTTCCCGCGCTATCTTTGGCTTTTTCGCCACGCGACCCCCATGCGATGCGTCAATCACCCAAAAAATCCCTGGAGATTTTGGAAAAATACGATAAAAAATTTATAGTTCTGGTTGGTATTTCAGCAGCCGCATTGGTTTTAGTCTCCTACTTCTTTTTTATCAATATAGGTAGAACTGCAGCCTTTTCGGTTTTAGCTATAATTCAGTCATTTATTCTAATAACAATGTGGTTGTCCCACCAGTCGATTTATAAAAATCTCGGCAAGTTGAAGTCATTGGTTTTTGTTCTGGCTTTCCTAATCCCCTTTATAGGACAGCTTTTAATTGTTAAAATAGGTTTTTTGACCCAGATTTTCAAAGCAGAGAGTATTGGCTATCTGAATTTTATTTATCTAATTTTGTTTTCATCTCTGATTCTGATTTCGACTCGTCTAACAAGGATATTATTTAAGAGGTAATCTTTATGAACATAGTTTTTATTGTCTTGACAATTCTTGGACTTTCACTTTTTGAAGTCATAACCAGTATTGATAACGCGATCATTAATGCAGAAGTGCTTCAGGGTATGTCTAAGCGGGCCAGAAGATGGTTTTTGATTTGGGGGTTTTTATTGGCTGTTTTTGTCATGAGGGGGGCGTTACCTTTCGTTTTGGTTTGGGCAACCAACCCTGAAAGCTCGTCTAAAGTTCTGCTTATTGGTGGAGGAACTTTTTTGGTTTTTATATTTTTTAATTGGCTTTTTTTGGAACCAAAAAATTATGGTCTTTTTGGAGAACGCTTTTTCCATAAACAGGGGGCTTGGTTTTTCGCGGTTGTTTCTGTTCTTCTTTCCATAATTGTTTGGTATGCGCTCAAGGAAAATCCATTGATGGCTTTCTCGGCTGTTTTGGGATCAACTGCTTTTTTTATAGTTCACGGTTTTAGACAATATGCCGAAGAGCAAGAAAAAAAACTTTTGGGCAGCGGCATGTCTGATGTGGCCAAGGTTGCTTACCTTGAGGTCTTGGATGCATCGTTTTCAATTGATGGAGTGATTGGAGCATTTGCTTTTACTCTATCTATACCTATTATTCTTCTAGGAAATGGTCTGGGCGCATTTGTTTTAAGAAAACTAACCGTTTCAAACATAGAAAGAATAAAAAAATATAAATATTTGAAAAACGGAGCTATGTATTCAATTCTTTTCTTGGGTTTGATAATGATTTTGGACAGTTTTGGCTATCACATCCCGGCTTGGCTCTCGCCGGTTGTAACCTTTGGCTCGGTCGGCTACTTCTTCTGGAAATCCAAAATTGACTTGGTAACAGTTGAAGAAGCGCTAAAAACAAAATCTAAGTAAGGTCTTTTACTGATTTGATGATTGCTTTTGCATCGATTTGTTCATATGAGAGAAGTTCCTCAGGTTTTCCCGAACGCGGAATTTTTGTTACCGCCAAATGGTCAAAGTTTGTTACTTGTATCTTGTTTCTTGTAATTTCTGCCGCTATTGCTTCTCCCAGACCTCCTGTTGGATAATGATCTTCAGCCACCACAACATTGCCTGTTTTTTTGGCCAATTGTTTCAGGGTTGAGATTGTTTTATGGTTAAATGGTTTAATAGAGTACATATCAACTACAGCTATATTTATGCCTTTTTTATTAAGCTCATCGTAGGCTTTTAATGCCTCATGCAAAGTTATTCCAGTTGCAAAGACCACAGCCTTATCTTTTCCACTTTGTCTTAAAATCTTAGAACCTCCCACCTCAAATTTTTCCTGCTCTTTATAAAGAACTGGAGTTTTCTCGCGCATGGTTCGGAGATAAAATAGGCCGTTGGACCTTGCCATAAATTCAACTAATTTGAAAGTTGAAACAGCATCTGCAGGATGAAAAACAACACTTTCCAATAAGCTTCGCATCATGGCAAAATCCTCAAGGGCCATTTGTGAAGGGCCGTCCGCACCGATTGAAACTCCGGCATGTGATCCGCAGAATTTTAAATTGGGTTTGGAATATTGAGCCATTCGCAATTGGTCAAAGGCTCTGGTAAAAAATGCTGCAAAAGAGGAGGAGAAAACATTATATCCTATTTTTGATAATCCTAAGGCAGTCGAGACCATATTTTGTTCGGCAATAAACATTTCGAAAAATCGTTCTGGGTGAGCTTTTTTAAATCTTTCTGCGTAGGTTGAATTGGCTACTTCTGCATCTAAAACTACAAGAGTTGGATCATTGTTGCCTAAAGCAACTAGGGCATCTCCGTAGGCTTCACGGGTTGCGACCATGCTACCCAATTCATAGGAGCTTAATACCGAATTTTTTTGTCTCCGTGGGAACCCTCGCCTCGCTCCGCTCGGCACCTCCCAAGTCGCAAAAAAATTGGTATTTTCGCTCTTTTTTAACTTCCCGGGAAGATTTAAATCGACTTCTCCCAACTCCTTCAAAGCCTCACCCAATTTATCTTTGGGAACCGGTTTTCCGTGCCAGCCGTCCTGGTTTTCAAGAAACGAAACACCTTTGCCTTTTACTGTTTTGGCCATTATCATGATAGGCTGCTGGTTTCTAACTCCTAACTCCTTACTCCCAACTACTTTTTCAAAGGCCTTATAAACCTGTTTAAGGTC
Organism: uncultured Gammaproteobacteria bacterium; assembly: GCA_964559705.1. Taxonomy (GTDB): domain Bacteria; phylum Patescibacteriota; class Microgenomatia; order UBA1406; family GWC2-37-13; genus CAZLGV01. The sequence goes on along the minus strand of CAZLGV010000001.1, from coordinate 235,681 downwards.
GTGTCCATCCTCTACGACGATAGTATTCCAGCCGAACGATTCAGCCCTTTTTTTATACGTCTTAACGTCCCAACCGAGCATTGTTTCTCCTCGCTGTCCGAGTCTGTTGACATCTAGAATCCCAATAAGATTATTAAGTTTGTAATAAGATGCAAGTTGCAAGGCTTCATAAATCTGTCCTTCTGAAAATTCCGAATCGCCAAGCAAAACAAAAACCTTCGGCAGTTCTTTTGTTTGTTTCTTGGTTATTGTTTCTTGTAATTTAATTCCCAATGCCATCCCAACTCCAGCAGATAATCCTTGACCTAAACTGCCGGTTGCAACATCAACGAATGGAAGACGAGGAGTGGGATGTCCTTCAAGATTGGATTTAAAAGTTCTATATTTTTTAAGTTCTGCATCTTTTATCACACCTCCAACATGATAAAGTGCGTACAAAAGGGGAGAGGCATGACCTTTTGAAAGAACAAAACGACTATTTTTTAAAAAGCCAGCAAAAAAAAGGACAGCAGCAAGTTCTACAGCCGATAAAGAAGAAGTGGGGTGGCCGGATCCAGCAGCGCTAGTCATAGTTAAAATGTTGTAGCGCAAAAGCTTGCAGATTTTTTGCAGTTTGCCAAAATCCATGAAAGTATTATACAGGAACAAATCTCAAATCCTGCAGTGGCAGATTAAAGTTAAAAAAATGTAAGATATATTTTGGAGCACTCAATCAATTTAATTTGATTATAATTAATTTATGATTGAGGAAGACAAGGACGCCGCAGATACTCCTACAGTAACCGATAGCGGAGAACCTTCCGAGGAACCAAAAACAAGAATGCTTGCCGCATTAAGAGCGATGTATTCTGATCGAGAACTTCTTGAAGAACGCGCGAGAAGAGAAAATGACACTCTTTTGGACCAAAAAATTAGATTAGTTGATGTAATTCTAGAGAAATTAAAAGGAACAAAGGATTGGGAGGGACTTCAGGGACTGGATGTATTAGATATCGGTTGTGGTTCAGAACATAGTTCCAGAAATCATGCCACAGAATCTTATTCTCCTCATTTTTGCAGAATTTGCGCAGCCAATGGTGCACAAACAATAGGCATTGATGTTAATCCTGCTTTTCCCTCAGATGCGGCTTTATATGAGCATATTGCGGCAGACATAGTGCCTGTCGTGATGAAAGGACAACTTGCAGAGTTAGTTGGAGGAAGACGCTTTGATGTAGTTAATTACCAGATGTTATCTGATCTAGGTTTTCTCACTGCATTAGATCGAGCTAGAGTAAGTGAAAGGGTTTTTGAAGGAGACCTTCTTCCTCTTCAAGTTCAAGGAGTTCTAAAAGAAGGAGGACTCTTTGCTTTTAATGGAGAATGGTTTAGAAAAAGGAATGATATTTTAGTGAGAGAATAATCAGCGGGTGACCTGGAAGGTTTGGACCTTCTCAAGGAGGGTGCGGGCATAGGGATTGTCCGAGAAATGTTTTCGGACTGGTTCCAAAAGCTCGTTTAAATACTTAACTACAGTCTCTTTGAGATCTTGGGGGTGGATTTCTTTTGCAGCATAAGCTTTTTTAAGATCTTCATATGAGGCAAATTCTATATCACCGCCAAATTTTTCATCCCGGGCAACAACAACTTTATCGTATTTTTCAAAAAGAATATAGCGACAATATTCCAGAATTGGATTGTCCTCAAGCTGACCTTCTGGGCAGTAAGCCTTGTTGATTTTTCGTTCAACCTCGGAAGTTATATCGGTCATAAAAATTGCCGAGTCTGGATTGGATTTAGACATTTTTTTCTCTTGAAGTGTGGTTCCTGGCTTACCCAGGCCAAGTAAGATGTGATGACTGACAATTACTGGTTTCCATCCGCCAGCCGGCGGACTAAGCTGCATGCCAATTTCGCGGGCCAAGACATTGACTTTTCGCTGATCCATTCCCAGCTGGGTTATTTTTGCCCCCAAAGTAAAAATATCAGCCGCCTGCATGCAGGAGTAGATTATGTTGGCACCGGTCAGATCATCAAGAGATTCAGCTCTACCCATCATTTCAGCTGTTCTTACGAATCGTCTCAAAGCATTGGTTTTTCCAACCTGCAGGACCAATTTCCAATAATCTGTATTTTTGACCAAATCCGAAGCCCATATAAATTCCACTGACTCGGTGTCAAGGCCAGCAGCTTTCCAAATTTCGATAAAATACTTTCCCACGGTTTGGATTTTTTCCAAGTCTCCCGACATTTTTTTGTTGGCCATGGCATGCCAGTCGGCAACCAGCATTTTGAATTTAACGCCGGCTTTTGTCATTTTATTAATGTTGATTGCTCGCAGAATTCCTTGGGCAATATGCATCTGTCCCGAAGGCTCAAATCCATCATAAGCTATCAATTTTTCGCCCGATTCAAGAAGTTCTTTAAGTTCTTTTTCAGTGACAATTTCTTCGCCAACCTCTTTAATTAAGGAAAGTTTTTCATCAGTAGTCATAATATATCGATTATAGCAATTATTTGGTTATAATTAACATTATGAAAAAGAGAATTTTTTCTGGGATTCGAGCAACTGGGAGACTGCATCTGGGAAATTATTTAGGCGCTGTCAAAGGAATGTTGGCTCTTCAGGATGATCCAAAGTATGAAATGTTTTTCGCCGTGGTCGATGTGCATGCAATGACGACCCCTTACGATAAAGCTGCCCTAATAGCGAATACGCGGGAGGTAGTCATAGATTATTTAGCTGCAGGTATGGATCCGAAGAAAAGCTCTATACTAGTGCAATCAAAAGTAATTGATTTACATGCGGAATTGATGTTTTATTTCTCGACTGTCGTATCTATCGCAAGAATGCAGCACCTCCCAACGTACAAAGAAAAAATAAGACAGTACCCAAACAGTGCAACCATGGCCCTTTTAAATTATCCAATACTCATGGCAGCCGATATTCTGGCTTACAAATCAGACTTAATTCCGGTTGGTATAGATCAGGAACCGCATTTGGAAGTGGCTCGTGAGATTGCCAGAAAGATGAATCAGCAATATGGAACGGATTTTCCGGAACCCCAGAGATTTAAAACAAAAGGCGAGTATATTCCATCTTTAAAGGGCGAGGGAAAAATGGCTAAAAGCGTTGAGGGAAGTTATATCAATTTGACAGATTCTTTTGAAGAGATACAAAGGAAGGTTCGCTCGATCCCAACCGCAACTGTGGCCGGAGGCGAGATGACAGCTGGAATAAAAACTCTTTTTACTTTTGCAGATTTATTTATTCCAAACCAGGTTAGTTCGTATAAATCAGAATTTGAAAAAGGCAGTTTGCAATTTTCAGAACTAAAAGATGCTGTTGCTCTGGCAATTTATGAAGAATTGAAGCCTTTTCAAGAAAGAAGAAAAAAAATTGAACAAAATCGAAAATTTGTTGATCAGGTTATTCAAGAAGGTGCAGAAAAAGCCAGAACAATCGCCAGAAAAACAGTTGATGAGGTCAAAGAAAAAATGGGCCTTGTCTAAATTTCGTCCTCTTGACAATCTATCTACCTCAGTTATATAATTTCGCCATATATGCCAAGTCCAGAAGAAGAGGATGCTTCTAAAGGAGCTGTTTTAGATCCGGCAACTCTTAATTTTTTGAAGGCTCAAATTGATTCGAGCAAAGAGTTAGAAAAACATGAAGTTGCTGAGGTTCTAACTGCGGGAAAAGAAACACTTGAACAAGCGGGCAGACCACCCACGGAGGAAGAACTCAGCTCTTATTATGGCAGTATTATAAGACCTCAACTCATAACAGAGCCGCAAGATGTTGAGGAAATTCCTGGAGCAAAAGTTGCCCTCTGGGGCGATGTTGAAGAAGAAGGCGACAAGGGAACCAGGGTTATTATGACGGTGGTTTTAGAACAGGAATTATTAAATGGAGAACCGTGGATAGAACCATTATTTAGGTATGATGGATATGTGTCCGGCGATGGTGTCGTATTGAATGGTTATCAAGCAAGAGCTCACCCGGATAGTTCTATGGTTTGGGATGATTACGCAGATACAGATCCAAGAACCCTTGCTGCGGCTAATAACTTGGTCCGTTGGCTACATGGTCGCCTAGTTAATCAACCCGCACCAGTTCCAGCAGGTCAGGCTTAAATCAAAATATCCGTTTGACATCGGAAAAATTCTTGTTAAAATCTAAGTATTATCTGTTATCTTTAGACTGCTATTCTAACGTCTCAAGGCACTAAATCCAGCAAGTTGTTGTGAAATCCCCTGTTTGTATAACGTTTATAACTTTTATAAAAATTATAGTTCCCGAAGGGCGGGTGATATAAATGGCTAAAAAACTTTACGTCGGAAATCTTTTATACGAGGTCAGCGATGACGATCTTAAAACGCTTTTCGCCCAAGCAGGAAACGTTTTAACAGCAAGCGTAATCCGCTACCATGATTCAGGAAGGTCAAAAGGCTTTGGTTTTGTCGAAATGGAGTCTGATGAAGAAGCCCAAAAAGCAATCGACACCTTAAACGGACAAGATTTAAAAGGCAGAAAGCTGGTAGTTTCTGAAGCCCGACCTCCAAGACCAAGAAATGATTTTGGCGGCGGTGGCGACAACAACTTCCAAAGAGGCGGCAACAATTTTCGAAGAAACAGACAATAACTGGTATAATTTCGTTTATTATGCCAAGTAAGTATCTGCCTCAAGAGTTTGAGCAAAAATGGATAGAAAAGTGGGATAAGGAAGAAGTATATAAAACTCAAGAAACAATAACCAAGAAACAAAAGGTCTACGTTTTGGCGATGTTTCCCTATCCTTCAGGAGAAGGACTACATGTTGGCCACACCAGAATATACACAGGCACGGATGTGATCGCGCGCTATTTCAGAATGCAAGCTAAATACAGTCTTCTTTATCCAATGGGTTGGGATGCCTTTGGATTACCTGCCGAAAACGCAGCTATAAAAGCTAAAAAAAACCCCATGGATATGGTTCCTTACAATATAGCTAACTTCAAGCGCCAGATGAAAATGCTGGGTTTCTCCTACGATTGGACAAAGGAATTCTCGACCACGGACCCGTCCTATTACAAATGGACCCAATGGCTTTTTATTCAATTTTTTAAGCGAGGCTTGCTCTATAAAAAATTAACGCCCGTTTTTTATTGTGAGTTTTGCAAGACAGGACTTGCTGAAGAAGAAGTATTGCCGGACGGAACTCATGAGAGATGTGGAAATAAGATAACCAAAAAAGAACTCCCTCAGTGGATTTTTAAGATTACTGCTTACGCAGATAAACTATTAGAAGACTTACAAGGATTGGATTGGCCGCAGGGAATTTTGGAAATGCAGAAGAATTGGATAGGACGTAAGGAAGGGATCACAATTAAGTATTCCGTCTTCGCTAAAGCTTCGACGGACAAGCAAGTATATCAAATTGAGTGTTTTACCACGAGGCCAGATACTAATTTTGGCGCAACTTTTATTGTTCTTGCTCCGGAACATGAATTCGTGAAAAAGGTACTAAGCGGAGAAATTCCTGCGGCAAAAAAGACAGACGTAAAAAAAATAAAAGAATATGTTGCTAAGTCATTAGCCAAAACTAATCTTGAAAGAATTTCGGAAGGCAGAAAAAAAACAGGAGTATTTACTGGTTATTATGCTGTTAACGATCTTAATCAAAAGTATATGCCGGTTTGGATTTCTGATTTTGCTTTGTCTGATGTTGGAACTGGAGCAGTTGTTGGTGTCCCCGGACATGATCTACGCGACTTTGAGTTTGCCAAAGAATTCGGTTTAGAGATTATAAGAGTGGTTGTTGGTCCTGATGCTGATAGATCTGAAATAACCAAAAAAGAGCAAGTCCAGGAAGAGACGGGAATGATGATAAATTCCGATTTCTTAAATGGATTGGAGATAAAAAAAGCAATCTCAAAAATGATGGATTATCTAGAAAAAAAGGGCTGGGGCAAAAAAGTTGTCAACTATCACTTAAGAGACTGGATTTTTTCCAGACAGAGATATTGGGGAGAACCGATACCGATGGTTTACTGCGAAAATTGTGCAAAAAATAAAATATCCTGGTGGGATATAAAACAAGGTAAACAATATCGAAATACTAATAAACTAGATCAAATAAAGCCAAATTTATATGGTTGGTTTCCCTTGGACGAAAAAGAGCTACCATTGGAGTTACCCTATTTGGAATCGTATCAGCCGACAGGAACCGGTGAATCTCCATTGTCAAAAGTTAAAAATTGGCTCGAGACGGACTGTCCTAACTGCAAATCTAAAGCCAGACGAGAAACGGATACAATGCCCAACTGGGCCGGCAGCTGCTGGTATTTCTTAAGATTCGCAGACGTAAATAATAACAAAGAAGCCTGGTCTAAAGCCTCAATTAATCCGTCAGCTGACGGATGGCTGCCGGTTGATTGGTACATTGGAGGCGCAGAACATGCTGTTTTGCATTTATTGTATTCTCGCTTCTGGATTAAGGCACTCTACGATATGGATTTAGTCCGATTTGAAGAGCCATTTCAGAGATTGAGGAATGTCGGTTTGGTCTTGGGACAAGATGGTTTTAAGATGAGCAAATCACGAGGAAATGTCATAAATCCCGACGATACAGTTTTCGAATTTGGCGCGGACGCAACCAGATTGTATGAAATGTTCATGGCTCCATTCTCACAAGAGATTGCCTGGTCAACCAAAACCCTTCAGGGAGGGTATAGATTTTTAAGGAGAATTTGGCAAACTTATCATAGCTCTGATAGAGTAACTAATGGTCAAGGAACTAGCAATAAAAAGCTTGTTGCAAAGCTTCAAAACACTATAGCCAAGGTTTCAGCTGATATAACGAACGTTAAGTTTAATACAGCGGTTGCTGCAATGATGGAATTTCTAAATGAATGGGAAAAAGGAAGTCTTTCAGTTGAAGATGCAAAGAAATTTTTAAAAATTTTAGCCCCTTTTGCACCGTTTATAACTGAAGAGATTTGGAGAACTGTTTTTAAGGAAAAAAATTCTATTCATTTATCACCCTGGCCGCAAGTTTCCAAGGAAAAGGTGATAGAAGAGGAAATAAATATACCGATCCAAGTAAATGGCAAATTAAGAGCAGTTCTAGTTATACCAATTGCTCAATTAAAACAGGAAGCGGTGGTTAAAAAAGCATTGCAAAACGAAAAAATCAAAAAGTACCTTCAAAACAAAAAATACGAATTAATCTATAAACAGGGAAAGATATTAAACTTCATCACAAATCCCAGCTAAAGGTCTTTTTTTCTGCAAAACCCGAAATTACCAGCTCTACTGAATCAGGTCGGGGAGAAATAGCTTTAAATTTTAAAATTCCTTTTCTGTGGTGGCCGCCCGGAGGATCGCCTTCCCAAGATAGGGGACGATGTTCATTTTGTTTATCATCAAGCAATACCGCTTCTTTGGCTAAGTCCTGATCAAGACTGCCCGAATGCGTATCCAATATAACCTCAAAATCCCAAGTAGATGAATTTTCTTCTAAATTTTTGGGAGCAACTGTAATCTGGACTTCTCCAACAGATTGCGTCTGACTATTTAACGTCCGTTCTTTTTTATCAAGAGTAGGCTTTGTCTCAAGACGATTGTTAAGAACAAAATATAAACCAAGTAACAAGATTACCAAGAACACTATCGTTAATTTTTTGTTTTTCAACAAGTCTAACTTATTCATCAAGATTTTAGAAAGTTTATAAGTTTATTTAGCATATAAAATATTCCCAGCAAATTAAATCCCAGCCCGAGCCAAAAAAGCTCGACCTGATATTGGGAAACGAAAACCACAACTCCTGTTATACCAAGGATGGGTAGAAAATTAGCTAAATAATGAGTGCAGCAAGAAATCATCGCGACAGTTGAAGTGGTCCCGGAAACAGCCAGAACACTCTTGGAGAGATTTTTTTGGATGATTGCCGCTTTTAAATAAGAGTAAATGCCAAATTGTATTCCGAAGCCTAAAGAAAGGGGAACTATAAAATACCAAAAGCGGCCAAACTGATCTTGAGCAAATCCCCAACCAGAAATTAAACTTACAAAGGCAAAATAAATTAAGAGTAAGACTCCTGAAGCCAAAACTCCCCTGAAGACAGATTTTCTGACAATTTGATTATTCATTTTTTAGCTTTGTAAAATGATATCATTCCCCAGCTTGATTCCACTTCCTCAACGTTCTTAAATCCCTGTTTTATTAAGGTTTTGAATATAAATCCTTCTCTAGCTGGCCCGATATCCTCAAACAAGGAGAAAATAAAACTGACGAATCTGGAAACTATATTTTTAGGTTGACCGAAATCGACTATTAACACTGTCCCGCCATTCTTAAGGACTCTTTTTATTTCCGTGAAGGCTTTTTCTTTGAAAGGCCGGGGAATATGGTGAATAACAAAGCTAGAGACAACAAAATCAAAATAGTTATCATCAAAAGGCAGTTTTTGAGCCAATCCTCTCTCAAGTTTAATATCTAAATTTTCCTTGCGAATCTTTTTTTTGGCAATATTGAGTATCTTCTCGTCCGGATCGACGCCAACAATTCTAACTCTGGGATGTTTTCTTTTAATGCTGATGGCTAGATTTGCTGTACCTGTGCCAAGATCAAGGATGCGGTCGCTGTCTTTGGGATTGAGATAATTTGCAATTCTTGAATAATATGTTTTGACAAAAGCGAACAAATTAATTGACAAATCATACCACCTGGTTAGAAAACCAAGCGTCAGCGCCTCTGTGTATTCTTTTTTCCTCATAAAAATTTAGCAACAGCCGCCTTTTTCACCGCCCATTTTTACCACCTCCTTTGTTTAATATCGGAAGTCCGATACTTTGCCAATTGTGCATTCCCCCTGTTAGGTTATAGACGTTGCTATATCCTAAATCTGTTAATTTTTTTGCTGCTTCCTGGCTCATCCTGCCGCTCCTGCAATATAAAATTATCTTGGCCTTTTTATCCTTAGGCAATTTATCTAGGTTTTTTTCTATCTGATCATAAGGGATAAACAGATCTGTTTTTTCTATTTCTCCCTCATAAGGAATATGGACATTGACAAAAAGAAAATCTTTTGTTCGCAGTTGCGTGTGAAGATCAAGAGGAGCAATATTTTTATAAGATAAAGAACTCTTACGTCCAATACTGCCAAGCAAGACAAACAAAAATAAAACAATAGTTATTATGATTAAAAAAATTTTCATATGCTTAAATGCTTTTTCTGCGCATTAAAACTGCATTGATAGCCACAATCACGGTTGAGGCAGACATGAAAAGGGCTGCCAGAGCAGGCTGAAGCAGAATTCCTTTGAAAGCCAGGACACCTGCGGCAAGCGGTAAGGCAATAAGGTTATAACCTGTGGCCCAGAATAAATTTTGCAACATTTTGGTGTAAGTTAATTTGGAAAGTCGAATTATTTTGACAATATCTCGAGGGTCATTTCTAACCAAAATTATTCCAGCCGATTCAACTGCAACATTTGTTCCGGCTCCGATTGCTATTCCCAAATCTGCCTGGGTCAAAGCTGGCGCGTCATTTATCCCATCACCAACCATAGCCACTTTTTGTCCTCCTTTCTGGAGAATTTTTACCTTGTTGCTTTTCTCTTCAGGTCGGACATTGGCAAAATATTCATCTAGTTTAAGTTCCTGCGAAACCCACTTAGCAACATCTTCAGAATCTCCGGTGATCATTGATGTTTTTATTCTCATTTCTTTTAAATTTTTCACAGCCTCGCGCGATTCTTGTCTGATAACATCTGCCAATGAAATAATGCCAATAATTTCTGTGTTTTTGAGAACATAAATAATAGTTTTGCCTTTTTTATTTTCATCCTGAATTTCTTTGTTTAGGTCTTTGGAAAGATTTTTGTTATTCAGAATTGCTGTGCCTCCAATTTTAATTTCATCTTTTCCCAGTTGAGCTTTGACTCCACGACCAGTAATCGCCTGGAATCCTTTTATTTCAAAGAGTTTTATACGTCTTCGCTTTGCCTCCTCAACAATTGCTTTGGCTGTAAAATGTTCGGAATGTGATTCAACCGAAGCTGCAATTTGTAATAATTCATTTTCGTCAACAGTTTTAAGACTCCAGACTTTTGAAATACCATAAGAACCTTGAGTCAAAGTTCCGGTTTTATCAAAAAGAACAATATTCACATTTCGAGCTGCCTCCAGGGCAAGTCTTTGCCGAACTAATAAACCTCCTCGGGCGGCCATGGTGGTTGAGATCGAGGCAACCAGGGGAACAGCCAGACCCAAAGCGTGCGGACAGGCAATAACCAAAACAGCAACTGCTCTCTCAAAAGCAAAACCGACATCGCCCGCAAAAACCCAAGCGATCAGTGTTATTCCGCCGGTGGCAATGGCGGCAATAGTCAGATAAAGAGCAGCCCGATCGGATAAAATTTGCAATCTTGATTTCGAGGCTTGGGCTTCTTCAATCAATCTCATCACCCCGGCCAAAAATGTTTTTTCACCTATTTTTGTTACTTTTATTTTCAAGCTGCCCGAGCCATTTATAGTCCCGGCGATAACCTGATTACCCTTTTTCTTGGAAACTGGTTTTGATTCTCCGGTGACCATTGCTTCGTTAACCTCAGAATCACCTTCAATAACTTCTCCATCAGTCGGTATTTTACCGCCTGGCCGAACAAAAACGATATCTCCTTCTTTAACTTGATCTAAGGGAATTTTTTGAGTTTTTCCGTCTCGAATCACCTCGGCTTCATCAGGAAGGAGTTTTGAAAGTTCTTTCAGTGCACCTTGAGCTCCCTGGACTGCTCTCATTTCAAGATAATGACCCAAAAGCATGATGGTGATCAAGGTTGATAGTTCCCAAAAAAGCGTCGTTCCGCCAAAAAAAGTCGTAAAAACACTGTAGACATAGGCGACGGTTATGGCCAGAGCAATCAAAGTCATCATTCCCGGAAGACGGCCTTGAAGCTCTCTTTGGGCTCCTTTGAGGAAAACCCAGCCTCCATAAAAAAAGATTATTGAGGCAAAAACCAGAGGCAGGAAGCTTGATCCGGGAAAAGACGGAGGTTGATAATTAAATACCTTTTGAACAATATCGGAATACAAAACAACCGGAATGGTTAAAATAAAACTGAGCCAAAATTTCTGAGCAAACATTGATAAAGAATGCCCCTCGTGCTTATTCTGCATTTTGTGCTCGTTTGTTTCTTGTTTCTTGTTACTTGTTAATTTCACCAAATTCATCCCGCACTCCGAGCACCTGCCGGGTTTTTCTTTTTGCACCTCAGGGTGCATCGGACATGTATACATCTCCATAGAATTAAAATAATTTTTTAATTACTTAGCAAAAGCATTATAAAGTTTGGCGAAAAGATAGCCTACCAGCCAAGCTATTATGGTACTTGAGATCAACCCCAGGAAAAACGCACCTGTGGTTAAATTCCACGAACCTAATTTGCTAAGAGCGATACCGTGAAACCAGGATTGGGCAACTGCAAAAGAGGCATCAGGAAACAGCCCTATTAATATTCGGCAAACTACATAAACAATGGCCGTTGTAACTGCAAACGCATTTGCTGTTGCACTAACATCTTTTTTCATAAAATCACCTCCTTTCGTCGAGTCAAACTCGATCTCATCAATAGCCCCAATTAGTTCTCCAGTTACTCATCATTTCAATTTCAGTTGTTTGGGCCTTAATAATATCGCCAGCCAGATTTTTAATTTCATCATGTTTGGCATATTTTTGAGCCAGTTCTGCCATGTCTATTGCTCCCTGGTGATGTTCAATCATAAGTTGTGTAAAACTATCATCAAACTCGTCACCCCTTTTGTCCTCTAGTTCTTCAACCATTGCGTCCATACTCATAGATCGACCATCGTGGCCCATCATCTCCTCCATCTGCTCTTCGCTCATGTGCTCTATCATACTTCTTTGATTTATTCCCATCATATTCATCATCGGCTGATAATTTGAATTCACAGAATAGCCGGCTAAAACTAAGCCCAATATAAGACCAACTACTCCAAAAAGAATTGCTTGGGTCGTATTTGTCATTTTTTCTCACCTCCTCGCAAGAGAAGTTTGAAAAAGATAAATAAAATAATCAAAAAAACAGCAATATCGACAAATGGATTTTGAAACCATTTGGCAATATTAAAAATCGCCAGACGAAGTCCTCTGTTGTAAGGCTCCATCTGATACATTTGGATCCTATTTGTGTAAGCTAGGATTCCGATTGCCAGACCGGAGATTATAAAAATAGCTGCTCCTAGGAATTTAAAGATTTTATATATTCTTTCTCTATTTTTGCCTGATATTCTCTTTGTCATTTTCTGATAAGACAGCGACAGAATAAAAAGCGGAAAAACAATTCCCAATACATAGGCGAAAGAGACAAATAGGGCTTGGATAAGAGTTGGGGAGAGAGTGGTTAGGGTGATTGCAGCAAAAAGAACAGGAGCGCAACAAGCGGAAGTTAGTCCGGACATTAGTCCCAGCCCAAAAACAGATACGGTATTAACTTTTTTTCCGATTTGTGGTTTGAAATGGAAAATTACTGGAAAATTAAACAGTGGTTTTATAGTCATAATTCCCATAAAGATCAAAAATAAAGCCCCAAGGTAATAAATTTGTTGGTGATAAGCATCAAAGAAAAATATAAGAGCCCTGGCGCCAAAAGCAACCGGGATAAGAATAAAAGATAATCCCAGAGCAAAAACAATTGTATAAAATATCACATTCCCTTGTCCTTCCGAAGCTTTAGCGGAGGAGGATTTGAAGACCATTCCCAAGTAAGAGGGGAAGAGAAAAGTGATACAGCAGGGAGCAAAAAGAGCCAAAACTCCTGCCAAAAAAGAAGCAGTCAAAGATATGCCAAAGAGAAAATCCATATATTACTTAACGAATGCTTTAACCTTGAATATTAGTTTTGGGTTATCTGGGTCATTTGTTGAAGCGTAGACTTCTCGCTCAACCAATCCAGAAACCGGCATAACGTATGGTCGATAAATTACCCGCATCACAGCGCTTTTGCCAGCTGCAATTTCGGAAACGAAACCAGCTTGTGAGTGCATGCCAAACTCAGCGCTTTGTTTGCCTTCGTAAATTAATTTTCCGACTGTGCAGCCGCAGGAAGAGGAGATATCAGATAATTGCAAGGCTGCGTTGCCTACATTTTTGACTACAAAATCGGCATATTTTTCATCAGAAACCTTAATTGTGCCCATGTCCACGGTACTTTGTTTCATTTCAACCTTGGGCTTGTCTTTGTCACTAGTTTGATATGAGGCGACCTGGACTGGTTTTCCAGAAGAAAAAAATACCACAAGATATGATCCAACAAGTAGTATGGCGCTAATTAGAATTCCCCAAATAATTAATTTTTTATCAGACATATTTTTTTGGATTTTGCTTGAACTTTTCTAGACAGCCGGAGGCGCAAAAATAATATTCACCGCCTTTCTCTTTTGCAGCATAGGCTGCTGTTTTAGGACTGATTCTCATGCCACAGACAGGATCTTGAGTTAGAGGGACGAGTTCAGACATTTTTTTGGTGAATTCGTCAGCCAGAGGAGAACCCTCGTATTGTTTTATCAAAATTTCGCGAATAGAATCGCTTGCCCTAACAAAGTTCTTATGAGCAATACTGTAATAAATCTGCTTGCCGTTTTTTCTGGTTTTAACAGCTTTTACTTCGCGAAGTATTTGCAGGTGCTGGCTTAAATTGGCTTGGGGAAGATCCAGCATGTTTTGAATTTCTGAAACAGATAGCTCTTTGTCTCTAAGCAGATGAATTATCTCCAAACGCTTGGGATGAGAAAGTCCTTTAAGAAGATCCGCATGTAACTGAAAGACTTGATAGTACATATTTATACACCACAAGATCCGCCGCCCTCTTGTTTGGGCAAAAGATCAGGTATTTTGGCAACTTCCTCTTGGACATTTTTAACCCATTGAGATATGGCCGAGTATTTGAAACCCAAGATTTCCTCTGGATCAACATTTTCCCAGTCTATATTTCTTTTTACTTTTAAAAGAAGGGCGGTCTGAACATAGTTATCCGGAAACCAAAAGGAATTAAAGGCTAAAGCCTCGCGATAAAGTTCTTTTTCGTTTAAGCCTTGCGAGGCGCCAAGCTGGAGTAAACCAAATAGAGCAGAGCCGTGATTACAGTCCTGAAAAAAGGTTGAGTTGTCACAACAGGGACGGTAGGTATTCTTGGCGATTTTGATAGCCAGAGTCTCTTGCTCCGGTGTAAGTTTTAGAATCTGAAATTTATTGAAATATTCACCACCGCTTTGGGCTTTTCCCAGAGTCCAGCCGCCGGTTGAGGCAAAGTTGTTAAGATCCTCACCGTTTATCGGACTTTGCGAATTTGAGCCAAGATAATTTGATAATCCCAGCGGCCAAAACAAATTTAAATAAATATTGGCGTTTTCGCGAGTCAGAAGAATCGGTTTATTTGAGGAAGAGCTTAAAACGTCTTTTAACTCTTGAGGTAAACCGCGCTGGCTATAAAGTTGCTCAAACTTGTCTTGGTCTATAACCCCGTTTTCAACTAGTTTTAAAGCAGCATCACCTAGCGCAATTTTGCTTTGAAATCCTTTGGCTGGTAGAACTTTCTCCGAAACTTCAGCGTAAATTTTATTGTCGGTTGTACTCGTCTGCTCAACGCTTTTCTGGCCAAAATTGAGGTTAGCCAGGAAATCGCTCTGACTGAAAACCTTAAGACTTAAAATGATAGAAAAAACAAAAAGAACAATAACAGCTCCAAGAAGAAACTGGTTATTATCTGCGGTCTTCTTTGAAGATTTTCTAGGCTTAGACATATTCGATATTTCGAATATATCATAAGAGAATACAGTTTGTCAAGGGCAAAATTATTTTGAATACTTATTGATTGATGAAGTTGAGAATCTTTTTTTCGTCAAACTTATCAAGCACTTCTCTTTGGCCTAATCTGGTTAAAATAATCATCCCGTCGTAATTTCCAGGGGCAAGGTAAACATGCTGAGGGTATTTTTTGATGATTGCTTCAAGTTTTTTTACCAGACCCTTTTCGCACGAATATTTCTGACAATTATACTGAATGACAATTCCTGGAGCGCCTTTTCCATCTGCGTGTTCAAGCATATGTTTTTGGATAACCTCAGGCATTGGATCATTAAGTATATGAGAAGGCGGATTTTGCTCGATGTGGCGAGCTAAATCTGTCGGCGGGAGATTTGGTCTCGATGCGACATACCAGATAAGGCCGGCCATAAGCAAAATACTTGCGAAAATTATTGCAATTTTTGTCAAGATACCTTTCCAGACAACAGGTTTTCTTTTAGGCGTAAGTTTTGCCTCAAGTTTAGCCAAGTATCTGCGCTCCCGCCTGTTTAATTGCGTCTTTTGCCGCAGTTCATCTATTTTTCTTTGAATAGTTGCCTCATCCATAGATTCATAGATTAAAATGTTAGCTTAGACTCCGCAACTACCCCCGCCTTCTTGTTTGGGGATAAGGTTTGGGATTTTGGCTATTTC
Organism: uncultured Gammaproteobacteria bacterium; assembly: GCA_964559705.1. Classification (GTDB taxonomy): domain Bacteria; phylum Patescibacteriota; class Microgenomatia; order UBA1406; family GWC2-37-13; genus CAZLGV01. The sequence continues at coordinate 220,198 of CAZLGV010000001.1, read as the reverse complement.
CTCTGCTACATTTTGACTCCATTGAGAGATAGCTGAATAATTATAACCCATTATTTCTTTGGCATTAACATTCTCCCAATCAATGTTCTCAATAACTTTGAAATATAACGCCGTTTGTATATAGTTATGGGGAAACCAGAAGGAATTAAAAGCGAGAGCCTCTTTGTAAAGTTCGTCCTCAGACAGACCTTGAGAAGCGCCAAGCTGAAGAACCCCAAGAAGGGCTGAACCGTGATTGCAATCTTGAAAAAAGGTGGAGTTGTCACAGCAAGGACGGTAAGTGTTTTGAGCTATTCTGGTTACTAAATCTTCCTGTTGTTTGGTGAGCTTTACTATCTGGAATTTATTAAAGTAAGCTCCGCCGTTTTCTTCTTTGCCTAAATTCCAGCCGCCGGTTGAGGCAAAATTAAATAAATCTTTACCAAAAATAGGACTTTTATTATTTGTTGACATATAGTTGGATAACCCCAGAGCCCAAAGAAGATTGACATAATAGTTAGCATTTTCTCTAGTTATTAGAATCGGTTTGTCGGAAGACTCAGATAAAACATTTTTTAACTCATCTGGAAATCCTCCTCTTTGGCTATAAATTTCTTCAAGTTTCTGTTTGTCAATTACGCCGTTTTGGACAAGTCTTAAGACGCTGTCCTTAAGGCTAATCTTGCTTTGAAATCCCTTTTCAGGTAGTACCTTAGCAACTACCTCATCATAAATTTTATTTCCTGTCTTAGGATTTGTAAGAGTATTTAGCCTATTATCATTTAGATTTACTATTGAGTTTCTTGATAGGACCCTGGCTACAGCTGGATCTGTCTGAAGCATAGTCCAAGCCGCAGTGGCAAAAATAGCTGTTTGAAAAAGCAAGAAAAACAACCAAGGCCATTCGGTTCTTTTAAAAGATGAGTCTTTGGGGATTGGACATTCTTTTCCTCCTTTGCTAAAGATTTTTAACTCGTTTGTTGTAAGCCAAAAAGGAACAAGCATGAGACCAAATGATAAGGCTTTAAGTTCCAATCCCTGAAGAGGAAAGACTGTTAAACCTCCAGCCACACCAATCGCAGACAAAAGTGTAGAACCGCAGACAGGGCAAGCAGAGGCAAAGACGCCAATTATTGCCCCTAAACCACCTCCTGCATGCCCTTTGAGCTTAGGAAATCCATACTTTCTCCAGCGATAAACGAGAAGAGGAACATTTATCCCAAAAAGGACAAGCGTTCCAACGGTCAAGATAACATAGGGCCAGAAATACAAAGGAACTCCGTAGAAATTCCTAATAAGATTATCGATGCTGGCATTAAGACGCAGGCCCCAATAAAACAAAAGAAACAAACTAAGAAAAGATACAATGCCAATTAAACCATAAAACAAAGCCGTTAGGAATTTATTTTTTGTTTTTTTTGCTTTTTTAGCCATGGTTTACATGATCTGCTTCGCCGCCGCAGCCGTCGGACAAATTCCAAACATCTGTAACTTGTTCTCCAGTGAAGCCTCTTTCTTTGATTAATAATTTTGCTAGTCCCCCGTAGACATACCACCTCCAGCACTTGCAACAACAAGGTCCTTTTTCATGTGAGTTTTGCATTGCAAAGTCATATTCTTTTTGTTGTTCAGGAGTAAGTTTGTCATCATAATGCGAAATAAGCTTTTTGGCTAATCTAGCCTCGATATCATAGGGATCTGGTGGAATCTCTGTCACATTCTTGTATTTCTTTAATCCTTCAACCTGTTCGCTATAGCGATGATAGCTCATCGGGCTGCAACAAGAGCCTTGAAGTCTTGCGTTATCAGGCATTGAGGAAATTGAATCTTTGAAATCTCCGGAACAAGAAGAATTACCGTTTTGACTTAAGTAGTTAAATTTAGCGGCCAGAGCAGATTTAACAGGAGAAAAAGATTGTTTTTTTGAATCAAATGGTCTTATTATGGCAGCATACCAATAGCCTAATCCTAAAAATATAAGGACGATTATTAAAATCCATATTTTGCTATTCAATTTTGTATCTTTATTGCTCATAATTTGTTAAAAAACTTATAAAGATAAGAGAAAAGAAAGCCAATACCAGTTAGTTTAAGAGAATATTTTAGGCTGAAGAATACCGTCTGAAAAGGCCAAAAGAAGATTATTAAAAAGTTTGCTCTCGGGATGATTAGCGCTGTAGGTCCTAAAGGCAAAAATATTAGGTGGTGCTAAAGCAAATTGAGATATTAAAAAAGACAGTCCAACAAAAAATATCACAGATAAAAGTAGGATATTAAATAACGGGGGAGTTGCTGCAAATATTTGTTGCCACTGTGATATATGATTTCCTGCTGGCATCTGGCATATTGAATATTGGCCTGTCATAAAAGGACAATTTGACATTTGGCCATCCTTATGGAAAGACATGCTTAAATTCAAGCCCACTAGTGAAACAAAAAGAAAGACCGCGATACCCGCTAATGCTAATACTCTTTTTACTTTCACTTAAATATATATTAACAAACTTTTTTAGCTGATGTCAATTCTAATTCAAGGTTTGTCATTTTTTCAGCTGTTTAAAATACTCGACCTGTCGCAGTCTTTTTACCGCCTCCTCCCGCGTCTTGTAAGGTCCTCCCAAGTTTCTTTTTGTTTTTTCTGAAAGAACGAAATAGCCCTCTTTCTTTTTAACTATCATCTGGCTGCCCAGGGACGATTCGAACGTCCATAAGCAGATCCAGAGTCTGCTGTCCTACCATTAGACGACCGGGCAAAGTATAAATATTATAACAATTATAACGCTTATAATCGCATTGCTAAAGCTTGTCTCTTGGAGTAGAATAGGGGGATGAAATCCCAGGTTCACAGCCTCAAAAACGGCCTTCGAGTGATTTTCGTTGATACTGCAGCTTTTCCCACACTGACAACAATCCTTTTGATTGGAGCAGGGTCCCGCTATGAAAATAAAAAAAACAACGGCATAGCTCATTTTTTTGAACACATGGCCTTCAAAGGCTCCAAAAAATATCTAAATTCATATGTTATTTCCTCAACTATAGAGGGTTTAGGCGGTATTTTCAACGCATTTACCTCAAAAGATCATACGGGTTACTGGATAAAAGCAACGAACGAGCATTTTGAAACCATGATAGATGTTCTGTCGGACATGATTATCAATCCGCTTCTTTTGGAAGAGGAGATTGCCAGAGAAAAGGGGGTTATAGTTGAGGAGATCAATCTTTATGAGGATACACCGTACCAAAAAGCAGGCGAACTCTTTGAATCATTACTTTATAACAACAATCCTTTGGGTTTTGATATTGCCGGTTCAAAACAAACTGTGGTTAATTTTACTCGCGAGACCTTTACCGACTACATGAAAATTCTTTACCACCCCAAAAACGCTATTTTAGTTGTAGCCGGGGGGCTAAATAAACGAGATAATTATTTAAAAATTGCCAATCAGAAATTTAAGGATTGGACCAACGGACAAAAGGGGGGATTCGAAAAAGTAACTGAAGAACAAAAAAAACCCGAAGTTTTATTAAAACACAAAAAAACCGAACAAACTCACTTTTGCTTAGGTTTTAGAGCCTATCCTTTGAAAGACAAAAGAAGATACGCAACAGCCCTTTTAGCGACAATTCTTGGAGGCGGAATGACTTCCAAATTGTTCAATGAAATCAGAGAGAGGCGAGGTTTATGCTACTACATCTCTACCGGACGTGAGCAATATCTTGATGTTGGTAATTTTGTTACCCGAGCAGGAGTTACCAATAACCTTGAAAAAACCAAAGAAGCAATCGAAGCGATTCTTAATGAGCATAAAAAAATAGCTCAAGGTGAAGTTAAAGAAGAGGAGTTAAAAATGGCCAAAGAGATAGCCAAGGGAAGAATGCTTCTTTCCTTTGAAGATTCTTATAGTGTTGCCAACTATTATGGAACAAAGCTGCTTCTTGAGGAAGAGGTAGTATCTCCCCGACAGGCGATCGAGCAACTGGAAAAGGTTAAGTTGACAGAGATAGTTGCAGTTGCCTCGGATTTGTTTAAGCCAAAGAAATTAAATCTTGCCTTAATCGGACCATTTGAACAAAAAGAAGACTTCGAAAAAGTACTAAGCGTATAAGCTTGATACCGAATTTTTTTGTCTCCGTTGGATCCTCTTCGCATTCGCGAAGTCCAAAGTCGCAATAAAATTAATATCTTCGCTTTCATAATAACACTTTATACTGCATACTGAATATTCTATACTTTTTATTATGCTTTTCCTGTTTTTGTTTATTTTCGGTTTATCAGTTGGTTCTTTTTTAAATGTTCTCATCGACAGACTACCGAAAGGTGAATCTATTCTTGGCCGATCTTACTGTGATCATTGCAAGACAAAAATTAAGTCTCTTGATCTGGTTCCGATCCTTTCTTTTCTAAACTTAAAAGGAAAATGTAGATACTGTGGAAAGAAAATTTCCTGGAAATATCCTCTGATTGAGCTTTTAACTGGAGTAATATTTGTTTTAGGCTTTTTATATATACCAGTTGATGCTATTCTGGTTAAGATATTTTATCTTGGACTTTTGTCTTGCCTAATTGTGATTTTTTTTACGGACGCTAAATTTCAAATAATCCCGACTCAAATCCAAATAGCCCTTTTTTTATTATCTGCTATGATTTTGATTTTTTCGGGATTTGATTTAACCAAAATCTTAAGCCGTACGTTGGATGGATTTTTAACTATGTTACCAATCCTTTTAATTTATTTCCTAACAAAAGGCCAGGGAATGGGCGATGCGGATGTAATTTTTTCTTTTAATCTAGGATTTCTCTTAGGAATTTTCGATGGTTTTGTTGCAATATACATAGCCTTTGTTATTGGAGCTATATTTGGCCTGACTTTAATTGTTTTGAAGAGAGCTCGTTTAAAATCAAAAATTGCTTTGGGCTCCTTTTTGGTCTTAGGAGTTGTAGTTATGATTTTCTTTGCCAACATTTTAAATCCTGTGATATCATTATTTCTATGGAACGCACATTGATAGTAGTTAAGCCGGATGGAGTAGTTAGAGGTTTGGTCGGTGAAATATTAAGACGCTTTGAGCAAGCTGGTCTTAAACTAATTGCAGCTAAAATGGTTTTGGTTACCAAAGACCTTGCAGAAAAACATTATCCCGAACATCGCGAAGAGTTATGGGTAGGGATAGGAGAAAAAACTCTTTCACATTATAAAGAAGTTGAGGCCGACGCAAAAAAACTTCTAGGAACAAATGATCCAAAAGAAATAGGCAAGCTGGCGCGTGTCTGGCTGCTTGAGTATATTACCTCCGGACCGGTTTTTGCAGCTGTTTTAGAGGGACCACATGCAGTCGAACTGGTTAGAAAGATATCTGGTCACACCTTACCTTTGAAATCAGCTCCAGGCACAATTCGCGGAGATTTTTCCTTTGATTCCTCTTATCTTGCCAATACAGCCAAAAGAGCAATCAAGAATCTGGTTCATGCCTCAGGCAATAAACAAGAGGCAGATTACGAAATACCTCTTTGGTTTGAAAAATCAGAGCTCGTTTTCTACGAGCGCGCAGAAGAAAAAGTCATGAAGTAAACCGGGTGTCCCCGGAGGGAATCGAACCCCCATTTTGCCCTTAGGACGGGCTCGTTCTATCCATTGAACTACGAGGACAGCAATAAGTATTATAACAAGTTATAGTGGTTATAATTTACCTGGCTATAGGAGTCGCGAAGATGAGTAACCTCTTTAGTACTGTCCCTGGCGGCCAGCAGGTCTGCAAAGTTAAAAATTCTTTATTGGTTTTTCGAGTTAAAAATTCAACTCGAGATGGATCCACAATCTGTTTGCCAATAACTTTATATATATGGCGTTGGCCCCGATAAAAAACATCAACCTCATCTCCTTTCTCAAGTTTGTAAAGAAGATAAAACACAGCATTATAACTACCGACATTCCAAAAATAATCAGTTGAATGAGCAAACAAAAAAATATGACCGCTTTCTCCTGGGAAAGCAGTTCCTAAAGCATGAGCAACTCCTTTTTGCAGAGCTTCCAGATAAACTGGTTCGTTTGCTGCATCAACATTAGAGAGAACCCTTGCGTTGGCGCCTATTTTAGGAATAACTACGCTAAACTCAGGGTCTTCTGGTGTTAAGAATTCAACCTGTTTTGAAGCCAATAGTTTTGCCAAGCCCCCTTTTTCTATGGTTGCAGCCGCTTCTTCCTCGGTTACAGCTATGTATTGTTTTTGATTTATTTTGTCCATCAAATACCGCACTTCCTCTGCTACCGGTAGGTAAAAGGTCTTTATAATCATGAATAAAGAAGAAAAAAGCAAGAAATTTCCAATTGTACGAAGAATCAAAATCCTGATATATTCTGCATTTCGTGTCATATATCGAGTCTAACGTATACCCACCAGATATAAATCGGGCAATTTGTTTGTTTGGGGGTTCAGATTTGCCAAAATAAGAAGTTTCCCGTCACTTTTGCTTGCCAGAAAGCCTTCTTCTAATGGGCCGGAGTAGACAACTTGTTTGTTTTCACCGTCATACAAAGATATTGAAATCTGCTTGGGTTCTCGATAGATAAGTCTTTTAGAATCAAAATACCAAATTATATTCTCGGAGAGAGCAGAATCTCCAATTTTGAAATTTTTGTCCTCCTTTTTATCATATACGTATAAAATGTCTTTCTCTAGATTTCTTTCTTCTTTGGTTTGATTTGCCGCGATAAGAGGAGGCTCTATAACTAAAGGAAGTTTAATTTCGTCTCTTGCTTTATAAAGAAGCTTTGTTTGGTCAGGCGATATAGAAATGATATTAAAAGAATCAGTGGCTATTTTTCTGATTTCTTTAGGCAGCGCCTCAAGTATTTTAAGCGCTTCTTGGTTTTTTTCACTAGTCCAAGCATCTATTAATGTATCTTTTGATAGAGTAACATCAAATGGTTCCTGACTTTCAGAATCAAGAGAGAGAAGATAAGATAACCTTGTCTCATCCTCGAGAGGAAAATCGAATATTGCTTGCTTGTAGTCATAGGATAGATATATTTGGGCTGTCTTTAGGCTTATTTCTGCTGGAAAACTGCTTTTTAGAGCAAGTATTTTAAGCGGCGGAAAAAATGAAATAGGTTTGTTTCCGGCGTCAAAAAGATATATACCGTCCTGTTCGTCGCCCTTTTCAGACAAAAGAATAATTCTGTTTGTTTGATCGACTTGTATTGCTTTTACTATGCCCAAATTCGTTAAAGGAGAAAGGGATGGATTTTTTGGAAAGAGCACAGGATCGATTGTTTCAACTAGCTCTCCACGTAGAGTGACACTTTTTTTGTAGGCAGTAAAACCTTCTTTTTTAATCTCAATTTCATATCTTCCCGGGGGAAGAGTCAGATTTAAATCAGTAACACCCCTTAATTTACCGTTTAAATAGACTTTTGAGCCCTTGGGCGACGAGCTAATTGCCAAAATACCAGTGGATGAAATACTTTTTTCTGCGAAATCATAACGGTAACCCCGAGCATAGGCAATAACGCCCACAATTAGAGCAATAAAAATAAGAATAAAAAAAGAACGAAGAAAAATTAATCGGGCGTTTTTTTTAAGTCTCTTCATGATATTAAAGTTTATACTTTGATAATATTTTGATATATTGTTTTGTTATTTAAACCTGCTAACTCGTAACTGGTTAACTCATTAACTGAATTCATATTATACTATACTGATATGATTTTTCGGAAAAAGGTAGGCATAGATTTAGGAACAGCCAACACGTTAGTCTATGTAGCCAGAGAAGGAATCGTGGTAAACGAACCTACGGTTGTTGCTTATTCACTTGAGAACCTGCATATTGGACGACAGGGAAGGCGAATTTTGGCTGTCGGCAATGAGGCTAAAGAGATGTTGGGCAGAACCCCTGGATCGATAGTTGCTTCGAGACCCATGCGGGAAGGAGTAATCGCGGATTACACCACCACTTCTGTAATGATAACCTATTTTTTGAAAAAAGCTCTCAAAGGGAAAGTATTTTGGCCAGAATTGATGATTTCTATTCCCGGAGGGGCATCTCAAGTTGAAAAAAGAGCAGTAGTTGCTGCCTGTAAACAAGCAGGAGCCTCTGACGTTTATCTTATCGAGGAACCGTTAGCAGCTGCAATTGGAGCAAAAATCCCCATATCTCAAGCTTCCGGCCATATGATTGCAAATTTAGGCGGAGGTACGGCAGAAATTGCAGTAATTTCCCTTGGTCAATTGGTTTCTAATAAAACTGTTCGAGTTGCAGGAACAAAATTTGATGAGGCGATTATAAATCATCTTCGAAAAAATCATAACCTTGTTATAGGAGAAAGGACGGCAGAAGAGGTCAAAATGAAAATTGGGAATGCTTTTATAGATGAAAAAGAAATGAGTGATCTTAAAAAATATGAAATAAAAGGAAGAGATTTTCAAACAGGCCTGCCTAAAATAATTGATTTGGACGAAAAAAATATAAATGAAGGCATCCAGAAGCCTCTCAAACAAATTCTAGAAGGCATAAAAGAGGTTCTTGCCCAAACACCACCGGAGTTAGCGGCAGACATCGTCGATAAGGGAATTGTTCTTTCCGGTGGGACAGCCCTTCTCAAAAACGTAGATCGCTACATTACATATTACAGCGGAGTATCTTCATTTGTGGTTGAAGACCCCTTATTTTGCGTAATTCGGGGGGTTGGAATGGCCATAGAAAACCTGGATAGGTTCAAAGAAGCAATCAGGTAAATTCGGGAGACCTATAATACTTATAAAGATTATAAAAATTATACTAACAATAGCAATTAGGAACGCAACCATGTAGAATATAAAAAAAATTATAAGGGAAAAGCATTTTTTCTAGAAAATTAAAGTTTAGACTGTCCTAAAAAATAAAAATTAGTTCAATAGATTTAAACAAAACTATCAATTTTAAGTTTTTTACCAATATTATTAATAACTTATAGTAAAATATAAAAAATGTTATGAAAAAAATACTAAAAATTGAGATAAAAGACTATACCTTAAAAAGTATCCTAGATAAAATTGAAAAGTACATATCTTCACCCCAAGGTTTTTTCCACATCACATCGATAAACCCGGAAATTGCGGTATTGTCAGAGGAGGGTAGGTTATTTAGAAGGGTTATCAATACGAGCCAAATTAGAATAGTGGATGGTATAGGGATTGTTCTGGCAGCCCGAATACTGGGTATGCGTATACCCCCAAGGCTTAGTGGTGTGGACTTAATGTCAAAACTATTAAAACAGGCATCTATCGACCGCTTAAGAGTGATGCTAATTGGTGGTAAGGGCAATTTAGCAGAAAGCTTAGCTAATTGCTATTTACAGCTTTATCCCGAGGCTAATATCTTTGGCCTTGAAGGTATAAAAAACATAAGACATCTTAAGAAAGAAGAAGAGAAGAGGATATTCTCTATAATTACTGATAGAAAGCCCCACTTTTTGTTCATTGCCTTCGGTTCTCCTTATCAGGAGCTTTGGCTATGGAAGAATAGAAATAGGTTAAAAGGCATAGTTTGCATGGGAGTGGGAGGAGCTTTTGACTATTTATCAGGTACGATTAAAAGACCTCCACTGATTATTCGAAAAATAGGTTTGGAGTGGTTTTACAGGCTAATTTGGCAACCCTGGAGAATAAGGAGGCAACTGAAGCTATTTAAGTTCGCTTGGCTAGTATGGAGACAAAAATACTTGAAGTTTTAAGATATTTTTCCAGATTCGACTATGCTCCAACCCTTGATGAGATTCTTATCTTCTTAGCTCAAAAAACTAATCAAAATTCTCTTAAAAAAAGGGTAGAAATACTGGTTGAAAACAAAAAAGTCCTCAAAAATGGCAAAAAATATACTCTCTGGGAGTATTCAAGAATAAGCAGTCGGAACAATCAAAAATTTTTATGGTCCAGCAGAAAGAAGGCTAAAGCAGCATTTTTTATCAAGTTGGCTTCTTTTTTTCCCCAGATAAGACTGATTGGTTTTTCAGGCAGTTTAGCCATGATGAATGCTTCTAAGAATGACGACATTGATATCTTTCTAATTTCCAAAAAAAATAGACTTTGGACTGCTAGATTAATCTGTTTAACTATTGCAGCTTTTCTCGGAAAAAGAAGAAAATTTGGAGAACCTCATGCGGATGATAAAATCTGCCTCAATTTATTATTTGACGAAATGGGCCTAAGCATTCCCAGGAAAAAGCGCTCATATTTTGTGGCTCACGAAGTTTTACAGATGAAACCGGTGGTCGATAAAGAAAATACTTATAAAAGCTTTCTTGAGGCAAACAATTGGGTTTTTAAGATATTTCCTAATGCACCAAGCTCGATACCACATTTTTTGACTCAGTTGGAGCCGACTCGCATTCGCGAGGTCCAAAATCGCAAAAAATGGGTATCCTCGCTTGGTGATTTACTTGAAAGAGTGCTTAAAAAGCTTCAACTCTACCTTATTAATCGCCATCGAACAACCGAACTTATCACCGATGAACAGCTTTGGTTCTTTCCCGACGATTTTGAAAAGAAAATGTATAATATAAAAACTGTATAATCTTGCCGCAGTGGCGGATACTTCGACAAGCTCAACATTATAAACTGGCAGACTATAGTTCTGAGCGAGCGCAGCGAGTCGAAGAACGCGCATTGCCCCGATGCTGGAATTGGCAGACAGGCACGATTCAGAATCGTGTGTCGCAAGACGTGGAGGTTCAAGTCCTCCTCGGGGCACCCAAGGAGAGGTGGCTGAGTGGTCCAAAGCGAAGGTTTGCTAAACCTTTGAGCTGCATAAGCTCACGTGGGTTCGAATCCCACCCTCTCCGCAACTACTTAATTAAAGAGGCTGTTGCTCGATTGATCGACAGGAGTCAGCCACGCAGGTTTTCATTTGACCAAGGCGAGTTTTTAATTTAAGTTTTAGATCCGCACTGGCGCTGGTGAATTGATTCTCAAGTTCGTAAGGGTCACTTAGTAGAGGGTACAACTCACCCAGACTTCTACCGTATTCGACGTATTTATATTCTTTGGTTCTCAAACCCGGGAGCTTTCCGCGAGGACCGTCAAGTACAAAGGATTGTCTCCAATTTTCATTTGGGGGAAGAGATGAGGTTAAAAGTGGACTTAGGGATCGGCCGTCCACAAATGAAGGAATAGTTGCCCCTCCAATCTCGGCGAATGTTGGTGCAAGATCAACATTACCAACAAGATAATCCACTACTTGGCCTGCTGGAACGCTAGGTCCACGGACAATCAAAGGAAACCTTATATCTTCCTCGTAGGTTGTTCCCTTGCCTAATTTTAAACGGTGATGGGCCATATGATATCCGTTGTCCGAGACAAAAAAGATATAAGTATTATCTAGTTGGCCAGCTACGGTAAGAGCATTGATAATATTCTCAATCATCTCATCGACTGATTGAAGCATCTCCAACCTTTTTCCATACTGCTTGTCATATTTATCAATGGTTGCCTGATCAAGAAGAGGAAGCTGTTTGACTTTATCTGAATAATCTTCTTCATTGAAATTAGGAGTTCGAGGAACACCTGTACCAGTAAAAAGTCCCGCGTGACGTTTTGCCGGGACAAAAGGAGTATGAGGGGCGTGAGAGGCGATATGGAGGAAAAAGGGACTTAGATCAGTAGTACTTTTGGCAATGGCATCGGTTGCTTTCTTGGAAAAAACGTCGGTCATATAATCGGTTTCTGCGTTTCCGTAAAAAACAACACTCCCGTTTTCATTAAGATAATAATTATTGCCGTTTCCCTTGCCCTCATCAACTACGGCGTACCATTCGTCCCAGCTAGGCGGGACGTAGGTGTCCGGCGCGTCTGAAACGTAGCCGTTTAGATATTTACCAATATATATATTTCTGTATTCTACGTCGTTCAACCAGGTTGCAATCGTCGAGTTCTCGTAACCCATTTGGTTAAATGGCGTCCAACCATTATTATCTTCAATTTTGTGGTTATGCATGTATTGACCTCTTAAGATTGTGGCTCGGGAAGGGCAACAAAGAGCGTAGTTGAAAAAAAAATTTGAAAAAGTTGTACCTTGGTCTTTCAAAAGCGAGTTGAGTTTCGGCATATATGCTAGCGAGGCTTCATCTTGGTCGTCGGTCAGAATCAAAATGATATTCGGTTTAGAGCCGTTGATTTGGGCGCTTGCTTGTTTATAATTTTTGTAGAGGGTTAAGATTGAAATTGTCGCGAAGGTAAAAGCAAGCAAAAAAAGACGGACAAAAAACTTCATCATTTTAAGATATAAAAAAAAGATCTTTTTGTCAATATTGATTTGGCCACGTCTTTCTTGACAAACATTTTCTGAGGCGCTATAATGTTTAAGTAATTGCTTAATTATTTAAACATTCATGGCTGATTTAGGAGAAATTCAAAAATATTCGCAACAAATAAATCCTCGACTTTCCCTAATCTTTGAGGCATTGTCGGATAAAAGAAGACTAGAGATCTTGAAACTTCTGACAAAATACAGCGACCTTTGCGTCTCTGAGATTGCCGGTGTTTTTAAAATTACCAATTCGGCCGCCTCCCAGCAACTTTCATACCTCGAAGTAACAGGACTTATTCGAAAAATAAGAAAGGGACAGATGATCTGTTTTGAGATTCAAAAAAAAGATCCATTAGTCAAAGAAATTCTGAAAGTTTTATTTAAAACTTAATGAAAAAAATACTTTTGGTGGCAATTGTTATTTTGATTGCAATTGGAGGATATATTTTCTTTAATCAATACAAGCTTCCCAAGGGAGTGAAACATTCGATTCCGCTTGATGAAATTATTTCCGGAGGTCCACCAAAGGATGGAATTCCACCAATTGATAATCCCAAATTTATAACTATTTCTGAGGCAAAAAAAGACTTGAACGATGATGAAGCAGGAGTGGCGATCTCGTTGGACGGCATAAATAGGTTTTATCCTTTTCAAATTTTAGTTTGGCATGAAATCGTCAATGATAAAATAAACGGACGTCGAGTTTTGGTTACCTATTGCCCGCTTTGTATGTCGGGAATTGTTTTTGATCCTGTTGTCAAAGGAGAAAGAGTTGAATTTGGCACCTCGGGAAAACTTTGGAATTCAAACCTGGTTATGTATGATCGAAAAACCGAAAGCCTTTGGCCACAGGTTTTGGGTGAAGCGGTGGTTGGAGAGATGACTGGAACAAAATTAGCAGTTTTATCATCAGACCAGATTCGCTTCGGCGACTGGCGAAAAAAATTCCCGACTGGTCAAGTTTTATCCCGTAATACCGGCAATGTCAGGTTTTACGGACAAGATCCCTATGGTGATTATTACACTACACCTGGCACTTTTTTCCCGGTCAAGAATAAAGATAATCGACTCGCAGAAAAAGAACTTGTTTTAGGGATCGTGATAGACGGAAAAGCCAAAGCCTATCACCCGCCGGCTGTAAAAAGAGAGGGAGAAGTTGTTGACAATTTTGCCGGAAAAACTATTGTTGCCCGCTGGGAAAAGGATATTGATGCAGCCAGACTTTATGAAAGAAAAGCAGACGGTTCATTGGAGCGAATAAATCCGTTTACGGCCTACTGGTTTTCTTGGGCTGCAGCCAGGCCGGGAACAGAACTTTTTAAATAAACCTTATGAAAAAACTATTTTTTATACTCATTGTTGGGGTTTTTGCTTTTTTGGTTGGTGGATTTATTTTCAGCAAAATTGATAAGAACCAAACACCGCCCAGTAGCATTTCGCAAAATCAACCCTCTATTAAAAGTTTGCCAAATTTAACTTTCAAAGATTATGGAGGAAACGCTGTTCCACTTTCTCGTTTTACTGGAAAGCCTCTAGTTATAAATTCCTGGGCTGCTTGGTGCACATTTTGTCGAACAGAGCTGCCTGATTTTGTAAAAGCTCAAAAAGAATTAGGGGACACTGTTGTGATAATTGCAATTAATAGGGCAGAACAACCTAATGTCTCAAAACAATATATAGATAGTCTTGGTATAACAGACGACCTTATTTTTTTACTTGATCCGCAAGATGCATTTTATAAAGCGATAGGCGGATTTGTTATGCCAGAGACTGTGTTTGTCGATAAAAAAGGACGAGTTCTTGATCATAAAAAAGGAGTGATGGATTTCGACGAGATAAAAGCCCGAATACAAAAAATTCTTTAAGCGATTGTTAAAAATTCCAAAAAAAGGAGGCGATTAATATGTGCCCAGGATGCCGATAAAAGAAAACTTATACGACATTATAGTAATTGGTGGGGGGTCGGCTGGATTTTCTGTTTTGGAGCAAATTGCTCATCAAGGACGAAAGATTGCCTTAGTTGAAAACCGAAAACTTGGCGGTTCCTGCCCAAACTTTGCTTGTGTTCCAACCAAGGCTCTGGTTAAAAGCGCTGAAGTTCTCTACACAGCAAAACACAGCCACGATTTTGGAATTTTAACCAAAGAGGTTAGTTTTGACTGGAAAAAAGTTCAAGAATATCGGGCTGATAAAGTCGCCAACACCGCAGCCCAGGAATCGGAGGAGGATTTAAAAGAAAAAGAGGTTGATCTTATTTGGGGCTCGGCCAAATTTGTTTCAGCACATGAAATTGAGGTTAACAGGAAGCGTTATCGGGCGGATAAATTTGCCATAACCACAGGATCTCGAGCGGCCATTCCAGACATACCGGGCATAAATGAGGTTGGTGTAATTGATTCAGACGCCGCAGTTGAGCTTAAAAAACTGCCAAAATCTTTAATTGTTGTTGGTGCAGGGCCGGTTGGTGTTGAGCTTTCCCAGATTTTTGCCAAATTTGGAGTTTCGGTTACTGTCATTGTCCGGGGAGAAAGAATTCTTTCTCGCGAAGAGCCGGAAGTTGCCCAACTAGCCAGACATTATTTAGAGAAAGATGGCATTAAATTTATTTTGGGAGCAAATATGAAGGGAATAACACAAACGGCTGATAAACTTAAACAACTCCATGTTGATACTGGAAAAAAGCATAAGGTTGTCGAGGCCGAGGAGATTTTAATGGCAATTGGACGAACCCCAAACATTGACATGTTAGATCTTGAAAAAGTAGCTGTTGAAACCACAAAAAAGGGTGTTTTTACAAACGAACATATGCAAACCTCTCAACCCCATATTTATTCTGCAGGAGACGTTAACGGAATTATGCTTTTTACTCATGCTGCATCCTACGAAGGCTTTATCATTGGAAGAAATCTTTTGGGAGAAAAATGGAAGGCCGATCATCGAGTTATCCCCCGAGGAACTTTTTCTGATCCAGAGGTCGGCAGTGTTGGCATGATGGAAGAAGAGGCAAGAGAAAAGGGATACACAGTTCTGACAGCAAAAATGCCCTATGGAGGAGGTCGGGGAGACATTGTCTCTGATCCAGACGGTTTAATTAAGGTGACGGTGGATGGAAAAACCAGACAAATTCTTGGCGCGTCAATAATTGGAAGATACGCAGCAGAACTCGTTCATTACATATCCTTAGCAATGCAGGCAAAAATAAAAGTTGATATTTTAGATACCATGATTTATGCCTTCCCAACCTATATGGAAGGCTTTGCCGGAATTACTGAATATCTTGAATAAAAATATGTACGATGAAAAAAGACTTTTGAAGTTTAGACGCCAAAAAGACTGGCATTGGAAAAACGATGAGGAGTCGCCTTTGACTGGGGAACAAAAAAAGAAGTTCAAAGGGCTAAACTACTATCCGCCAAATCAAGCTCTTTATTTTGAGTTATCACTTGATAAAAACATCCCAGGTACTGGAAAAGAAGTTGTCATTAAAACAACAGATGGTGAACAACAAATTTATCTTAAGGCCGGAAAAGTAAGCTTTGAGGTTGAAGGAAAAAAGGTTACTGCGACAGTTTTTGAGGACCCAGAGCAAGAGCAGTATCAATATTATCTTTTGTTTAGAGACCAGACAACTGGTAAAGAAACTTATGAAAATGGAAGGATGCTTCAGATTGATAAAAGGGCAGATAAACTGGTTGTTGATTTTAACTATGCCTATAATCCTTATAGCGCCTATAATGAAAATTGGGGTTGTCCAATAACTCCAGAAGAAAATATTTTACCAGTGGCACTTAGAGCAGGAGAGAAACTTTTTATACCCTTATGAAAAAACTTTATATTCCCGTAATTGAAGGGACAATGCGGCCTAAAAGAATGTCGATTCATGCGGCAAAGCTGATTGCCAAAATCGGCAAAGAGTTTAAAGAAGTAAAAACAGAGCTTTTGGATCCTTTGGATTTTAATCTGCCTTACGACGGCAACGACGATGAAAATAAAGATCCGAGATACACGAGAATAACAAAAGAGGCAGATGGATTTTTTATTGTTACTCCGGAATACAACCATGGATACCCTGGGACCTTAAAAAGATTTCTTGATTCGGAGCTTAAAAACTACATTCATAAACCAGTTGCCTTTGCTGGCGTCTCCAATGGTCTTTGGGGAGGAGTTCGGGCAATTGAGGCTTTGGTCGGCAGTGTTAGAGAAATGGGATTAGCAGCAACATTTACAGATGTTCAGTTCCCAAGAATTCAGGATATTTTTGATGAAGAAGGAAAATTACTGGACGATAAATATGTTGAAAGAGTCCGCCGTTCCTGGGTAGAATTAATCTGGATGGCCAAAGTTTTAAAATACGGTAGAGAAAAAGTACCCAGCCAATACCATGAAAACTAAAATATTTCTTGATGGCGGAGATCCAAAAGAAACAAAAGAAGTTCTTGACTTTTTGGGTTTTTTGGATGGCCAAACGACCAATCCAACACTTATCTCCAAAAATCCAGAGGTTCAAAAAAGACTAAATAGTGGAGAGAAATTTAAAAAAGAAGAAGCCTTGGAGTTTTATAAAAAAACAGTCCAAGAAATATCCGCTCTTATTCCCCAAGGGTCGGTTTCAGTTGAAGTCTACGCTGATAAAGAGACCAAAGCAGAGGAGATGCTTGCGCAAGGTCAAAAGATGTTTTCTTGGATTCCAAACGCTCATATAAAGTTCCCGACGACTAAAGAAGGTTTAAGAGCGGCTCAACAGGCCATCTCTCAGAGCTTACGAGTAAATATGACTTTGTGTTTTTCCCAAGAGCAGGCAGCAGCTATTTATGCAGCAACTAAGGGAGCAAAAAGAGGAGACGTTTTTGTCTCACCTTTTATTGGACGGCTTGATGATCGGGGAGAAAACGGAATGAACTTAATTGAAAATATAATAAAAATGTATAAACAAGGAGATGGTCATGTAGAGGTTTTAACAGCTAGCATTCGAAACTTAGACCATTTATTAAACTCAATTCAGTTAGGCAGTGATATCGCAACCATTCCTTTTAAAATTTTACAAGACTGGGGCCAAAAAGGCAAACCTTTGCCCGAAGAAAATTTCCGCTATAGCTCTCAAAATTTTAAACCCATTTCTTATCGCGAGATAGATTTATCTAAAGACTGGCAAGAATATAATATTGGTCACGAATTAACAGAGACGGGCATGGAGAAATTTTCCAATGATTGGAAGGCCCTTATTGTGAATTCTTAATCCAGAGTTTTACTTTCTGCCATTGATCTTCGCCTTCTTTGGGTATCAAAATAAATTGACCATCTGAAGATCGTGAACTTTCTAAATAGCCATCGTCAGATAGAACAAGCCTGGTAGTTTTATACTGACCGGCATTTTTTGCCTCGCTCATAAATTTTTGTATTTGATCAAGTGGGATATCGGTTTCAATATTATCCGAAAGTTCATCAAGAAGAGGAATTATTTTGGGAATAAAACCAAAGCTTACTACCTTTTCACCTAAAGCCTCCAAAAGCAACTGTTGTCTTTTGGCCCGGCCAAAATCTCCACCGTCTTGCGGCGAATTTCGTGACCTGACATATTTTAGGGCAGTTTCTCCACTCATGTGTTGGGGTCCGGCATCAAAATGCAGTAACTCATAGCGGCAGGGGAAAGCAAGTTCAGGCGACTCAGTTGCATTTTTTAGAAATTCTTCAAGTTCAGGTTTTTCTTTAAAAAGTTTGTTTCTTTCTTCAATATTCTGGGAATCGTTATTACTAAGATAGGATTCAATCTGCTTAAACTGCTCTTCTTTGTCACATAAATCTTTTTCTTTGCCCGTAATTGGATATCTTGGGTCATCAAAGGCTCTTTCGACATTGATATCAACTCCAGCCAAAACATCGATTGCCTTGGTGAAGCCATCAAAGTCTATGGTTACGAAATAATCAATGGGCAATCCGGTAATTTGGGTTACTACCTGGGAGGCTATTCCAATTTTAGGCTGTTCCTTTAGCAGCTTAGAGTCCAAGTCAGGATAATTCTGAGGGAATAGCCCCATCTGATAAGTATTGTTTATTTTTGCATGAAAAACATCTCCTGATTTGGTTGGAATTTTGACCCAGACATCGCGAGGTATTGAAACTAAGACGCTTTTTTTACTTTTTAAATCAACATGAAAAAGTATTATTGTGTCAGTCAAAAACGTTCCCTCATGCGTTCCCCCTGCGTAGCCTAAAATCAAAAAATTGTAGCTGGCTTTTTCTTCGATTTTTTTTGCAATGATTTCATTTTTTTTGGGGGTATAGATTTTTTTATAGAACTGGTTTACTTTAATTAAAAAAAATAAAATAACGCCAAAAATAAGCCCGGCCAGAATGATCAATACTTTTCTCATGGCTTATTTTTTGGTTTTTTTGAAGATTTCGGCTATTTGATCAATTAGTTTAAGTAATTCTTCGCCCACTTTTGGGTCTGAAGAATGTTTTGCCTCGCTTGCCCGCTTGGTTGCTTGCCAAAAAAGATCGTGAAGTTTGGGAAATTTTTCCAAGTGCTCTGGCTTAAAATAATCTGTCCAGAGAACCCAAAGATGATGTTTGACCAATTCAGCCCTTTGTTCTTTGATAAATAGGGCCCGAGTTCTAAATTCTTGATCATCTGAATCTTGATATTTTTTCATAATTGCCAAAACTGACTCAGCCTCTATTCTGGCTTGGGCTGGATCATAAACTCCGCAAGGAAGGTCACAATGATAGGCAACAGGAGACTGCATTACTTGGATCTTAGAATACTTCATAGCGAGAAAATATTAATACTCGTCTACAAAATTGTCAACAGATTTTAACTGAGTCGGTTAAAAAGCAGCGGCCCCAAGCTCAAGAATCATCAAAGAAGAGTTACGA
This sequence comes from uncultured Gammaproteobacteria bacterium, assembly GCA_964559705.1. GTDB lineage: Bacteria > Patescibacteriota > Microgenomatia > UBA1406 > GWC2-37-13 > CAZLGV01. The sequence continues at coordinate 201,063 of CAZLGV010000001.1, read as the reverse complement.
GTTAAAGAGTTAAGAGTTGGAGGGTTAGGTTTCGAATTTATGGGTCGCGAGATATAGAAGTGAAAACGATAAGCAACCTCTGGTTCTCGAGAAAAAGACAAAGGAAGTTTTTGATCAACTTCACTTTGGGGAATCAACCCTACAAAGAGCCTATCGCCAGAAACATCTTGTGCGGCATGATTAAGTTCAAATAAAAGCCTCTCCGTCTCAAGCTTATTTAGTCCAAGTTTATCTGCAAGGCCTTCTGAAAAATCATTAAGCCCTCTTTTTTCAATTACCCATCCCTTATCTGGCTTCTCAAACTGTACTTTTTTATATTCATAGTAAATATATTCTCTAGAAAAGCCCTGTGGATAATCTATGTAGGTGAGTTCAAATTTTGGATCAATCGAAACATTTGTATGGTTTAGAGCGTAAACAAAAAGCGTTGGAGAGCCACCGCTTGCGGGTCGCGGACATACAGGAGCGCCTTGACCTAAAATCGATTCAACGTCTCCTAGGATTTGAGGAACCACGCTGGGATTTTGTTCAAACTGCTCTTGCAACTGGTCTTTTAGAGCCTGATAATCAGCTAAAGTTCCTCCCCATATCCACCATCTACTACCTGATCCATATTGTATTGTTGAATGGGCGTTAGTGATTGCTCCATATTGGTAAACAATATCAAATGGTTGGATCTCTTCTACAGTAGGTTGGCAACCACCTGCTGTGGCTGGTGCTGATTGCTGTTGTAGGCTAGGAAGAGGCTCCTGGGGCGCCGCTGTAGTTGGCGCTGGCGTTTCAAGTTCAAAAGTACCTTGTTTCTGAGAGGTGTCTCCGGTTGGGGTTGGTTGCTCCTGGGCAAAAACCGCACCTAGAATTTTGCTCCTAGAAGTTGCATTTTTGACAGCCGAAACAACAGCAACAAAGTTAACACGATATCCGCTTTCCAACTGAGCAAATCCACGACATACATACGCGGGTGACAGTTTCGCTTGCACTGTCAAAGGCGGCTGTTCAAGATAGGCGATGATACACTCCTCTATGTTGGCTTTTTTTGAGACAGCTTTGCCTGCTGGAAAAACTTTATCATAGGAGACTGATCCGGCTCCTGATGGAGCAGGAAAGACATAATCATATTGCTTATTCTCAAGTTTTCTTTTGGCCTCGGCAAGAGTGATTATTTCTGCAACTTCAAGAGTTTGGGTGGAGAGCGGCCGTATGTTTGATCTGACAAAAACTACTTTTTGTTGACCATCAATCAAAGAGACGCCAACAGTCATAGTATTAAAATCATCTTGTCTTTTCAGGCTGTTTTTGCCATCGGAGGTTTGATAAATATCTGCATCAGGTAAAGGGTTGGGAACAGATCCTGTAAGAGACATGTTTCGCATGAGTTGATTTTCCGGAACATTTAATAGTCCATAGGGATTAAATATAGGTAGTCCAGTTTTTACCCAGTCGCGGTGGATCTCAAAGTAAGTTATTTTGGGCGCTGATTTTTTTCTATAGGAAGCGATTACAGATAGAGTTTGATCACTAGTTAATTCTGTAACAAAATTTTGAATTTGATCTCTAAGATTAGTTTCCGTTTTCAAGCTGATCCCTCGAGTTGTTCCAAAAGTGAAGCTGCCAATTTTGCTTTCAAAAAGCATAAAGCTACCTTTTTGAGGATTGGCTTTTTCTCTCTGATCGATGATGATTAATCCCTCGTTCTCTTTTACTTCGGTTGTTGTAATTCCTAATTTTTTGGCAAACGACAAAGCCTGGGCAGTGGTGTAATTGGTTTTGAGATCGAAGACCCTGGCGGTTTGGGGAGCAAGAGTAAAGACTCCGGGATCAGTCCAGGTTTCAAATTCTACCTGGGGAAGAGACTTGACATCAAGTTTCGGAGGCTGTTTAACTGATAGTGTTGGAACCTGGCTTTTCTGCGACTCCTTTATTATTTTTTGTTTTGTGGAGAGAATAGTTAGGATAACAATAAGCAAGATTAGAAGAAAACCTAAAATTATAGAGACAAGATAGATATTTTTTCTGTTGGAAAAAAACTCTCTCACTAGTTTTTATTATGCAGGTTTTTTAAAATTTTTTCAACTTCTCGATCATCAATTCGTCTATACTTGCCTCGGTGAGAGAGGAGAGCTCCTGAAAAAGTTCGCGGGATGTGCAGTAGTTCGTGAATCAAAGTTTTAATTTGTTCGCGCGAGTCAAGTTTGTCAAATCTTCTGGCATTGACCTCTATTATATAATGCGGTTCAAGTCCAGCAACTTCTTTAAATAGCTTTGCCATACCCCAGATTCGAGCATAGGCTCTAGTTTTTACGTCATATGATCTTATGCAATGGATGTTTTTGGACTTGATGTGAGATAGAGCTAGACGCTTGATTAAAATATCTACCTCTTTTTTTATATCGTCGGCTTTTTCATAAGTCATAGACTATAATGATATCATTTTCATGATCAAAAAAATTCTCATACCCCTTTTTCTAATGCTGCTTCTGGCCAAAACATCGCTCGCACAAGATTTTTCCGGAGAACACATAAAAAGCTTTAACTCAGTTGTTAAAGTCAATCAAGATGGGACAATAGATGTTGCAGAAGAAATAGTATATGATTTTGCAGATCTGCAGCGACATGGGATCTACAGAGAGATCCCTTTTACCAAGACAAATAAAGAAGGCAAGCGTTTTAAACTGGAATTTAAAAACATTTCAGCTACTGATCAAAAAGAAAATAAATATAAATACTCAAAAATTTGGAACAATTCAAACCGAACATTACGGTTGAAGATTGGCGACCCAAACAAGACAATAACCGGTGAACATACATACCTAGTCAAGTATAAAGTTTTAGGTGCCCTGACCTATTTTTCAGATCATGATGAGATTTATTGGAATATAACCGGCAATGAATGGACTGTTCCGATTGCTAGAGTTTCATCTAAAATTGAATTACCAGAGGCAGTGGAGAGTGATGGTGTCCGATTAGCCTGCTACACTGGGGGAATAGGAAGTACTTTATCAGACTGCACATCTTCATTTGAGGATAAAACGGCAGTTTTTGCAGCAACAAAATCTTTTCAAAGCGGGGAAGGATTAACAATAGTATTGGGCTTACCGAAAAATACTGTTTCGGTTTTGGAACCGAAACCCTACCTCTCATTCTGGGAAAGATGGTATGGGAAATTATTAGCGGGAATTATATTTGTCTTGGTCGGCTCACTCGTTGTCTTTTGGTACATAATCTATCCTATCTGGATTGTTATCAAATGGATTTTATACGGACGTGATCCAAGAGTTCCTTATGGCCCTGTGACAGCCTGGTACGATCCACCTAAAGCTCAAAACGGCAGAGTGCTTACGCCGGCTGAAGTCGGTACTCTCATAGATGAAACCGCTTATCGAAGAGAAATTTCGGCAATGATTGTAGATCTAGCCAGACGAGGGTATTTAAAGATTGAAGAAAAAAAGAAAAACGATTTTTACTTTCATAAAAAAACCCCTAAGAAACCTGATCAGTTGATGTCTTTTGAAAAAGAATTTTTGTTCGACGTTTTTAAAGATGGAGAAATAAGCGTACGGGTAAAAGATTTGAAACTAGCTCAAACGGTTATGAATATAGTAAAACAACTTTATTCGGGCTTAGTTACGGAAAAATTCTTTCCTAAAAACCCCCAAAATATCAGAGGCTTTTACTATGTTATGGGAGTACTTGCGCTTTTCACAGTCAACATCCACACCGCGCTTATTGCATTTATATTCGGTCACCTAATGCCTCGAAAAACCACGTTTGGCGCCCAGGCAGCCCAAATGGCAAAGTCACTCAAGAATTTTCTGACTTCTCAAGAAAGACAACTCGAATTTCAGGCCAAAAAACAGTTGATGTTCGAGAAGCTTTTACCTTATGCAGTGGCCTTTGGAGTGGAGGAGATCTGGGCGGAAAGATTTAAAGATCTTGGAATTAAGTCGCCCGAATGGTATTCGAGTTACGACAGAAGTTCTTTCAATTCCGCCATCTTTACAAGAAGTCTGAATAGTTCTTTCGCCGCGGTTGCCCGCGCATCAACCCCGATCTCAAGCTCAAGTGGATTCTCGTCTGGATTATCAGGAGCCTCTTCCGGCGGCGGCGGAGGAGGCGGAGGGGGAGGAAGTTGGTAGAAATAAAACTTGACTTTGAAAAAAAATTAGGTCAATATTAATTTATGGTGGCCGTCTCCTCAACAGACTCCTCAAGACAGAGACAGTTTTTTAGTCCAGTAACACTCATGATTCTTCTAGTCTTGCTTCTTTTGCTGGTTGGGCTAAACTTTCTTTTCGGTCAAAAAAAACAATCCCCAACTCAAACTCCACAAACTCCTTCACCTACTCAAACTCAAAATCCATTCAAAGAAACTGAAAATCCTTTTTCTCAAGAGGCAACTTATCAAAACCCGTTTGAAGCAACAGAAAGTTCCCAAGAATACAAAAACCCATTTGAACAACTGAGATAATTTCAATTCAAAATTCAAAGTTCAAAATGCAAAATTACAATTCAAAATTCAAAATTTTAATCCGTATTGCGTTTGTCATAATTTTTCACTTTGCACTGTTAACTTTTAACTCGAGTGCAGCTAATGCTCAAGCTCTTCGTTATCCTATTGCCGACTTAGGTTATTGTCGGGATGCAAAAGAATGCTCCCTTTACTGTGAAATACCTCAAAACAAACCCTCTTGTTGGTCCTACGGAAAATACAAACTTTACCCACAAGTTCTTGGTGAGAGTACAGATGATGAACAGGAAGCAAAAAGGCTGGGAGTAACCTTTCCAATTAAAGAGCTTGGAAATTGCGCCAACGTAACCCAGTGTAAGGCTTACTGTGAACTTGAACAGAATAGACAAGCTTGTACAAACTTCGCCGCAAGCAAAGGAATAGGTCAATCCAAGAAACACCAAGAGATGATAAGTCGAGCCAAAGAAGTACTCGGTTGTGACTCTGCTGAATCCTGTCGTAGTTTATGCGAAGATCCGTCTAACCGCAATCGTTGTATGGAATTTGCTGATAAATATGCTCCAGAAGAATATAGACAAAAAAAAGACGAGATACTTCAACGAGCCAGAACTTCATTGGGCTGCGACTCTTTTGAAACATGTAAAAACTTTTGCGAGAAAGAAGAAAACAGAGATAAATGTCAAAGATTTGCTGGCGAACATACACCGGCCGAGGTAAAAGAAAGAATACAGCAAATAAGAGAAGACAAAATATCTACTTGTTCAAATGAGGCCGAATGCAAAAAGTGGTGCGAGCAAAATCCTGATAAGTGTTCAGGATACAAACAGTCTGGAGACTATCAGCGCCACCAGGAAGAGCAAAAATATTATCAAGAGTACAAAAATAGCCCAACTTACTATCCTCAACCAACATATCGGCAATATCAATATCCGACATCTTATGAGCAGCCACAAAGCTATCCAACAAACTATCAACAACAATCTGAGGGCTCAGGCGGTTCTTATGACCCGGCAACAGAGTGCGCAAAAACTCCAAACTGCTCCTGGACAGGCTCAACCTGCCAATGTTCTCCTTCGCAATAATAGTAAAAATGCCCATTGACAAAAAATTAATTTCAGTCAAAATGATTTTATTAAATGAGTAGGGCCGAAGTGCCGATAAGTACAGGTTTAGATGGTATTCCCGATCCTACTGCGCCGATTCTAGATATCCCCACCACACTAGTAGAAGTAGCTGAAATTCCTTCCTCCAAAAAACCAGGTATTCTTCAACGTGTGAGAAATGCAGCAGGCTATCTTACACGACAAGCGGTTGTTCCTCATTTTCTTGCTGATGTTACAGATGGTATTCTTTTAGACTACACTGATTTTCTAATAAACAAAGCCATATCCCGAGAAGTATTCACCAGTCAAGGTTTACTTGGAAACAGAGAACCGCTTATGTTCATTCCAGGTTGGGGATTGAGTGATGGGTTTTTTTTATACGAAGAAGTCCGTAGAGCATTTGACGAGGAAGCAAATTACAGTGCCGAGCCTTCAGGCATGAGAGGAAGAAATTGGGGAAATTTCGGTAGAAGAATAGATGAAGTTGAAGGACAATTGATCCGTGTTTATGAGGAACATAATGATACACCAGTTATTATGCTTGGTCATAGTCTTGGAGGTCCAATAATAAAAGTAATGATCAACAGACATCCGGATAAAGTAGTTTCAGGTAATTACCTAGCCAGTCCTTTGGATGATCATCCCGAGAAGGCATTGGGTAGTTTATGGGTAGAATTTGCTGCAAAAGCAGGATTTTTGCGAATTGATGAGGATACCAGAGCAGAATTGCATGAAGCGACAACTAATGGAGCATCTAATGGAGTTGCTGAAAGAAGTTATATCCCTAAAAAGGGTGGTGTTTTAAATCTTGATGCTTGCCGAAACGGGCATGTTGAAAGAAAAGAAGGCAGAGGTAGAAGTCATGTGGGTTCTGCAGTTAATACTCAAAACTTCTTAGAGGTTTTAAGAGACCTTAAACAAGACAGAGAGAGAATGGCTGCATAAAAATGGTAAAATATAAAGCCTTGCGCTTATAGCTTAATCGGATAGAGCAGAGGCTTGCGGAGCCTCCGATCCCCGTTCGATTCGGGGTAGGCGCACAATGGGGGTGTCGTTCAGTGGTAGGACTTCGGTCTCCAAAACCGAAAACGGGAGTTCGATTCTCTCCACCCCTGCCACAATCAGTCTCTGAAGGAGAGATGATTGTGGCAAGCCACTTCCGCTTCTTTGTAGCATATAAGCGACCGACTTTAAACAATTTTCGTCTAGACGGGCAAAATCTGCCTCCAGTTATGTTATAATTTAGTTATGGAATTACAAAATTCTGTCCAAACTTGGCATTATGAAAACTCGCTTAGGGTGGATAGGATTTTGTATGGATAAAAAGTAAAAGAATTTTATTAAAACTACCCGCCCGGAAGGCGGGTTTTTTTGTTGGTTAAAAAATATATGAAAAATAAAACTATTTGCATATTAGGCGGAATGGGACCTCAAGCATCCAGTTATTTTTACGACTTACTGATAAAGAAGTCTATTGAGCTTTTTGGCGCTAAAAATAACGAGGATTTCCCCGATATTTTATTGCTTTCAATTCCTGTCCCCGACATTATTGCCAATAAAAGCGAACAAGCAAGAGCCTTAAAGATGTTGAAGAAAAAAGTTAGGGAAGTAAATAAATTACCGATAGTTTCAATTTCAATAGCTTGCAACACTGCACATCTTTTTCTTGCCGATTTACAAAAAGAGTCAAAAGTAAGGTTTATTTCAATGATTGAGGAAGTTGCGAGAGCTGTTAAAAAGGATAATATAACAAAGGTTGGATTACTGGCGACTCCTTCAACAATTAAATCAAGGCTCTATCAGAAAGCATTAAGAAAGTATGGGGTTGAGATAATTGTCCCAAGCGAGACACAAATTGACAAACTTGAAAAAGTTATAAGGAGAGTAATAAGCGGAAAAAGCAACAAGGATGATAAAAAAGTACTTATTAGTATTGCCAATTCCTTATCAGAAAAGGCAAACGGAATTATTCTTGGTTGTACAGAATTGCCAATTGTATTTCCCAAGAGTTATAAATTACCAATCTTCAATTCGTCAGAGACATTAGCGATTAGACTTCTTGAAAGATACTATCAAGCATAAAGAAACTGCTGTGATTTCTGATAAACTATCTCTAGATATGATACACGAAAGGAGAGTAGGTGTTGCGGGTTTTCGGGAAAGAAGAGTATCAACTGGAAACGCCCTTGAAGGTATTCAAAGATATCTTGCAGAAAGAATAAGTCCCGAAAAATTACCCTTAGTTTTTTCTCTTTCTCCACAACTGCAAGCGTATTTATGTCGCTTATGGGAGAGCCATGAGAGGAGACTTAGAAGGGATCATAGACTAGATCCAGAGCCGGATTTTTCACTCCCCGAATAACCTGCAGGTTTTACTTTCCTTCTTGATATAATCATTACTCAATGAAAAAGAGGATTCTTTTTGTTCCTATCCAAACAGGCATTGCTCACATTATAAGAACACTGGCGATTGCAGAGGAGATTAACCAAAAATATGAAGTCCTGTTTATCATTGATCGGCAAAAAGCAAAAATTTTACCCATATCCTCAAAAATAAAACAAATTCTCATCGACCCGGCAGAGTTTGATAATAAAGAAGGAGTGGCAAAACTTTTTAGCAACAAAATAGGAGAAAAAAGAACCATCTCTTATACCAATCATTACATAAATCTTTTTAAGAAATATAAACCGGATCTAGTGGTTAATGACTCTAACTATCTGGCTTTTTTTGCTTGTTTGGTTCTGGATCTGCCCTATGTTGTAATAACAAATTCGCTTCTTTTCCCTTATAGAAAAGGAATGCTTGGCCATAAACCTAAAAACTTTGGCAAATGGATATTTGGCGGATTGACTTCATTTATAGCCAACACCTGGTTGTATTTATTTTTTAGAACTGGTTTTTCAACTATGAAGCATTATAAAAAACCGGTCTTTTCCCCCAAGGATTTTCTAGAAAAAGTCAATTATATTATCCCCGAACCAAAAGAGTATAACGTTATCAAAAAATACAACCCCAATGTTTATTATGCGGGACCGATTATTCATAAAAAATTTGAAGTCAGGGATTTAGCCTGGGAAAAAGCAACAAAAAAACTAATTGGGGCCAAAAAAGCAGTCTATATCACTTTTGGTGGAACAGGCTTCGGCCAGAAATTATTTGTTAATCTTATAAAACGCGCTCTTTTCGAGGGCTTTTTTGTTATTGCCACAACAGGTACAGCTATTAATAAAGCCAAGATTTCAATAAAAAATAAAAATTTAATTCTCAAAAGATTCGTATCTGGAATGTCGGCAACACGTCTGGCAGATGCTGTTGTATCTCATGGTTCTTACGGAACAATAGTCCACGCGATTTTAAATGAAAAGCCTATTGTTTGTATTCCATTCAATCCAGATCAAATCTTCCATTCGGTGAAAATACAAGATTTAGGCATAGGAACAACAACCATGAAATGGGGACTACACCATTTTATCTTGGATCCTAAAAAGGTTCAGGAAGAGGCTGAAAAAACAAATGTTGAGGAAGTTATTAAGAAAGTTAGAGAAGTTTTAATAAATCCAAAATACAAGAAAAAAGTTCAGGAATTTGCAAAGTTATTAAGAGGTAAAAGTGCAGCCGCAGCCGCTGCCAGAATTATTGAGAGGCTGCTCCCAGCTCCACTATCATCAAAGAAGAGTTACGAGTTAAAGAGTTAAGAGTTGGAGGGTTAGGTTTCGAGTTTAGGGCTTGCGAGAGATAAAAGTGGAAACGGTAGACTTTATTTGGTTGAGGGGAGATTGAGAGGGGGAGTTTTTGTTCTACCTCTTCTTGAGGAATCAAACCAATAAAGAGTTTATTGCCTGAAACATCATAAGCTGCATGATTAAGTTCAAAAAGTAACCTCTCTTGCTCTTTTGAGGTCAGCTTAAGTTGATTTCCAATCCTTAATGCAAGTTCATCAAGGTTGTCTCTCTCAACAAGCCAACCTTTATCTGGTCTCTCAAACTTTACTTTTTCATATTCATAATAGATATAATCTGAAGTTCTATCAAAATAACTAATTCGAAAACTATGTTTTACTTCAACCTCTTGATTACCCTTGTTATATATAAAGAGAGTGGGTGAGGCAATGGAAATGGAAACAGAACAACCCGCTAATCCTTGACCACCGACATTTGAACTGATAAAGCTTTCTATTCCCGACATGATTTGACTAACTGAGGGAACATCGCCGGCGTTTTGTGCAATTCCCATCAACTGATCAAAAATTTGCTGGGCTGCTAGTTCTAGATTGACTGGAGCTCCCTGATCATCATATCTAACAAATACGCTTCCAACTTCACCACCGGCAAGATCGAAACTTACCCCTAAGTCTGGCCATGCAGCAAATAATTGGTAACCGCTTGCGCTTTCTTTACCGCTTGTCCCCCCAACAGGACAGCCTTCTGCTGGGGGAGGTTCTTGCGGTGTTGTTGGAGTTATTCTTAGTTCAAATGTTCCCTGTTTTTGCGATGTGTCCTCATCAGTTGGCTCGGGTGTAGATTCTTGGGCAAATACTGTACTTGCCCCAAGAACATTAGGAAGATTTTCGACCGCAGAGACTGTTGCCACAACTTTCACCCGATAACCGTTTGTCAATAATGCCTCTCCGCGGCACAAGTAAGATGGAGCAAGTTTTTCCTGAGTAGATGGTGGAGGCTTTTCAAGATAAACAAGAATGCATTCTGAAATTTCTCCAACTTGAGCAACTGCTTTATTTTGAGGATAAACCTTTGCCAAATCCAGCGTACCAGAACCTGCTGGCACAGTCATCAGAAAATCATGCTGTTTATTTTGAAGTTTTACTTTAGCATCAGCAAAAGAAATAAGAGACGAGGTCTCAATCACAGATGTTTTAAGCGGCCGCAGGCTAGAAGCGATAGAGATAATCCTAGGCTGTTGCTCTGCGGTTGAAACACCAACAGTCAGAGTATTAAAATCGTCCTGTCTCAACAGTCCATCTTTCCCATCACTGGTTGCGTAAATATTTGAGTCGAGGGGTTGGTTATCTATTTTGGTTTGAAAAGTGAGATTTCTCAGTTCGTAACTTTCTGGTAAATTAAAAACTCCAAGAGGATTTAAAATCGGCAGTCCGACTCTATTCCAGTCTCGATGAAACTCAAAAAAAGTAACTTTATCGCCATAATTCTTCTTCTTGTAAGAGGCAACCATTTGCAAGGTAGAATCGTTTGTTAAGCGATTAACAAAATTAGAAGTATCTTCAGAAAGGGGGATTCCCTTGGGAGACCCAAAAAAATAACCTCCGTATTTTGAATTAAATACCAGAAGGGAGTTTTGATCGGAGACTGTTATATATCCTGGTTTTTCCTTTATTGTTCCGGTAGTCCCTAATTTATTTGCAAGATTTCTTACATCTTCCTGGGAAAAAGAAGTTTTAAATGTATAAACAGGAGATGAAGTTTTGGCGGCAGTGAGAATATCTGGGCCATTCCAACTTTTGAAATCAACTTCAGGGATTAATTTTGGGGTCGGAGTTTTTTTTTGACCAGTTTGTCCAACGACGCTAGTTTTACTTTGGTCCTTGGGAGGCTCCTTTTTAACCTTTGATCGATTTGAAAGAAGAGTTAGAGACGCGGTCAAGACCAACAAGACAAAGCCCAAAACGGCTGCGATTAATAAAAGCTTCTTTTTGTCCGAGAAAAAATTTTGCAAATTTTGCATTTCTCAATTTCATAGTACATATTATTTGCTAGATAATCAAGTTTGATACGCTTGACAAGACAATAAACGGGGTATATTATACGAACGTATGCAGGCGAAAAATGTCTTTAGGACGCTTCTTCCTTGAGTCGAGTTTTTGCTGCCATGATGATTGGTCAAAGGCTAGTTGAAAGATTCTGGAAAGATAAAAAAGATAGTTTGGTTTGGTCTTCAGTTGTTGGCGTTCCAGTAAGCTGGATAGTCTTTGGAATTCCTGTTTTAGGTTGGCTGTTTTCATTGGTTGCAATTTGGTGGGGATTGGGCGGGACCTTTCTTAACCTAAAAGCTAAAAAATAATTTATAATCCTTACTTAAAACATGAAAGTAAGAAATAACAAACTCTATTTTGGTAATTTTAATGCCGAAGCTTTGATAAAAAAATTCGGTAGTCCTTTATATGTTTACGACGAGGAGACGCTGATCAAAAAATACAAAGAGTTAATAGAAGGTATCGGCTACAGAGGTCTAAAAATACATTACGCGATTAAAACAAACTCCAATCAAGAGATAGTTAAGGTTTTTAAGAGATTGGGAGCAGGTGCAGAATGCGTTAGTCGTGGAGAGGTTCTTCTAGCCTTAAAAGCTGGATTTAGATCTTCCCAAATTTTGTACACTTGCTCAAATATTAAAGAAGAAGAGCTGAAATGGCTAATCAGGAAAAAAATAAGGGTTAATTTAGATTCTCTTAACCAATTAAAAATGTATGGTAGATTAAAGCCTAAAGCAGAAGTGGCAATTAGAATTAATCAGGGAATAGGAAGCGGTTCACACGAGCACTTAATTACAGGAGGACCTAAAAGTAAATTTGGTGTTTACTACACCAAGATAAATGAGGTTAAAAAAATTGCAAAAAAATACGATTTGAAAATAATCGGATTACACCAACACATTGGGACAACTATCCTCGATGAAATAGTTTTCTTAAAAGCAATTAAAGCTTTATTAAAAACTGCTTTTAAATTCGAAAATCTGGAATATCTTGATTTCGGCGGTGGATTTGGAGTTCCCTATAAACCCACAGATAAAGCTTTAAACATGAAAAAACTAGGTAAAAAAATAAGCCAAGAACTTTCAGAATTTGTAGGTAAGTATAGAAAAGAATTAATCTTTATCTTTGAGCCGGGAAGATTTTTAGCGGCTGAGGCTGGGTTCCTTTTAGCGACAGTTGTCGATTTAAAGCAAACGCCGGGCCATAATTTCGTTGGTCTAGACTCTGGAATGAATCATCTGATTAGGCCGGCACTTTACGGCGCTTATCACGAAATCTTAAACGCAAGTCAGATCAAAGGACCAAAAGAAACGTCAACAGTCGTTGGCAATAACTGTGAAACCGGTGATTTTTTTGCCCGTTCTCGCAAAATGACAAAAGCAAAAATTGGAGATATTTTAGCAATTTGCAATGCTGGCGCCCACGGTTTTGTTTTAAGTTCAAATTACAACCTACGTCCCAGGCCTGCGGAGGTTTTAGTTTCAAAAAACAAAATTAAATTAATCCGTAGACGCGAACGCGAGGGGGATTTGATATGAGAATGAATATTATTGAAAGTGGATATGGAGCAAAGGTTGGCAATGTTGTCGTAAAAAATCCTCAAAATATACAAGAAGGTGTAATAGGTCAAGCTGAGAGAGGAGAAATTAACATGCCGCTTTTCTGGGTACCTTCCGCCCCAACAGGAGTAACCAAGGCAGGAAGAGAAGCGGTTAAAGCTCTTAAGCGAGGAGATAGAATAACCTTTTCTGATCGGATTGAATGGACGCGGGATATATTCAAAATAAATGTTGAAGGTCTAGGTCTTTCATGGAAAGAATTTGAACCATTTCTTGATAGATACGAAGAAAGTCTAAGCGATAGGATGGGACATGTCGGTATACCAGAAAAGATTATAGGTAGGATTCTTGCGGAAATAATACCTAACGCAGTATATCTTGAGCCAGAAGATCTTTTACCTGTCAATAAAAAAGGCGAATTTATAACATTAAGAGAAACTGGGCAGAGATTGAAGGACATTATTGAAAACGGAGGTGTACCGATTATTCCTGGTTTTGTTGTTCTCGGTCACGATGGAAGAAGTACTACTCTTCCTCCTGGAGGAAGCGATAGGACCCTGGTTGCGTTGATGCTAGCAACAGATACAGATGGTATTATTTTCAAAGAGGACTATGGGATTTTTTCAGCTGATCCAAACCTTGTTCCGAATGCCAGAAAAAAGGACATACTTTCCTCAGATGAGATTATTGAAATGACGATAGGAGAAAAAATGAGGGCGGTTGAAGAAGGCGCAGCTCAACTTCTCAAAAAAGGAGGAAGAAATCTGGAAGTTAGACATTATCGCGAAACAAATACAAACGGCACAATCATAATAAGAGAAAGAACGGCAGATCCAGATGAAATTGTTAGTGTAGTAACAGGAAAAGAAAATTACGCCATAACAAAACTCTCCCACCCAGAAGTTAGAAGAGTTGCTGGTTGGGCAAATAAAATAACTTCCGCATTAAGAGACAGAGAAATTCCCTTGGAAGATATATTTACAAGTATTAACGCAGTTGCGGTTTCAACTGAAGATGATCCAGAAAGCGAAGAAAATAATAGAGTAGATGATGAGGTTAGAGATGAATTAAGGCGTGTTACTGACTCCGATGAAATACCAGATTTTGGTCCTAATGCTCAGATTGCAGTTATTGGAGAGGGATTAAAACAAAATAGAAAAAGCAATAAGGCTGCAGGAATAATAGGAGAAGCTTTAGATGAAGCAGACATCGAATTACGCGGTATGACATACGCGCCAGACAGCATCAAAATAGGAGTTTATGTTCCAGCGGGCGGATTTAAGAATGCATTAACAACTATTCACGATCATTTCTTTCCGCCTACAGAAACTACTAAATAGGCAAAATTACGTATAATATTTAGATGGGGAAAAAACTTTTTTTACTCTTTTTGTTTTTTGGGGTTTTTGTTTTGGGAATATATTTAAGTACTTTCATTTCGAAAACAGAGAAAAAGGAAACTCCCAAAAAATTAGAAAAAAAACAGTCGCCGTCACACCTCGGAGGTGTGATACGGCAAAAATCAATTTTTTTACCCTACTGGAGTATTGACGAAAATGAAATAGCAGTTAATGACTACGAACGTATTATTTATTTTGGGATTACTGGGACAACTAATGGAATTGATAAAGATGATGCCGGATATACGGCTCTCGAAAATTTCAAGAAACAAGATACAAGAAACAAACAAAGCCTGCTTACAGTTAGGATGACGAATTCGGACGTGAATTTTTCAGTATTGCAAAATTTAGACTCTCAAGAAAAGATAATCGATCAAGCAATAGAGATAGCAAAAGAATTCAATTTTGATGGTGTCGTTCTGGACTTTGAGTTGTTCAGTTTGTTTGACGAACGTGTACCAATGCAAATAAATGAATTTGTTCAAAGATTTTATAAAAAAGCAAAAGACGATAATTTAACGTTCGTTTTAACAATTTACGGCGATGTTTTTTACAGGAAGCGTCCTTATGATATTTCAACTCTTTCGAAAAATTCAGATGAGATTATGATTATGGCTTACGATTTCCATAAAAGCTCAGGTGAACCTGGCCCAAATTTTCCACTTCCGGAGTTTAAAACTATGATCTCGGATTTTTTAAAAGTCGTTACTGAAGAAAAATTAACTCTTGTTTTTGGTATGTACGGCTATGATTGGACAGTTGATGAACAAAAAAGACCCTTAAAGCAAGCAAGCGCAGTGACCTTAAATCAAATTAGAGATAAATATCTAGAAAACTGTTCGTTTAAAAACTGTGTAGTTTTTAGGGATAAAACTTCTTCAGAATCAGAGATAAATTTTGTCGATGAATCTGGCCGATCACACATAATTTGGTTTGAAGATGAGAAATCAGTTGAGGAAAAAATAAAAACGCTGCAGCAAAAAAATATTTCTAAGGTTGCTTACTGGGCTTACGGCTACTTTTGAAGACGCCCATCTCCTTTAGCTTCCACATGAAAAGAGCTACTTTTTTTCTGGCATTTGAGTCGATAACAAAACGAAGGGCTTCCTCAAGAACCGGACGGGGAATTGTTTTTGCAAATTTAATATATAAGCTTTTATGCTTTTCGTCATTTAGTTTTTCCGAAAGGTGAACTCCAAAAGATTGGTATTCACGGGAAACATATCTGTCTTCAAGAGGATTGAAATTTTTCAAAACATCCCGCACGGACTTCATGAGTAAAGTATAGCCTACTTATTGGGGAAGTTGGGAACGTTAGGTAGAGGAGAAGTTGATTCTCCTGATTTGGCTTGGAGATTATTTAGAATTGCGTTTAAAGCTGCGTCCTGTTGAGATGGTCCACCAGCTGGCGGATTTGGTGCTTCGGGTGGATTCGGAGCTTCTGGTGGTGCAGGAGGCGGCATTTCTGGTTCCTTTGGAGGTTCTGGCATTGGGGGAGAGGGTGGTTCTTCAACTGGTGTTGATGGCATTTCCGGTTCTTGGACAGGTGGAGGTGTTGGCCCTGGCGGTGGAGGAGTAGGTTGAGGTCCTTGGGGAGTTGGTGGCTCCGGTTGCTGTTGTGCTTGAACTGTTGGTACCAAACTTAGGGCTTTGTCAAATTCTTCCTTTGTAAATCCTTTCAAAACCGAGATTTGCCCATCATCTTTTTCAACTTTAGTTACTGGAACACCGCTAAAATTATTGGAAACTGCCAGCATCTCGGTTAAGAAATCTCTGTTGGTTTCAAGATTCTTTTCCTCAAAAGGCAGGTTATTGCTCTTAAGGTATTCTTTTTCTTGTTTGCAAAAAGGACAATCAGTGATTGTATAAAGAGTAACTTTCATTATCTAAATTTCATTATGAAGAATAAAAAAAGTTTTGTCAAGTGGCGATTAACTTTTCGTAAACTTTTTCGTAATTTTCGACCATTTTTTTGACGGTGAAGTTTTGCTCAACCTGGGCCCGGCAATTTCTTCTCATCTGTTTGTATTCTTCCTCCGACATAGAATAAATCCGTTGAACTGCTTCTATTAATCCCTCAACCCCTGTTTTTTTTACAATCCAATCGCCTCGGATATCGTCATCCGAAACGTTTACGATAAATCCTGTTTCGCCGTCCTTAATTACCTCGGGGACAGAACCCTGCGCATAAGCAACAACCGGCGTTCCGGTTGCCATGGCCTCAATCATCACCATGCCAAAAGGTTCTTCCCAGCGAACAGGAAAGAGTAAGATTTTTGCTTCTCCCAAGAGTTTACTTCTGGATTGCGGATCTAAAAAACCCTCCTCACGTATAAGTGGCGATTTGAGATATGGTTCAATCTCTTTTTTGTAATACTCAATCTCTTGATAATTTTTACTCGAGGCAATTTTGAGAGGAATTTTTAATTGAAGAGCGGTCTTTATAGCATCGGAAAAACCTTTTTCTGGAAGATAGCGACCAATCAAACAGATGTAGCCGTTTGAGTTATCCAAAAAAGTGAAATTTTCAAGCTTAATTCCATGGTAAACAGTAAAGACAGATTTCATTTGAAGAAGATTTTCGTACTGTTTTTTTTGCGAGTCAGAGATAGCAATATAATTATGATGGTTAAACAACTTAAGTCTGAAATGTTCTAAGATATTTTCAGAAAAGACTGGATCGTGAAGCGTGAATAAAACCGGTAGTTTGGAGAAATTAACAAAATAATGTGAGAAATTAGCCAAATATATGTGGAGAATATCAAGTTTATGTTCATTCGCATGAGCAAACGCTCTACTTGCAAGTTCGATCTCATACTCATGGAGGTTACGTTCGAAGGTTAATGCAGCAGCAATATCAGATTTTTTTCTCACGTCTTTAATAGAAACGTAATCTTTAATTTCCAAAAGTTGATTTCCTGAAATAAGACGGGCCTTTGTTTTTATATTTGAAGAACCATAGACGAAAACTTCGTGGCCTCGATCTACCAGTCCATCAGCCAACCAAAGGAATAATTCTTTAGGAGCAAAAATTCTATCCTCAAATCTTTTTGCCGTTAATATTGAAGGTAATAACAAACCAATTTTCATAATTATTTTTGACTAATTTCTTGATAAACTTTTTCGTAATTTTCGACCATTTTATTCAAGGAAAAATTTTGGACTACATGATTCCTGCAATCTTGAGGATTGATTTGATCAATTTTACTTAATGCTTCTTTTAAGCCTTCAATTCCTTTTTCAGGTTGAACTACAAATCCGGTTTTTCCGTCAAGAACTAATTCCGAGACTGATCCGCGGTCGAATCCAATTACCGGCGTCCCGCAAGACATTGCCTCTGCCATAACCAGTCCAAATGGTTCATACCAATTGATTGTCATCAAAAATGTTTTTGCTTTTTGCATCAATTGTACAACTTGCTGTTTTGTTAGTGGTAGTTCGGGCGATACAGACCCAACCCATTCAATTTTATCGTTAAGATGAGGTTTAATATCTTGATTGAAAAACTCTATATTCTCGACATTTCCCGAGAGTTTAAGTTTACTTCCGGTTTCTTGGGCAAGCTGTATTGCCCAGCGTACACCTTTTGGATCTTGAAAACTACCATCTGCATTTTTTGCTTTGGAGAGTCTACCCAACCAAAGTAAATAATCTTCCTTTTTGTCTTCAAAAGCGTAGAGATTCGTGTCAATTCCATTATAGATTACTTGATAAATTTTGGCTTTTTTAAATAAATTTTTATGTGCATTTGAAATAGAAATTAGATATGACTTTGGGAAAAGACTTAGGACTTCATCAAGCTCGAGGGTAACCTGGGCATGGACTGTTGTCACCATTGGTGTTTTGACTTGATCGCCAACAATTAAATTTATAAATTCTGGGTAGGTGTGGTTGTGTATTACATCAAATTGAGAAGCGATTTCTTCTATTTTTTTTGCCAGCTGCACCAGATAAGAAGTTTCTGCATAAACTGGGTTTTCAAAAAGGGGCATGTCAACAAAAGATTTTGGAATAACCGGAATAAGTTTGGCTCCGGGAATATTGCTGTCCCCAGTTCCAAGAAGAGTTATCTCATGACCTTTTTTGAGTAATCCGTTTGTCAATTCATAAATCACCCGCGGCCGCGAGGCAGTAATCTCCGGCGTGACTTTTCTTTTCAACAAAGAAACCACCAAAATTTTCATACTTATTTGTATTTGGCGAGTTTTTGCATTATTTTTACTTCTCGAAGATATTCTTTAGTGGTGTATCTGAACTTCTTGTAAATATGCTCAAATTTTGTGGTAATTTTATCCCAAGTGAATCTTTCTTTGACGGTTTCTCTGGCCCGTTTAGCCATTTTTCTGCGGACTTCCTCATGCTCAAGGAGATAATTAACCTTTTCGGCAATAGATTTGCTGTCGCGAGGTTTAACCAAATATCCATTGACTCCGTCCTTAATGATTGTTCCGATTCCTCCGGTTTTGGTGGCAATAACCGGAGTTGAAGCAGCCATCGACTCCAAAATAACCAGTCCCAACGGTTCTTTCCAGACACTGGGCGCAACATAGACGTCCGCTCTTTTATAAAAAGCATGAAAATCAACTTCCTCATCCGGATTCATGTAGCGAAGTAATCTGACATTGTTTAACTTATAATCCTTAACCAATTTTTCTAAAAAAGGTTTCTCCGGTCCGTCTCCAAGAATTAGAACCGTCCCTTTTATATTTCTGGCTGCTTTAATCAGGTATTCGACTCCTTTGTGAACTGTTAATCTTCCGGTAAAAAGGACAACCCGATCATTATTCAATTTATATTTCTTATTTAGTTTATCTATTTCTTTGGGCATGATGCGTGAAAAATCCCCAAGATTTACTCCGCCTGCTATGGTTCTGGTTTTTTTTGAAAATTCGTGTCCAAACATATCCAAATACCATTTGCGAGTAAAGCTGCTGTTGGCTGTAATAAATTTTGCCAGTCTGTTGGCGTCGTTTATAAGTCCAACAAGTCTTCGATCACGTGATAAATAATGCAAATCACTGCCATGAGTTGTGATGATAAAACGAATTCCGTAAAGAATTCTGACTACTCTGGCGACTGGCGGTAAAAAGGCAGTATGGAAAGCATGGATTATCTCTGGTTGGAATTCCTTAACTGCTTCCAATGTAGTGTTTATATAAGTTGTATATATTTGGCCAAGCTCCACACCATTCATCTCCTCATATTTTTTGACGCCTTTAAGTTCTGGATTTCCAACAAAAACTCCCATTTGAGGGGGCTTAACAACATATTGAGTGACCCCTTTTACTTTTCTTTTCTCTGGAGCAACAATCGCAACATTATGACCACGTTCAACCAGGTGTGAAGCCAGTTCCCGAAGCCAGGCTCCACTGCCGTTTCCCCATAAGGGAAACATATACAAAAACATTATTCTCATTGCCTAATTATATTAAGTAATTGTTGATAAATTGTAGGGAATAATTTTAGTATTTTTTTTTCCTCATCTGCCTTAAAATCTGACAAAACATAAGTTTCGCCGTCGATCCATCCGCCAGCTGGCGGATTAATTTGTCTGTTATCGACTCCGATCCTGACTCTCCAGAAATCTTTAGTTTTTAGGGCTCTTTCAATGGATGAGATGCCATTATGAAGCTTAGGGCCTTGACCTTTTTGGATTTTAAATTTGCCTAAAGGAATATCGAGATCATCGTGGACAATTATCAAATTTTCAATTTTCAATTTCCAATTTTCAATTAGTTTTTTGACAAAGTTTCCTGACAAATTCATAAAGCAATCGGTTTTGACCAGCTTCACCTCCGAGGTGTTTTGAAATCCCATCACCTCGGAGGTGTGATGAACGGCATCGACAAACATGTAGCCGACGTTATGCCGATTATTGCGGTATTTTATCCCTGGATTTCCCAGGCCAACTATTACTTTCATAAGAATATCGAGTATTTAGTATACAGTATAGAGTATAAGAGACACATACTTGATACTGCATACTGCATACTTTATACTGATTTTTATGAGCAAGTACGTCCCCGATATTGCCTCACGTCGATGGGTAATAATTTCCCCACACAGAAGTTTTAGGCCAGAGGACGAGAGTCATAAAAAACATCATAAGGTCTGTATTTTTTGCCCAGGACACGAGAAAAGAACCCCAAATGAGGTTTATCGAATAGGCCCGGGGGTAAAGGATAAACCAGGATGGAAAGTTAGAGTAATTCCCAACAAATATCCAATTACCGATATCCACGAAGTTATAATACACTCGCCTGATGATAAAAAGGAGATAGAAGATCTCCCTCTTTCTCATGTTGAATTGATAATCCAGGCTTATAAACACCGTTTTAATGAGCACAAAAATCAAGGTCAGGTTCTCATCTTCAGTAATCAAGGAGAGCATGCTGGAGCCTCAATCAAACATCCACACTCTCAATTAGTTGTTATTCCTAGACAAATTAATCTTGATTCTTTAACCAAAGAACCTTTAAACAATATGGTTGATGAAAATAAATTTTTTCACGTTTATTGCCCAGATTTTTCCCAGTGGCCCTATGAAGTCTGGATTTCTGCCAAAAAAGAAGGAACTCTTTTTGGGGATATCGAAGAAAAGGAAATTACGGATCTGGCCCAGCTCTTGCAAAGCGTATTGAAACAACTCAAATCAATCTATAAGGAAAATGGTTTTGTTGTTGATTTCGGCTACAACTTTTATATTTACCCCAAGGAAAATTGGTTTATGCGCATAATTCCTCGATTTATTCATAGGGCCGGTTTTGAGCTTGGTACAGGTCTTTCGGTTAATATTGTTGATCCAATTGATGCCGCCTTGGCCCTAAAAGGCGTGGAGAAAAGAATGAAAAATGTGATGGAAAAACTAAGAGCTAAAAGCGGAAAACTTCGCTCCTAACTTCCTTTCCCTTATTATCATAAAGAACGATTTGGTAATTTAATTCATTTTCTATTGGCAAATCGGTGATTGTTAGTGTATGTAAAGTTGCTGGGTTTTGGGAAATTGTTTTCCTTATAGTTGTGTCTTTAGTTAAATCAGTAAAAACAATTTCGGATCGAAATGGATTTGTGGTTTTAAAACTGACAAAAACCAATCTTCCGGATGCGGTGATAGATAAATTTTTCAAAATATCACTGGCTTTTAATTGTTGAGAAGTTCCTTCTTTAACCGCCTGCATGCCAAAATACAAGGAGACAGTAACAAGCAGGACAAAACTCATAACTAAAACGTTTTGCAAGGGAGAGAAAGGAATATTCCAGACTTTAAAAAAATCTACTTTGACTTTTTGAGCTTGCTTAAAGCGCATTAAATCCTCAGGGTAGGCAAAAATTCCACTACAAGTGGGACAGCGAAGAAGAGTCACGTCTTGGGGAACCGCCTGATCATTTAGAACTCTGGTCAGGATTGTTTTATCTTTTGGACAAAGTTTTTCATTAGCTGATATTTCATCAGTCTTGCGATCCGAAGATAATTTTTGAGCAGAGTCCAAAGAGATTCTGTTAATTCCGTTTTCCTCAAAAAAACTCCCGCCGCAATTAGAGCAGTGCCAAACCGATTGATTATCAAGATTTAAATTTTGAAGATTATTAGCACAATTTGGACAAAACATAGGAGTTTAATTAGCGCTCTCTGCTCATAAGACCCATTGCTGCCATGATGGCAAGTGCTGCCATCACGAAACCCCCGTATCTAAAAACTTTTGCGTAGGCTGCTTTCCTTTTTTTCATTTGAGCAATTTCTTTTTCTGTTTTAGCTCTTCTTGTTTCGGTCATGAAGAGTTGGTCGACTACTTTGTCTGGATCTCCGCTACCAATTGCCTCCCATAATCCAGTAAGTTCTGCCTGTGGCATATTTCCCTCTGAAATCCAAATAAACATATCTTTATACGCTTGATCGCCTTTTTCAAGAAGTTTTGCCAGATCTTTGAACACTTTTTCATCGACTTCAAACTGTTCTACTTCACTTGTTAGCTTAGCTTTAACGGCAGGCAGAATATCCGCAGTCACAACCTGTTGCGTTCCATCTAGGAACTGAACTGTGACTCCAGGCACTAAAGTAGCAATTGTGTGAGTTCTAACTTTAAGATCGCGACCTATTTCGTCTGCTTTTTGCGACAAGAAATCGTGAGTTAATCCCCCTGTCTTGCACAGATCGACAAACATCTCCTCATCAACAAAAATTTTGCCGCCATGTCGGCCCAGAAATTCTTGCCATTTGGTTTCAAGAGTTTTTCCTTCCCCAACCTGCGCCATAATAGATCTTCTTATATCATGCATCATTGGCTTTCCTGCTGCCCGACCTACTTCAACTAAACGTCTAGTAGTTTGTTGAGTATCAATACCATCCAAAAGAATCCTTTCATAAAATGCTGTTCTTTCTACAGGTAAATCTGCTGTTGCAACATACCCTGTCCCTGGTCTCGACTCAACAACAAAAGTAAAAGTATCAACGTC
Organism: uncultured Gammaproteobacteria bacterium; assembly: GCA_964559705.1. Taxonomy (GTDB): domain Bacteria; phylum Patescibacteriota; class Microgenomatia; order UBA1406; family GWC2-37-13; genus CAZLGV01. Next base: position 178,350 of record CAZLGV010000001.1, on the reverse strand, counting down.
TGCGCTTCGCAGCCCAATAATTTTGACTCTCTCTCCACTCGGACTGGTGGTTGTAAAAGCAATAGATAAATCACCACCTGTTAAATCGCGATATTGACCAACTGGTTCAGAATGACCTGCTGGAACAGCTCTAAACGAGCGAAGATTTATTACTGCCAGAGCTCCTGGATGGTCTCGATAAAATTGAATTTTCTGTTCATCTGACATGTGCGCTACTCTTTCATCAATTGAAGAAGCGACAACATCGAGATTTAATTTACCAGTTGCAACAAGTTCGACAATTTCTTTAGCAGTCGCTTGTTGAGCAGCTTGATCTATTTGATAATCAATCTCTAACTTTTGTGAAAATAAATCAACTGGCTCTGCTCGTGGAGTATCTTTTGCCCCTTCTGCGGTGTCAGCTTGTGGAGCTGCAGCATCTGCACTTTCATCAGTTGGTTGTCCCGAACCCACTTCTTCCTTGGCAGGGGGCGGTGTTCCTTCGGTGCCACTAACTTCAGCCTCACCACTAGGAGCTATTGGAGCTCCAGGAGTTTGACCTTCAACACTAGGCGCATTTGGATCAATTACCTCAGGTGGAGCTCCTGAATCAGGAGGCGGCGGAGGAGCGTTCGACCCAACTTCTTCAAGTGGGGCTGCTCCTCTAGTTTGAGATGGGGATAATTCTCCAACGCCTGGTCCTGGCATATAAATCAATGGTACTTGCATTTGATTTTCAAGTCAACTAAGATTTTTTTATGGCCACTCCAGATGCAGCAGTTGAAGCGTTAAAACCCATCCAAGGTCCACCACCCTCTACTCCTGAAGCACCACCAGCTGGTCAAGCGCCAAAGCCCGAAGAAAAAAAGGGAAGACTAAGCAGACTTTTGCATAGAAAAGCTGAAACTCCAGAGCCAGAAGATACAGGGACCGCCTATATTCCTCGAGAAAAAGTTTTAGATGAAGCATTTACCGGACGTACATTTGAAGGTCCAAAAGGAAAAAGAAAAGAATCAAAAGAAAAAGCAGGACCAATTGCTTTGACAGAGAAACTTAGGGGAGAGATGATTTCTTATCTTAGAGGGAATCTTGGAGGATTAATAGAAGTTAAGGAACAGCATCCAAACGATTGGCAGGACGCACTGCTTGAAGCAGATCGCAATCTTCTTCGAGCTTTTACTGATGAAAGTGGTAATATTTTAAGTGATTCTCAAATAGATGCTGCCTTGAGAAGGCCAGATGGTGACGTTCTTGCACTGGTTACTGTAGCCATGGAAAGGAGTACTGCAATGCGAACTCTATCTCTTGGTTTGATTGATGCTGCTAATGAGCGGGCAGTGCGGCAAAAATATACTAGGCCAGGTACAATAATTGCTCCTGCGGAAGGAAAAAGAATCTATAGACCAAGAGCGTTTATGCATAGAACTCTAACAGGTATGGGTCAGCCCGCTGAGGAACATCCGGCTCTTGCCCGAATCGCCGCAACTGCCGGTGGGGCCCTAGGAGGAGCTGCACTGACTGAATTAATAAGACAAATTCCTGCTGATCAACTAGCAAGCTTAGCAGCATCTTTGGCAACAAATCCGATTGCCTATGGAGCAGCTGGCGGAATAATACTTACCAATATTCTTTTAGGCAGGCTTCCAACAGGAAATGCAGATATTTTCCTAAAAGGCTATATGGAAAGTGTTAGGCACTGGCAAGCCAATATGACTCCTGCCCAGAGACTTTATATGAAAAAAGTATTCGGCTTGGACATAGACGGTTTTGATACAGCGGGTGGCCAAGTTGCCTTATTACCGGAAGCTGGCACAATGAATTTAGACAAACTGGAAAGAGAAATTCAAAGTAATCTTTCATCTCTCCATGATTTATATACAGAACTTGGTCGGGATCAATACAAAGGCGGCAGACGCACACCTCATCAATTACTTGGTCCGAGATTTAACAACGAAGAGCAAATAATGACTAGATGGAGAACAACTATTGAACATATTGCAGCCCAAATGCCCGCTGCCAACGATCTAGAAAGAATCCTGAATCACTTCACTGCAGAGGAGCAATTTTTGACAGACAGATTAGAACGTTATATTGGAGAAGTTCTGGGAAAGCCCATCGATGAGGTAAGAGCTGAACATCAAAGGGGTTCAATCCAACAGTTAAGGGACGCAGCTGCGGATCGAAGAAATGACACTGGAAAATGGGCGGAAAGATACAAAGCCCGCCAAGAAGCCCTCCAAAGAGATCTGAAATTTATTGCCGGCGAAGAAATTGATGTTGGTGAAGGAAAAAGAGAGAGAAGAGGAGGAGAACAAGCTCAATTTAATGAGAGAGAAAGACTACAACGCCAATCAGACGATTTAGATCAACAATTAGTATCGGAATTTGGAAAAGAACTCGACACTACAAATATAACCACTGCTGTTGATTTGGAAGATTTACACACACGGACAATTTACGGTGGAGGTCCAGGTTCAATTAGAGATGAAATTGGTGCTCTTAGGCTTGTTCGTGACGCAGAAATACAAAGGCTAGAGACGCATGCCGCGGCGCACCCAGATCTTTATGTTGCTTACGCCCCAACACGGGGTGGAGCGCGTGTGGCAGTTGGTTCTACTCTTGGAGAGGCTATGCAACAGATAGAGACTAAATATGCAGGGTTGGAAAATGCTGTAGTAGAGAGACGAGGTAAATTACTAGAACAACTAGATAACTTAAGAAAAAAACGCACAGAAATTACGCAAAAAAGGCGGGCAATTCTTGATCACGAAAACAGAGTATTAAGAGTACTTGTTGAGAGATTACGATCTGATCACAGCGCAATTGTCGCCATGGGTTTAACCGATCAACAGCTTGCCACAGAAACCGTTGAACAACTTGTTCAACGAATTGTTGATGCGGGGGGATGGCCGGACGGTGAAAGACTGCTGGAGACACACCATGAGCAACTTATACATGCTATTGTTGAAGCAGGAGCAAGAGAAACCATCAATAATGATGTAATTTTTACGCCGGGAGCATTGCCTTCCTTTGACGCGGTTATCCAATTAGGCTTAAATGAAGATTTATTGCGAATTCTAACAGTACCTGAAATTAATGCTAGAATGAATGAAGTTTACTTGAGGAATCCAGCTGTTGGCTGGCCAGCAGCTATGAATGCCACGAATGAACCGATGGTTTTGGAAGCCCAGGCTGTTGCAAGAGAACTAATCACCATAAGAGCAGATACCTATAGGAGGCTCGCTGTGGAATTGGATACTCAAGCGAGAAACCAGGGAGAAATGGCGGACCCGAAGTCCATAGCGCGAAGGGCGGATCAAATGGATGATGTAACGGCTGTGATGAGCGCTCAAGGAGATATAAAAACTAGAACACGAAAAACTATGGAGAGCACCGTTTTGCGCCCAGAAGCTTTATCTGTTGCTGCGGTTGGCCCAGCGGGTGGAGACTTTACCACTCCAGAGCGCACCCTTGCCGCACCCCAAGGATACTATGAATTTTTAGACTTGGTTTTTAATTATCGTAATCAACCCAACCGTAGTTCTTATTTTCAGAGAATAAGTGATCTTCTATCACCCGCCGAATTAGCGCAGATTCTATATGACTCTCCGAGACTTCAATTAATAATACCTGGAATGCCATTGCCACCAAATTTGAATGCTATGTTGCTACAATTAAATTTTAATCTCGACACTGACACTGTAACAGCTTATGATGTAACGGTAGCAATGGAGGATGTGGTAGATTTTGTCCGTGCTAAAGCAGTAAGTTATTTATAATTTTTAATTATATGGCAGACTTAACAACAAAAGGAATCATAAAAATGCTACCTTTGAAGCAGGATTTTAAAAATCAGCTACTTGAGAAATGGGATAGTTTATCTCCCGATCAACGCTTTGAACTCGAGCGGGTTTTATGGAACGCTTATGATTCACTGTATCAAATAAAATTTGATAGAAATGAACAATTAGCACTGGACAGGGCCCAAAAAGGACAAGAAAAACTGGACCACGAATTCTATAAAAGGATAAGAAAACAAACCGAAAAAGAGATGGAAGGGGAATTTTATCAAAAGACAGAGCATCAAGACTTGGCTGCTGTTCGAGAAAAACTGGAAAAACTTTCCCAACAAAATTAACATGCCAGAACCTGTCCACAACAATCCAGTCAGCCCGCAACCTCCAGAGCAACCACCAGCTCCACCAGAACCCAGAGAACCCAGTGCGGGAGTGGAACAGGTGGCAAAAATAATTCCCTTTCGAAGAAAACCAGAAGATACAACTGCCGCAGTTGAACAGCTTCCTGATCAAAAAGCCCTCGAGGAGGTTCTTGGTGTGGCTCAAGAACTTGATCCGGAAAATGCAAAAATGTACTCAGATCTTATATTTCAAAAAGGTGATATCTTAAAGACCTTCGAAAAAAGAGGGCAAGAGATGCGAGCAGATCCCGCAGCAGACGATCAGCAGAAAGTTAACGGCTATGAGTTTGAAATTGCAGCTTTGAGTGGAAGATTTTATAAAAGCAAGGCAGAAGGAGAGAGAAGGGGGATTTGGCAAAAAATAGAAAACCTTAGGAGAGAACAAGCAGAAATAATTGCTAAAAATAAAGATGTAGTGCAACCTCAACTATCGGAGTTTGCAAAAGCAATTGGTGTCGAGGATAATCTTTCGGATGCCGCGCCTTTGGCCGGAATTCAAGAGAAACTCACTTCGGTCTGGAATTGGAATCAGAAAGAAAGAGATGAATTTATAAATAAACTTGAGGAGATGGGTCTTGAAAAGGAACAAACCGATAAACTTGGAAAATTCGTTCGACATGAAAAAGTCAGAAGTCTGGGCAAAAAAGGTTTAATTGGTGCCGGATTGGCAGCAGTCATAATGGTTGTTTTTGGCTGGATGGCTATTAAACGGGCCAGAGGAAGCCTCAGACCAACTGCCCAAGCAGCCTAATACAATAGTCCGCCAGACTACTTTTGTAGCATATAATCCATTGACTCAAGTTGAGCTATTTAGTCTACTTGAATTCAATCTATCCCTTGTCATTCTGAGCATCAGCGAAGAATCTAGACATTAGTCGAGAGTTATGAGAAAAATCTGGTTTGCTTATATAATAACTAATCACACAAATACTGTTTTATATACTGGAATAACAAATAATCTTGTAAGAAGAATTTTTGAACATAAAAAAGGTTTATTAAATTCTTCCTTCACAAAGAAATATAGGCTTTACAAGCTAATCTGGTGTCAAGAATTTTCAACTCCACAACAAGCAATAGAAGCCGAAAAGAAAATTAAGGGCTGGATTAGAAGAAAGAAAATATCTTTAATAAAACAGACGAATCCAACATTTAAAGAAATATCGCTTCGCTAGATCCTTCACTTCGTTCAGGATGACTGGGGAGTGGAAGTTATTCTACCGTGACTGAGCAGCTTGCTGTTGATTGACCTGAAGTAACAGTAACACTAAATTGTCC
>CAZLGV010000001.1:37895-172798 GCA_964559705.1 uncultured Gammaproteobacteria bacterium | reverse complement strand
TGACTGAGCAGCTTGCTGTTGATTGACCTGAAGTAACAGTAACACTAAATTGTCCGCGGTTGACAAAGTAAGGTCTAAAGCTTGCGCCCTCTCCACTAGTATAACCGGCAGCTGCGCCCGAAGCAGACCAGTTATAAATACCACTTCCGCCGGAAGCAGTGAATGAGGCATAATTGCCGGCGACTATTGTTTGTTCCAAAGGAGAACAACTAAGAGCACTTCGATATAAGAATGAATACCTACAAACTCTTTCACCCTGAGCAAGCACACACTGTAGTTGGTCTCCTGTGCAGCAAAATCCAACACCTGCACCACAGGCTTCGCCTAATTTTTTACAACCAGCTTGGTTAGTTGGTTGGGGTGTTGGAGCAGCAACACCGACATAAACAGTACAAGAATCTGCTGACTGGCCGTCATTTAACTGGACTGTTTTTGTTCCGATTGTTACGAAACTGGTTGTGAAACTATTACCAGTACCAGTTAATTGTATTGCTGGATTTCCTCCTTGAGCAATCCAAGAATAATTTCCTGTTCCTCCTGAGGCTGAAAAAGTTAATTGTTGATTAGGTTGAGCCTGCCTGGTTTTAGGAGTGCAGGACAGTTTAGTTGCAGGTGCCGCGGTAGGCTGCAATTTAGCAACGGAAGGCGGCAATTCAAAAGCTGAAACAGAATGACATCTTTTAACCTCCTGGTCCGGTTTTTTATAGCAAGATAAATTCGGCCCACAGTAAGGGCTTCCATCTCCATGATAATCATCACCACAATTTTCACCTTCTTGACGGGGTCCGCTACCAGCGCTCGACTGAAATATTTTGGATTGCTGAACCGCGGTATAAGTTACTGTGAGAAAGATTAGGGAAAGTAGAATAAAAATGACAGAAAAGAAAACTCGATGCCGTAGAAACATTCCGGAGTCCGCCTTGTACTTCATCTTATAAAAAAAGAATAAACAGTTTTAAATTACTTGTCAAGAGCAATCCGAAAAGCAAGCTTTGCAACAGTTATTCCTCTGGGGAGACGCCAAGCAGTCTGGTGACAACATCTTTTTTATATCTTCTGTCGCCGCGAGAATTTATTCTTATTGCCGGAAGCTTACCTCTTTTACCCCATCTTTTTATAGTTAGGGGGGAAACGCGAAGCAATTCAGCAACTTCTCTAATTGTCAGAAGATCTGGTAAGTCATCGAGTGATACTCTTTTTGATGATTTGAAAGAGTTAGACATGGTGTGCATTATAAAAATCGTTTTAGCAATTGTCAACAGGATTTTTTTATTGTATATAATGTATATAATAAATATACGAAGATGTTTAATAAACACAAAGCATTTTTCACGATAATTTTTATTCTTCTCTCAATAATATTTCTGATCGTTGCCTTTACCGCTGTGCAACAACAAAAAGTTTATCGCGGCAGAGCAGCAATTCCTTGTATTCAGAGAGTTTGTCCTGTAGGGTTTTCTCGTGTTCTTGATGATGACACCTGTAATTGTTTGCCATTGGAAACACCTAGACCAACCTTATCACCAACACAAACTCTACCAACCCCGAGCGTCACTCCGGGAATTTGTCAACCACCTGGTTCAAGCTGCGTTTTGACACCTTGTTGCACTGGAACATGTCCTGGTTTGCCTGGACGTTTTATTTGTCCCACAGTTGGGGCGCAACCTACTTCTACCCCGACCCCAACCCCTCCCAACAATGCAAATCCAACACCAACTTCAACTCCGATCCCAACTGGTGGGCCGACAAATCAACCTACACAAGGAATAAATCCCACTCCAACTGCAGGAGCTGGTAATTTAATCAGTGTGACTTTAAATCTGCAACTCGTTTTCCAGGGAATTATTTTTCAACCTGCAGCAACTGATCGGATGAATGTTGCAGTGTCTCTTGCCGGGGGAGGATTATCCCAAGCAAAAAAAGAAATCGTCGAATTTATTTCAGATGAAAACGGAGTCTGGTTAGGGACAGCAAGTTTCAGCAATATTCCTCAAGGCAATGATTATTATATTTTGGTCAAAGGTGAAAAACATGTTCAAAAAAAAGTTTGCGACATTAATCCAAGCGAAACTTCTCCTGGTACCTATCGCTGTTCTTTTGGTAAAATATTTCTTCAGTCAGGAACAGTTAATTTTGATTTTTCAGGAATAAAACTCCTTTCAGGAGATCTACCCGATCAAGATGGAATAATTGACTCTTATGACATCTCTTTCATCAGAAACAATCTTGGCAACTCAGATGAAGAGGTACTGACAATTGGCGACCTTAATCTTGACGCTAGAGTTGACACACAAGACTATTCTCTTCTTATTGCTTCTTTGTCAGTTAAATATGACGAGGAATAGGAATGAATAGAACAGCGATAATCGCCAGAATACTTATTTTTTTTACAGTTGGTTTTACTCTGGCTGGATTTTTGCTACTTTTTGTTTACACCAGAGGACGAGCGGCCCCTCAAATTGTAAGTCTAAAGAGTGGAAATTGGTCAGACCCAACTGTTTGGAGTAGTGGAGCTGTTCCGCCTGCCACAATGACAGTTGGCATCTCAACAGGGCATAATGTAACTTACGATTTAACCAACTCAATTATCAACGGCTTAAGCATCTTACCTGGAGCAACCCTTACTTTTAAGTCTGATAAAACAGTTAGTTTAGAAAGTACCAAAAACGTAGTTGTTGAGGGAAATTTAGTCATGAAGCCTTCATCTTCATCAATCAATCACACTTTGAGATTTATCGGCATCAACGAGAGCGCTTTTGTCGGCGGGGGAATGGTTGTCCTCGAAAGCGATGTTGGTCTTTGGGTGATGGGAGATGGAGTTCTGGATATTCAAGGAAAATCAAAAAAAACTTGGTTGAATGCATCTGGATCGTTATCTGTGGGGGCAACCTCGACAACGGTTGATAAAGAACCAACCGGTTGGGAAGTCGGAGACGAAATAGTTATTGTTCCAACTAAATTCTTTAGTCAAAATCCTCCACCAGGAACAAATACAGGTTTTGAAGAAAGAATACTATCATCGGTAAATATTTCTGGAAAATCTATTAGTTGGAACAGTGGTTTAACTGAAGAACATTCCTCTGTCACATTTGAAGGAAAAACTAATACAGCCGAAATTATGAATCTGACCAGGAATGTTCATATCGAAGGACAATCGACAGGCCGAGCCCATATTTTTATTCATTCAAATAAACCCCAAACAGTAGTCGGAGCATCTTTACGCTATCTTGGGCCTTTTGTCAACGGTGACGGTGGGAGCGGTCGATATTCTTTGCATTTTCATCATAGTTTAGACAGCTCACGAGGTAGTCTTATTGATTCAGTTATCGTTAGAGACGGTACAAATAATGGATTTGTTCCTCATCATTCTCATGGAATCACTATGAGAAACTCCGGGGTTTATCATAACTTAGGTGAGGGATTCTGGTGGGATCTTATCGACGCCGATTGTACAGATCCTTCAACCAACGACACACTTTGGGATGAAAATATTGTAGCTTGGGCTTGGCGAACAGGAGATAACGATACTTTCAATCGAATGAGTGGATTTTCCCTTGGCCGAGGAGACAGAAACATGTTAATAAATTCAGTGGCGGTTGGAATACAGGGTGGAGTTGATTCCTCGGGAATCAAATGGCCGCCTCAGCCGACCTGTCCTAGAGACCACCCCGACTTTATTAGGCTTGAGCACAACGGCATCTGGAATTTTCAGGACAATCTTTCTCACAATAACAGCAATAACGGGATATTCGTTTGGCAAAATGCTAAGGCAGCCCATTTTGTTGAGAAATTTAGAGCTTATCATAATGGAAAATCAGGTATTGAACACGGAGCCTATGGTAATACTTATCGCTATGACGCTATGCAGCTTTATAAAAACGGAGGAGCAGCTAAAGGCGAAAATCGCTCTGCTTCAGTAATTAATCACACTGCTTCGGATATTGACGATGTGAAAACATTTTCCGGACAACGCTTAACTTTCAGCAATATGGTTTTGGATGGAGCGGGCGTAGCGGAGTATGGATTGATTATTGCTGGACATGCCCAAGGATCAAATATTGAAGGACAATTTAGAAATCTGGATATAAAAGGCTATAAACAAGCAGCTATTATGATTGATGAAGGCTGTCAAGGTGAGGCGCGTGAGGATTTTGTTTATGTAACAGCCGAAGGACGAGATCTCGAGCTATCGGATTTCTACGTTAACCCTGCCAATAAAAACAGCTGCACCAGAGGAATTAATGAAAACAGTATAATTCGAGTTCAGCGCCGAGACAACACTGCCTACAAACTAACTTCTAACGCCGATGGAACAGGACTGATCTCCACCCCGATTTCAGCCTTTGCAATTCCTATTCCTGATCCAATTGTTGTCCCGCCCCCTGACACCGGAGGGCCGCGACCAACTGCACAACCGACCCAACCGCAACCTACTCAAGGGCTAACCTCGATTCCAAGTCCAAGTCCAACAAGAGGTATAACCCAACAACCCACTCAACAGCCAACCCAAGGATTAACTCAAGCTCCAACAGGAGGGATAACACCAACCGCAGGTGGTTCACCAACACCAGGACAGTCAGAAGATTTTAGAATCAACTTGATATTATCTTTTCAGGGGATAGTCGGGAAGCCTCAAACAGATAAAATGCAGGTTAATATTACACTTGCCGGCCCTGGCGTGCAAAATCAGGAAAAAACCGCAGAGTTTATTGTCGCCGAGACCGGTAAGTGGACTGGAAACATTACCTTTTCCGGTATTGATCAGGCAAGTAATTATGCTATTTTAGTTAAAGGCGAAAAACATGTCCAGAAAAAAGTTTGCGATGTTGAACCAAGCGAAACTTCCCCTGGTACTTATCGTTGTTCCTTGGGCAAAATAGCTCTCCAGCCGGGAACAGTTAATCTTGATTTTTCTCGAATCAAACTTCTGGTTGGGGATATTCCTGATCAAGATGGAATAATTGACGCCTATGATATCTCATTTATAAGAAATAACATTGGTAAATCGGATCCAAATATACTGGCAATAGGCGATCTGAATCTTGATGGTAGAGTAGACACCCAAGATTATTCTCTGCTTATAGCCTCGCTGTCAGTGAAATATGATGAGGAATAGACTTGACATAAGCTCTCTTTTTATCTATCTTTAATTGTATATTATAATGGCGCGAAAAAAACAGACGAAATTCGATTCTTTTTTAAACAATTACTACAAAGAAAGCGGATTCAACCGCCACAAATTTTTCTTCACAGCACTTTTCACCCTTTTATCACTGATCTTTCTCTTTGTTTCTATCACCGCCATCCAACAACAAAAAGTATATAAATCGTCAGCCGCTTGTAAAACAGTTAATTGCAATACCCTTTTTGAAGGGAGTGAGGCGAAGTGTAATTGGTTAATGGATGCTGGAATATGTAGTAGTTACGTTGAGGTAGGCATTCCTAGTAAAAAAGAATGTGGACCAGTCGGCTCAAGAAGTTATTGTGGGACACCAAATTGTAGTGCATTAAATGGTGATAGTTCAGGTTGCAATTTTCTAGTTTCTAAAGGTTTTTGTAAAAGTTATTTAGGCGGTAAATGTTATGGTTTAGCTGCAATAAATCCAAACTTTACTTTAACCTGTCCTAAAAGAACAGGCACGACCGATCAATATTTGGTTACTGCCGCTTTTGATAAAGTTTTGGGTACGATATATCACGTCAGGTTTGAAAGTCCTCCAGGGACTTGGAAAGGAACAACTAATATTGGAGAAGGGCTTTCTGGGAGAAGAACTGCCGCCAACGATGCCAATCAAGGAACTAGCTGGGAAGTTTCGATAACAGCAGATGACTTAAATCTAACCAGTAATGTAAAGACAATAACCTGTGGTAGTGTTCCACAACCTACACAAACCTGCACAATCGAAGTTAATAAACTTTGTAAAGATGCAGGGGTAAGCCTGGGTTGTTGTAAGAATGGCTTAAGCTGTGTGAGTTATCAAGGAGGATTTGGGTATTGTGGTGGTAAAGCAGGAACTACGCCTCCCCCGTCTGAACCTACATTGCCCCCTGGTGATGGGGCGGCTACTTGTGGCAATGATGGGAAATGTAAAACAGGTTGTGCCACCAGAGACTTTGATTGCGACACCTGTCTACAAGCCTATCCAAATGGTAGATGCCAACGAGATGTAGGAGTGAGTAATACCTGTGGTGGCGGTTACATCTCTGGCCTTTGTCCAGGAGACGAGCACTTTAGATGCTGTAAGAGCAACTGGAGCGGGGATGTTGGGCCGCAAACCGGAGGAGGCGGCACTGGTGGTGGAGGCGGTGGGGGCGGCGGAGAAACTTGTACTGCTCCTCCTACCCCAACAGAACTTATTCCTAAGGATACAGTTGCTCCAGGTAAGCGACTGATTGACTGGAAGTTCTCAACAGGCGCAGACAAATACCATCTTATTGTCAACGAGAAACCATTTACTACTGGAGAAGTTAACTGTGATAATCCAGTTGCTCCTGATATCTGCACCACACTTGTTGGTCGCTTCAACACAAAATATGAATATACTTTTGTTGACGCTGTAACCTACAGAATAAAAGTTAGAGCCGAAAAAAACTGCGGTGCCAAGAGCACATATGTTTCAAATATTGTAAAAGGAACAGCAGGAGTGCCAACTTCAACTCCTGCCCCAACTGGTGGGACCCAACCCACGTCGACCCCTGGCCCACAAGAACCAACACCGACACCTGGTGGTCCTACCCCAACGCCTGGAGGACCCACACCCACACCAGGCGCGCCAACCGTAACTCCAGGCGGACCGACTGCAACACCTGGAGGTCCAACTCCCACCGGCCAACCAGCTCCAAACCTGATCGATGTTGCCCTGAATCTTAATCTTTTATTCCAGGGAATAGTTAGCCAGCCGTCAGCAGGAGACACAATGGAAGTAAAGATATCATTAGCAGGAGGCGGCCTTTCAGACAAGAAAGAAGCCACTGCAGACTTTACAGTCGATGAAGATGGAATCTGGAGCGGTTCAGCCACATTTGCTCAGATACCAGAAGCAGACGACTATTACATTTTAGTTAAAGGCGAAAAACATGTTCAGAAAAAAGTTTGCGATAGTGATCCGTCAGAGGATCAGCCTGGTTATTACTACTGCTCAACAACACCTTCTATAAGCTTGGCTGATGGTGATAATGATTTTGATTTTTCTCAAATCAAACTTTTGGTCGGAGATCTTCCACAACAGGATGGAATAGTTGACTCCTACGATCTTTCATTTATCCGTCAGAATTTGGGAAGTAAAGATGAGGATGTTTTATCAACTGGAGATCTCAACCTTGATGGGGTTATTGATACTCAAGACTTTTCATTGATGATAGAATCATTAGAAGTTAAATACGACGACGAATAATTTGGTATACTAAAAAATATGGATGATACCCAAAAACATATCAAGCGACTCCACGTTTATGTTTTAGCCCTGGTAGTAGGTGTTCTTATTTTGCTCTGGTTTATTTTGAGCCAGCAAGCACCAACTACAGTTCAAAAAGAACAAGTTACTCCTCAAAAACAGACGGTTGCCGGAAAAGAAGCAGCAGAAAAGGGGACGCTTTCTCTTGAAATTGATCAAAGAAGAGTTGTCCTGGGACAGGCATTTACAGTCAACGTTGTTGCTGACTCTGAAAAAGAGGATATAGTCGGCTTTGATGTTCTTTTTTCTTTTGATAAAAGTGCCTTTTCTTTATCTTCAGTTGCCTCACCCTTAAAAAATTATCAAGTTTTCGAGTTTCAGCGACAAAGCCATCTTACAGTAACAGCAGTTCAAGCGCCCGAGGTCAATACCAGATCAATCTTTGACCAAACAGCCATTCTCACAATTAGCCTTAGGCCAACAAAAAAGGGAAATTACAACTTATTTATATTGCCCTCAAAAGATAAAGAAAAAACAAAATTTATCAACTCGGCCACCCAGCCATTTTTGCCCAAAACAACAGGCGCAGAGATTGAAGTTTACTAGTCCATATAAATGAAAAAAATAATATGGAGCCTATTTATTATAATTCTTACTTTTTTAACTGCTTTTTCAGCCAAGACAGTCAATGCTGCCAGCTTGAACTTTGATCAGACCTCGGTCGAAGTTGCAGCAGACGAGACTTTTCAGCTTCAGGTAAATGTTGACGCTGGATCAGAGGAGATAAACTCCGTTGATGCTTACGTCATATTTGATTCCACAAAACTTGAAGCCCAATCAGTTTCCAACGGAGATTTTTTTCCAACTGTTTTCAATGACATTACCTCGGGCAAAGCTTATGTTGCAGGAATGGTTGATGATCCAGCTACTTCAAAAACAGGATCAGGAACAATAGCCACAATAACCTTCAAAGCCTTGGCCTCTGGAACTGATACCTTAACCTTTGAGTGCGATACCTCCTCCAGTGACACATCGAAAATAGTCAAAAATGATATTGATGCAACTAACATAATTGTCTGTTCGGAAAACGGATCAACCAGCGTCAATATCACCGGAGGAACCACCGGGGGAGGAACGACAAACGGTGCAGGAACCACTGGGGGGGGGACAACTCCTTCTACTCTGCCACAAAGCGGAATTTTGGATAATATTGTCAAGTACGCAGTTCCGGGAATGATTTTGTTAATGCTCGGTGGAATTTTTAAATTTTTGCTATAATCACAAAAAATGGATCAATCTAAGACTAAAAGGATTGTCACAATTGTAATTGGGGTTATTCTTTCTGTAGCGATTATTTTTCTTGCCTTCAGTATGCTGCAAAACGTCTTTACCCGAGCATCTGATGTTAAGCCTCAAGACGTTGTAGTTTCCGAGATTAGCCAAAACTCAGTCAAAGTCAGTTGGACAACTGGGGTTGAAGCTCAAAGCGTAATCGAATACGGAACCTCACCCACAGCTCTTAATTTCTTCGCCCCGGAGTCTGAAAAAACAAAAGATCATTCTGTTGACTTGACTCTCCTTTCACAAAGCACAACCTATTATTTCCAGATTAAAGTCGGAGATCAAAGCTTTGATAATGGAGGAATTCCTTGGACATTTACTACTAAAGGACAAGCAGAAACTCAGCCATCCGCGATCACACCAACCACGGTCAGACCTTCGCCTATTCAAACGCTTGAGATTCCTGACAATCAAACCACAGGAACTTGTCCTGAAACGAGCAACTGTGATGAAATAAAAGCAAAAATAGGTAAAGGATGCGAGACTCAAGATTACTTCAAATGCGTAAAAAAGCTTACCGGAACACCAATAACTACTCCAACCCCCACACCTTAGGAAATAACCAATGACCAAGTAACAAGTAACAAACAATTTACAAATCCCAAATTCCAAACACAAAACATTTTTTGAAAATTGATTATTGAGATTTGTTTGTATCTTGGTTATTGTATCTTGGAATTTCTGCTTATATTATTGTCCCAGTTAAACCTCCAGGAAGAAGAAGATTCATCACGAAATTTATCATTGGTCTGATGATTAGGCTTAACATGTTGGATCCTCCTGGGCCAATTGGAAGAATCAGCATCAGAAGAAAAATTAAGCCATATCTCTCAAGTTGATACCATTCACGAGCTTTATCCTCGGAGAGAAAACCGCCAACAATTTTGAAACCATCCAAGGGATGGATAGGTAAGATATTAAAAACCCCCAAAATTACATTTAAGAAAATAATGGGGACTATAAAATTAACTCCGATAGTTAGTAAAAAACTTTGTTTAAAATATATTAACAATCTAAGTATTATAGAAAGTATTAAAGCCAAAAGTAGATTAGAACCAGGACCGGCAATAGATATCAATGCAGCGTCGCGTCTGGGGTTTTTTAAATTGAAAGGATCAAAAGCAACTGGCTTGCCCCAGCCGAAACCGAAGAAAAACAAAAACAGAATACCAATAGGATCAATATGAACGATTGGATTAAGGTTTATCCTACCCTGAAGCCTCGGAGTAGGGTCCCCCAAGTAATCTGCTACCTTGGCATGAGAAAATTCGTGGACTGTGATTGCAATCAAAAGGGCAATTAAGTAAGCCAGGAAGAGTAAAGGATTAGAGGATAATAAAGACAACATAAAATACAAATGACAAAATCCAAAGATTCAAATCAATGACAAAAGCTCAAAATCCAAAAATTAATTATTTAGTTATTTGGATTTGATTTGATATTTGAGCTTTGGATTTTGAATTTCCGACGTATTATGATATCATAAAAAGCTTATGAGATGTTTTAACTGTGGGAAAACTGTTCTTTTAGGTAGATCACATACTCATCACCGGGGTGTGGCGGGTGGACGTTGGAAAAAGAGAGCTCCTAAAACCCAAAGGGTCTTTCGGCCAAATCTGCAAAAAGCAACTATTCTTGAAGACGGTCAAAAAAAAATAGTCAGGCTTTGCGCAAAGTGTCTGAAAAGAATAAGAAAAGACATGAAAGAGGGAGCAAGGCCATTCTTAACCCTTGTAGATAAATTCCAAGAAACAATAACCAAGAAACAAACAATTTCAAATATCCAAGCTCCAAACATTTGAAAATTGGAATTTGATTATTGTTTGTAACTTGTATCTTGGTTATTGGAATTTTTTAAGTGGCGATTCTTTTTAGCTTACCGCCTTTCTCTTCGTAGAGTTGGGTTTTTTGCTCCAGAGCTTTTTGACTAAAAAGAATTCCTGCAAGATGGTCAATCTCATGCTGGACAATCACCGCTTTAAAATCTGAAAACCACGTTTTTTTTCGCTCCTCGGCTACATTTTCATATTCGACTAAAACTTTTGAGGCACGCTTGACAGGCGCCCAAATACGGGGAACTGAAAGACAGCCTTCCAGGGCTCTTTTTTTGCCCTCCGGCCTTTTTTTCACGCGGTACTGCGAATCCAATATTCGTGGATTAACAAATACTTCAAATTTAGCTTTTGGATGGGGTTTCATAATAAACAAACTAAGCGAATATCCGACTTGAGGAGCAGCCAGTCCAACGCCCAAGGGATCTTTTTGGGCCAAAAGACACTTTTCCATTTCCTTGATAATTTTTTTTATTCGTTGGTCGACCTTTTTAATCTCTACTGCTTTAGTAGTTAGAATATTATTTGGAGCCTCGAGTATCTTTAGCATAAGAAAACAGCAAGAGGATTATTAAAAGAATAAATACTGTCAGTGCCATCAAAGGAAAGCTCATATAACCTAGATAAAATTTGTAGCCTTTGGTGCAGGAGACAGAGACTCCGGTTAAAGCTTTATCGCATCCAGCCAGTATGTTTGCCGGTAAAATTTGCAAGAGGTAGTGATAAAGTGAAATTGAGCCACCAATTATATTGATCACAATTAAATAAGGCCTTAAGACAAACTCACGTCTTAAAAGGGCAATATAAAAAAGAAGTGGTTGGGGATACATTGCAACTCTCTGATACCAGCATAAAATACAGGGCTGGAATTTGACTATTTCGGATAAAAATAAGCTTCCTAAAGTTGCAATTAAAGACAGCAAAAAGGCAAAATGATAGGCATAGGGAGATATTTTTTCCCTAAGGCTCTTGAGTGTTTTATCTTTAAAAAAAATTTGGGCCAGGAACAATAAAAGAACAATAATTATTGCAACTTGGCCAAGAAGAGAAAGATAAACGAAAGATTGCAGGACTGCAGCTATCATTTCGGATATTATATAATAATGTTAATTAAATCCAAATATCAAAATCCAAAGATTCAAATATTTAGTCATTTAGATTTTGGATTTGAATTGACATTTGAGCTTTGGATTTGGGATTTCTTATGAAACTCTCTTTGTGCATAGCTACTTTTAATGAGGAAAAATTTATTCGATACCCTCTTGATTCTGCTCACGATTTGGTTGATGAGGTGATTATTGTTGACGGCGGATCTTCGGATAAAACTCTTGAGATTGTAAAATCCTATGGAGAAAAAGTGCGAGTAATACAAACAACTAATCCTCCAATGTTTCACATCAATAAACAAAAAGCAATAGAAACGGCAAAAGGAGAATGGATTTTGCAGTTGGATGCTGACGAGGCGCTGTCGGAGGAGCTCAAAGAGGAAATCCGTCAAGTCGTATCGGGTGACAGAAGCGGGAGGGATCCCGAAGCTTACTGGTTGCCGCGCAAGAATTTTTTCCTAACAAGATTTCTCGAGAAGGGCGGACAATATCCTGATTACACCATTCGTCTTTATAAAAACGGGGTGGCTAGTTTTCCTCGCAAGACAGTCCACGAGCAGGTTGAAGTCAAAGGCGAAGTCGGTTATCTAAAAAGCCCTCTACTACATTATGCCGATCCTGACTTTTCCAGATATTTGACTCGCTGGAACAGATATAGTTCGCTTGATGCAGAGATACTAATAAAAGAGGGAAAAAGGGTTGGCTTTTTTTCATATTTTTTTGTAAAACCAACTGTCTGGTTTTTAAAAACCTATATTAGACACAAAGGATTCATGGATGGATTTCCTGGTTTTGTCTTTGCCCTTTTTTCCTCCCTTCGATTTTGGGCCATATATATAAAAGTCTGGTCTCTTAGAAAAAAATGAATACAAAAAATTTTACCCCGATTAATCCCGACCAATACTCTGGCTCAAAAAAACAAAAAACCAGAGCCTTAATCAGTCTAGCTGTTGTTGGGGCTCTTCTGTTGACAGCTGCTGTGGTTGCCTATTTTGTAATAACTGGAAATCCAGAGAGAGTTATCGAAAAAATGATCTATCAAGTTTGGGATAAAAGAACTTTTGCTTATTCTCTCGCTCTTGAAGGGAATTACAAACCAAAAAATGAGTCAACCGGTGAAAGTTCTAGCCTAGCATCCCAAATTAAAGGTATTATAAACGCCAAAGATATGAGAGATACAAAATCATCATCGGTAGTTAAATTTATTAAAGTAAAGATTTTCAATTTTTTTGAATTGGCTTTTTACCCTGATTTTGAAACGCGAATATTTAAAGATAAAATCTATGGCAGATTGCAAAATCCTCCTCAAAATCCATTTATCGATCTTTCTAGTGTAAAAGGAGAATGGGTAGAATTAGCTAACTACAGTGAAGATGTAAACCTTCCTAAAAAAAGCTCACCAACAAAAGACGAGATTAAAAAAATTGCAAAAAGATTCAGAGAGTTAAAGATAATCAGCATTAAAAAAACTCTGCCAAGCGAGATAATTAACAAGCTAAAAACAAGACATTACATTTTTGAATTAAATCCGGAAAAACTTATAGATTGGATGGTTGAGACTGATAAAATAGTTAACGAAACTCCGCTTCCAGAAAAGAGTCTAAGAACGATAAGAGATTTTTTTAAAGATCTTAATATTCAAGAAGCCCAGATCTGGGTAAGTAAAAAAGATAATACTCCAAAAAAGCTTTACCTCAAATTTAAGATCGATGAGAAAAATTATTCAACTCCTGGTGAGTTTAACCTAGACTTTAAACTCGAGTTTATAAGCTTCGAAGAAACTAATGTTGAAATACCAAAAAATGCAAAACCGCTCGAGGAGATTGATAGGAAAGTAGGAACATATTACCTCCAACCCCAACCAACCCTGCAGCCAAAGAAAGATAAAAAGATTAGTCAATGCGAGGAAATAAAGAAAAAATTAGGTAAAGGAAAAACAACCCAGGATTACTTCAGGTGTCTCTTGCAACCTGCGGAATTATAGTATAATACCCCACAGACGTAAATTAAAGATGGGAGGTGATCGAAGATGATAACGTTGGCAACAATTTCTTTTTTAACCAATGTGGTTTTTGGGTTTATAGAATTTTTGGTTGGTTTTAGAATACTCTTGAGGCTTTTTGGAGCCAGTCCGCAAGCGCCTTTTGTTAACTGGATATATGAAACCTCAACACCACTACTCTCTCCATTCGCGGGAATGTTTCCTTCACCAAGATTGCAGGGTGGATTCGTGGTTGAGTTTTCGGCGCTTTTCGGACTATTGGTTTACGCATTCATTGCTTATGGCGTAACTGAGCTGATAAAGTATCTAGAGCAAACAGCAGAGAGAGCCGAGAGGAGAAGCCGAAAGTGAATAACCAAGAAACAAATTCCAAGAAACAAACAAATCACAATAACCAATTTTGAAAATTTGAAACTTGGAATTTGGAAATTGTTTGTTACTTGGTTATTGTATCTTGTAAATTGTCAGTTATGCTGCTACTTTGAATTCCAACACATCTTGATCCTGGACAACATAGTCTTTACCGTGTAATAAAACTTTACCCAGCTCGTGCGCCTTATGCCACGAGCCATCTTTTATAAGTTCTTCCGCGTTAACCTGTTCGACTTTGACAAAATGTTTGGCAAAATCTGTATGAACTGTTTCGGCTGCCCGCAGGGCCGTCTCACCGCGTCGAAGGGTCCAGGCCCGGGCTTCTTTCCTTTTGGCTATGGTATAAAAAGTTATAACCTCAAGGCTTTTGTAGGAGGTTAAAATAATCTCTTCTTTGGCTCCTCTTTCCAAACCGTAGATTTTTAAAAACTGCTGTTGTTCTGTCCAGGGGAGATCTATCAGGTCTGATTCCAGTTTGGCACAAATTGGCAAAACCGGTCTACCAGCTATTTCTTTTGGCGAATTTTTTAGCTGTTCTTCATCAACATTGGCAACAATTAATTGCTTTTTAGTTGTTAAAAGGTTGAAGGGTTTTATGGTTGCGAGTTCTTCAACGCTCATTTGCAGCTGTGAAATTGGTAATCCCTTGTTTAACTGCTCCATCAATTTTTTAATAAGTTCTCTTTCCTTGTCCGCCAAAGCTTTAGCGTCGGCGGATTTGTCTAGCTTTCTTTGTAATGACTGTAAATCAGCAAGCTCCAACTCTTCATCAATGATTGCAATATCTTCTTCAGGATCAATTTTAGAATGAACATGAACTACATTTTCGTTTTGGAAAAAGCGAACAACGTGTAGGATGATATCGACTTCTCTTATGTGGTGGAGAAATTGATTTCCCAAACCTTCTCCTTGGTGAGCGCCTTTGATCAGCCCGGCTATATCTATAAATTCTATAGTTGCTGGAGTGACTTTGGCGATATTTTCTATCTTGGCCAGTTTAAACAGGGTGTCGTCTGGCACTTCAACCACTCCCAAGTTTTTATCAATGGTGGTAAAGGGGTGGCTGGCAACGCCGGCCTTGTGCATTGTCACCAGGGCATTAAAAAGAGTTGATTTCCCCGCATTCGGCAACCCCACAATCCCCACAGTTAACATGAGGACAAGTATACCAAACATAGTTGAATTTTATTTTTTTCTTCTGCATACTCTTAATATGAGTAAGATCGCAATTCTTACAAAGCAGATTGAAATAGATTTTTTGAAAGCACTTTCCGAACAGTTAGAAAAGGGCAAAATAACTTTTCAAATTTCAAAACAAGCAGGGAAAGACCTTTTAGCTTTTCTACCATTTAGTTCCGAAGAAGATATGCAAAAAAAAATCAAACCGTTTATTGATAAATATCCACAGCTTGAAAAAGTGTATGCAATGTTATTAACATACCTTGACGAAGAACAAACTGCAGAACTTTTAGAAAAGCTAAGATTTTATATCGATAAAACAGAATAATTATGCCAGATCCAATATCAGCTGCTATTGAAATTGGAAAAGCGGTGGTAGGTGTAGCGGGGACTGCTGCCGGCGCCGCAGAAGCTGTTGGTACAGCGGGATCAGCAGTTGCGGCTGGAGCTGAAGTAGCCAAAGTTGCCCAGGTGGCAGGCGAGGTGACTGGTGTTATCGAAGCCATTCCTAACGTTACTGCAGCAAAAGAAGTCTCGCAATTAGCAACACAGGCTGCAAGTTCTCCTGATCTTTCAGCTGGCGAAAACGCCATTCGAAAATTGACTGAGTTCCCGGATGAATTAGGTTTATCTAAAGAAGCTTCTCAAGTAGTTTCGGTAGATATAGACAAACCGGTTGAACTTACAACTGATCAGGAAATAACCGCCACCAGAAAATTAGAAACAGATCTGCAACGTTGGGACGCAGAACACCCCCCGCCAGATCAAAAAACAAATCCCGAGGGTTATAAAAAATGGTGTGAGGATAGATGGGAAGCAGAAACAGATTATATCGCCAAGGCAAAAACCGATGTCACGATGGCAGGCTGGGATAAAGAACATCCAGAGCCAGATAGAATAAGAGAACCAGAAAAACATGCAGAGTGGCAGAAAGAAAGAGCAAAACAGGAAAATTCATTAAAGGAAAAATTTAAAACCGAGGCTAAAAACATGAAATAAAATGAGCGAAAAGGAGTTCTGGCGAAACTAGAAAGATTAAGACAGCTCTATATTGTCAGAGCAGACATCGTTGAGGGAATACAGGCAATTCGAAGAAGACCAGATAAAACTGATAGAGACGATATAGATTTAGCAAAATTTCAAATTGCTAAACGTGAAATTGATATGGAAATAAATATGCTTGAAGCCGATTTAAAAGCTCAACAGGCTAGATCTTCACCTCTAATAGCTCTGATAATAGCATCTTTTTTTGTGAGTACCATGATATATAGAGCTGCAAAAGCTGAGGGAATGGCTTAATAACTTCTTTCTTACTGAATTTTTACGGGGTTAAAATCCTGCGGCTCCAAGCTCCAAGACCATGAAGGGTTTGCGAGTTACAGGTTGAAGCGTTAGGCCGTTAGTCACACCTCGGAGGTGTGATATTTCGGCAGATGAGACGTAAAAGTGGAGACGATAGACAACTTGAGGTTGAGGAGAAAAAGTCAAAGGAAGTTTATTCTCAACCTCACTTTGGGGAATTAATCCAACAAAAAACCTATCGGAAGAAACATCTGTTGCTGCATGATTGAGTTCAAACAACAAACGCTGGCTCTCAAGTGGGGTTAATCCTAATTTATCACTAATACTCGCTGATAATCCACTCAAATCTTTCTTTTCAACAACCCAACCTTGATCAGGTTTATTAAATTGTTTTTTCTCATATTCATAGTAGATGTAATCTTCAGTCTTATCAAAGTAGGTTACATTAAATCCATGTTTAACCTCAACCCCTTGTCCGCTATTGTTGTAGATGAAGAGGCTGGGACTGACTGTGCTGATCCAAACAGGGCATTTTCCTTCGGAATCAAGATAATCGGCAAAAACTTGATCAAAATCTCTTACCTGTGTTGGTTGAGTTTCCGCTTTAACTTTAAGTTCATCAATCAAGCCTTGGAGAAATTCTGTGATCTCATCTATAGTTTTATAACTGGTTCCTGCTGGTGGAACAAAAAACCACCCAGCTTTTCGAGTAGGTAGTAAAGCATAGATTTGCGCAATGCCGATAGTTACGCCATCTGCAGTGACGAAAGTCTCAGTAAGCTCATCAACAGACGGCTTACATTCAGTAACCACAGGAGGAGGTAGAGATTGTTGCTGCTGACTAGGCGGTTTGGTTGGAGCAGGAGTTCCTAGAGTTCCTTGTTTTTGGGAGGTGTCGTCTTGAGCAAAAACTCCAAGTAAGCTTTGAGAGCTGAGAACAGCGGATGTTGCAGCAACAAAATTAACTCTATACCCTGATGTCAATTGGGCAGTCCCCCTGCATAAAAAGTAGGGAAACAAGCTATTTTGCTGGACTGACGGTGGCTTTTCTATATAAGCTAAAATACACTCTGAGATTTGTGCATTTTCCGAGACTGCTTTGTTTTGGGGATAAACTTTACTAAAATCAACTAGACCAGAACCCGCGGGAGAAGTCAAAATATATTCATAATTTCTGCGAACAATCTTTTCTTTAGCTTGACTAAAAGTGATTAAGTTTGAGCTTTCAAGAACAGTCTTTTTAAAAGGCCGAATATTTGATGAAATCGAAATAATTTTTTGTTTACCACCTTCAGTTGTTATTCCAACAGTCAAGGTATTGAAGTCTTTGAGTCTCGCTAGACCGTCTGCTTTATCAGATGTGGCATAAATGTTTGAATCAGCGCCTGCTCCGGCTTTTGAAGCGAAAGTTAAAGCCCTTAAAGGTTGATTTTCTGGTAGGTTGAGAAGTCCAAAACTATTGAGAATTGGTAATCCGACTTTTTGCCAGTCTCTATGAAACTCGAAATAAGTCGTCTCTGCGCTTCTTCTCTTATCCTTATAATTTGCAAACAGGGAAAGAGTTTGATCCGATGTTAATTCTTGAACAAAAGAAAGAAGAGTTTTATCAAGAACTATTCCTTGGGATGAGACATAAGAAAATCCACCAGTGTTTTTATCCAAGACGAAAAATGACAGATTGTCTTGATTGCCAGTTGTTTTTGAGGATTGTGATAGATAGAAATAATTATTCTTTTCCTTAATCTCGCCGGTCAGACCAAATTTTCGAGCCAACAAAACAACATATTCTTTCTTAAAAGAAGTTTGGAAGCTGTAGACTTGAGCTTCTTTTTTTTCCAGAGGCGCGGTTGCAGGAAAAACCCAATTTGAAAATTGCACCTGGGGAAAAGATTTAGCATTCAGTCTTTTTTCATCTAGATCTATAGTTTTGGTTAGGGGAGAGGGAGTAAGTTTTTCTGTTTCTTTTTTTGTTTTTTGGGTTGAGAGAAAAACCGACACGGTTATCAGGATTATTAATAAAAATCCCAAAAAAGCAGAGACTACGAAAATTTTTCTGCGGTCAAAGGAAAGTAAATTCATCCTTTGTTAATCATACTCCTCGTTTGACAATGTTGTCAATATTTGATAAATTAGCTTAATGGAAAAGAAAAAATCGCACTTTGGATTGGGACTTCTGCTTGGGGCTGCAGGTGGAGTTCTGCTAGCCAAAAAATACGGAAAGGAAACTAAAAAACTTTATCAAAAAGCAAAAAAAGAAGTTGAAAAGAAAGTTACTCAACTTCGCAAAAAAGCAGAAAAGATTGACAAAACTAAATATCAGAAGATGGTTAACGAAGTTGTCTCCGATCTTAAAAAAACGACCAAACATTCAGGAAAGACCCTCTCAAAATTAAAAGAAGCTCTGGTTGAAGACTGGAAGAGCCTCGTCAAGTAATCAAGCAGCCTCATAGACAAATTCTGGTGGCCCAGGTTGTATATAAGAAGACTCTAAGAGTTCATCAATATTTGCTCCTGGCGTTGTCATTCTTCTTATTATTTCAGCCAAAAGTTTAGCTATTGAAACAACCTTTATTTTTGGTTCTGAGCGTGATCTTTCTTGATCAATGCTATTTGTAACATAGACTATATCAATGGGAGAATTATTAATTTTCTCATATGCTTCTCCTACAAACGAGCCATGCGCTGCCATAGCAATTATTCTTGCCGCTCCTCTTGCTGCCACTGCTTCAGCAGCTTGAGTTAAAGTATCAGCCGTGTCAATAACATCGTCCACCAATACTACAGTCATATCTTTAAGATCAATGTCTTCTTGAAGAAATCCAGTTATCTCTGACTGGTCTTTTATTTCGTCTTCTCTTCCTTTCAAAACGATAAAAGGGTTTCTATTCACTGCTCCGATAAGCTTTCCAACAGCCCGAGTACTTTTTATTGCCCCAACATCAGGAGCAGCAACAATAAGTTCAGGGATTTGTAATTCGCGTATTGCCGGAACGAGGACAGAGCTCCCATAGGGGTTTAACCACGTTCCGCGAATTGTTTCTTTTGATTGCTCAGCGTGAATATTAAGACCGACGATATTTGCTCCATGGAGGTTTCCTACAATATCTGCTACTTCAGCCGCTCCGGAAACGTCTCCTGGTTGAAATTCTCTATCTTGGCGAGAGTATGGGAAGTAGGGGATTACTGCGGTGACGCTTCTTGGGCTTCTCTTACCTACTCCTCGAAGCATCATGTAGAGTTCTTGACAATAGTGACTAGCCTCCAACGGATGCATTGATTGAATTATAAAAACATCTTTTCCCCAAACATCTGTTCTAATCCCAACTCTCTCTTCGCCATTATCATATCTTGTAACAACGTCACGGGACTCCCCTATTGATTTTGGAGCAAATAATAATTCAGCAACCCTATTTCTAAGTTGAGGATGCGGACTACCACTTAGAATAGCAACTTTAGAAGGAAGTAATATCTCAGGTATTTGAATTGGTCTTGGATCTCCATCTATTGGCATGGCAGTGCCTATTATAGCACAAAAACTATGGGATGTTAAGATCTAGGCCTTACGTCCGTATTTTTCTTTGGAGAGCCGAATCACTTTTTCTTTATTTTCATTTTTCAAAGAAGGTAGAGGCAGGGTTTTAGCCGGAAAAGGAGCAGAGGTCATACCGTCAATTGCCAACTTAGCAATAATTTCGTATTTACCCAAGGAAACAAGATCATTTTCTTCATAAATTTCGCCAAACTCCTTGGATAAGATATAAGCATCTCTTGCTCCAACCACAAAAGAGACCAGTGTTCCCATGTTGCCAAAAATTGCTTTCTGGACATCTTCATCAATCTGCTCAATATATTGGTTGGCTAGCGCCAGCGAGAGCCGGTATTTTCGAGCCTCGGACAAGATTTTGATGAAAGAATGAGTGGCAAAATTCTGAAACTCATCAACATAAAGAAAAAAGTCGCGTCGTTCCTCTTCTTCCTGGTAAGACCTGCCCATTGCCGCGAGTTGGATTTGAGTTATGATCATTGCTCCAAGAAGGGCAGCATTGTCCTCTCCCAGTTTGCCTTGAGATAAATTAAGGATTAAAATTTTGCCCTCGTTCATAATTTTTTCAAGATCAATTGAAGATTTTGGTTGACCAACAATATTTCTGACCATTTTTGAGGAAATGAACTGGCCAACCTTGTTCTGGATTGGAGAAACTGCTTCTGCCCGAAGTTTATCTGGCATTTTGGCAAATTCCTTTTCCCAAAAGCTTTTTATCACCGGGTCGCTGATTTGGGCAACAGCCTTTTTTCTGTAACCAGAATCGGCCAGGAGTTTTAGAACATCGGCTAAAGTCGCACCAGGAATCTCAAGCAGCGAAAGTATGACATTTCTTAAAATATATTCCAATCTTGGTCCCCAGCTATCACCGTAGAGCTTGTAAAAAATCGAAACTATTCCCGAGGCAACCAAATCTTTGTGTTGTTTATTTTTTATCTCCAAGACATTGAGTGAAAAAGGTCTCTCAACATCAAATGGTTCAAGATAAACAACGTCGTTGAGTCTTCTTTTAGGGATAAAATCCAAAATAATATTTGACAAGTCTCCATGAGGATCAATTATTCCCACTCCTCGGTCTTTGCGAATGTCATCGATTGCCATATTGGCAATCAGGGTTGATTTTCCGGCTCCGGTTTTTCCAATAATGTAAAGATGTTTTCTTCGATCAGGAGTCATGATACCAAAAATCGCTTCTTTGTTTTTGAATTCAGTTTTGGCGAAGAAGTTGATATCACGCTTCACCGACTCGGTGCCTTTGTCCACCGAGTCGGTGGGACTTGGCGCAATTGGGAGGTTTTCGGGGGGTTCGCCGGCCAAGGTTTTACCCCAGGCAACGTTTTTTATCCCAGCCAATAAATATCCTGGTGGATGCCAAATTGTGGCCAATTCCTGCGAATTCAAAACCTGAAATCTTCTTTCAAAGTAGTGCATTTTTCTGCGTTTGGCTCTTTGCAAAAGAAGATCTTTTAAGATCCAGCGTCTTTTGAAAACAAATTGGTTGCCTTCTCCCAGAGAAAAACTGCCAAAAGTTCCGGCTAAGTTTCTAACCAGTGCTTGAGGTTCTTCTTCCTTATCTGAGCCAACGATTAGACGGACAGCCACTCTGCCTCCCTGAAACGAGGCCTTTTTCATGATCAATAATTGTTGGGGACTTCTCATGTATCTGTCAGATTCTGGATCGTAGGCTTGTTTTTTGGCTGCCTCAACTGCTCTATTTTGCCAAGGGAAAGAAGCAGGGTTCATAATTATCTGAATTGCAATTTTCACATTTGGATTTTGTTTTGACAAGAAACCCAAAAGAGAGGAGAGGGGATCGATATCCTTGAAATCAAAGTAGGTTTTTACCGGAAGATAAAAATAGGAATTGAGGGCAACTTGGGCGATTGAGACATATTTTGACTTAAGGACCATCTCCAGGGGGTCATTGGTTTTTTTAAGCAGAGAATTGGGAAAAGAAGAAGTGATTAGACTCTGGACAAGACTCTCATTTTCTTTTTTGGCAGATACATAAAAATAAACAGTTTGAGAAAGTAAATAAATCTCAAAAGCAAAGGTTTTGGGCCTGATGTAAAGCCTTTTCCAAAGTGGAATATACGGGTAAGAAAGAACCGAGGCGAAAATTTGGGTAGCTGACTCGATTGGTGTTTCGTCATCCTTGGGATTTCGAATTTGAAGATGAGAAAGGACACTCATATAACGATTATAATAATTATAAAAGTTATAACAAGCAGGGCGAAGCCCAAATATTCTAGATATTGCGGCCAGAAGACTATGCTAATTTTTGCACTTTGATTTTGATCCAGCACCCATCCGTTGGCCCAATTATTGATCAGAACATGTTCCTGAAGCTCTTGACCATTTGCATAGGCTTTCCAGCCGGGATGAAAAGATTGATAATAAATTAATAGATTTTTATTGTCATTCGAGTCCTTTGGTATTTGTTCAATCTGCTTAATTTCTTTTAAAAGATCAAATGGAATTTTCCAAACAGAAATTGATTTAAGTTCATTAACCGTATCATCTTTTCCGATAGAAATATTATTAAAATGTAGATTATATCCAAGGCCGTAATATTTCATCGGAGGAATTATTATATATTTCTTACTGTAAGCTAAATTGTTGCCCAGATAAATTTCCAAATCCGGCCTTTTTGAGTCATGATTTATCAGAGCAAACTTAAGGCTTTTACCTTTGACGTGCTTGCTTTCTATCTCAACAAGATAGGCGTTGCGTTGTTCAATGGAGGAGAAAATAATGTCGTAGCAATTCTCTGAGTTGGTTGAAGAGAAAAGAAGTTTATTGCCGATATTTTTCTGGGAGAAACTACCTTCATTGGACAAGCCACAGTTTTTGGCCTGATGGTTTAAAAAATAAGGGTCGGTTTGACTGGAATAGACAAGCTCTTTTTTCGCTTTTGACAGTTGGGAGTCAAGAGGAAAATCAGACGTTCGGCCAGTAAACAAAGAACGAGAAGGATAAAAAACATCAAATTTTTGATTTGGCTCTGTATAATATGTACCAAATTCCTCAAAGGCTTTATCATAATTGGTCCAATCATAGGTTGGTCCTATATTTAAAACGTCGTTGATGGCTAAAGTACTTTTAAAATTGTTAGCAGGACTGTTTAGATTGACCCCATATATTTTTATTGGTCGTGGCGGTATTTTGCCGGCGGAGAGAACTTTAACCAGTTGATATTTTTTTGTTCCATCAAGATATTCTTCTAGTTTGTCGGAATAGAGAAATCCTTTGACGTTTGGGTAGGGGATAATATTTTGATCAAGCACGATCCAGCGAATTTGATACTTCTCAAAAAGATTATCTAAGAGCTGAAATTTTTCTGAATAAATAGCATAAGAAACCTCCCAGTAATAATTTTCGTTATAATTTCCCCAGGCATCAAAAGCTCGATCCAAGATCGGTTGCTCAATCCCGTACCACAAGAATCCAGAGCCACTATAACCCCAACGGTAAACACTCCAGCCCCAGTTCCAGCCTTGAGGAAAATTTGCAATCCGCTCTGTCTTTGGCTGTTTTTTGAAAAAATCAAATAATTCAAAATATATTTTGGGTATTTCAACCTTTGTCCGCTGATAGAAAAAATTGCCTCTAAAAGTCGGCCAGGAAAAATAAACCAGGGAAACAAAAAAAGCAACCGACAGACCAATTCGCAGAGAATTTTTCTTTATCCAAGATAATAAGATATATGTTCCAAGGCCAAAACAAATTGCAAAAAAGAATGAAAAACTGATTGAAAATTTTGTAAAAACAACCCGAAAGGCCTGGCGAAGAACAGGCACATTTTCAATTAATCTGGACAGTTGAGAAAAAGGATAGATATTAGTTGAAAGAAGAGAAAAAGCCAAGAAAAAAGAGACAGAAGAAGCAATAAGGTAAGCTGATCGGACTCTTTTTCTAAACAAAAGAAGAGCTCCAAGTGCTGCGAGAATAAAAAATCCATAACCCAGAAAGCTAACCAGCGGTCCTGCTAGATGCTGGCTCCACTTGTCAAATATGGTAAAAATTACTCCATTGCCAACTGCGTCCAGGGCCTCAACATAAAAGCCACGAATCAAAGGCACATGTTGCCAGGTTCCATACTTTTGGTTTTTGAGAATAAAATCTTCGGTCGAAAGGATATTATTATTGGAGTTAAGATAGACTTGACTCTGGTTAAAACTGTAATAAACCACAGGCAAAAGCCAATAGCTATTTATAAAAAGTGTCAAAATGAAAATTCCGAGTGCTCTTTTCAACCTAAGTATTTTTTCCTTCGAAAGAAAAACATAAAAGAAGAGAAAGATGCCAAGAAAAAGCACGTAAGCAATAAAAAGAGGCGGGATGAAACCTTGGCTAGAAGAGAGAAACGTAACCAAAGCAA
Organism: uncultured Gammaproteobacteria bacterium; assembly: GCA_964559705.1. Taxonomy (GTDB): domain Bacteria; phylum Patescibacteriota; class Microgenomatia; order UBA1406; family GWC2-37-13; genus CAZLGV01. The sequence continues at coordinate 148,345 of CAZLGV010000001.1, read as the reverse complement.
ATATCAAAAGATTTTTTTTTGAATACTTGTCAAAAACATTAATTAGGCTTAAAAAGAGCCAGGGGAGAGCAGCAAAGTGGACTATAAAAGCCTCAAGCTGGATATAAAAATTTTGGACTGTTCCGAAATTGAGCATATAAAAAAGCCCGGCCATAAGAGCTGCTTTATTTTTCAATCCCTCATTGTCTTTTTTTATCAGTTTTCGGGTCATAAAAAAAACCCCAGCTGATCCCAAAAAAAGCATGAGTAAGGTAAATACGACCCGCAGATACATTTTTGGGATAATCAAGGAAAGTATGCCAAGTACAAGTGAATGGGGTAAAGTTGCCGCATAACCATGTCCGCCATATGTTCCCAGACCCTGATTTGTTTGCCAGACGCTTTGAAATGCCCGTTTGATATTAAGCCAGAAATTAAACTCGGGATGTAGATTATCCCAACCTGTATACCATTTACCGTAGGGGAAATTAATCAGGCAGACAACTGCGAAAACAGCAAATAAGACAAAAAAGTGAAGAATTATACTTTTCTTAACTGGATCGGAAAGATAGCCGGAAAGCAGCGATCTTGCTTTTTGCACTCTTTTCATATCTAAATAACTTGTGATAATAATCGTCCACGCACTTGGTAAACGACCTCTCTTTCGCAAGTGCCAGAGAAACTTTTTGGAGCTTTCTCAAGAAATTTTTTGAATTTTTAGTTCTATCAATAATATTATCAAATGACATGAATTTATCCGTGAAACTGATATCTGAAGCTTCAAGATTTTGATTTTGTAAGGCAGCCTTGAAGTCTTCATTATCCCAAATAAGCTCTTGCATTGCGGCTGAGATAATAAATGGTTTCTTATAAGAAAGTGCATAATTTAGCGCTCCTGATGCTCCCATTACTCCTCTATATGGAAAGATTACCAGATCAGCCGCTTTGAAATAATAGGCAATCATGTTGTCTGGGACAAAACCAGTCAACTTTATTCTTTTTTCTTGGTTAACTTTTTCAACAATATGCTGATAAAACTTTTGATAATAAGGTTTATTTTTTAAAGAATAGGCCTCACCGCCAGCCATTATCAAGTGAAGATTTTTCATCCTTCTTTTTCGCTGGAGTGAACTGACAGTATGTATAAGCCAATCAGCACCCTTGTAATTGGTGATAAATCCAAAGTAAAGAAGAACAAAATCACCAGGTGAAAGGCCCAAGAAAGCTCTTGCCTTTTGTTTTGAAAGTTTTCCATTTTTTTCCTCGACCCAAAAAGGAAGACTGACGACTTTCTTTTTATTGACAAAGAGCGATATACGTTTTTTGATCACTTCATCAAGGACAACAACATGATCAACAATCAATCCAAGTACTCGGTAATAAAGACGAAGAGCAGTATTTAACAAATCAAGCATCAGGCTATTCTGGATATTCAAATGGATAGATAAAGGTGTAAGATCCGTAACCACATTATGGGCAAAATAAGTAATCTGTTTTCCGGTCAGTTTGATAAGAAAAAGAAATGGCAAAAGCAGGGCCAAATTTACCAGTCCGCCATTGGCGCAAAACTCTGAATGGACATGAACCTGTTTAATTTTATTAAAAATCAAAAGCCAGCTCAAAATTCTGGGAAAAAGAGCAGGATGTTTTTGATCAAAAACCCTCAAGACCAGAATTTTTTTGTCATAATAAACTTTTGGTCTATTATCCGATTCGACTGTTTCCGCCAAAACCACAAAGCGCTTTCCTTTTTTAACAAATTGAGAAAGAGTCTCTTTGGTATACCAAGCTATACCATAGTTCTTCCGACCTGTTTTTGACTGTTCAGGATAGTCAGAGATCACAAGACATACCTCCTCTTGGTTAAAGGCCTTAATGTATTTCATATTTTTGTTTTTCATATCCCTTCCTCTGTATTCTAGTCCATTGGACTAAACTACATAGGAAGGGGGGATAGCGCGGTAGCGTGCTCAGTACGGCGAGTGCCGGACGAAGAACGTCACCAAAAAACGCTAACCCTCCACCTTGGGTACTACCTAAAACACCTCCTAACTAGAAGGTTTCTGATTCGTCGGTTGACGAACCAGCAATGCCTCCCTGGAGGGAGGCGAGAGTTGGGGGCCTGGGGGAAGATTCTGGCCCGTGGTATGCGTGCAGTCTTGACCTGCATGCATCTCTCGCTCTCCCTCGATCCAGGGGGCTGAGTCACCGACCGAAGTCAGCGACCCAGGGGGCCGGCGGGGCAGAGCCCTACCGAGCCAGCGGCCGACAGTCCTCAGGGGACCAGGCCGAAACCGTCTCGCCAGCCTTGGCCGACGAAACGTCGCTGCCCTGCCTCTGCAGAGTCCACCCCTCGGGAGGAGTGAAGTCCTGCGTCAGCCTGAGCTGCGCTCCGGCGAGGACCCCTTCGGGGTACTCCAACTCCTGCAGCACGGTCCCGTAGGACTTGAGCTGCGTGAGCGAGAGGCACCTGTCGGTCGGAGCACTACCACCATCGGCGGGAGCCGAGGTGAACCCGAGAACCGAGGTGAACTGTCCCCAGTTCTGGCCGTCGATCCAGATGGTGACTGGACCGTTGGCGACGACGTTCGTGTAGAGCGTCGAGCCGTTGGCCGGGTCAGGGGTGTAGCTCACCATGGTGCTGGTCTCGGTGATGCGGCCGGGCACGTCCGTGGTGACGATGTTCGGCCACGGGACGCTGAGGTTGGAGGCCTCCACCTGGACTCCGGCGGCGACGATCTTGCCGTCGGGCCTGACCTCCTCCTCGATCTGGCGCGCGTCCTTGAGGACACCGCTCCAGGTGATGCCGGCTGCCTGCAGCCAGGCCTCCACTCCAGAGGAGCGGAAGACTGGGTCGAGCTCCGAGAGGCGCGCGAAGTGCGCGACCACGGGGTCCATCGAGCCGTCCGGCTGGCTGCCGTCCGTGTCCTCGTCCGGAGGGACCGTGTCCTCGGGGGGAGCTGCTTCCTCCTCCGGGGGAGTCGTCTCCTCGTCCTCGGGCGGGGCGTACTGCTCCTCGTACTGGGCGATCGCGTCGGCCACGATGGCCTTCACGTCGTCAGTGGTGGCTCCCTGCTCGGGGATACGGGCGTTGGTAACCACCAGGCCGAGCACGACGCCGAGCGCGAAGATCGCGCCGACGATCCATCCGATGATACGCGTCATCGCGTACCTCCTTCTTCCTTTCCCGTGAAGCGTCGCCTTCGACGTAGTCGCTCAGGCAACCGCTTCGGTTTCTCCTCACCATACTTGGGAAGGAGGTTGTTACGACCGCGCTTACGATCGGGTTTCCTCATAGGCGCCTCCTTTCGGGTTTCGGGGCCGCACGTGCTCCATCAGCTACGCAGTAGGTCCACGACCTCGATGCCGGCGACGAATCCCACGATGATCAGGATCGCCACACAAATGAGCATGAGGATGAACCACTGCTTTTCGGTCATCATGACCGATCCTTTCCGGGGCCGCGCGTCCATGTTGGACAGTTGCAGGTCTACAATATTCAGTTGTTTACCTCTATTACAAAATCTCCTTTCTCTTGAAGGTCTGCATTCTATAGACAAAATTGTTTATCTCTAAAGTGCAGACCTCCTTTCTTCCTACTTAAATCAATCATCGGTTTTTAGCAAATAAAAACGTCCGATTGACTCTTTTGGTGAGATAGGAGTCTTTAAGGTGTTTTCAAAAAATGTACCCTAGGTTGTTAAGGTGCGATAAAAGTTTTTCGCTCATGCTGTTTCGAGCAGCAAACTTCTATCACCTGATTTTTCTTGTGTTTGTTACGAGAAGCAATTTCTCGCCAAACAGACAAAAAAAACCTTGGGTTTAACCCAAGGAGTAAGAGGTAAGAGCGCGCTTACCTCTTACCCGCTGCGCTAAAGCCGAGTTACTTTCTTTTTCTCAAATAAAGACCTGTGCTGAAAGCGAGTGCATTAAAGGCCAAAAGGACTAAGCCTGCTTCAGGTCCGGCTGAAGGCACAGAAACTGCGCCCAAAACCTCTTTTTCAACACAAAGTTGAGCTACGTCTTCATCAAAAACCTCGCTTGTTTTGGCTTCTGCTTTATTGACCAGACAAATGATTCCTTTATCACCAGGCAATTTGTCTTGAGAAACAAATTTCATTCGCAGGATATAAGTTTTTTCCTCGTTAACTGCAAAATCTCCGGCGTTAAAGGTAATAGTTCTGGTTGAAGAATCAAATGTTCCTGGACCTTCAACTGGCTCTAAGAAATCCGGAACAAAATCTTTTACCTCAACATTAGTCAGTGTTACCTCCGATGTATTTTTGACAACCAGTTTAAATAAAACTTCCTGTTGGGATCTGAATCTCGTGTCGGAGACGGAAAGATTATCAACGAATGTTGCATCGGTTGAACCGCCTTTAGTTGTAGTTGGTGTTCCGACAAGTTTATTTATAAGAATGGATTTAGATGGAGATGGCGCACCGTACTGACCATATTGGCCATACTGCGCATTTGCAGGCAGAGCAAAGAGTAAAAAGAAAAATGCAAAGAGTGGTACTACTACGCGTCGTCCCCTTGACATATTAAGCAGTATTATACTACAGGATTAATTCCTTGTCAACTATAGGACGAGTATAAAAAATCCAAATATCAAAATCCAAAGATTCAAATATTTAGTCATTTAGATTTTGGATTTGAATTGACATTTGAGCTTTGGACTTTAGGCTTGTAAAATACGGTATGAGACTCGGTGCCCGAGAGCTTAGAGAGCTGAATGAAAGCGAAATCCAAGCCAAGCTTAAATCTATCAAGCGCAGGCCAATTTATTTTATTCTTGAGAATATCTACGATACCTACAACGTAGGTGGGCTTTTTCGTTTAGCTGACGCGCTAGCTATAGAAAAGCTTTATCTGGTAGGTGAGACTGAGACACCACCAAACTCACGCATCAAAAAAGCCTCAATAGGCACGTACAAAGTGGTGCCGTGGGAGTACAGACGAAATTCTGCCGAGGCCATAGCAGAATTACGTAAGTTAAAAGTTAAAAGTGAAAAGTTAAAAGTTATTGCAGTAGAACAGCACAAATCAGCCAAAAGTTACACCGCGGGGGTGTACAGTTTTCCCTTGGCTTTGATTTTTGGCAACGAAACCTCGGGAGTCTTGCCAGAAACATTAAAATTATGCGATCAGATAGTCGAAATCCCCATGTGGGGGATAAACAAATCCCTAAACGTCATTGTTTCGGCCGCGATTGTAAGCTACTGGATAGTTTCAAATAAAGGTTAAGCTGCCTTTTTACTCCTTAAATATTCTTTAAATTCTTCAATGTCTTCAGTTCGGCACCTATACACTCTTCCTAACATAAAAACAGGTATGGGACAGTCTGATTCTAATAAATCTTTAATTTTTTCGCCGCCTGGGCCCACTTTTATTCCTAACTCTTTAAAAACTCTGGCAATGCTTACATACTCTGGCCGGGGATTTTTAAAATGAAAAGATGTAGGAAATCTATCTGCTGTGGGTCCTGCTATTTGTTCAACCATATTTTCATTACCTTCAAGAAATGAAACAAACGAAGTAACATCTTCTCTAAACTGAGATGGCACAAGATAATACCTACTTCTTTTTCTTTTACCGTGAGATTGAGAAACATATTCAACAATGCGCACAGGTAAACCTTCCTCTTCCAACTGTCTCGCAAGCGCGTCGTAATTTCTGTAAGGCACGACTTTTCTTGTATTTGCGACAATTCTTCTTAATGGTTGAAAAAGGGGATTTTCACTATAAGCCGCCCTAACGCAAAACCGGTCGGAAAGTTGAGCAGCAAGGCTGGAAGCTTCAAAAGGATCTCTACTATATCTTAAAGCTGCTGCTATGTGTAAATTTTCACTTCGCGGCTCCATAGGAAAATTTTAGCAGTTACTTGGTTGAAATTCCTTTCATCGCCCGAGAAAGTTCAGTTCTTACTCTTTTCCCCGAACTATCCCGCTGAGCCACAGGCAGGCCATGAGCTTTTTGAGCAGTTACCAGACCAAGAGAAGCTTCACCTGACAAATAAAAACCATCGTCATTAAAACTAGTGATATTTACGCCTTCTTTTAAATCTAGTTCATAATCAGTAGGCAAATCTGCTCTATTTAGAAAAATATAGCCCTTATAATAATTACCGTCTTTATCCTTTATTCGGTATTTGTCTGCATTTATAGCAAAATACCACTTACTGATAGGTTTACTTGGGTCTTTTGGTTCTCCTTCAACCAAAATCGCATCACTGACATTTAAAGTAACCCCGGGTTTTAGTCTAACAGCTGCATTCCCATCTGACCCTACCGAGGCATCGGGGACAATTACTTGGGGCGCAAACCATAAGAAGAGCCCATCACCAGTTGAAAAACTAAGATCAGCAGTAGTGACAGTTGCTCCTTCATGGACTTGATCTGCCCATTCGTTGATCACTTTCGGCAAACCAATGTAATCAGGAACATCATAGACTTTTTCCACTGTTTGAAGAACAGTGTCTGCTTCTCTAACAATACCTCCATCCCTGGGAAAAGGGTCGGGGGCTGTGGCTCTTCCGACAGCAAAACCACTAATTCCTCCCGCAACCAAGCCAACAGCAGCAGCGGCAGCGGCTGCTCTTCGAGGCCTTCGTGTTGGCGGCTCATTAGGTGGAGCTGGTCTCGGTGGTTTTTCCATTGATCTTACCATTTATTTTATAGGAACTTTTTCTGGTTGAATATTAGATTCTGAACCAGAAAGATTAACGGTTTTTGCGTGTCCTTCTGCTATTGCTGCATTGTATTGATCGGGAGCTGGATCAGGAGCTGTTGGGTTTTCAGCTGCAGACCATTGTCTAAATCTCTTAAAGAGTTTTGCTCCAAATTGACCTTCAACAGATTTCCCCATTTCCTTTCAATTTATACTATAAGTCACACCTTGTCAAGGGGAAATTTTTATTATAAAATTGTCAGGCAGTATGCAGAATGATATAGAAAGACGCGATTCAGGAATTGATGTCCCTCAAGCAGGAGGCATTGATGTTCCGCTTCCGGCAGGTGGTGGATTGGAGCATCCTCCGCATCCACCGTTTGAAAATAGATGGCCAGATAGGGAAAAACTACTTTTCACACATGGACTTGAACCCTTAGATATTCAGATATTCAAGGAAATGTATATCGCTGGGCAAGGCGCTTTTTTTGGCCAGGCAAGGAAGTCGGGAATTGAGTGGCAGTTTGATCACGGCTGGCACGTGGCCGAGAATTTACTGATAGAATGGTTGATAAAAAATCCATTTACTTTAGGTGCAGCTTTACTTCATGATATTGTTGAGGATACCGACGCTTTCAGAATGCCAGGGGCAGTGGGTCAAACTCACGAAGAAATTTTAGACTTTGCAGGAAAAAGGCTGACAAAAAGGTTTTCCGGAAGAGTTGGAAGATATGTTACGGCGCTCTCAAAGCCAGAAGAGAATTATGAAAGAGAAATCGATCCAATTGAAGCAGTGAAAATTTTAGTTAGACAATTAGAAGATGAAGTAAAAAGAACAGGAGATCCAACTGTAATTGTTATCAAACTTGAGGATAGAATTGTAAATCTTAAAGAACCAATAAACCCTTGGTTGCAAGTAGGTAAAATAAGAGAAACAGAAGAATATTTTATGGATCTTTTCAGGAAACTATTGACATTTAGATCAACCAGAGAAATAGCCAAGAGAAGACTGGCTAGGCTAGAGGAATTGATGCACCCCCCAAAAGTTGCCTAGAGAATTATTATACCGCACTATTTTAACTATAGGCCTTGACAAATCAAAAATCGTCTTATAAGATAAAATTAAATGCCAGGACCTGAAACAATTAGAGCTCCCTACGTAGGTCTTTCTCCAACAGATTTAACAGCACATAGATTTGAAAATTTATATAGAGATTATAGTAATATGCCTTATAGTCAAGCTTTGGTTGCGCTAGGTCTAGATCCGACAGTTCCTGTTCATGAAGCACTGCAGGAAGCACCTAACGAAGAGTTAACTGCCTATCAAGAATCTGTTAACAGCGTTAGGGTAGGTAGATTTTATGCGCGTGCATTTCCAGTTTTGACTGAAAGATTGGGATTCACTTTCTGGGGAACTGGAATTGCAAGAGTCGCAAAGCGTGTAGAAAGTCTAGAGGCAACACCGGCAGAAGCAAGAAGTTTTATAAATGGCGTAAGAGGGATCTTGGAACAATTGCCTGTGGATAGAGCAAATCCACCGGTATTTACTAAGAGAATGAATGAGTTACTAAGTGCAGAGCTTCTTTTTGAGGAGGTCGAAACACCAAGGGTACTTAGTGTCGCCTCAGGAACAGCTCTTCTTGCACTTGCATTACCGAAAAATCTTTTAGACGAGGAACACAGATATCGGCTGCTTGATATAGTAACTGCAGACCCCGTCGCAAAGGATATTGTGGAATCACAGAAGGAAGCACAGACACCTACGCAGTTTGGAATTTTTGAAGGCTATGATGCAGAGGCGGATCCAAGAACGATTCCTTTAAGCGAGAGAACTTTAACCCATGCTCAATGGCTGGAAAAATATCTCAAATTAGAAGGTGAAGAGAAAGTACTTGATCTCAATCCACCATCGATGAAACCAAAAAGACAAGCCCGTTGGCTTACAAAAATGGCAGAAAGAATGAGTAATAGGGAGTGAAGATTATAAATAAGTAAATACTTTATTTTTGCCGCTGCGTGTTTTTGTGGGTTTTAGGTCGGGGACTGGATAATAATAGGAAACTAATTCGAATTTTTTTAGATCTTTCTTTAGTTTTTTATAGATTTTTTCCAAAAACCACGGTGAGATGTAAAGGTAAATGGTTAAATTGTCATCTCGAACGGATGTGAGAGATCTGGTTTTTTTAACGGGATTTCTCGTTTTACTCGAAATGACATTTCTAAAGTTGGCCTTAAACATATCTGCATAAACTATTCTTATATTTTCTTTGTTTTGATGAAGAGCGTGTTTAATATACATTATAAGAAGCAGAATCGGGTTTAGCTCAACAGCCACAAACTTGGTATTTAACTTTTGCTCATAAGCCTTTTTTGCTGCCGCAAAAACAACCATGCCGTTTCCTGCTCCCAGGTCAATAACTGTTTGATTATTTCTAAGATTAAGCCCTCTGATAATCAGAGGTAAGTCTTTTTTGTTTGAAGGAAAGTAGGGAACTGCCGAGATTTGAGGAAAAGCAAAAAGGGCGATTGCCGCCAGGATCAAGACTAAGATTATTGCCACAAAAACAAGCATCTCAGTATTATACCAATTGTTTTTTTTCAAACAATCCGCTATTATAAACGCTGGTCTTATGATTAGTTTGGTTGTAGGTTCGCAATGGGGAGATGAAGGCAAAGGAAAAATAATAGATCTTCTGGCTTCAAAAAATAACTTCGTAGTTCGCTTCCATGGAGGCAATAATGCTGGCCACACCGTAGTTACCAAAGGAAAAAAATACCCCTTCCATCTTGTTCCCTCAGGAATTCTTAATCCAAATGTTATCGGTGTAATAGCAAATGGCGTAGTTGTTGATCTGAATACTTTGATTTCTGAGATTGAAATGCTTGAGAAGGACAAAATAGATCTTAGAAAAAAACTGATAATCTCGGACCGCTGTCATCTAATAATGCCTTATCACAAATCATTGGATGAGGCTTATGAAAATGCCCGTGGCAAAAACAAACTGGGGACAACTAGACGCGGAATAGGACCAGCCTATGCGGATAAGGTGAGCTACAACGGAATTCGCATTTATGAACTTTACCACTGGGAAAGTTTTGTTGAAAAATTTTCATTCCAGGCCGGGCTCAAAAACAAGATTCTTAAATTATTTGGAGTAAAACCTGTAAATATAAAACTGGAACTGGCTAAATTCAAAAAATTAAAAGAGGCTATTAAACCATATGTCAGGGACACATTCGCCCTGTTTGAAGACTTGATTAAAAGAAACAAAAATATACTTTTGGAAGGTTCACACGGTGTGATGTTGGATGTGGATTGGTCGCCGTACCCTTATACCACTGCCTCAAATGTTGTTTTAGGACAAGTTAATGTTGGAACGGGAATTCTGCCTCAAAAAATTAAAAAAGTTTGGGGAGTTGTTAAAGCCTACACTTCAAGAGTCGGAGAGGGACCTTTGCCAACAGAGCTTCCTAACAAGGAAGCAGGCCTTCTTCGCAATAAGGGAGAAGAATTTGGAACAACAACCGGCAGGCCAAGAAGAATTGGCTGGCTGGATCTTGAGGCGGTCAAATTTTCAAGCAAAATAAACGGATTTACCGATATTGCCTTGACAAAAATAGATGTTTTAAAAGGGATTAAAAAATTAAAAATCTGTGTTGGTTATGAACTTGGGGCAAAAAGAATTTCCTACAGCAGCTGTGGTTACGAGGAACTTTATAAATTGAAGCCGATTTATAAAGAGTTTGATGGCTGGAGTGAAGATATAAAAAAAATTAAAAAATTTAAAGATTTACCTCTAAATTGCAAAAAGTATATCAAGTTTATTGAAGATTTCTTAGGCGTTCCAATCAATATTATCTCCCTTGGCCCAGAACGCCACGTCTTCCTCACCCGCTAGGTGGGCGAGGTGGGAGTCGAACCCACACGGTGTTGCCACCACAGGTTTTTGAGACCTGCTTGTCTGCCAATTCCAACACTCGCCCGATCACAAGTTAAATTATACAAGCTAGTTGCTATAATGGAAAGATGATTCGGGCTTTTTTGTTTGATTTAGACGGTTTATTGATAGACTCCGAACCTTATTGGAACAAAGCAGACGACACGCTTCTTAGAAAATACGGTTACCGTTTAACAGAAGAAGTAATAAATAAAATAACTGGCAGTGGAGTTATTTCCGCATCAAAGAGCATTGTTGAACACTACAATTTGCCTGAAACAATACAATCCTACTCTCGCAAGCGCTACAAATTACTTTTATCACTACTATTGCACGATCTAAAACTCCTTCCATATGCAAAGAATTTTGTTGAAAAGATTCATCGAAACAAATTTGCCATTGGACTAGCAACGGGCGGACATCGCAAGAAAATAGTTATAGAGATTCTTAAAAAACTTTCTATTCGCAACTATTTTCAGGCTATTGCGACAAGTTACGAGGTAAAAAGAAGTAAACCCTATCCAGATATTTATTTGACAGCAGCGAAACAACTTAACATTAAACCGTCAGAATGTTTGGTTTTAGAAGATGCAATAAACGGAGTCCTTGCTGGTAAAGCTGCAGGAATGAAGGTTGTGGGAGTTAATTCTGATCTAAAATTGCGAAGAGAATTAAAAAGAGCAGGAGCAGATTTTGTTTATAAAAACCTAAATATTTCTCTTGAAAAATTAGTTTTCGGGGAGTAACATATCCTTTATGACTCTTCAACAAATCTACGAACTTGCGGTGGAACTTGGAAAAAAGGCAGATCCGCGAGGAGTTGAAGGGGTAAAAAGATATCTTTCACAAATAAAAAAAGCCTTCCAAGAATTGCCAGAAAAGAAAAAGAAATATTTTGACCAGGAATCAACAAGCAATCCTTATTCAGACTCGCGAATTTTATACGGAGATCCCAAAATGAAGGTAGACAAGGTTTTGGCAGGGATTGATGCGGGTGCAGCCGAAGTCTTACTTCTGGACAGACTTAATCAAAAAGGAAAAAAATTAGATCTTTTGATTTCTCATCATCCTAGCGGCCACGCTCTGGCCAGCCTTTTTGAAGTCATGGATATTCAAGTTGATATGTTTGCTCAAGCAGGAGTACCTATTAATGTTGCTCATGCACTTTTTGATGATCGAAAAGAAGTTGTTAAGCGAAAATTCAGTCCTCTAAACCACTCCCAGGCGGTGGACGCGGCGCGACTTTTGGATGTGCCGCTTCTAGCTCTGCACACAATTTGGGACAATCTGGGCAATCAATTTATGCAAAAATATCTCTCCAAGAAGCAGTTTGAAACTGTGGGAGAAGTCTTGGAAGAGATAAACGAGATTCCCGAGTTTATAGAAGCTATAAAAGGCAAGGCTGGTCCAAGTATTGTGGTTGGTTCAGCCAAAAGAAAAGCCGGAAAAGTAGTAGTTGGATTTACTGGCGGAACAAACCCTTCAAAAGAGCTATATATTGAGATGGCCAAAGCAGGGGTAGGAACTTTGGTTGAAATGCATGTCCCAGAAGAAGCGATTGTCGAGCTTAGAAAATTGCATATAAATGTTGTTGATACCGGGCACATGGCTGCAGATTCAATCGGAGCAAATTTGTTTTTGGACGAACTTGAAAAAAAAGGAGTAGAAGTCATACCTTGTTCCGGACTCATTAGGGTTAAGCGAACAAGATAATTACCAATAACCAAGTAACAAGTAACAAACAATAACCAAATTCCAATTTTGAAAATTGGTTATTGGAATTTGTTTGTAACTTGGAATTTGTTTCTTGTACCTTTCATTTCTATGAAATCTCGTGATATTCTGAAAGTAAAAAACATTATAAAGATACTTCCAGATGAGACACTCTCGGCAGCCTTATCTTATCTATCCTCTTCTCATGATGCCGCTTTCGTATTTTCCGAGGACAATAAGTTTATGGGAGTAATTAATCCTTACCACTGCTTGATTAAATCCTCATATCCAGGCAACGCCAAAGTAGAGCATTGTATTTTTCACGCCCCAAGAATAAGAGCAAATTATCCAATCTCCAAAGTAGCCCAACTGATGATCGAATCGAGAGTTCATTATCTTCCTGTTTTTGACGAAAAAAATAATTTTATCGGCATCACCTCTGCCAGACATATCCTGCTTCTTATGCGACATTCGAATCTCTTTAATATTAATATTGGCGATTATCTAAAAATAAAAAATAGACCTCTGATGACCATTTTTGAGAATGATTTAGTTTCTCAAGCTATTCACGAATTCAAAACTCGTAAGATTTCTAAACTAGTGGTTATCAATAAGGATATGAAATTACGCGGAATTTTGACCCAATACGATCTGATAAGATTTTTGATAACTCCAAAGAAAAAAGAACATAGGGGTGAGCGAGAAGGCGACAGAATAAGTTTTCAATATCACCTGGTAAAAAACTTCGCCAAATCTTACGTCTTGACTCTTTACCCCGAAAACCTAATGAGTGAGGCTTTGAATCTTATATTAGATAAAGAAATAGGCAGTGTTGTTGTCATAGACAAAGACAAGCATCCTTTGGGAATAATTACTACACGAGATATCCTTGGACTCATGGTTAGAGCCCACAAAGAGACTCATGTTGAAATCGTGGCCAAGAATCTTTCAAAAGAAAGCCGCCGGATCATAGGCGGCTTTTTTAATCAGTTGACGGTTTTTACAAAAAAGCTACCTAATCTGGCCAAAGCTAAGTTTTTTATCAAGCAGGAAAAAGAAGGAGGAGTTTTTAGAGGCGTTTTGTCGTTTATTCCTATCAAAGGAAAACCCAAAATCATTCAAAGAGAAGGAAAAAATCTTAAAAAAGTTTTAAAAGAAATTAAGAAAGGAAAATAAACTAGCTTTCTTGACTAACAGCCTCGAGGGCTTTTTTAAAAGAAAAAAATTTGTATTGATAAGGAATTCTCCAATCCAAAATATTTGATATCCAAAAGATTTTAGCAGACTTGCTTTTGGCCATTTTCTTGACGTTGTCCCAATTATCCTCAACAAAGATGTCGAGTTTGAGCTGATCAATAAGGCGTTGCTTGAAAACATAGGGCTGTTCGTCATTATTGTTATAAAAACAACCTGCAAAAAATTTGTCAGCTTCAATTTTATTTAACCATTGTTGAAAGTCATCTTTCAAAAATTCATAGCGGGCAGTAATTATATAGGCCTCAATTTTGTTTTGGTTAACTAATTTTTTTAATTGCTCATACCCAGGAGCAACAAACAGACTTGATTCATGAAAAAGAAGCCAAATATATTTTTGCCATCTGGCTCTGGGCAAAAAGAATTGGTCAACTTTGTCTTTAAAAAAAAGCTTTTTTATAGCAACTATTATTGGTCTAACTATTCGGGCGGGGTTGTAGAGAAGAACTCCATCAAGATCAAATCCGACCTTGAGTTTACCAGATTTTTTCATAGAACAGTATATCAGTTTTTGTTTTTTTAAAAATAATTATCTTGGGATGGTCGAAGACCGTAAATGACTCTTCCGCCCAGTCATCAGGTATCTGCAGCCCAAGAAGAGTTGGATAAGAAGTTATTTCTGCAATCTTGGTAAAGCCAAGTTTTTCAGCAAACAGTAATTGGTAATAGCGGGTAGTTTGGGGATAGCGCTTTGGCATCTTAGGGATTGAACCATAGAGTCTGTTGCTAGATAATATAATATAGTCGGCTTCTTTAAGCTGTGAGCTAATTTTCAACCATTTCTCCTTGCTTTCTGTATTGTAAAGACCAAGAGGGATATTAATATAACTACTGCTGCTGTAGTCTGGCAAGGTTAAAGGTAAGCCGTCGTCCCACTCCTCACTGGTGAGTTTTGAGCCCTCGGGAATATTTTTATAGATCCATTGTGATGCCAGTACTCGTGAATGCGGGCGACTGTAGATGGCTAAAAAAGCCAGAGGCCAAGAGACTATAAAAATTATAATTATTATAATGGTTATACCGCGCTTAAGCTTAAGCGAAGATAAACCAAATCCGGCAAAAATAGCCAAAATTGGATAGATTGGATAGAAATAGCGCATATATTTTGCCAAGAGCACTCCTTGATAAAAGAAAATAATCGCAGTATAAAAAAATAAGGTCAGAGCGATAGGATTTTTTCTAATTTTTTTATTAAGTCCTGCCAGAATTATGCCGTAGAGCGAAAATAAACTTAAGACCGGTCCTAAGCCCCAGAAAAAAATATTTTGTAAAGGATGGAGCAGGGGAATTGTCTTGGCCCATTGAATAATCGGAGGGTAATCTATTTCTCCGGTTATCATCCTGTGCGCATCTGTTATATTTTGAAAAAAAAGAGGATAGAACTTGAAAAGTCCATCAAAAGCATAGGGTTGAAATAGACGGAAAGCGACAAAACCACTAAAAACAAACAACAAAAAAACAGTCAGTCGATCGAACAATTTTTTTGTAGGTAAAAGTAATAATGCAATAATGAATAACGGTGCAGTAATCGCCAAAGAAGTTTTACTGGCCAATGCAAGTCCAAAGCTGAGGCCGCTTAAGGCGGCATAAGTTTTTTTAGAGGTAGTTATATATTTGCCGAACAGGAATAAGGTCAAGGTTCCGAAAAACACACTGAATGAATCAACGATAAAAAAATGCGCTTGTTGAATGGGGAAAACCGCAATGGCATAAAAAAAAGCAGCAAACATAGCAATATTAGTTTTTTTAAAAAGCAAACGGCCTAAGTAAAAAACCAGGATTACAGTCATGAAATCAAACAAGACTGAAAATACTCTGCCTACAAGATAAATCTGGTCGTAGCCAGTTTGATTAAATGTTTCAGCAAAGAAGCGGGTAAGCAAAAGTGGGAAAGTGCCGTAAACATAAAAATTAAAATTGTTATTATAGGGATTAAGCGAAGATTGGCTTTGACTAAAATAGTCGTCGAGATTTGTGGGCATGCTTAGGCTGGAGACGACCATGGTCAGAAAGCGCTCATCCGGATGCTGATGAGTCCCTTGATCAAAATCAAGACCATAAAAACGCACACCCAGAGCCAGCAAGAAGATAAAAAGCAGGATCAATTTTGTTGGCAATTGTTTTTTAAACATAGTTTTAGATTTTTTCTACAATAAAAAGCAGGGCTGCCGGACGGTTGATATGATCATCAATGTAACGCAATTGCTGCAGTTTACCATCAGGAAAGTTTTCTTGCAATTCCGCAGCAAACTGTCGGTTTTCATCTGTATCGAACATAATAAAGACAACCCCTTTGTTTGCGGATCTGTTAACTGTTAAAAAATTATCTTTATTCTCAAACCAAGTGTAGTTTTGCTGCCAGGGATTGCCGCCGGTGTAAGTTAGAAAATTCAGCGTGTCTCTGGGATAGTCATCGGTCATATAAAAGTCGTAGGTTTTTAATCTAGACTTCATATAATAAGCTACTTTTGTCGTTTCTGGATTGAAGCCGAAGATGTCGTAGCGTTGGGATCCAAGATAGAGCTGATATGTATTTATTAATCCGTAAGAGCAAATCAAAACAACTATTGTGGCGGAGATAGAAGAATTGCCTCTAAAGATTTTTTTTAAAAGTTTAAAGATAGCATATAAGCCGATACCAGCAATAAGATAGACAAAAGGCATAACCCCGATATTCCGATTACCATTTGGCGCGGAAAGAAAGCCGGGAATAAGATTTAAGATAAAACCGGCCAAAGTAAGCTGATAGTTAAACGCGCTTAACTTAAAAATTGAATAGACAATGCCGATAATAAAAAGATAAGAAGTTGGAGAATCAAGCAAGGGTTGTTGAACAAAGAAATCATCACCGCCCGCCCGGACATTAAACATAAGGGCCGTTCTTTTAAAGTTATCAATAAGCGGTTGAATACTACCTGTTTCTCTAATTCTATTTGTAACAGATAAGAAATTGGTTCTTGAGTTAAAGATACCCGGATGTTTTATATAAAAATTGACCAGAGGTAGAATTGTTAATATAAAAAAGATAAGAAATATAAATAATAATTTGGCTGATTTTAAAAAATTATGACCTTTCCTATTGTGTAGTAAAAAAAGAATAGAAATGAAAATAATAACAGCTGGTATTATTCGGGAGGCCGCATAGGTATTTAAGGTAAGTGAGAGTAGAATACCCGTTAATGCAGCCTGAAAATATTTTTTGGTCTTTAATGTCCTCAACAAAAAATAAAGTGTTATAACCTCAAAAAACGGCAGACTTAGGGCACGCCAGACAGATTTCCCCATAATAATATGCCAACCTGATATTGCGAATAAAAACGTTGCATATATAGCAACTTTCTTATCGAATATTTCTTTTACAAAGATGTAGAAAAATGGAATCGTTGCAATAGCTATTAGAGAAGAGCCCAATTTAACAGCCCATTCATTAATCCCGAAGACGTTCATAATAGCAGCAAGATAATAGCGGAAAAGAGTCTCACCAAGCCATGGTCGCTCGATAGAGTATGGTTTATAAGGTAAGGGTTTATTGAGTATTTCAATAGCTTCTAATGATTCCAAGGCTCCATCATGATTTAGCCCGTAAGGAATTCTATCAAAATTATAGAGTCTCAAGAAAACAGCAATAAAAAGGATCAAAATTATTGGTATTTTATCGAAGTGTTTACTCATTTTTTATAATCTCAAAAATTATAAAGGCAACATTGCCGCTTGGATAATAAACCTGTTCTTTAATCTTAATATTCGAACTCAATTGTACTTCATCAGGTCTCATTGCAAATAACTGTTTTTTCTCTGGATTGTACTGATCTAAGGCTCCAATAGCGCAATTTTTACATCTATGCTCTGGATCGTAAAACTTGAGAAAAATTCCAGGTGCATTGAATGAGCCAGTCAGATAGAGTTCATCATAGTTGGCCTGAGTTTTTATAAAATACTTGACTATTTGTTCGGGACCGTATTGCCAACCCCAGTAGTCAGCTGCGTAGGATGGATACTCAACTAAGTAGGAACGAAAATAGTTTAAAAAGCTTGTTGTGGCAGTCAAAAATATAATAGATATTAGAAGATAGAGACTGGCTTTTGATAAATATTTAGAGCAAAACTTTAGAAAATAGACTAAGCCGATTGCGGTCAGTATTTGAAAGGGGATAACTCCAATAATTGTACGGTTAGCGTGAGGAGTCGTATCAAAGGTCAAAGCATTACCCAGAGGATAAATAAGAAGCCAAAATAGAAGAATCAGATATAAAACTTTATTATCTGAAGAAGTTTTAACTAAAGACAAAATTCCCAAAAAGATAAAAATACTTTGCCATAAATAGAGCTCTCCTGTTCCTCGTACAGAATGTCGAGTAACATTCCAGGTGGGATAATCTATATCCCCCTTTTGGAAAAGAAAAATTGGTGAAAATTGGCTGGTATAGACCTTTCCAGCCTGGAGCATTTTTTTTCCAAAAGAGAGATTTTCAGCTTTCAAAATTGAGATTTCCTGAAAGCGACCTGTTGTTTTACCAGTTTTTATGCCATTTAATAATGGGAGTGAAATTAAAAAAAATATAAACCAACCAACTGCCAACTTTTTGAGTGGCACCTTCTTGAGAAAAAAAATACTTAAACCAAAAACAAAAAGGCTTGTTTGCAGTATTGCCGGATGATAAGTATATAAAGTCAGGCCAAAAAAGAAAAAACCAAGGATAAAAAACCACGAATTTCCCTTAAAGCCTTTGACAAGAAGATAGAGGCCAAGTGTAAAAAAGAAAGGATAATAAATATATTCAAATCCCGATCGACTAAAGTGTATATGCCAAGGACTAATGGCCAGGAGTAAAGAGGATAGATAGGGGATAGTCGAGGTGCGAAAAAGCTCTTTCATTAATAGATAAACTAAGATGGTCGTAGCAGCTCCGACAAGGACAGGCATTATTCTAGCTGAGAAATGATTTAGTCCCAAAAAACTTATTGGCAGAGTAGCTGCAAATATAGAAACAGTCGGCCGGTAGACACCCAAAGAAGGCGAATAAAATACAATATTTTGTCCCTCAACTTTTCCGGTCTTAATTAACTGATAAGCAGAATAGCCGATATCAGCCTCATCAGCAAAAAAACCAGGCGGATTATTTTGAAGATCCCAAACTCTGATTAAAAATGCTAGAAAAAAAATAAAACCGACGATGACCCAATTCTTATTTTTTTTCATTTTTTCGAAAAACACGCCCAAGTATTGCGATGACTAATAAAATTTCTCCAAGGTATGTCCAGAATAAGAAAATAACCGCTTTTTTTTCAAGCGGATTTGCAAAGGTTGTGAAACGTCCCAAAAAAAGCGGAGCGGGCAAAGTAAGCATCAACAGAGTAATTTTTTCAAATAGTCTGGTTCCCATCCTAGCAAAGAGAATAGCCGAAGCTATAAATATGGCAATTATAGAGTGATGGTAAGGAAATGAGTTATGGTAGGTAAAGAGGACAAAAGCGGTCCAGAGAAGAAGAGCTTCAAAAATTTTTAATTTTTTTGAGAACGATAATAAAATCAGCAATAAAAAAAGTAATAATTTAATCACCAGAATATTTTTTACTTGAAATCCAAAAAGAGATGCGACATGGAAGATATTCCAATCGCTATAGGACGCAGTGATATTCTTTATAAGATTGTCAAAATAATATTTACTTTGAGGAAGTAGCCAAAAAGGAAGAGTGAAAGCCAAAAATATACCGACTCCGATAATTGCGGTTTTAAAATAACGCTTTATGATAAGTGGTATAAGCCAAAGTAAGCCAATTGGTTTGACCAGGAGTCCTAAAAAAAACAATAAACCGGCTTTTACAGAATCACCTTTTTTATAAAGCTCATACAATAAAAGAAAGGTAAAAAGATTTAGGAGAAAGTGAAACTGGTTATTGAGGATCTCATAGAATCCGAAACTACTGACTAAATAAATAGTAATTGCTAAAGGTAACAGTCTGTTTTTTCTGAATTTTGCAAACAGAAACCAGATAATAAACAGATCGGTTAATAGATGAATAAGAAGCCAGAGATAATAGGCTGTCCAAGGTTTAAGAAGTTGGAGAGGCGCGCCAATTAGTAACGTGAATAAAGGGTGATAAACATTTTGATTTACACCGCAGCAGTCGGTATAAGCTCCTCCGTGCAGGAAAGAGTAAACGGCATTGGGAATTTGGAAAAAATCTTGACCAGGAGTTACTGGCAAAAAAAACTTATCGAGTGAATGGGTAAAGCCAGCAGAGACAAAAAAAAAGATACGAATTATTATGGCCAAGAGTAAAAAATATTTCAATTTCATATATAATACTAACATGTTGCCTGTTCTGCTAGACCTAAAATTTATCAAAATCTACACTTTTGGTGTTTTTTTGGTTCTTTCGTTTTTTTGGGCCGCTTTTCTTCTCTGGAAAAATTTTCTTCTGACCTCTCATAAAGAGGAGGATGTCTTTGACAGTGTATTTCTTTCGCTTTTTGGAGGTTTATTTATTGCCAGATTAATTTATGTTGCTCTGCATTTTTCTGATTTCGGATTTAGTATTTTTAAATTTATTCTCATAAATGGCTATCCGGGTTTATCCTTATATGGTTTTTTGTTGGGTTTTGTTCTAACTCTTTATTTTTATTTTGCAGCAAAAAAGGTTAATTTCTTGGAAGTAATTGATTATTTTGTTCCTTCTTTCTTTTTGGCTCTGGCCTTTGGCAAGCTGGGAAGCTTTTTCTCCGGTACTGAAGTCGGGATAACAACAAAGTTTTTTTTGGCTGTCAGATATGTGGGTTTCGAGGGGTTAAGACACATGACGGCTTTTTATGAAGGACTTTTTTTCTTTATAGCCACATTTATAAGTTATAAAATACTCTACGCAACCAGACGAGGAACGTACCCCAAGGCATTTAATTTTTACTTTTTTTTATGGTTCTCGAGCCTTGTCTTTTTTCTATCTTCAGCAATAAAGGTTGACAACACCTTAATTCTAGGTCTAAGATTGAATTGGATTGTTTCTCTGGTTTTACTGTTGACATTTAGTTTTTATTTTTTATATTATTTCAGGAATCTGATTTTAGAGAAAGTATCTAAAATCAGAAGTTTGACTAAAAGAAGACATGCTAAAAAAACTAAGCAAATCGGACATCAAAAAATTCAATCAAAAACTGGAAGAGGAGAAAAGCACAGTTCTCTATCAGATAGAGGAGCTGAAAAAGAATGATCCTTTCAATGATCCAGACCACGCTTCGGATAATGCTGCGGTCGATACAGACGTCAGAGAGCAGGTGGGGCATGATACCGTCCAGGCGCAGATAAAAGACTTACAGAAAAGATTAAATTATATTGCTTTGGCACTGGAGAAGATTGCCAAAGGCAAGTACGGTTACTGCGAGAGGTGTGGTCTGCAGATTCCGCTTAAAAGACTTACGCTTATACCGGAAGCCAGATATTGCATAGACTGCGAACGCCAACTTTTCAAGTAAAAAATTTATGAAAAAAGGAATTATTCTAACCATTTTACTTTTATTAGTTGTTTCAACCGTCATCTATTTTTTAAGCGGCCAAAGGACAAGGCAGGATAAGACATTAATCCAAAAATTTATCCCCAGAGAAGTTAATTACAAGGCAGGCTTTGCCATTTTTACCAACAGTACATTTAGAATTTTTACCGCACCTATGTATCATAACTTGTCATCTGTGGTTTTTATCAAGGCAGATAGCCCAAACATAATTAATATCAAAGAAGAAGCTGTTACCTGGGATGATTTTTTCAAGACACTGCCGTTTAAATTAACAGCAGATTGCCTGACGACTGGAACTAAAGAAACATTCTGTACTGGGGATAGCGGAAGTTTAAAATTTTATCTTAATGGGAACAGGGTAGACAATTTGCTTGAGAGAATTATTCAAAACAAAGATCGAGCGCTAATCACATTTGGTAATGAGAACGAGACGCAAATACAAATGCAACTCCAGCAAGTCCCCGAAATAAAATAGGCTCTTTTTTACTCGGTTGGGATTACGAAGTTGAAGGAAGCGGTTTTACCGTCAAAGTTTGCAATTAGAGCTTGATTAAAAATTGAATCTGTTTGATTTCTTGGCTGATCAGGAAAGTAAAGCTGTGTTGTCAGAACGGGGCCATTTGCCGCTTTTACTTTTAAATGTATGTGAGGAGTTCTATTTGAGTATCCTCCTGGCATTACTGTTTCAAGAGTGTAGCCTCCCTTTTCATCTGTAAACTGATAGCCTCTAAGTCTAAAACTTTGATTATCGTAATTTCCATTGCCGTCTGCTTGCCAAAAATCAAGCCAAGCTTTGGCAACAGGTTTGCAGTCTTGGTCAAAAACATAACCTGTAACAGTAATTTTTTCACCAACGACGCCTGTTTCGATTAAGGATTTACGCTCAGGTGAACCGCTTTTATAATAAGGTCCTTCTGTCTGCGAAGGAGTCAATTCACCACTACAATCAGGCGGGGCAGAAGCTTTTGTTTGCGAAGATGTTGACCCCGATTTAATCGGGGTTGATTTAGTTTGATTCAAAAACAAAATTAAAAGAATGATTCCAGCAGCAATTAATAAATAAGTCGTCCACTTTGCAATTTTCACATCCTTATTTTAACAGAATCATAATTATCATTTTAACTCACGATCGTATATGATTTTGGACATTAAAATACGAATTCTAACGAAATAAAAATTGACTATGTAGCCTGTGTATGCTACTATTCGCCTATGGGAGTCGAGGGAAGAATTATTTGGATAGGTGGCACACAGAAAGAGGCAGAGCAGGGAAGGACCCTATTTGGTATTGACACAAAAATGAATGTATATCAACAAGATCCTCAAGAACAAACAGGTCGTCTCCCAAGACGAATGGAAGTAATCGATAAGGCAACAATTACTCTCACTTATCGTGATGCTGAAGGGAGAGTAGTAGTAGACACATTACGGGGAGACGAGATAACAAGTGCAGGGCTTACATATGATGCAGTACCGGGTAATGCTAAATTCATAGGAAAAGTACACTACGTCGACGAAAGGGCATAAAAACTCTCTCTATCCTTTTGGAATTTTGCCAGGGGTTCTGCTATAGTCTTTAATATGGGTGATATTCCTGCAACTACTTTCTTAAACTTTTTCATTTATCTTCTGATCCCGTTTCTTTTAGGATTTATCGCCAAAAAATTTAAGATTCCGCCGATCATTGGCTACATCATCGGAGGAATTGTTTTGGGCAATGCTTTACAAGGATTAATTTCGCAAGAGCTCATCAATAATTTTGCTTATTTCGGCATAGTCCTCCTGCTTTTTACAGTCGGTTTAGACGTAAATCTGGAGAAACTCTTTTTGCTTAAAAAATTCATAATTATAGGCGGAACAATCCAAATATTATTGTCGGCAGCAGCTATAACTTTTTTGAGTGTTTTTTTTGGATTTAGCCTGTTGCAGTCGTTCCTTATTGCTTTAGCCTTTACCTCCTCATCTACATCGGTGGTGGCCAAAATCATCCAGGATAGGGGAGAAGAGGATTCTTTAATTGGCGAAATTGCTCTTGGAGTTTTGATGTTTCAGGATCTCGCCTTTGTTCCTTTTATCATAATTTTTAACCAATTTAACAATGGGATAGCTTCCTACGGAGAAGCTATTAAAGATATAGCCTTCGGTATGGCTGAGGCAGCCCTGATCTTATTTGCCATGTACTATCTAGGAAGAAAAATAATTCCTAAATTATTTAACCGCATAGCAAAAACATCGCGAGAGCTTCTTAACCTTTTTATTATAGTTTTTATCTTCGCTGTAGCTTCCCTGTCCGCAAGCTTTGGTGTGCCAATATTGGTTGGAGCCTTTATTGCAGGAGTTCTGGTCTCACAAACACTTGAACATTATCATATTTTCTCGCAGATTAGGCCACTTCGAGATCTGATGGCGATAATATTTTTTATCTATATCGGTACACATGTCAAAATACCCCAAATAGTCCCTCTTGTCCCCAATATACTGTTTTTTGGATCACTGATAGTCCTAGTTAAGGCCGCTGTTCTTTTGATAGTCTTTCTTTACTTTAAATTTAGCTCAAGAATGGCTTTTGCTTTGGCAGTTTTTCTCTTTCAAGTAAGCGAAAATGCATTCATACTTTTATCTCTGGCCTATGCTAACAAAGTCTACAATTCAGAGCAATATCTGTTCATAATTTCTTCGGTACTATTTAGCTTGATGTTAACGCCCATTGTTATCAGCAATAAAGATGCGCTTTACGCTGCTGTACGCGGTTTCTTCAAACGTTTTGTCCCAGTTCTAGACATGTTTATTAAAAACAGAATCGACTTCGATCAGACTCATCTTGAGGCTTTTAACATAAAAGAGCACGTGGTCATCTGCGGCTACGGAAGAATTGGATCTCATGTTGGCAGAGCTTTGAGTTTGGCAAACATTCCTTTCGTAGCGGTGGACTATAATTTTCGCACGGTTGAGCGAGCTAAAAGAGAAGGAATTAATATAATTTACGGCGATCCAACTGATTTGGATGTGCTGGATTTTGCCGAAACAGAAAATGCACTAGCTCTTATTTCTGCTGTGCCTGGGGAAACAGAGCAGGAAGCTGTAATTATGAACGCCAAGAAGCTAAATCCTAAGATATTTCTTATAACCAGAGCTCACCAGCAAAAAGATCAACAAAGAATGAAAGATTTGGGAGTGCACTCGGTCGTTCAACCGGAAGTAGAAGCCTCGCTTTCAATAATTAAAAAGATTTTTCTTCTCAAGCACATGCCTAAGGAGGAAATTATTAAACGCTTGCAACATCTTCGTATAATACAAACTATCATCTAAAAGCTAGAAAATTATGAAAAAATATTTATTTATTTTTTTACTATTAATAGTTTTATTTATAAAAGATTTCTCAAAATCTCTTTTTTTAAACAGAAAAGATAGAATAAACGTTCTTTTTTACGGCCAGATAGCTTCTCTTTATTCGATCAGCTTATCCGACAAAATAGACTATGTTATCAAATTTAATCCAGACCTGAAAGTTCTAGTTCCTGGTGGCTATAAATATTATCGGGTTGGAGCATTAGGTAAATTAATAAGCCTGGAGCATAAAAAAGAAATATTGCCAAAGACATTCTCATCTGCATCTTCATCAATGGTCGATTTTTATTTCTATCAGCCATCAGCAGTTGTATATTATGGAGATAAATTACCTGAAAAGACAAGTCTGCCTGGATTTAAAGAACTATTTCTAAATTCTTCAAATGCCGGAATTTTCGACAGAATATATTTATATTCACAATTTTTTGCCGCTCAAAGAAAAAACTTCAATCAAATAGTTAATCTTCCAACGTCAAAAAAAAATAATGAACATTATTTATCAGAAGAAGAATTTGTAAAACAGACACAAGGAATCTTTTTTAATAGGTCCTATAGAATTGAAAAGAGGAGTGTACAAATATTTTACTCAGATAAGGCGAAAAATGCTGCCTTAATAAGTAGAATATTAGAGGGTTCTGGGGTCAGAGTTGTCGATTATTCCCCAGATAATTCTGCTTCGGATGGTTGTTCGGTGACTGAAGAAAATGAATCATTTTCTAAAACAGCAAAGGACCTTTCCCATTTTTTTAACTGCAAGTTGACTAAAGGAAAAAGTTCTGTTTCTGATATAATTATTAGGTTAGGAGAAAAGGAAAAAGATTGGGCAGTTGAATAATATGTTTTTTTTTATTTTCATTCTGATTTTTGCGATATCATTTATCTTGGCCTGGCGGTCCATGAGGGATTTTGGAGTTCCAGTAGATGTAAAAAAAATAATCAGGCATAACAGATCAAAAGGAACAATTGTTTTTTTCAAAAAAAAGGTAAAACATTATTCCTCGAGATTATCTTCATCTTCGACATCTTCGGAATAAGGAATGTAGACTTTATCTTCATGAGTAGTCAGATTCTCGGCTAAGTGCTCAAGTTCTCCTTTAACGATGTCCTCTTCATCCTCCGGGGCTTCAGAGAGATCTTCTTCACTTGAAAGTTTAGCAATATCAGCCTGAATATTTTTTGGAAAAGAAGCATATTTATAAAACTTTTTACTTTTTTTATCTTCCCTTATGAAAACGACAACCCTACTTAGTGATACTTCTTTAATAAAAGAAGAATAAAGATTGCCTCCCTTGATGAAGATAAATAAGGTTCGAGAAAGATCATCAGGTAATGAGCCTATGTATTCGCCGGACTGAGTCCTGATTTCTATTTTTCTTTTCTTGGGTTTTAAATAAACTTCCTGACCTATAATCAGTTGAGCTAAAATATTTTTCTGTCCAAGCTTAACTAGGGCTACGCTTTTAGTCTTACCAGGAAGATCTAGAAACAAGTTTGGATCAAGTTTAAGCTCCTTTTTTATTTTTTTCTTGTTGCCTCGCGATTCCAATATTTTAATACGCTCTAAATTGTCATGGGCTAGTTGGTTGCTGGGTTGGAGTTTTATGGCTTTCTTATAACTCTTTTTTGCATTTTCGAATTGTCCTGTTTGAATGTAAGCAAATCCTAAGCGAAGATAACTTCGCAAGTTGGCTTTATCAGAGCTGACAATCTTTTTATTTAAAGCTATTGCCTCAGTCCATTTTTGGTTAATTGCAGCGTCAACAGCTCTTTGTTCTATGATTTCTAAATCGGTCATAATTAGGTAAGTATATGTCAATTATTTGCGATGTCAACCCCATTCAGTTTACATGAATGGAGTCAAGTATAAAGTATAATAAGGGATATGTCCGGACACTCAAAGTGGTCTCAAATAAAAAGAAAAAAAGGACTCAAAGATCAACAAAAAGGGAAAATTTTCTCCAAGTTGGCTAGATTAATTACCATATCAATCCTTGAGGGCGGAGGAGTAACAGACCCAAGCCTCAACGTCAAACTTAGAATGGCAATTGAACAGGCAAAGCAGGAAAACATGCCTAAGGAAAACATTGCGCGAGCAATTAATAAAGGAGTTGGTCCAGACAAGGATAAACTTCAAGAGATGATTTATGAAGGATTTGGACCTTCTGGTATTCTGCTCATGATTCAAGTGACAACCGATAATTCGAATAGAGCCCTAACTGAAATAAGAACAGTTATGGATAAGCATGGGGGAAAAATTGGGAATAAGGGCTCTGTAGCATACCTTTTAAAAAAGTGCGCCTCAATAATTTTTGACAAGTCAGACAAAAAAGAGGAAGATGTCTTGAAATTCTCCGAAGAGAATCAGGCTTTTGATATTGAAGAGGACAAAACTTCCTGGACAGTTTATTTTCCATTTGAAAACTTAGGAAAGATAGAAGGAGCGCAGGAAGATTACAAGCCAACAACTACAGTAAAAATTTCCGATCAAAGTGAGGCAAAAAAAATTATCGCCCTGGTTGAAAGCCTTGAAGATTTAGATGATGTTCAAAAGGTTTTTTCAAATTTCGATATTCCGGAAGAGTTTTTAGCCTAAAATTAACTTATGTTTAATAGGTCAAAAATGGATTCCTTCTTTCTCAAGGTAGAGAAGAGAGTCCGCTTTGTTATAAGCACACTTATCCTCACATTTTTAATGTTGTTTTCAACTTTCTTCTTTTTTGAAAATGCCTGGATTTTTATTCCAGTATTTATACTAGCCAGCTACGGCCTGACTTACTTTTCCATAGTTGAGGACATAGAAAAGTCAGAGTGGATAACTCTGTTTTTAACACCTGTTTTTTTCACCGTTTCCTTTTATCTTTTCTACTTTCTATTTCCTGTAAGATGGCTTACTCGCATTCCTTTTATCGGGCTATACGCAGTTTCAGTCTATGCCACCCTGTTGACATCAAATATTTTTAATGTTGGGGTGGAGAAGAGCTTACAGCTCTACAGAGCAGCCTTTTCAGTAAATTATTTTTATCACACAGTTATTATTTTTCTTATCTCAAATATATTATTTTCGTTCAAAGAGAATTTTTTGATAAACGGGCTGGCGACGGGGGTAGTGATGTTCCCGATTAGTCTACAGTTACTCTGGACAGTTAAATTAACGCAAAATATAGAAAAAGAGATTATGATACACGCGTTTTTTATTAGTCTAGTTTTGGCAGAAATCGCAATCCTTATCTCATTTTTACCTCTTCAGACAACAGTTTTGGCTTTGATTCTAGCAGCTACCTACTACAGTTTAGGCGGTCTAACCAACGCCTATCTTGATAACAGACTTTTTATCCAAACTGTTCGCGAATACATTTTTGTTTTGGGATTCGTCATCATAATTGCTTTATTAACCCTGAGCTGGTAAGCTAATCTGCTACAATATCCACAATTTGATGGAAAGGCTAAGCCCTTTAGAGCAGGGAGAGAACTACTTAAGACTTTTGGGTGAGATTAGGGATGTACTAGACAGTTATGGTTTCCCATACGTTTTCGTCGGCGGAGTAATCTCAAGTCAAATCAAGCCAGAAACTCAAATCGGAATGGTTCACCCAGAGTCAAGAACTTTTTCTTTATATCAGGCTGAACCTCCTTCGGTGAAAAGGGAAAACGGGTCAGTACGAGACGTTGATATTCTTGCACTTTGTCCTTACCAGGATTATTTCGAAGACGCAAAAGCGGAACTTAAAAGAAATTTTAAAGGTGTGCCAATTACAATCGAGGGAATTAGATATCCATACTGGCCCGAAAGAAAAAAATTAACTCAGTTTGTGGTCGGAACAGACGCTGATGGGATGGGGAGATTGTTTTTAGCCTTCGATGATATTAAGGTTGAGGTTGATCCGGAAACACTTGCACCTTGGGGTTTGATTACAGAATATGGAATTCTCCCAGTTTTTAACCCAGTAACCCATTTATTTAGGTATTTTGTTCGGGTACCATCTGGACTGAAGCCCAAAGATAAAGAAAAAGTACCTCTTTTAGCAAAATTGGCAATAGATTTCATAAAGCAATCAATGACCCAGGACGAAATAACTAATTTTTTAAGACAATATGATAATTGGGAAGAATTCTCAGAACGATTAGGCGGAGCAGACGATACGAGAAAGTTATGGACGAGGTTAAAGATTTGGGCGACACGAACATATTGGAACACGATAGGTGAGTCTGTTAGCAATGGCACAGGAAAAATAGGCAGAGTTTTAGGCAAATTAAGCGATAAATTTTCAGGTTGAGAAAATAATATTTTATCTTGTTTTGTTAACAGAAAAATAAGGGGTGGGCCAAAGTGGAGAAGAGGGAAGTCCCACTTCGCTCTTTGAGCTACGTTAGGGATAATTCACGGACGTGTGAGATTATCCTATAGTAATTTATTTATAAATAAATCCTTAGACACAAATAACCGCAATACAACTTAAATGTGGATAACTTTTAGCTTCGAAATTAAACAAATAGGCTATTACTACGCTCTAAATTACGTCCCTGATATAGTTTGATAACTCTCATATTTAGGCTCGAAATTGATCGTTTAGATTAATATTACGCTCTAAACTAAACATAAGGTAGATCCTCAATCAAGTTGAGGATGACGTGTTTTTAGCTTCAAAAATATCAATTTGGACTGTTAAAACAATCTAATTTTAATCGACACCAGAACTGAGGGAGAAGCAAGCAAGACATCTGCTAATTACGAGAATAATAGAAGAAAAACAAAAGTAATAAAGAATTCGCGAGGATTATACAACGAGAGAGGTCGTATACTCTTCTCGAATAAGACCAATAATGGCAAAGAACTTCTGGCAAAAAATAGGGAGACTGCTAGCGGGAGAAGGAAGCAGATAAGACGTCGTAAATTGTATCTTTTACGACGTCAAGCAGGTTCAGTCCTTGGGAGAAGTGGTTCAAATTATAAAATTAAAACTGAAAAATTAAAAATTAATTAGAGATAATAAAACTTATTCTCTTTTAATTATTCGCCTATTTTGCTCTTCCTTGCCTCTTATGACTTTTTGGCACATTTCCCCTACTCAATATCGGATTTTGTCCTGTTATAACAATCTAAAATCCCCTTTCCCCCAGTTTTTAGCCTCAGCCTC
Source organism: uncultured Gammaproteobacteria bacterium (assembly GCA_964559705.1). Lineage (GTDB taxonomy): Bacteria > Patescibacteriota > Microgenomatia > UBA1406 > GWC2-37-13 > CAZLGV01. The sequence goes on along the minus strand of CAZLGV010000001.1, from coordinate 118,799 downwards.
CTTTGCGCCATGGTACGTTTTTAAATAAAGCTTGAAAGATCGGGTCCTTTAGGCCAACATGAAGTTTTGATAGTTCTGAAGAACTTGGATCTTTCTGATTAAACTCAACAAAGGCGATATCTTCAATTATAGCCAAAGGAGTCTGCTCAGCCCCTTCGCCAATGACTGCAACAGCAGCTGCAGCCAAGGCATCAGCAATATTAGCTATCTCAAATTCGAATTTGCGACTAAAGAGATCTCTTTTGCCAGTATAGTCTTTTAAGGCCTTAAAGCCGCTGTGAGCAAGTGTAACGCCAACTGTACCCCACCTTAGAGGTATAATTCTGCTGTCGGTGATCAGAACTCCAATATTTTTAAGTTTATATCGCGCTCTTAGGTAACGCCTGACCTCATTGGCTGTTTTTTGCGGCTTTCTTGGCCAAAGTACAAAATAACCTCCACCATTTGACTCATCAATACCTCCTGAGAAAATCATCATGTTGTTTTTGATGGTAACTCCGATATTTTCTTTATGAATACTTGAGGGAATATAGTAGTCGACCTCTTTCTTAACTAACTCTTTTTTGTCAATCTTACCCAAAGGTACAACGCTACCTTCACAGAGTGAAACAATCATAGAGGTTATAACCACGATAGATCGTTCTTCTAACTTAGAGGGTAGATATCGATCGAGTATGTCGAATAAGGTTTTTTTATTAGCTCGGATGATTTCTGTCTTTATTGGAAAAATTTTCATCCTATTGTTGAGATTTTAAGAGAGAAACAAATTCCTCATAGGATCTGAGATTATCAAGTTTTTTACCGTTTAAGAAGAAAGTAGGGGTGCTACTTACCCCTGCCTGATCACCAGAAAGTATGTCCTCTTGGACTTTTTTTTTGACTTCAAGAGAAGCAAGATCATTAACAAACTTATCTATATTAAGTTTTAATCGTGAAGCCAGCTCTCTAAAATGGCTATCAGCGTTAGCCATTTCTGCCCATGTGTCTTGAGTTTCAAATAAAAGATCGTGCATTTGCCAAAACTTGTCTTGTTTTCCAGCTGCCTCGGCAGCGTAGGCTGCAGCTTGAGCGTTCTTATGGATAGCTACAAGCGGATAATGCCTGTAGACAAAAGTTACTTTTTGAGTTATATCAAAATTGGAACTTCCCGAAGCCTCAAAGGGTTTTAAGATGCTCTGAAAATTTTTGCAGGCCGGGCACTGAAAATCGCTGTATTCAACCAAAATGTTTTTTTTAGCCGGAGACCATTTGAGATGATCCGTGGCTAAGATTTTGTTTATTTCCTGATTTACTACTTGGGTTTGGGGTTTATTTGAGAGGCTATAAACCAGAAAAAGAAACCCAAGGACGATAGCAGTTCCTACTGCAGAAATGATTAGATTACTTTTTTTCATTCTAATAAAAGCAAAGATGCCATTATTATAATTCCTAAAACGAGAAAAATAAACTGCGACAAGCTTTTTTTAAAGGCCACTTCCTTGTGAAGTTCGGGAATTAAATCCGAACCTGCTATGTAGATGAAGTGGCCGGCGGTAAAAGGAATAAGAAATTTTGTGGCGCCTTCGGCCGAACCGCCAACCAGAAGAGCAACAACAGCTCCCAAAACTGCCGTCAGGGCTGTTAAAACATTGAAGAAAAGAGCTTTTTTTTTAGAAAAACCACCATACAAAAGCACACCATAATTACCAATTTCTTGGGGAATTTCATGAAAGACAACAGCGGTCGTGGTTGCAATGCCAACCGGGATATTAATCAGATAAGTCGCACCGATGATCAAACCGTCGATAAAGTTGTGAATGGTGTCTCCAATTAAACTCATGATGGCTGAAGGATGATAATGTTTTTTATTTGTCTGCATTTCGCTGTGTCTCCAGTGAATAATTTTCTCAATAATAAAAGAGATAATTATTCCCAGAAGTATATAGAGAGAAATTTCTAGGCCAAAGCCCGACTCTTCAACGATTTCCGGTAAAAGATGAATAAATACGTCTCCCAAAAATGCTCCGGCTGAAAAACTAATCATCCAGGCCAAAAAAGTTTCCAATTTTCTAGGGTGTTTTAAAGGAAAGGTCGTAACCCCAATCAAAGAAATTAGACTGACAATAAAAACACTTGCTAAAGAATAAAGCCAGACAGTAAACATGCGGAGGAGATGGGATTCGAACCCATGATAATCTTACGATTATACACGCTTTCCAAGCGTGCGCACTCGTCCACTATGCGACTCCTCCAAAAGTTTAGTTTTTATTATACCTTATCAGCATTTATAATAAGTTTTAACTTATGTTTCCGATTAGAGATTCTACTCCCCGACTGACGACTCCTTATATAAATTACATTATTATCTTCTCAAGTGTTTTCGTTTTTTTTCTGCAATTGGGATCTTCAAATTTTGAATTATTCGTTTATCAATATGGGTTTATTCCCAGAGACTTCAACGCATTTATTTTGTCCTCATATCAACCCATTTTTAGCTCACTTTTTTTACACGGCGGAATTTTCCATATTTTATCCAACATGTGGTTTCTACATATCTTTGGTGATAATGTTGAGGATAGATTGGGACATATCCTCTACTTATTCTTTTATTTGGCAGGAGGATTTTTTGCCACTATAACCCAATATTTTTTTGCCACAACCAGTACCGTCCCAATGATTGGCGCATCCGGGGCTATTTCGGCTGTTGCAGGAGCATACTTCGTCTTTTTTCGAAAATCGCGAGTCCAAACATTAGTGGCTCTATTTTTAATCTGGACAATAATTGATTTGCCAGCATCTGTTGTCTTGGGCTACTGGTTTATTACCCAAGTTTTTGCTGGGCTTGGTTCATTGGCCAGTTATGATCTAAATCAGGGAGGAATTGCTTTTTTTGCTCACGTCGGGGGTTTTATCTTCGGCTATCTAGCAGCAAAAAGTCTTAAAACAAGGCAAATATGAAACAAAAATTCCTGGCAATCTTTCCGGCTCTTTCGCATAAAAACTTTCAATTATACTTCTTTGGCCAATCAATTTCTTTAATCGGCACGCACTTTCAGATGGTAGCTGAAGGATGGCTGGTTTTACAACTGACTCATTCTGCATTTTGGGTAGGATTGGTTGCCGGACTTAGCACTTTACCCTTTCTGGTGGTCACGCCCTTGAGTGGTTGGTTAATTGACCGCGTTCCGAGAAAAAAAATCTTATTTTTTACCTCAATATCTTCAGCTTTTTTTGCTTTCATGTTAGCAATATTAACCATGTTTCAGATAATCAATGTCTACGAAGTTATTGTGCTTGCCTTTCTTTTAGGGATCTCCAATGCTATAGATGTTCCCACACGACAGTCTTTCATGATTGAAATGGTTGGAAAAGAGGATGTGTCGTCTGCTGTTGCCCTTCAAGCCGGGATTTTTAATTTGTCCCGAATAATAGGACCAATAACCGCAGGAATACTGATAGCTCTAACAGGCGTGGGCGGAGCTTTTTTAGTTAACTCACTTTCATTTATCGTTCTGGCTTTTATCCTTATCCTAATGAAGATAAAAAAGCCTGTTCTTCAGCAATATCTACATCCTCTCAAGGCTTTTCTAGACGGACTTGCATACGTACGGTCACATCGTCAGATAAGAACTCTTTTCACTCTGATGACCACTGCCTGGTTTTTTTTCTGGCCCTATGTAGCCATAATGCCGGTTATCACTCAAAATGTTTTTCATGGAGATGCTTCTACCCTAGGTTATTTGTATTCCTTTTCGGGAGTAGGCGGTTTCCTGGGAATGGTATTTGTTTCAGTTATGCGCACTAAACTAAATCCCTTTGTCTTTATTGGGGGTGGAAGCATTATGGCATTTCTAGCTCTTGTTTTGTTTAGTTTGACTTCAAATCTCTACCTAGCCTTTTTCTTATTATTTTTGGGAGGGTTTGGATTCGTATCTGGATTGGCAACAACAAATGGCATATTTCAGTATGTTGTTGATGATTCAATAAGAGGTAGAGTAACCAGTCTTTACGTATCTCTGCAATTTGTGGCTTTGACTGTAGGTAATTTTTTAATCGGATATATTGCAGAGCATTATGATGGTCCATTTGCAATCCGAACAATGTCAATAAGCGCAATACTTATTTTCGGCCTTTTTTGGCTAAGTAAACGGCCTGACAAACTTTTCACACCTATTCAGGTCAAAGAAGCTCCCATGTTATAATTAACTTGCAATTTGCCGGTGTGGCGGAATGGCAGACGCGCAGGATTTAGGATCCTGTGCCGCAAGGCGTGGGGGTTCAACTCCCTCCACCGGCACCCTTCTTGATTTCACTTTCGATGTCGTTTAAGATGACATTATGGGCATCAAAGAGTCAGTAATTCGCTTTTTGGAGTATTGTGAGCTGGACAGAAATCTTTCACAAAAAACAGTCAAAATGTACGGTTACTATTTGAGCTTCTTTGAAGGTTGGTTATTAAAAGATAAAAAAGATTTTGAAGTTGAAAAGATCGATGAGAATACGATTAGGAGCTTCAGGCTTTATTTGGCTAACAGTTATAAAAACCCTTTTAAAGGACAATTAAAAAGACAAACCCAGGATTATTTTCTGGTTGCCCTACGTTCTCTTTTTCGCTATTTAATTAAACAAAAACTTAAGGTCATTCCCCCTGAAATGATTGAACTTGGAAAGCAAAGAGACAGAAACATCAAATTTTTGCTACCTGACGAATTAGAAAAGCTTTTTAGAGTGGTAGAGACAAAAGACGAGACGGGCCTACGAGATAGAGCCATACTTGAAGTCCTCTTCTCGACTGGCCTTCGTGTGTCAGAGCTGGCAAATCTTAATCGTGAACAGGTCAATTTAGATTCAGGTGAGTTTGGAGTGATTGGAAAAGGAGGGAAAGCCAGGGTTGTGTTTCTCTCAAAAAAAGCAAAGGATGCTCTTGAAAAATATCTTCAACAACGAAAAGATCCCTATCGAGCCTTATTTGTTCGATACTCCGGACCCACCCTGAACCAGAACAAGTACGGTTCAGGGCAAGAAACAAAAAAAGATTTATCAGATGAAAATTTTAGGCTTTCGGTTCGCTCGATTGAACGACTAATTGATAAATACCGAAAAAAAGCAGGCATTCTTTTTAGAATTGGTCCTCATATTCTTCGCCACTCCTACGCCACAGATTTGCTGACCCATGGGGCTGATTTAAGATCCGTTCAAGAAATGCTTGGCCATAAAAATATTTCAACAACCCAAATCTATACCCATGTTACCAATACTCGACTCCGAGAAATCCATGAAAAATACCACTCAGGCAACAAATAAATACCAAATCTTGCTTTGGATTTTCATAATTGTTTATATTGTTTACTTTTCCTGGTTTACTATCCTTCGCTACCAAACTCTATATGCTTCTTACTTTGATTTGGGGATAATGCATCAGACTGTCTACAACACCTATATGGCGATAAAAACCGGAGACTGGAGCAGATTTTTAGAGATGACCAATATTTACGGCCCGGAACAAATTAAAAGAATGGCAATTCACAATGATCTTTTTTTAGCCCTACTTGCGCCATTGTATTTCATTTATCAGTCGCCGGCAACATTACTTGTGATCCAAGCTTTAGTTTTAGGACTAGGGACTTTGGCAGTTTATAAAATCGCTGGCATTATATTTAAAAAAAATAAATATAAAAACCAGTTTTCGTTATTGTTCTCCTTAACCTATCTTCTCTACCCACCTTTACAGCTGGCCAATATATTCGAATTTCATGCAGTTACTCTATCAACAACATTTCTCCTTTTTATGTTTCACTTTTGGTTATCTAGAAGATACAACTTAAGCTTTCTTTTTTTTGCCCTGGCTCTTTTAACCAAAGAGCAAGTAGCCCTGACCACTTCTTTTTTTGGCATCTATCTTTTGTTCTTCGCAGAGGAAAAAAATAAAAAAATTGCCTATAAAATAATTTTTTTTAGTCTCATTTGGTTTTTAGTTTCGGTTTTTCTGATAATCCCCTACTTCAGAAGCGGCAACGAACATTTTGCCCTTAAATATTTTGATTGGGCCAAAGAAAATCCCCTTTTTGCAAGTTTTAAAGTGATCGCAAATCCAAAAACATATTCTTATCTTTTTAACCTCCTGGGACCTCTGGGATTCTTATCACTACTTTCACCTATCCAATTACTTATTGCCTTACCAGAGCTTGCGATAAATCTTTTTTCAAAAAATCCTAATTTAAGAAATATAATCTATCATTACACATCAGTCATTACCCCATTTGTTTTTATCTCGGCAATATATGGATTGAAGAAATTAACGAATTACAAATTGCGAATTGCGAATTATAAGACTCTATCTGTCTTTATTCTAACTGTCAGCTTAATCTTTGCCTATTTTAGGGGGCCTCTGCCTTTTGCCAAGAGTAGAAACATTCATCCGGTTGCTTACCCGCAAAAAGAAAAGGAGGAAGCTCGCATTTGGTCAGGCTCGCTCAAAGACGATAATATTAAAATTTCAACCACAGGACACCTTGCTCCTTTGTTCTCCGGCAGAAGATATTTTTACAATTTTTCAAAAGACTATAAACAGGCGGATTATGTTGTTATACAGCCCAAAGAAGTATATAATACTCCTGAAAAGAATGTTTTAATTCCAGCCTATCAAAAGTTAATCTTGGATCCCAATTATAGAGTTGTTTATCAGAAGGAAAATTTTGAAGTATACAAGAGAATAACCAATAACCAAGATACAAGTAACAAACAATAATCAATTATCAAAAGCATATGCTAAGCGTAGTTGTTCCTTTTTTTAACGAAGAAGAGAATCTTCCTCGACTTCATAAAGAACTTAAGGCCGTTCTAAAAACCCTTAAAATCAGCTACGAGATTATTTTTGTTGATGACGGTTCAACAGATGGGAGCTATAAAGAGGTTGGCAAAATCAAAGATACGAGTCTGAAGGTGCTAAAAAACAGAAAACAAAGCGGTAAAGGAGAAGCTCTTGCCAAGGGAATTGAAAATTCTCAGGGAGAAATATTAATTTTCATGGATGCGGATCTTCAAGATAATCCAAAAGATTTGCCGAAATTTCTAAATAAAATAAATGCAGGATTCGATTTAGTCAATGGTAAAAGGAAAAATAGAAAAAGTAATTCTCTAGTCAAGCTTTATTCAACATTTGCAAATTACTTACTGAGACTGCTAGGTTCTCCTTATTCCGATATGAATGCGCCATTTAAAGTTTTTAGACGGAGCGTCTTAAAAGATATTTCTTTTTATGCAAATAATTTTCGTTTTTTCCCCTTAGCAGTTTATTACAATGGATATAAAGTGACTGAAGTTGAGGTTGAGAACAGACCACGAAAATTCGGCAAATCAAAATTTGGAGTAGGAAAAGTATTTATCGGCTTTTTTGACACTCTAACGGCCTATTTCTTATATAAATTTTCGGAAAGACCTCTACATTTTTTCGGCATTCTGGGAGGAATACTTTTCTTAATCGGTTTTGGAATAAGCCTTTATTTATCAATAGAAAGATTATTTTTCGGCGTTCTTCTTTATAGAAGGCCTGTTCTCTATCTCGGAATACTTTTAATAATAGTTGGCATACAGATCATCACAACTGGCATTATTGGAGAGCTTATTGTTTACCTAAATAAAAAAAAAGCTAATAGAGGTTAAAACCTCAATAACGAAATTTTTGTCTCCATGGGAACCCTCGCCTCGCTATGCTCGGCACCTCCCAAGTCGCAAAAATTTGTTATCTTCGGTTTTTTCTCTCGATTTGGTCAAACACATGCTACAATTCTAATTATGCCTAAAATCCTTGTTACTGGTGCTGGTGGTTATATTGGCTCGGTTGCCACCTATCTACTTTTGCAGGAAGGTTACGAGGTTATCGGGCTTGATAATTATTCCAGAGGTTATAAACAGCCGCTTGAACTTCTTGAGAGTAAGTTTGGAAAAGAAAAGCTGCGTTTCTACTCCGCGGATTTACGCGACGATTTGTCCGAAATATTAAGTAAAGAAAAAAACATTGAAGCGGTAATACATTATGCTGCTTTGTGTAATGTTGACGAATCCTCCTCTGATCCAGGTTTATATTTCTCCAACAATACTTACGGCTGCGCGCACTTAGTTGACCAAATAGTTAAAAATAATATCAAAAAAATAGTTTTTTCCTCAACCTGTGCTGTTTACGGTCAGTCAGAATATAGCCCAATTGATGAGAAACACCCAACTTCGCCAATTTCACCTTACGGAGAGTCAAAATATATGGCTGAAAAAGTAATTCAGTGGTATGCTAAGCTTAAAGGCTTAAATTACGTCATTTTGCGTTATTTTAATGTTTGTGGTGCATCCGACGACGGTTTATTCGGCGACTCCAAAAAACCCTCATTTCACCTGATGCAAAATACAGTCAGAGGAGCATTAGGCATCGAACCCTTCTCTCTAACCTATCCTGAGGTTGAGACGCCTGATGAAAGCCCTATTCGAGACTATGTAAACGTTGTTGATTTAAATGAAGCCCACCTTCTTGCGTTAAAATTTCTTCTTGGGGGGGGCCAAAGTCAAATTATAAATCTGGGAACAGGGACAGGAAACTCAGTTCTCGAGATCGTCAATAAGGTGAAGCAGGTAACGGGAGCGGATTTTGAGGTTAAAAAAGGGAAAACCAGAGTTGGAGACCCAGCAAAATTAATCGCCTCAACCAAAAAGGCCAAAGAAGTCTTAGATTGGGAACCAAAAAGATCAATTGAAGACAGCGTTAAGTCTTTAGTTACCTGGTACAAACAACATCCCCATGGCTGGAACAATTAACGGAATAATTTTGGCTGCAGGAAAAGGCACAAGGATAGGTTCAAAAGAAATAAATAAAGTGGCCTTAACTTTAGCAGACAAACCTCTAATCGTCTACGCCGTTGATCTGCTCGAGAGTCTCGTTGATAGGATAATAGTTGTAGTTGGGGCTTTCGAACAAAGCGTAAGAGATGCCTTACTGGATAAAAATGTAGCTTTTGTAAGGCAAAACGAACAGCTTGGGACGGCTCACGCTGTTCAGATTGCCCTCAATGATTTAGATAGTAATACCAAGCTAATTCTAGTTGGTATGGGAGATCATATGATGTTTTATCAGAAAAAAACAATCCAAAATTTGATCGACTTACATAAGCAAGAAAAAGCAGTAATTAGTTTTATTACCACCAAATATACCAATCCTGATACATTACAATGGGGACTAGTAGAAAGAGATAAGTCTGGCAATGTGATAAATATAGTTGAACAAAAAGAGACAAATGAGAAACAACGCAAAATTCAAGAATTAAATGCAGGATTTTACTGTTTTGATTTTGACTTCCTCAAAAAGTACATCGGTTTAGTTAAAAAATCAAAAATCACAGGTGAGTATTATCTTACTGAGATTATTTCTCTGGCTTTCAAAGAAAATCTCAAGGTGGTTGGTATGCCAGTTGAGTTTAGCCAGGTTGGAGTAGGGATAAATCGAGGGGAAGACTTTGATATAATATTTCAAGGTTAACTGCGGGATTAGTTGAGTGGCTCAATGACTCCCTTCCAAGGAGTAGACACGGGTTCGATCCCCGTATCCCGCTCAGATGCTACCTTTAATATTTCTTCTCGCACTCCTCACACGATTTATTGCATTGGATCAGTCTTTGTGGCTTGATGAGGGAATAACAGCAAAAGTAGTCCGACAATTTAACCTAATAGAAATTATTCAGAGGTTTTCTCCGGCTGATTTCCATCCGCCGCTTTATTACCTATTTATGAAGTTGTGGACCAATATATTTGGCTACAGTGAGATTGCGTTGCGCTTTCCTTCAATAATTTTTTCATTATTGGCTGGCTGGTTTGTTTACCTGATTGGGAAACGATTGGTTAATAAAAAGGTAGGCTTGTGGCCGGCGGCTTTTTTCTTATTTAATCCGCTGATTGTTTATTATTCTCAAGAAGCAAGAATGTATATGATGGTTACATTCCTACTTACTGCAGCAGTCTATTTCATTATACGCTCGATACCGAATTTTTTTGCCTCCGTTGGATCCTCTTCGCATTCGCGAAGTCCAAAGTCGCAAAAGAATTGGTATCTTCGCTCAAATAATCTCTTCTTGGCAAACCTATTTCTTGTTCTAAGCCTTATGACGTTCTATGGTTCCATATTCTTAATCATTCCAATATTGCTAATTTTCTTGTTTAAAAAGCAATATGAATATTTTTTAGTCTCATTCTTAATTCTTACTTCTGCATTCTTAATTCTTCTTCCTCTCCTTTACCAGCAATATTTAAATTCACGCCAAACGTTAATCGCAGTTGCCAACTGGAAAGCTGTCTTGGGCCCTGCTTCTCTCAAAAATCTGCTTCTTATTCCTTTAAAGTTTGTAGTAGGTCGAGTAAGCTTTGAGCCTAAAGTTTTATATTATCTTTTATCCGGCCTCTGGACAGCGATAATTTTTTATTTTGCTGGTAAAGGGGCGAAAAAAGAGAAAAAGGGCCTTATTTTGGCACTTATGCTTATATTTCCTATTGTTCTGGGATTTCTCTTCTCGGTTTTTACACCGCTTTTTCAATATTTCAGATTTTTATACCTGATTCCCCTCTTGGCAATTCTTCTTGCCTTTGGCACACAAAAGACTTCGATATATCGATACATTGTAATTTCGGGATTTGTTTTGTTCTCTTTCATTTACCTGTTGAATCCGAATTTCCACCGCGAAGACTGGAAGAGTCTAGCAAAAACTCTACCGAATAAAGCAATAGTTTGCATGATTCCAAGCTCAGCAGATCCCCTTGTCTATTATCGCAAAGACATCAGCATTATCCCACTCCCGCACTGTACACCTGGCCCAAGGACTATCGTTATTCCTTATACTGCAGATATTCATGGCGTTGATTATAAAAAAACACTGCGAGATAAAGGTTTTAAGCAGGAAAAAACCTTAAACTTTAGGCAGTTGCAATACGAAGTATGGCAAAGATAAAAAGATATTTACCGGAACTATTTTTTTTCGCAGCAGTCTTAAGCCTTTTCCTTTATAAAATACAAAGCTCATATTATTTTGATTCAGATTTTGGCAGAGACTTAACTTGGATGTATGATATTTTGCACGGAAAGATTACTTTACTTGGTCCAAAGCTTTCATTTGGCGGTTATCACGTTGGACCATACTACTATTATCTTTTTGCCCCCTTCCTTTTTTTGAGTTCATTTCAACCCCAAGGAATTATTATCGCAAATGCGCTAATTTCAGCTTTTTTTCTCAGTCTGGTTTTTTATATTCTGCGGACAAGAGTAAATATAATATTTGCTCTTTTTGCCTCGGCCTGGATTAGCATAACGCCTTATATTTTATATATAGCCAGAAATCCAGGCAATGCCTTCTCGTACATTCCCGCACTGTTACTTTATGTGGCTTTGTTGATGTTTAAGAAGGCAGATTTTACTCTTAAATCGACCATTTGGCATGGTGTATTTGCTGGTTTATTAATGAATTTTCACCCGGTTAGCCTTCTCGTGACAATCCCCGTTACCGTTGCAAGGTTACTTTTAATACAAAAAGGAAAGTTGAAACAAAATATTGCCTTTTTCCTAGGAATTTTTATCACTCTTGCCCCCCTTGTTTTATTCGAAGCAAGGCATGACTTCATAATGTTTAAAAATACTTTTATTACCAAGTCCTATCAAGTTTTTCTTAATCCCTATACCCCTGTTTCGATGGCAATTCCCTCCTCAAATCCCTTTAAGAATTTATTTGTTATGAATTCTCTTCTCTCCTCTTGGGTTATGCCCTCATTTTTGATACTGCTTTTAGCGCTGTTATTTGTATATTTTTTCATCCAGAAGAACAAGAATAACACTTCTCTTTTTGTGACTTTTGCCTCAACTCTAATTTTGTACACGGTTTTATTTCGCTTTCAAGCAACATATTTTTACCTTTTTCCACTTCTTATATTTTTGCAGCTAACTATTATTTATTTCCTAAGTTTTAACAAACAGCAATTCCGGATTTCAATTTTGATTGTTTTCTTGATCTTTTCGATCAGCCTTTTTCCAACCAAGTTTTACGCTCAAACAGAACGCAGTTTTAAGGCTCTTTACACTCAAACACAACAGGCAATTGGCAAAATCGATTTAGCCAAAAAAAACTTCAACATTTTTGTAATTCGCAAAACTCCGATTGCTGCAGTCGGCTATGAATATCGCTATATTTTACGGCTGCTTGGTTACTCTCCAGATGACGAATTTTCCTATAAGAACTCTTCCTATTTACTAATAATATCCGAAATTGGAGAACAGAATTTTGTAGGTTCAAAAAGTTGGGAGCTTGACCAGTTTGGGGAAAAGGTTTTAATTAAAAAGTTTAGCCATAAAGACTTCGTTTTTTACCTCTTTAAGAAGATTACTTAGCCGGTAGTTTTTTATATTCATGCAGAGAGCCAAAAGTCTGAATCAGGATAGGCAGAATAAGGGAAAAGGCAATGACGTAGGCCGGAGCAAAGACGCCGTATTTGGGAATCAAAAGATAACAGCCCACGGTCATGCTCGCGAAGAAAATTACATTTGAGTAAAGAATATACTCAGGTTTTTTAAAAGTGTAAAGGGTAAAAAGAAGTGGCAAATTGCCCAGAGTAAACAAGATAAAGGGAAAGACTAGGCTTTTGGTTATGGCTGCCGTTTGGGAAAATTTATCAGTAAAGAAAAAGTGAAAAATTTGATTTGGTGTTATAAAAAGTAGGATGAACAAGCCAATAGGAATTGTCAGATAAGACAGGCCAATTTTCAGATAATGGCGAGCTTCTTTTTTTGATTTCAGACTGGAAAAATTGGGAGACAGAACCTGGGTTATGCTGACAGCGGTTGTTATTACCGTAAGGATTATTTTCTGGGCCAAGCCATAGTAGCCGACTTCATTGCGCAAGCCAAAATAGGACAACAGAAAAAGGTCCATTCGCAGGCCTAAATTGAAAAATTGGGTAGCAAAAAAATAGGTCAAAGTATAGCCAAATTTAAACTGTTCTCTTTTCACCTTGGACTTCAAAAGGACAAAGACCAGATCCTTTTTCTCCAGGAATAACAAAAAGAAAAAAATAGCCGGGCCAACGATTCCAAAGACAAAAATTACTGTCCCAACAGTTATAGTTCGATCAAGAATAAGAAATAAAATAATTAATGTTTTTAAAACATTAGCCAGATTAATATAAAGGTTTGCTTTGAAAAATTTTTTTGCGGAGAACAAAATATTTGTAATAAAATTCTGCCAGATAAAAAAAAGAACAGAAATTGTAGTCAGATAGAGCTCTAATTTAGGCGCTCCGGTTTTAAAGAATACTCTATCCAGATAAGGAAAACTTAAAAATAAAAGTCCAATAACAATCAAAGATAGGGTTGATTGGTAAAAAAAAGTAGTTTTTATGAACTGGTAGAGCTGGGTTTGTTTTCTTTTTACACCAATCAGAGGTGGAAGATAAGAATAAATAGTAGCTGTGGTACCAAAATCAAGGACGTTTGCCAAAACATAAGCAATGCCTAAAAGAACACTCAAAACACCATATTGAGAAGGAGTCATGATGCGAACCAGAATAAGGGCAAATAAAGCAACAAAAAAGACATTGAGGTAGTTGCCGATCGTATTGACAATAACGTCCTTGCTTATAGGCCGTTTCAAGAAATCGGTTACCCGCTGTCGCATCAGTTTATTTTATCAGTTTTCTGATATAATATTCTAAATTATGGCAAAAATAGCTTTAATTACAGGTATTTTGGGCCAGGACGGGCCATATCTTGCCAAATTTCTTTTAGGAAAAGGATACAAAGTTTACGGAATGATCAGAAGATACTCCACTCCAAACTACGATAATCTTGACTATCTTAATATAACAGATGACATTGACTTCGTTGAGGGAGATGTGACAGATGAGGCCTCTTTAATTAGTATCATCAAAAACATTAGGCCGGAAGAAGTTTATAATTTGGCTGCTCAGTCTTTTGTCGGTTCTTCTTGGGATCAGGCCAAACTAACTACAGAAGTCAATGCTCTTGGGGTGTTAAACATGCTGTCTGTTTTAAAGCTTTTTTCTCCAACCACAAAATTTTATCAAGCCTCAACTTCTGAAATGTTCGGTCTATCAAACTCCAATAGTTACCAAGATGAAAATACTCCCTTCCATCCTAGAAGTCCTTACGGTATAGCCAAGGTCTATGCCCACTGGATGACAGTCAATTTTCGTGAGTCCTATGGTATGTTCACGGTATCGGGTATTCTTTTCAATCACGAGTCTCCCATTCGTGGCACACAGTTTGTGACCAGAAAAATTACTCGAGGTGTGGCAAAAATAAAGCTTGGTTTAGCAGACGAACTCCGACTTGGCGATCTAAAACCCAAACGAGATTGGGGCTTTGCCGGAGATTTTGTTGAGGCCATGTGGCTTATGCTCCAACAAAAAGAGCCTCAAGATTTCGTTGTAGCAACTGGCCAAAATCATTCAGTTGAAGAGCTTGTGACATTGGCATTTGAATATGCGGGCATAAAAGATTGGAAAAAATACGTCAAGATCGACCCTCAATTCAAAAGACCAGCCGAAATCTTTGGGCTGCGCGGGAGAGCTGATAAAGCCAGAAAGGTTTTGGGTTGGAAACCGAAAACCACATTTAAAGAGTTAGTCAAGATGATGATCGAAGCCGACACAGAGCGCTACAAGAAATAATGGGGCACTATACTCTTTCAGGCTTATCTTCTCAACAAAAACTTATTTCGACTTCCGATTATGATCTTCGGGTAACAAACCTGGCCAGATTTATTTATAAAAAAATAAAAAAAATTCTAGGCAAGAATAAAGAAAAATTAATAGATATAGGAGCCGGAAACGGCTTAGTTTTGCGATTTTTTAGAGATAAAGGCTACGAAGTAACTGGCATGGAACTATCAAGAGAGCTTTGTGACTTGATGAAAAAAAATCCCGTAATGAAAGGAATAGAGATTATAAGAGGTGATATTTCAAAAACTAGTGGAAAAGGAGATTTCAATGTCGTTTTGGCCAGCGACGTAATAGAACATATAAAGAATGATGAGGCTGCGCTAAAGAATCTATTTTCGTTTGTTAAACCCGGCGGTATTTTGGTAATTTCTGTTCCAGCTCATATGCTCTTTTTTGGCAAGCGGGATAAGCTGTGGGGGCATTATAGAAGATACGATAGGAGTCAACTAATAGCTAAGATCGAAAAACTAAAAGGAAAGATAGAATTTACCACTTATTGGAATTTAGTTGGCTATTTTGCCTATTTCTTTTATGAAAAAATTTTGAATAAACCTATTCGTGAAGATTTTCGTTACACCAAATCTTTTTTCTCCAGAATAACCCGCTTAATTCTAGATTTTCTTTTGAAGATAGAAGAGGCTTTCGGCTTCTCCCCTATTGGTTTAACACTGATTGTAGGAATTAAGAAGAATAAATAAAATTCTCGGTATCAGGACTTTCTGCCCATTCTGAAACGGACATGCCATTTCTATCCTTTTCGCTCAAAAAATCAGTTGAGGATAAGATATCATCTATTTTATGTTTAATCTCGATATCGCATAAGCTCCAATCAATATCCAGAGAAAGCGGCGATATTCCTCTTTCTGTTTCTGGTGCCCATTGACCAGTACAAAAATACTCCATCAAACCATCCTCCAAAAAGAAAACTCCATGAGCAAAGCCAACCGGTATCCAAATCCACTGGGCATATTCTTGCTGATTGTCGGCTCTCATCTCGTATCCGACAATTTTGCCGAATGTCGGTGAGCCCTTGCGAATATCCAATCCAACGTCGATCATCGATCCCTCTACAATTCGAACAAGTTTAGCCATGTAAGGATTCCATTGAAAATGTAATCCACGGACAGTCTTTTTTTTTGAAAAACTTTCATTGGTCTGAGTAAACCTGACATTTTTTAGAAATGGAGTTTGAGGATTGGTGTCGAAATCACTCACCCTATATGTTTCAGTAAAATATCCCCTATCATCTTTAAATCTTTGATAACGAATAACTTTTACATCCGAGATTTGCAAGGGTTTTACCTCAAGAATTTTCATAGAACTTTTATTTATTATATACTACACAGGCATGAAAAGATTTTACTTTTTACATCCGGTATTTTTTACCATTTTCCCAATTCTATTTTTCTTTGAAAAAAACAAATTTGAATTACCACTTGATATTTTAATCACTCCCCTTGTGATTTTTATAGGAGCGACTCTAGTCCTAATGCTGGTTCTATTTTTTTTATACAAAAACTGGCATAAGGCTGCGATCCTAGCTTCTTTTAGTATTGTTTTATTTTTTTCTTTCGGACACTTGGTGAACCTTATTCCCCAGTTTCGATTGGGGACAAACGCTGTCGGGATTTTACTTTTTATTTTTCTTGCATATCACCTGGCCAGAACTAAAAAAAATCTAAATGAAGTAACAAAAATGTTAGCCGTTGTCTCGCTCTCTCTTTTTTTGTTACAGCTGATAAACATACTTAGATATCTACCGAGCCTAAAAGTACAAAAGCCCAAGATTTTAATTGAAAATACTGATGTTCAAAAAAAACAGCTGAACTTACCGGATATTTATTACATAGTCCCCGATCGCTACGCTAGCTCATTGACCCTTGAAAATGAGTATAAATTTGATAATAGCAAATTTTTAAACCAGTTAAAAAAACGGGGTTTTTATATCGTGGGGAAAAGCCTTTCAAATTATCCATCAACCATTTTATCTTTAGCTTCTACCTTAAACCTAGATTATCTTGACGATTTAGCAAATAGCCAAGGCGAAAAGTCGGCAAATTGGAACCCGGCAATATCGCTTTTTCAAAATAACAAAGTAATTTCTCGTTTGAAAGCAAACGGCTACGCCTATGTTAATCTGGGCTCTTGGTGGCAGGTTAGCAAAAAAAACGACAATGCTGATTTTAATTTCTATTATCAAACTCCTGCAGGAACCGAATTTACGGCTAGACTGCTTGAGACAACGATGTACGCTACAATTGCTAATCAATTCTTACCCGAAACATGGACTGTCAACTTCAGAAATGAGCATAAGAAAGCAGCCTTATTTCAATTTGAAAAATTTAAGGAAATTGTAGATTTAAAAGGGCCGAAATTTGTTTTCGTCCATCTTCTCTTACCTCATCAACCATATGTTTTTGATGAGAAATGCAACGTTCTTTCAGAAGAACAACTGGAAAAAAAGGAGTTGGACAATTACCTAAAGCAGCTTCAATGCCTAAATACTCAGCTGGTTGAGATGATAGATAAAATTTTAACCAAAAATAAAAAAGCGATAATTATTTTGCAATCTGATGAAGGACCTCACCCTATAAAATCTCCATTAAAAGAAGAAAACGATTGGAAAAATGCAGACCAGACGGCTTTGAGAGAAAAGTTTAGAATCTTGAACGCCTTCTATTTGCCAGATGTTGATAATAGCAGATTATCACCTACTCTCTCACCAATAAACACTTTTCGCCTAGTTTTCAACCTTTATTTTAAGGCCGGCTTTGAACTTCTGCCCCAAAAAACTTTCATTTTTGAAGACAAACATCATATCTACAAATTCCAAGAAATAACAGATGAGGTTAAATTTTAGCTTCCTAAATTAGGACTCAATTTGTAAATATTGCATAAATCATAGCAGCCTTCTGCGACTTTTTGAAGACGGAAATTTGTCTCCACCTCTTTGAAGGCGTCTTTTAAATAATCTTCATTGCCCAAGCCATAGTTATGAATGTAAACCGGATAACCTTTATCAAGGTATTTCCTATAAAGTCGCAGTAAATTACTGTAGTCATTTGGCCCCCAAGCAAATTCTTTTGAATGTCTGAATTCCTGATCATTATGCAGAGGAAGAAGACCATAATTCCCGTTGCTGTAAAAATCCACAAAATAAGGAGCTAAAGCAGAGATAACAATTGGTTTTTTTTCTCCTTTGGGAACAATTTTAAAATATTCATTTAGTTTCAAAACAGATATGTAGTACCAAGGTGTTTCAGCATATTTGAGATTTAAAGAGGCTTGAAATTTTAGCCGTTGAAAATTTGTTACTAGATAAAAAAGAGAAAAAACAGAAAATATTATATAAAAGAATAAGGGTTTATTCGAAAAAATATCCAGAAAAAAACCAAATCCCAAAATCAAAATTGGAATAGCGAAGTTAATATAACGCATGTCGACTGTATAAAAGAAGGAAAGAAATAGGATACTTATGGCAAGTATTACAAGCAGAGAAAAACCTGCAAATCTAGAAGGCTTTCTCAACAGGGCTATAAAAAGCCCAATAACTGCAGGTATGGCAATAATTTTTTGCAAAAGTGGTATTGATTGCCACAAAAAACGAATAGGATTACCAATAAGAGCATCCAAGTAGTGTGGTATGTTGGTTTGGATATAAGCAAGGGAAAACCAGGCGGTTTTGGCTGCAGAGTCATTTGTCGGTATAACAGTAATAAACTCATTTTTCTTGATTAAGTATTCGTAAGCAAAAAATAAGATAAAAGAGCAAAAAGAAAAGAGAAAAAAGGAGGTTAATAATTTAAAGCGCACCTTTTTATTAGGGATCTCTTTGAAAATATGTAAGCAATATAATAAAAATAAAACAGCTGCAAGGGGAAGATTGGCATACTTGGTGGCAATAAAGGCAGTGGTGATAAATCCCGAAATAAGGCTTTTTTTAAAATCTGGTTTTAAAAGAAGAAGATAAAGAGCGGCAATGAAAAGAAGCAGAGTTAAGTTCTCCGCCATAGCTAGTGTTGGGTACCAATAAAGATAGAAGCTGGTGGCAAAAATAAAAAGGGCAAAACCAATGATCCAGATATTTTTAAACAACTTTTTTAAAACCAGGAAAAAGAGCCAAAAAGACAAGAGTGACAAAATGACATTTGTAAAATAAAACATTCTCGGATCGTTATTAACTGCGTATAAAGGTAATAACATTAAAGAATAAAGAGGAGGAACGCTTGGGTAAAATCCCCTGCTCTCTCGGGTTATCCTCAAGCCCTCACCTTTAAGAAAACTCAAGGCGGGGTTAACATAATGGATTGCGTCAGGAAATGGCTCAAAATTAGGAATTAAAGTCCGTTGAGAAAAGGGGTCTCGTAAAAGCAGGACAAAAAAAACCGAAATAGTCAAAAAAAACATTACATTCAGAAGTCGTTGCTTCATTTGATTATTCTAGCAGATAGGGTAAAATAGAACCTGTGAAAAAACTCTCAATAATTCTTCCGGTTTATAACGAGGAAAACTTTATTGCTACAGCCATTGAAAAAGTTATTAAAGCCGATTCCCGAGGCTTAAAAAAAGAAATTATCATTGTTGATGATGGATCAAGCGACGCTACCGCGTCTAAAATCAAAAGTAAAATAGCAAAAGTCAAAAATAAAAATGTTTCGATTAAATTCATTGCTAAAAAGAAAAATGAGGGTAAGGGGGCGGCAGTAAGAGATGGTTTTTTAAAATCAACAGGTGATATTGCTATGGTTCAGGATGCGGATATGGAATATAGTCCAGATGATTATCCTCGTCTGCTTGAGCCTTTTCTTGCCCATCAGGCAGATATAGTTTATGGCTCGCGTTTTATCTCTGATCGACCACACAGAATCATCTATTTTTGGCACTACTTGGGTAATCTTTTTCTGACTACTTTATCTAATATGTTTACAAATCTTAATCTGACAGACATGGAAACTGGCTACAAAGTTTTTAAAGGAGAAATTATCAGAAAAATAGCTAAAAAATTGGAAAGTAACAGATTTGGTTTTGAGCCGGAAGTAACTGCCCGAATTTCAAAAATAAAAAATATCAGAATTTATGAGGTCGGCATTTCCTACTGGGGCAGGACCTATGCCGAGGGAAAAAAGATTGGCTGGAAAGATGGCTTTCCCGCCCTTTGGGCGATTGTAAAATTTAATCTTTTTACAAAGTGAAGCGATTTTTAATTTTTTTAGGCACATTTATTTTACTTTTCTTCATAACTTTTAGAACCTTGATTCTTAATCTATCTTCTGACCTTATTGATTGGCTGGATTATCCTTTCATCGTCTGGACGATGAATCAGAACATAGAGAAAATTAAATCTCTTAACTTTGCAAATTTTTTCGAAACGAATGCTTTTTATCCTAATAAATTAACCTTACTTTTCTCGGATATTCTTCTTCCCCAATCGCTGATTGCTCTTCCCTTCTCTTATTTTACAAATAACCCGATTCTTGTTTTTAACATTGTATTCGTTATTACTTTTGTTTTGAACTTTATAGCTTCTTTTTTATTCTGGCAGCAAATTTTTAAGAAAGATTGGTTGGCTTTTTTCGGCAGCTTATTTACGGTATTTTCTCCTTTTACCCATCTTTTAATTGGTCATTTTCAGATGCTCTCGTTTTGGCCTTTCTTTTTTGCTTTATATTTTCTTTTTAAGAAAAAGCCGATTGTCACTGGTCTTTTTCTTGCAGCTCAATTCTTGGCCAGCGTTTATTTGGCTATTTTTCTCCTCTTTACAATAGGCGTTTATTATTTGGTTCATCTATTAACTAAACAATTTAACAGCAGCAACCTCAAGGATTTAATCTTAATTATAGGAATATTTATTTTGATTGACGGGATTTTTATTAAAGGCTATTTAGATGCCAAAAAGACATATCAAATAAAAAGAGACTTAGGAGAATATGTTAACTATTCGGCCCACCTCAGTGATTATTTATTCACCACCAATATAAGATCCGCAGTTCACCAATCTTCAATTTTTCGCAGATGGAACTCTTTTGATCAACATAAAATTGGAGAAAATGCTTCTTTTCCCGGGTTTTTGTTGGCAGTTCTGGCTGCATTAAGTTTATTTTCCGCCTCAAGAACAAAAAAAGATTACATTTTCAGTTTGAAACTTGACCAGACCGGGCTGTTTTTCTTCCTAATAATGATTTCCGGCCTAATTTTCTCGCTTGGCCCCAGATTAAGTTTCAACGGAACTTATGTTCAAATTCCATCAATATATTCATTATTTATAAAAATACCTTTTTTTGACACGATCAGATCTTTGGCTAGATGGAGTTTTATTTTTTATTTGGGAATCATTTACTTCGCCCTATTTTATTTAAAACAGCTCAACAAAAGATGGATATTGCCTTTTATTTTTATTCTTTTTTTCCTGGAATATATACCTGTAAATATACAAACACATGCCGAAAGCTACATAGATAATCGTTATAGATTGCTGCGAGATATCTGCTCAAAAGACAAAAAAGTATTGGCTGAATTTCCAACCACGCATCTGGCCGCCGGAAAAAACATAATTGGAGGATTGAATTATATAAGCAAAGTTCAGCTGGCCTCGGTCTACCATAATTGTTATATAGTAAATGGTTATAGCGGTTATGACCTTCCATCGATTTTGAATTTACAAAGACAAATTGATGTAAATATCGCAACTTCGAATATAGAAGGATTGGCTTTTCTTTTGGGCAAAGCGAAAGTAAATATCATAAAATTCAATAAAAACGACATGGGCAAGGAGGTTAAAAAGAATTACCAGAGCAACATAACATCAGAAAAGATGAGTTTATATTTTACTTCTCTTGGAGAGGGTATCTATTTAAAAAAATAATCAATTTTTTTGCAGCCACAAACTTCCGCCTCCCAAAGGTCCGCCAAAATTTTTCAAGACAAGTTTTGGGTACTTCACACTCATATAGGTATTAGCATAGATAACTTTAAAGACTTGGTTATACATCAAAAATGCTTGGACTAGATATTGCTCGTTCCAGAATTTGAAATCGTTTAGTACCCACCGCTTTGGATAGTCTTCGGGCAGAAAAAAATCATGAACATGGATGATTACTCCTTTTTTTAGTTTTGGCAGTATTTCAAAAAATAAGTAATTGACGTCACTGCCTACTTTAACTGTATGAGTGGAGTCTATAAATAAAATATCATTTTTATTTAATCTCTGGAAATAATCAGTCTTAACATTTTCTATTTTTTGTCTAATAAGTCTTGTGAATCCCGGAAACTTTTTGGTTAAAAACTCTTGAGGATAAGGCTCAATGCTTACAAGTTCTGTATTACCATTTTTTAAGCAGGCTTGAGCTGCAAGCTTAGTTGACCAACCAGAACCCACCTCAATTATTATTTTAGGTTTAAAATGACGAATCATCGAGTAATAAACCTTAGCATCATTAAAGTCAAAGGACCCGTTGTTAAAATGGAACTCGTGGGGCTTGGTTACTCCTTTGATGAAGACTTTGGGAAAAGAGCTATAAGCTTTCTTATATCTTGGAAAAAATTTTTTTAAAAATCCCAATTGAGAAGTTTCATTAAAGTTTATGCCATATCCAGGTGAATGCTTATCCAGAATTTTTCCAGGTAGGGTTGTTAGATCAGGAATCGGCTGGTAAAAAGTATTGGGAACAATAGTTACGCCTAATTTCTGCCAAAACTTAAAAAATTTGAAATAAGATAAATCATCCCTTTCTACCTTCAGCTTGCCCAGAATTATTGCAGTCAACCAAGCCACCTGCTTTTGGCTTACCTTACCCTCCTTCAATAAGAATTTAAGCAGAGAAAATAAGAGATAAGCTTTTTTTCGTATGGTTAAACGCCCCACATTAAACTTTGAACTTAGATGCTGGCAAATTATACTATATAATAGGAAGCTATAAATGAAAAAGTTCCTGGTCTTCTATTTCCTTTTTTTATTCTTTTTTCTGTCTTTTTTTGCCTCCGGTGTAATTGATTCGCAAGATGGTTTTCAATATCTGGCGGTTGCAAGAAATATCTATTATAAGGGAGAACCTACTGCTCCTGTCTACGAGTATGACAAGGAAAAAAATATCCACATGAGTACCTATCTGGGAAAGGATGGGAAAACCTACAGTCCCACCGGTCTCGGTTATTCTCTGGCCATGGTGCCTGCAGTTGCCGTAACTGATCTGGTTTATAAAGCTTACGGCGTTTCTCCTCCTGTTCATTTTCCTCTTGAAAACGACTGGCTGATTCTTCTGACAGCCTCATTTACTAATGCATTCTTTGGGGCGCTTCTTGGAGTAATAATGTTCTCGTATTTTAATTTGCTCGGGCTGACTAAAAAGCAATCTCTATTTATGAGCTTAATTGCTCTTTTCACCACTAATCTTTTTGTTTACACCAAACATTCACTAGCCCATATGATGTTTATTGCTTTTCTTCTAATTTCTTTCTTAATGTTAAAGTTGCATTCAATGAAAAAGAAAAATATTTATTTAATTTTCGCTGGTTTATCTTACGGAGTAGTTGCGATTACCTATAATTTGACATTTGTTCTTTCGATTCTAGTTTTAGTTATCTATTATTTTTTACTAAATAAAAAGAGGGTTTTAAATGATGGTTTTTGGTTTTTTTTGGGCGCTTTGCCCTTTATTGTTTTGTTTTTCTGGTTTGAGAATCTGAGACAGCACGCAGAGCTTGCTAGCGCCTCGATCGCAAGTCAAGCTGGATATGGCGTTTATCAATTACTCAATGTTCCTATTGGAGTTTTTATAGAGGGAATATATGGTCAATTATTTAGTCCGGGAAGAAGTATCTTCTTGTACTCTCCCCTTCTTCTCATACCTATTTTATTTTGGTACAAGATTAAAAGGAGAATTTTTCCAGAATTGTGGGCTTTTATATTGTTGTCTGCAATCTATATTTTCTTTTATGCCACTCAATTTAGTCTTGGCAGAAGTTTCAAAGATCAAGGCTATGCCGCTCTGTGGCATGGAGAAGCAAGCTGGGGCCCTCGTTATTTGTCTGTTCTTATACCTTTTGGCATGCTGGTAGTAGGCTATATTTATCAATATCTTAGTAAAAAAGCTAAAATTTTTATATTTCTTCCCTTGGCAATATTTGGATTGTATGTAGAACTACTTGGAGTTTTAATGCCTTATCAGATTAAATTCCATGACTTAGAACATAGGTTTTACGTAAATAATACTGAATACACAGTTTTTGCCTACAGCAATCTTTTACCTCGCTATTCCCCTATCTTTATGATGAGCAAGAAATTAATTAAATCAATTAAGAATTGGCCAGAGACGCTGAATAACGGTCAATATAATTTGCGTTTTTATGATGGGGTGGATTTTGCGTTTAATTTGGGGGGAGAAGATCGCTGGAGAGTAATTGAACAAAAAGGCTACATATCGTTTGATAATTTTGCTAAAAAGTCAATAAGACAGATGACGTTTCATCTTGTTAATCACCCAGTTCTAAAAGGTGCAAGCTCGCCGGCAAGCGTGAGATTTAGCTTGAATAATAAACTCTTAAAAAAACAGGAAGGTATAATGGTCGCTGAACGTATTCCGATCGAGATCACAGTTCCAAAAGATATCTTAAAACAAAAAAATAATCAGTTGCTTGTTGATGTTTCCTTTGACGATTCCAATGCTTATCAAAATAAGAAACAATGGATTGCTTTAATATCGATGTTTATAAACGGCAAAGAAGTTAATAAAGAGAGTATTGACGTGCCCTATATTTCTGCTCTTGGTCCAAAAATGACTGGCGTAACTTACAAAAATTGGGGTGGTGCAAATAAAAATCTCTGGAAAACCTGGGATATCCATACCCAAATCTTTGAGAGAACACCTGATTTCTGGTGGATTAAGCAATTTTATTATTGGGACTATCCCAGGCAATTATTCACCCTATTGTTTATAATAAATCTTTCTGGGATTATAACTTTTGGCTATTTATTAATCAAAAAATCATGAAAAAAGAAAAGAAAAAACCTCTTGTGTCTGTGATGATAGCAGCTTTAAATGAAGAAAAAAATATTCAACGCACACTAAAAGAAACTTTTAAACTTAAAAAATATCCTCTCGAAGTTTTGGTTGTCCTGGATAGCAAGACTACGGATAAAACAGCAGAAGTAGCCAAAAAAGTAGGCGCCAGAGTTATTCACACCGGAAAATGGTTAGGCAAAGGAGCCGCCCTTCGTCTGGCTTTACCCAGAGCAAAAGGCGACATAATTGTTCAGATGGACGCTGACTATCAATTTATGCCCTATGATATTCCCAAACTTGTTGATCCCCTACTTAGTGGTTTCGATGTTGCTCTTGGTAGTAGGTATGAAAAAGGCGGCAATCCAGAAAAAGGGTCTGTTACACGATTAAGACGATTTGGAATTTGGGGGTTATCGCTTCTTACCTCCCTTTTTTGTGGTCAAAGAATTACCGATATGCCAGCCGGATTCAAAGCTTTTAAAACGCTAGTCCTTAAAGATATTGATATGCAGACAAATCATTATGGTTATGAAGCCGAAGTTATTCTTAAAGCAGCCCAAAAAAATTATAAAATTATTTGCATCCCAATAGACTATAAAACGCGGGTGAGGGGAAATTCTAAACTACTACCTTTTAAAGACGGATATTTATTTCTTAAAACGATATTAAAGATTGGTTTCAGGCTCTATTAATTGTTAAGATAATTTAGTCTATAGACAATTTTGTCTGTTTTTAGCACATTCCAGACATCACAGACGATACAAGTTTTTTTAACTAATCTTTTTACCTTTGAGATATTCAATTCTCCATACTGTTTGTGATTAGTAGCGATAAAAATTACCTCTGCTTTTTTTAGGGCTTTATAAAGATCTTTTTCTATCTCTTGATAAGCGTACTCTTTGACATAAGGATCATGTAATACGACCTGGGCTCTTTCCCGAAGTAATGCTTTTCGGACTTTAAAACTAAGAGACTCTCTGACATCATCGATATCACTTTTAAATCCTAAACCTAAAATAACCACTTTTTTCCCTTCAAGTTTAATCCTCTCTCTAATTCTTTTTACAAGTAATAAGGGAACCGCTTCGTTGATTTTCCAGCTTGTTGATATTAGATCTGCAAAAGGTAAATCGGAAATTAAGAAAAAACCGTCTTTAAAAAGACACGGCCCGGCGGTCAAACCTGGTACGGCAAGACCTCCACGTTTATATTTATAATTTACTAAATTAACGATTTCGTATATATCGCGGTGGTAATTATCCGCCAGTAACATAAATTCGTTGGCGATGGCAAAATTTATATATCTGTACATATTAGTAAATAGTTTCGCCAGCTCAGCCGAGACATCATCGGTAATAATCGTGGTTGTACAAAATTTCCTAAAAAGTTCGTCCGCGCGCTTAGCGCTTTTCTTATCAACGCCGCCAATTATTTGCGGTAAATCTTTGATTTCTTTGATTGCGTTTCCTTCGGAAATTCTCTCCGGACAAAAGGCGACGAAAAAATTCTTACCCACCTTTAGCCTGCTCTTAGCATTTATCAAGGATTTAACATATTGAGTAGTTCTGGGAGATAATGTGCTCCGCAGGATAAGTGTTTGACCAGGCTTAAAATAGTGCTTGGCTTTAATAATTGATGAGGTGATTTGGTCATAAACCGGGTTCATATTCTCGTCCACTGGTGTTCCAACCGTCAAAATAATATATTCGCTTTTTTCAATATAGGAATAATCTGCAGTTGCGAAGAAAGATTTACCGACGAATTTTTTAAGTAACGGCTTGGCTCCCTCTTCAATGAACGGCATTTTTCCTTTATTTATGGCATTAATTTTTTTTATGTCTCTGCCAATACCGTAGACTTTAAAACCCGCGTCAGCTAAAACGAGACCTAGCGGCAAGCCAACTCTTCCAATACCAATTACTGTTATTACCTTTTTCAGAACTTTTTATCATAAAATAAATTGAAGAAAAAAGCAAGATGAAGCTCGTGTTATAATTTGACCATGAAACGTTATCTTCTTACTGGCGGAGCAGGGTTTATCGGAAGCGCAATAGCCCAAAGATTAATAAATGAGGGAAACGAGATTACAATTCTAGACAATGAATCAAGAGTAAGCGTTGAAAGGTTAAAGAGTAATAAAGCAAACTTTAAGTTTATCAAAGGTGATATTCGTGATCTAAAAACCGTTCTGGATGTCTGTAAAAACATAGATAGCGTTATCCATCTTGCTTATATTAATGGCACAGAATTTTTTTACTCGATTCCTGAGGTAGTTTTAGAGATTGGTGTTAAGGGCATGGTTAATGTTCTTGATGCCTGTGTTAAGAACAAAGTTAAAGAGCTAATCTTAATGTCAAGTTCAGAAGTTTATGCTGATCCTCCAGTTATTCCGACACCAGAAAATGTTCCTTTAGTTATTCCTGATGCTTATAACCCTCGTTTCAGTTATGCCGGTGGAAAAATAATCAGTGAGTTGATGACCATTAACTATGCTCGGAAGTTTTTTAAACAGGTAATGATCGTTCGGCCACACAATGTTTACGGGCCGAATATGGGGCGCGAACACGTTATTCCTCAATTAGTACTTAGAATGAAGAATTTAGTTGGACAAAGTGGCAAAAAAGAGTTTCCAATTCAAGGCAGTGGCAACGAAACTAGAGCCTTTATTTACATAGATGATTTTGTAGATGCACTCATTCTGCTTCTTAATAAGGGAAAACACTTGGAAACTTACAATATAGGGACAATGGATGAAATTTCAATAAAAAATTTAACTATGTTAGTTGCTAAAACTTTGGCAGTTTCAATTAGCATAAAACCAGGTAAACTACAACCAGGCAGTCCTCTCAGAAGATGTCCGGATACGACAAAAATTCAAAACCTAGGCTTCAAACCCAAAACCTCACTTGATGAAGGATTAAAACAAACTGTTGAGTGGTATTCCAAAAGTTTATAATACTTCAGGCCTCAAAACTCTTTGGGCTAGGGCCAAAGCAGCCAATGTCACTCCGTCAGTTTTTAAACTTTGCGCTGCCTGCCAGGTAAACCAACGGTTAGCAATAATGTCTTCACCTGCTTGTAACTGTTGAGCTTGTTGATTTTGAGCGTATGGGATAAGGGCTAAGAAGAACGGGTGTACAGTCTCTGAATTAGCTGGATTAAAAGCAACTTTACCGATTAAGACTAATGAACTGGGGTCGTATCCTGTTTCCTCTCTGATTTTTCTTCGTGCAGCCTCTGCTGGAGATTCACTCTCCCATTCTTTGATAATTCCTTGAGGAATATTTCTAATATAAACATTTCCCTGTTGACCCTCTTCATCTCTTAGTAAAATACGTTTCTCTAAAGGTATTAAAAATTCTGCTTTCCCTTGTGGATTGATTCTGATTGGTACAATGAAAACTCCATGAGCCCACTGAATATTCACCTTATCAAATTCTACTTCCCCATCATCTCCGGTTACTGCAACATGAAGGATTGTTCCGTATCGCGGATCAACTATTTCATCCCAATCTCCTGTTTCAGCGCTCAGCCTCCAATTGGCTGAAGATGCTAATTTAGCTCGGTCTTCTTCCGACAACTGGCTAAAGGGGATTATTTTTTCTGGCACAGGAATTTATTATATCCCTATAGTATTGTTTTAACAAGCTAAATTTGTTTGCTGCTATAATACTTCAATGCTTGCTTTTGGAACTGGGTCGAGCTTAGTTGTTGCCAAATGCCAAATTTGTCAAAACCCAAAATTAGAATCAATACTTTTTTTAGGCTATTTACCTCCGGTAAATCTGATGAATAAAATTGGCAGCAAGCCCAAAGAGCAACCTAGCTACCCAGCCCAGCTTCTCTATTGTCCGCGCTGTCATTTAGTCCAACTGGGTTTAGTGGTTGATCCGAAAATAATTTTTCCCAAGGAATATCCCTATACCTCAGGAACAACTAAAATTTTGCGAGATAATTTCAAACAACTTTCTCAAGAGGCCAACAAATTATTAAAACTAAAAAAAAACGATCTGGTTGTTGATATCGGTTCAAATGACGGAACCCTTCTTTCGAATTTTCAGAACGATTATAAAGTTTTGGGAGTAACGCCTGAAGACATTGGAAAACTGGCTATCAAAAGAGGCATTCCTACAATTCTCGATTATTTTACCTCCAAGGTTGTCAAAAAAATAAAAAAACAATATGGGAAGGCCAAACTGATTACGGCTGCCAATGTTTTTGCCCATATTGAAAATGTAAATGAGGTAGTTAAAAATATCTTAGATTTGTTAGATGCTAATGGTGTATTTATTTCCGAGTCTCATTACCTGTACCCACTGATCAAAACTGTGCAATACGATACTATCTACCACGAACACTTAAGGTATTATTCGCTGGCTTCTCTTAAATATCTTCTAAATATGCATGGACTAGAGGTATTTCATGCCAGACCAATACCAACACACGGCGGATCAATCAGAGTTTATGCAGCCAGAAAAGGAGTTTATCGCGTAAAACCTTCGGTTAAAAAAATGTTGAAAAAAGAAAAAGATTATGTTACCAGCAAAAAAAACCTATTAAAGTTTAAAAATAGGGTTGTTTTGTCTAAACTTGAGCTGCATTCTTTGCTTTGGAATATAAAAAGAAAAGGAAAAAAAGTCTATGGAATAAGCGCTCCTTCAAGAGGAAGTACTTTGATAAATTACGTAGGCTTGGATGATGGTATTTTGGATTATGTCTTGGAAATAAAAGGCTCATATAAAATTGGAAACTATATCCCAGGGACTTTGATTCCGATTATTGAAGAAACTAAATTATTCAAAGATCAACCAGAATATGCTTTGCTTTTGTCTTGGCATATAGCCGAAGAACTCATGCCTAAACTAGCAGAAAAGGGTTATAAAGGAGATTTTATTATCCCGCTTCCGACACCCAGAATAGTAAAAAATAAGAGAAGATGATAAAACTTTATCTTTACTTCCTGCTTTTTATTTTTTTCTCAACCGAGGTTTTATCCTATTTCCATCTTTTGACCAGACCGTGGGTGGTTGGGTTAGACATTCTGTTCCTATTTATTGCGATAAGATTTTTAGGCAGAGATAAAATAAAATTATCTTGGCCTAGCGATTGGACATCATATATTATTGCACTACTTTTGATTCTTACTTTTTTCCAAGGTTTATTCAGTGCTCCATCAACTACTGACGCTATGACCTACGTAATAAACAGGATAATGTATTGGATACAAGATCAAACTGTTTGGCAAAATTTTATTCGTAGCTCACATGACTTCATGCCACCTTTTGCCAGCTATATTCTGCTGCACCTTTATTTTATTTTTAATGGCGATAGATTCTTGTTTCTTTCGCAATGGCTAGCTTATGCCGGATCAATATTCTTAAGCGGCACAATTGCCAGTCAGCTAGGAGGAACAAAAAAGGTTAAGAATTACACAATGATTTTTGTGGCAACGATCCCCATTGCTGTTCTTCAGGCAACAAGCACGCAGACCGATATGCTAAGTGCTTTTATTACATTACTAGCTATTCATTTAGCGCTCGTTCTGCATAAGAATCCAAGTTATAAAAACGCCCTAATTTTAGGCTTAGCCCTAGGTTTAGGTATGTTGATTAAAGCCACTTTTTATATTTTCGCAATTATTCCGCTTTCACTGCTTTTTATTCTGCTTGTCAAAAAGCCAAAAAAAGCAATTTCAATAGGAGCTTTAATCCTCGTTATCGCTCTTGTTATGAATCTGAGGTATTTTTGGCAAAATACTAATCTTTATGGCAATCCTTTGGGTCAAAAATTGCAAGGCAAAGGAAATACTTATGTAAATGAAAGATTTGATCCTCCAGCCATTGTTTCAAACTTAGTTAAAAATACGATGAATAACATACCCGTTCCCTTATTCTCAGCTCAAGTTCAGTCAGCCCTTATTGGATTCCACCAGGCGATGGGTCTTGATATTGCAGATCCCAGAGTAAGCTATTCTGGTTTGGATTTTAAAGTTCACCCGGTAATTTATCCCCAGGAAGACCTTGCCGCCAGTCCCCTACATATTCTGCTTATAATCTTTGCTGGTTTTTTTATTTTTAGAAAAAACTTTAAGCACAAAAAAAGAAACGAACTGCGGATTCTTTACTCATTTCTGGCCCTAGCTTATGTTGTATTCGCCTTTATCTTAAAATATGAATCGGTCCATAATAGGCTTTTGCTCACCTTTTTGGTTGTTGGAACAATAATTTCTGTTGTAGTGTTAAAGAGTTATAGAGTTACGAGATTATTAGCCAATTTATTTTTGTTTTTATCAGTTCCTTTGGCATTTTTGCTTATTCTGCTTAACGTACACCGGCCTTACATTTCCTACAATCTTTTCTATAACAAGGTTAAAAATTTTGCAGCTTCTTACCAAATTCTCCCTGAAGCCTTTTACCAAAAACCTAGGACCAAACAGTACTTCAATTCCCGACCCTATTGGTATGAGCCCTATGATAAGGTGACGGATTTAATTGCTAAAGAAGGTAAAAATCAAATAATTACCATGGAGCTGATGGATGATGAGTTTGAATACCCCTTGTGGGCAATGCTTAAAGAAAAGAAAGTTAATTTTTATGTTCATCAAAATAAATTTATCAAAAAAAATATTCTTCCTAGTTCATTTCTTCTGACCACTTCAGAAAAGCCAATTGTTAGGAATGGTTTCCAAACGAAATGTTTTAAAACGAAGATTAATTACGGCTACGCTTGCTTATCCAAAATAGGAGCGTTTTGAAGCCAGAATTCTTTGTCGTATTTCTCCCAGGCGTGGGCCCCAAAAGGAAGTTTGTTGCCGTTTAATTCAAAACATTTGCTGGGAAATCTCTCAAAACCAAATTTTAGAGCTTCTTTAAAGAAAGCAACTTTATAACTAGAATCATATTTTGGGGCTTCATATGACCAAAATCCATCCTCATTAAAAGGATAATCAGTTGATGGAGCATTGAGCCAAATTTTATGAGATTTACCGCTGAGTAATGCCAGTGCGAACCATAATTTTCTTATCCAGTGATTTTTTGAGCTGCGAGTCGCAGATTTGTTGACAATATCCAGTATCTTAAGAGTTTTTTTGATATTTCTTAAGGAAAAACCGCCATTGCCTCCAGAGGCTGGGTATCCTTTCTTATGGCTTAAATAGCCAACAATTGGCCTGAACCAAGGAGCGGCAATATAATCATAGCCCGAATTAACCCATTTTTTAAGTTGATCGGAAAAGACCAAAACATCAAGTTGATATAGAAGCATAAAATCATAATTTTTAAATGCAAGGTAAAATTTTTTATTAAGTAATGCCTCATTTGCCCTTCTTAAGGTGCCAAAAAATTTATTATCAACTTTTTTAACTTTATAACCTAAAGACTCAAAGGTTTTTGAACTGATTCTTTTGGGAATGACGAAAAAAGTATCGTATTTGGATAAGTATTTTTTTAGGTGGGCGAGAGAAATTTTATCCGAGGCTGTTAAATTGGGTCGATGGGTAGGAATAAGAATAACTACTTTTTTATCAGGCATGATTATATGGCACTTTTTCTAATTTTTTCAATTAGTTCTTGGACTCTCGCGCCTTCTTTAAATGAAGGAGCAACCTTTTTATTCTCGGCAATTGCCTTAATAAATTTTGCAGCCATTTTTCTGACAAATTTTACTCGTTCATCTTCGCCCCTAACATAGCTCCGAGCTTGCGAAGGAGCGACGTGGGGCTTTATTTGTTTAACACCTTCTTCTGTATAAACTTTAATAGTAAATCCGGAAACCCACTTTTTTCCTTGGTTTTCCAAAATAATAGTTCCTTTTTCACAGGCGAATATCAGCTGATGTCTGTTTAAACCGAGTGAATTGCAACTAAAGTGAGCATAACCTGTGATTTTATTGGCGAATTTTAATAAGAGATCAACCCCTGTCTCTGCGGTCATCAGGCTTTTGATATTTGAAATTCTGCCTGCAAAATATTCCAAATAATATAAATCGTGAGAAAAATATAAAGATAAAGCTCCACCTCCTTGAGCTGCATCGGTTTTCCAAGAAGTTATTTTATTTTTGATAGCGTAGCTTAAGACATCCCAATTGAGATAGATTTGTTTTAATCTGCCATAGGTTTTTTTGGCGAGTAACTCTTTGACTTTTTTCCACTCGGGGATCTCCTGAAATTCAAAATCAATTGCGTGTTTAATTTTTTTCTTTTGGGCCAGATTTAGAAGTTCTTTGGCTTGTTTGTAAGTCACAGCCAAGGGTTTTTCAGCAAAGACATGCAAGCCTTTATTTATTGCAACTTTTGCAATTTGGTATTGAACTCCTGGAGGAACTGCTAAAGATAAAGCATCCAGTTTTTCCCTATCCAACATTTCCTGCCAATCGCTGTAGATTTTTTTTAGTCCGATACCTTTGCAGTAATCTAATAATCGTTTAGTTTTTTTCCCACAGATCGCGGTTACTTTACATCCAGGAATGCTATTAAAAGCAGGCAGATGCCCATAAAGCCCAAACCCCGACCCAACTATTCCAACCCTGACCATTTTATTTAATTTTTGAATTTTTAACAATTTGAAAATCAGGCAGCGGAATAAGAAAATCTGACTTTAATCCCCTCGCCTTTAGTTGTTCCATAATGGGTTTGGCGTAGTGCCAAGCTAAAATAACCACAAAATCTGGTTGCTCGTCAATAAGCCTTTGATTATTAACGATTGGAATATGCTTACCAGGTAAATACATGTTTAATTTTAAGGAGGTTGGTTGCTCGGCTATATAAGGCAAAAGTTCAGCATCGACTGCGTAATAATTAAGCAAAGTTGAGGCCCGGGCAGGGCTGGAATTTCCAACAACTGATTTACCCGCCTTTTTAGCTTTAATTAAAAATTCCACAAATTTCAGACGAGCTCTTTTGACCCGATCAGCAAATTTTTTGTAGGTTGTAAATTTGCCCAGACCAAATTCCTCTTCCTCTCGGAGTAATTTTTTAACAGAGAGACTTACTTTCTTTCCTTTTCCTTTGGTTGCATAAACGCGAATATTGCCTCCATAGCGACTCCCCCGTTCAACATCGGTTACTGAGAAATCGTATTGGTTAAATAATTTGACGTAGGCTTTTAAGGAATAGGTTCTAAGATGCTCATGATAAATAGTATCGAACTGGCCACCGGCAATAACATCAAGAAGATAGTGGGTTTCATTAACAAATACACCATTGGGTTTTAATAAATTATAGGCTCCCATGACAAATTCGCCTATTGTCTGCATATGAGCAAATGTATTTGTGGTTATAACTAAAGAGGCCGAGCCATATTTCTTTTTAATTTTTCTTGCAGTTTTAAGATCAAAAAATGATTGAATTGTTTCGATACCATTGGCCCTGGCGATTTTGGCAATATTGGTTGGCTCAACCCCAAGAGTTCTAATTCCCTTCTGCCTAAAACCGGAAAGCAAAGTTCCGTCATTTGAGCCAACATCTATAACTAAATCAGTAGCGGTTAATTTATATTTTTCTATCAGGCTTCGACTAATATTTTTTTGATATTCGGCAAGTTCTTTGGTGATACCGCTTCTATAGGGATAATCAGGGTGATATACTTCGCTTCCTGCGACACAGTAATCGAGTTGAACGCAGGTGCAGACTTCGCACCAGAGCATTCTTAAAGGATAATTTTTTTCTGGCTGATTAAGCGTTTCTTTTGTTAATAGGGTATCGCATAAAGGTTGATGGCCTAAATCCAAAACCAAATGAAGCTTCTTGGAGGCACATATTTGACACCGACTTAGAGGCCCTGCTTTTATAAAGTGATGTTTTGGATATTTTAAATTCATAGGCCTATTCCTTTATATGTAATGCCCGCGGAGGCAAAAGTTGATTTATCATATATTCTTCTTGCGTCAACAACGATAGGTTGCTTCATATTTGTTTTGAAAAATTTGGGTTTTAATTTCCTATATTCGTCCCAGGAAGTAATTATAATTGCAGCCTCGGTATTTTTAACTGCTTCTTTTGCGGTTCTGGCTAACTTAATCGGAATTTTAGTTAATTCTTCAGGAACACGTTCTTTATAAGCTTTTGGATCATGAGCAATAACTTTTGCGCCTGCCGAAAGAAGATCATCAATTACTTTCAAAGCCGGAGACTCCCGGAGATCATCTGTGTTTGGTTTGAAACTAAGCCCCAAAACAGCAATTTTTTTATTTTTTAAATTTGTACCCAGTGCTCTTTTAAGAAGCAAAATAACTCTCTTAGGTTGGGTTTTATTTATTGAGATAACACTTTTGATCAAATGTGCATCTTCTTTCATTTGCTTGGCAAAAGAGATAAAGGCTTGAGTATCTTTGGGAAAACAACTTCCACCAAAGCCGCAGCCAGAAAGAATATATCTCAAGACCCCAGGCTTAATTCGCGTCCTCCCCTGAATAGGAGACAGTCTCTTATCAAGATGGACGCCTTTCCAGACATCCAAAACATCAACTCCATTAATCTTTTCTGAAATTCTGGCAACTTCGTTTGAGTAACTAATCAGAGTGGCAAACAAAGCATTGGCTGCATATTTAGTCATTTCTGCGGTTTGCAGATTGGTAAAAAGAAAATCAGTTTTTACTTTTTTATATAAACTGGCAAAAGTTTTCCCGCTTTTTATATCGAATTGACCGATAACTATTCGGTCAGGCTTTAGGGCATCCTCCAGGGCGTTTCCTTCCCGCAAGAATTCAGGGTTCATGCAAAGACCAAATTCCCCAACAGCTTTTTTTGAATATTTTTCCAAAAGGGGTTTAACCATGTCTGACGTGGTACTGGGAACGACCGTTGATCTAACTACGATCAGATGATAAGTTTTTTTATTTCTAATTGCCTGTCCCAATTGTTTGGCTACCTCTTTAATTTGGGAGAGATCAATTTTACCTGCGATGGTTGGAGTGCCAACTGCAATAATAGTAATGTCCGATTCTTGGATGCTTTTTTGAAAGTCTGTTGTTGCCTGAAGTTTTTTTTTCTTCAATACACGCTTAAGTAACAAATCCAATCCCTGTTCATAAAAAGGAGAAATTCCATGATTTATAGCTTGTATTCTATCTTTATTGCGACCAACACAAATTACATCATGTCCAAACTTGGCCAAAGATACTCCAGTCACAAGCCCAACATAGCCTGTACCAATAACCGAAACTTTCATAAATTGTAATACCAAGCTAAAGTTTTAAGCAGTCCCTGATCAAGTGAGACTGAAGGTTTATAGCCAAGTTTAGTCTGGGCCTTGGAAATATCTGGGCATCTGCGTTGCGGATTATCCGTCAGGTACTCACGGTCCGAGCTTAACTTTCTGACCAACTTGCCTTGGTAATTAAAATTAGTCTTAGCAATTTTTATCATTTTATCGGCTAGGTCTTTGATTGAGACCTCTGGTTTGGCAACCCCAATGTTGTAAGCCTCTCCCTTTTCTCCCTGGGTTAGGATTTTAAGATAGCCAACAATAGCATCTGTAACGTAAGAAAATGTACGTGAAGGTGAACCGTCCGAGTGCATAATAATATTACGGCCTTCAACTATACTTTTGGCAAAATCAGCTATAACCCTGCCGTCGGTAATTTTCATTCCAGGACCGTAATTATTGAATGGTCGAGCCGAAGAGATGGGTAAATTATGGACTCTGGCATAATTGACAGAGAGTGTTTCGCAAAAGCGCTTGGCCTCATCATAACAAGCTCGAGGTCCAGTACAGGAGACATTACCTCTGTAATCTTCCGGAGTTGGTATATTGCCCTTTGTCGGATCGCCGTAAATTTCACTTGAGGAGAAATTAAGAAGACTCTTCACAGACCTATTGGATTTTTTTCTCTTAAGCATGTAGTCCAAGATTCTTTGCAGGCCTTGAACATTAGCATTGATTGTTTCTATCGGGTACATCCGATAGAACTTGGGTGAAGCAATTGAAGCGGCATGAATAATATAATCAAAAATTTCATTTTTAGGTATTTCATATTTTGTCACATCCTTTTTAAGAAGTTTAAAATCTAATCTTTTTTGAAACTTTTTTAACCAAATTGGGATGCCATTGGAAAAATTACTCAGGGCAGTCAAATGGATTGCTTTTTTGGGATTATTATCATTCCAAAAGAGAATTGATTTGATCAAGTAGTAACCTAAGAAGCCTCCGGCTCCAGTAAGAAGCAGTTTTTTTTTGCCTAAAATTTCAAATTCTTCTTTTGCCGAGCTTTGGATAGATTCTAAATCGGTTTGCTCAACCCTTTTTTTGCTAAGTTTTAATGCCATATTTTCCACTTCGGATTTTCGGCCCAGAGTTTATTCAGGCTATCAACATCATTGTAAGTATCCATACAGTGCCAAAATCCATCATGGGTATAAATAGAAAGTTGTTGCTTTCGCATCAATCTTTGCAGAGCCGGATGTTCAAATTCACCTGGCCGCAAGTATTTGAAGAAGGACTTTTTAAATACCATAAAACCTCCATTTATCCACTCTGCCAGGACTGGTTTTTCTAAAAAGTCCCAAGTTAATTTTTTCTTATCCTGCGAGAGAAGACCAAATCTGCTTCTGGGGTGGACGCCGGTAACTGTTCCAATCTTTCCAGTTTTTTTGTGAAATTTATATAAGTCTTTAATATTTAGATCAGAAACTCCATCTCCGTAGGTAACCATGAAATTACTGTCAGAAGCTGGAATAAACTCTTTAATCCGCAATATTCGTTCTCCAGGAAGTGTTTCCTGTCCAGTATCTACGAAGGTAATCTTAAAATTATCCTTTTCCCGATCACTACTACGGTGAAGTTTTGTATGGCCACTTTTTGTGTTAAGGGTAAAATCATCAACAAAATATTTTTGGTTCAAAAAATACTCCTTAATCAGTTCGCCTTTGTAGCCTAAAGCAACAATAAATTCATTAAATCCATAGTGAGCGTAAATTTTCATGATGTGCCAAAGAATGGGTTTATTACCGATAAAGACCATCGGTTTTGGTTTAAATTCAGTTTCCTCTTTAAGCCTGTAGCCTATTCCACCGCAAAGAATGACAACTTTCATAGATTTAAGTTCACTAATTATAATAAAATTTTCTTGAGTTGTCTTGGGGTTTTAATTTGATCAAAACCGAAGAAAGAAGAAGCAAGACGATATTGTTCCATTGCTTGCCCTGAACCGTACTTGTTCTGGTTCAGGGTTATTGAGAAGGCTTTTTCCATTTGCTTGTATTCATCAGTTTCGGTCGCAGCTATTCCGCGCTTGGCATCAATGTCGTTTTTTGGGACCTTTATTTTTTGTTTATAGAGATAATGAGGTTTTTTAAGAAAAACAGAATAGCCAAGATGCGTTCCCACGGAATTAGACATGGTTGCGCTTGAGAGAGCGATAATCGATTTTAATCTGGGTAGAAATCTCGAGTCAAAGACATGTCCAGCTGTAACCACCTCAAAGCCGTATTTTTTATAAACTTTATCTTTTTCGTGTAATATATCTTTCCAGTACAAACATACTCTAACAGTATCAAACTGCTTACTTAGTTTCTTAATTGCTTTGCAAAATTCTTCGATATCGTAATCTAGGCCGCTGATGCTGGTTGAATGAACCGGAAAAACCAGAAGATTTTTGCCCAATCTTTTCTTTTCTTGCTCAAGTTTTTTTTTGCTTAAGTGATGTTTAGCATAATGAATGTAAGGACCTACTGAATAGATTTTCTTACCAGTTTTTTTTTCTAAAAATTTTGCCCTTTTTTTACTAAAAGTTATCATTGCTGGCAAAGAATTATTCAAATCCTGGGGCCAGATGAAGCTGCCAAAAAAAGGCCCATGCTCTATCGCAGCTTTTATTGGATAATCGTTTTTTAATCTTGCGTATTTTTTAAAAGCTGTTGCATGGCCGTACCAGTCGTTGCTTTTATGGAGCTCAGGGGTAGTAAACATAAATTTCCAGAGTGGAATGTTATCCAAGGATTTATACTCGCTAGAAAATAAGAAACGTGTTAATTTTAAAAAACCAATTTTTTCAAGAAAACTAAAAATTTCTATGGAGTTTTTGTGGAAGAGCTCTTTAAGCATATAGATCTTTATGTTTTTTATACCAGGAGATAAATTTGCTCATCCCCTCCTTTATTGAAGTTTTGGGATTGTATCTAAGCCTTTTTTTTGCCTTTGATATAGCAGCCCAGGTTCTTTTTACATCGCCAGGTTGAGGTGGAAGCGGGTTTAACTTAGCCTTTTTTCCTAACAATTTCTCAATAGTTGATATGAATTTTCGAAGTGAAATTGGTTTGTTATGGCCAAGATTATAAATGGCAAAATTATCGTCTATTTTTAAGGCTTTGATTAATCCATCAACCACATCGTCTATATAAGTATAATCTCTCTCTGTTGTTAAGTTGCCAAAAATTTTAATTGGCTTTCGGTTATCTATGGCTTTTGTGAAAATAGCAGGCGCCATATCAGGCCTACCCGAAGGCCCATAAACCGTGAAGAAACGAAAAATTTGTACGGACAGACCATAAGTTTGAGAATACATCTTACATAAAATTTCCATTGCTCTTTTCGATGCGGCATAGGGAGAAATTTGGTTTTCAACGGGATCATTTTCGGCAAATGGGACTTTTTTATTATTGCCGTAGACAGATGATGAGGAAGCGATCATAACTTTTTTTACTCTATTCTCTTTTGCAGCTTGTAAAACATTTAAAGTTCCATCAACGTTTACCGAGAAATACTCTTCAGGGTGCAAAATGCTGTTTCTGACTCCTGCTTTGGCTGCAATATGCATAACAATCTCCGGTTTTACCTTGGCAAAGATTCTCTGAAGAGCTGTAGAATTGCGAATATCAAGTTTATAGAAAGGAATATTGTGCACTTTAAGTCTTTGAAGATTGTATTTTTTGAGTTTAAGCGGGTAATAAGGGTCAAGATTGTCAATTGTAGTGACTTTATGCCCATGTTTCCTTAAAGCTATAGCACTATGCGATGCAATAAACCCAGCCCCTCCCGTAATTAAAATTCTCATTTTTATAATTAATGAACTTTTGTTGACCCAGCAATTGTAGTTTTAAAAACAAACTTTCCTCTATAGAAGTGGGAAGAGGTTTCATCTGATTCGGCAACTGTGGTTGAGATTCTAGCAAAAAAAGTATCTTCAACCTCTTCAAAATGTATAAGCGGCACAGAATAACTTTCAGAAAGATCAGTACTTACAGTTATAGCTTTTTCTTTATCTCCTACAGTAATCCAGCCCTCAGTTGCACCCTGGCAGCCGTGTGACGAAACTTTTAAATTAACTGCTTCATCCTGATTAATTAAAGAGTCTTTGAGTTTAAATGTTTCCTTGTGTTTGCCTCCATTTACTGTTGCCAGATACATCGAATCCAAATCAAACGAATCGGGTAGTAGTGTCAGATTAAAATTTCTGAAAGACAGGGGTTCTAAACGATAAAACATAAAGTATTTTTCAATATCTACTCGCGGTTTATCAACATAAACATAGTAAATTTTTATGACCTCGCCTGCCCCGATTTTAGAAACTCCGTAGACTGGTATTTTTTCTTTGTATTTCTTTAAATCTTTAGGGGCAAGAAGTTCTGTTTTCTCAAGATCAGTAAGAGCTGTATTATCTTTTAAACGAATTATTGAGTGTCCAGTAAACCAATCAGCTTGAAGCTTTGGGGTTTGATAATAGCCTTGAATAAGTGATCCGCATAAGGGTTTTTTTGAAATTTTGGGAAAGATAAGAGATTCAATAACTCCTCCTTTTTGGGTCCAGAATTTGATATGAACGGAATTTGTTTTTAAGGCATCGATTTTGGTGAAATTTTTATTATTGAAGAGAGGCAATTCTTGATCGTAAGATGTATTTTCCTTTAATAAATTTTGCGTTTCCTTAAGCAGCCAACCTAACCTTTTTTGGAAATTTAGCCACTTGCCTTCACTTGTATGAGTTCTGAAATCACTCGCAAAAAGAGTTATCAATTCTCTATTTAACTCATTATGCTTAGATTTATTTATTTTTTTTTCTGCCAGCTGGCGGATTTTTTTTAGATTTTTATGTATTCTAAAACACAAAGTATTGATTTTACTATTGGATCTTCCGCAAACTGCCCAACGAGTAACATTATATTTTTCTTGCTTTTTTGTTCTAATTGTTGCATTAGTATCGGTTAAACTAATGGAAACATCTGTTTTTGTTTTGAGAAGTCCACTGGGTAGAATAAATGTATGTTTTAATTTGATCAGTTCTTTAATTATTTTTTCTATCGAAACGAAATCTTTCGTTTTATTCTCAAAATTTAATGAATTAGGTTTAAAATCATAAATTTCAAGATCGTCTCCATAGATTGGAAAATTGACAATTGAATTTTTTTTAAGGCTTTGTTTTAAAAATCGCAAATATTGATCCTTACTTATTTCATTAAAGATTAATTTTCTAAAATTTTGCATGGCAACAGAGGAAATAAAAATCCCTTTAATTTCTGTTCCGTTTTGGCTTTTTAAAATTGCTGGCTGATAAGGAGTTGTTGTTTTTTTACTCTCTTGGGGAAGATTATCCCAATCTAATACAACGGCTTTATACCCCGTTTCTTTGTAGAGATCAATTACTCCATCTGAAAATGTTTGTTCATTTAAAAATACAATTTCTGGATTTATTCCTAAAATCTGCTTGTAAACTTTTTTCCCAAGGGCTAAATTATCGAGAGTTACTTGATAAGGAACAAGAGGAGAAATTATTTGTTCCAACCCACTTGCTATAATTTCTATTCTTTTTTGTTTAATCAGCGATTTTAGTTTTTTGATAAAAGAGGGATCTAAACTTTTTAATTTTAAAAGCGTGTTTCCGGAGAATTCCAAACCAATTTTTAGTTTTTTGTTTCTTGCCAAAATCCCAAGAAGCGGCCAATAACACCTTTCTATGACTTTAGGATATTCGGACTCTTCTATTAGGGAGAAGTTTAAGTTAGCATGAAAAATAGCATAAAGATTTACCATTTTATTTAGTTTGAATTTTCACCATTTCTATTGCATTTTTTGCTCGCCTGATTGCTTCGCCTCTGTTTTTACCTTCGCAAATAACAAAGCCAACACGTTTTGTTAAATCTGTAGGCTCCAAGACTGTACTGCCTTTCTTGACTTCGATATTATAATACTTAATCCATGAAAATTTACTCAGCTTTTCAAGCCCCTCTATTTTGATAACTTTTCCAGGATTTGGAAACCAGTATCTTATTGCCATACCTTTATTAAATTTAGGAATGAGTTCAACTTCAGGGTTAATTTTTTCTCTCAATGCAAATTTAATAGCGACCTCAACAAGATTAATTCCTGTTGCTTTTGGGATTTGAAACGTCGCCATATAATTTCCAGACAATCTTGCGGCAATCTCAATAATCTTTGGCTCTCCTCTATGTATGACGATATCTCCTTTTATAATTCCATTGCTAATTCCAATTGCTGCAGCAGCTTTTTCCACTAATTTATTAACTTTATTAATAGTTTTCTTGGAAAGTTTTGTAGGCTGTTCTCCACCGTTTTCGATAAAATACGGAGCAAATTTTTTAATATATTCATAGTTTCTATCCAGTAAGCCAGGCGTATAAACTTTGCCTTTATAAATAAACGACTCTGTGCTTAATTGGGGACCTAGCAAAAACTCCTCAACCATAATTTTCTTAGTTGGAGAATGACTTAAAGCGGTATTATATGCCCACTCTAAAGAGATAGCTTTATTAAGCTGTAAAACACCTCTACCTCCTCTACTATCTTGCGGTTTTATTACAAGCTTTTTTTTATTATTATCAACGATTCTTTTTAGATGACTCAAACTTTTAACCTCTGAAAACCATGGAATAGCAACACCTTTTTTTTTAAATGCATATTTCATTAGTAATTTATTTATTGCTAATTTTGCGGTTTTAGCGCTGTAAGCATTTAATCTAAGAGTTTTTGCTACGGCAGAGACGGTATGAGGAGCATCTATGCCAACAGCAATAACTGCATCTATTTTCCTTTTTTTTTGATATTTTAGTACTGCTCTAACTGTTTCTTCTGGATTGTAAGTACTGGCCAGAATAAAGTCATCTGCTATTTTTATGGCTGGCGCTTTAGCATTAATATCCGAGACAATAACAAAAAGCCCCATTTTTTTTGCAATCTGGACTGCAAGTTTTTGCTGCTCTCCTGCACCAATTATAAGAAGACTTTTTCCTGCAATCATAAAGGATTAAAAGGATGACTCAAAAGACATATCATCGAGAGTATGCCCGCCAAGCAGCATAGGAAGCAAATCTTCTTTAGGATCCACTTCACAATGTACGAGTACAGGCCCTTCCGTATTTAAAGCAGTTGTTAATATTCCTTCGGCTTCGCTTGCTTCTTTAATTGTATAACCTTTAATGCCATAGGCCTCTGCAATTCTTGCAAAGTCTGGATTATATTTATTTCCCGTTGATGGATCCGTTTTCCAATTTTGCCTTTGAAATTGAGCAACGATATTTAAAGCTTTATTATCAATTACAATTATTTTAATATCAAGACCCCTCTCGACAACTGTTGCCAATTCTTGAATATTCATTTGCAAGCTTCCATCACCTACAAAACAGACAACTTTCGCATCTGGCCTAGCGATCTTTGCTCCAATGGCAGCAGGAAGATCGTAACCCATCGTTCCATGACCAGAGGAAGTTAGTAATGTTCGGTCGGGGTAGTCAAATGTGAAATGCCTTGAGACCCACATTTGATGCTGACCTACTCCAGTTGCAACAATTAAATTTCTTTCGCCCTTAGTAATTCTATTGACCAATTCAATTATATATTGTGGTTTTAATTCCCCTTTTCCATCATAAGCAAGCGAAAATTCATCTTTCCATCTATCTATTTGCTCTAGCCATAGTGCACGTTTTCCTTCACTTATTTCACCAGAGGATAAAATCTTATTAAGACTATCAAGGACATCTCTAGCATCTCCGTGGATTGCCAAATCAAGAGGTACACGACTGAAGTCCAATTCGTTTTTGTCTATATCTATTCCCACGATATTTGCATTTGGCGCTACTTTATCGCGTACACTTCCAACCGCTCGCACATGAAAGGTAGTCCCAATTCCGATTAATAAATCGGAATTGTAGATTGACAGATTAGCATATTGACTGCCTGCATAGCCACTGATTCCCAAAGATAGCCTGTCCCCTGTGGGGTAAGCGCCTATTCCTGGAAGGCTCATTGCAACAGGAATTTGTTGGGTATCAGCAAGTTGCCTAAGTTCTTCATGGGCTCTTGCGCTTATTAGCCCTCCACCTACAAGTATTACCGGTCTTTCAGATGCTTCAATCAAACGGGCGAGTTCGTCAACCTTGCTTTCGTCAATTTCGATGGTTTCTTGATTTTGTTGAAAAGGCTCTTTGAAATCAGATACTGGTATAGTACTCCTTTGCACATCCATTGGAAGATCAACCCAGACAGGTCCCGGGCGGCCCTCCTTCGCTAAGAAAAATGCTCTTTCTAAAACTTGAGGTAATTCAGCCGTATCTGTTACCAAAAAAGCCGCTTTTGTAATGGGTCTTGCAAGATCAATAGTATCTACTTCCTGAAATCCTCGTTGTCTTACAGGTTTATCGCCTCTCATATCTCCAGTTGAGACTTGTCCGGTAAGTATTATCATAGGGACGTTATCAAAGTAGGCGTCCGCGACTGGAGTTACTGCATTGGTTACCCCGGGGCCGGAGGTCACCATAAAAACTGTTGGTTCTCCGGTTAATTTTGCTTCAGCGAGGGCAGCGTAGCCTGCTCCTTGTTCGGTCCTCGGACAAAATATTTCAATATCTGTTTGTTCAACTTCAGCAAGAATCGGGGCAAAAGTTCCCCCTGGAAATATATGGACTCTTTTGAGGCCGTGTCGAAGAAAAGAATCAACTATAGTTGCAGCGCCAGATCTATTTGTCTCAATTTGTCCTCCTATATCGTTTTCCCTAATCATAGTTAGTTTTAATATTCTCCTCCATTAACATTTATAACTTGTCCAGTTATATAACTTGACATATCGCTAGCTAAAAAAAGAGCAACATTTGCTACCTCTTCTACCCTTCCTACTCTTCCCAAAGGAATGCTTGGTATAACGTTTTCTTGATAGTATTT
Organism: uncultured Gammaproteobacteria bacterium; assembly: GCA_964559705.1. GTDB lineage: Bacteria > Patescibacteriota > Microgenomatia > UBA1406 > GWC2-37-13 > CAZLGV01. The sequence continues at coordinate 73,966 of CAZLGV010000001.1, read as the reverse complement.
TGTTTGGAAAACTTCTTTTGTCATTTCTGTTTCGATTTGTCCTGGCGCAATGGCATTAACTCTAACTCCCAGCGGCGCATAAAGACTGGAAAGTGATCGAGTAAGGTTTATTATACCAGCTTTGCTTGCCGCATAATGTGGAGCTTTTGTCCCGCCTCTTTGTCCGGCGACGGATGAAATATTGACAATAACCCCTTTGGATTGAAGCAGATATTCCATGACGTTTTGGCAAAAGAAAAATGTTCCTTTTAAATTTGTATCCAGAATCCGATCATACTCTTCTTCACTTATCTCTTCAAAAGGAGTCTGTTGGAGTACTCCCGCACAATTTATCAAAATATCAATATGACCATGCCTTTCGGCAACAGATCTTGCAACTTTTTCGGTTTGTTTTTTTCTTGAGACATCAGCTACTCGTAATTCTGCTTGTCCACCGTTTTCAGCAATCATTGCCTGTGTCGCTTTAAGTTTTTCTTCTGTTCTACCAACGAGGATGACCATAGCTCCCTCTCTGGCGAAACCAAGGGCTACTGCCTGCCCTATTCCGCTTCCTCCTCCTGTTACAATTACAACCTGATCCTGAAATCTAAGCAACTCTGGAGATCGAGATTTTCCATCTTCAACCATATAACAAAGAATTTTATCACAACTATAGGTTGTCTTCAACTAATCTAGGTTAGCAAACTGCTCATAAAGCTCCAGTCCTAACTTATTACTTAGTCAACTTAAGTCTTATTAAACCAAGAAGATTTCTAATTGCAATTGAAGGAATTTTATTTATCTTGTAAACCTGAGTATCACCAGCAAATCTATCCCTATGATTGATTGGAATTTCACGTATTTTCAAATTTTTTTTACTACATGTTCCAATAAATCCCCACCAAAAACCCTCTTTTAAAAATCTCAAATATTTAATATGAGGTGAAATTGTCTTCTTCTTAAATAAAACATATGGTGCTGAAGGATCATGTATTTTAATATAAAATATAATCTTAAAAAAAGTATTGAACATTTTTGAAAATATTTTACGCTGTTTATTATCTGCGCGCTTTTTCCTCCAGCCAATCAGAATATCTGATTTTTCTCTCTTATCCCAGAATTTCTTAAAATCTTTTGGATCACATTGACCGTCGGAGTCAACACAGAGTATATACACTGATTGCGCTCGTCTTATACCATCAATCACGGCAGACCCATAGCCACGTCTATACTTCACTTGATCTAAGATTAATTTATATTTCTTCTGAATTTCTTTAAGAAATTCTGCAGTGCCATCAGTTGAGCCATCCTCGCAGATTATAAAAATATAATCTATCTTAAATTTGGCTAGGTGGCTCTTCCATTCCGAAAGAACTTTTTCAATAGTATTGCGCTCGTTGTAAACAGGGAAGATGATACCTAGTTTATTCATTTAAGAAAGTGTTTCAACTGATTTGGGATTTTTTTTAATAAACCACTCTATAGTCTTCTCGAGACCTTCTCTAAAACTATATTTAGGTACCCAACCTGTAAGTTTTTTTGCTTTTTTTATGTCGAGCGCTCTAGTTTTTACTCCTTCTGGTTTTGACTTATCAAAAATTATTTTTTTTGGTCTCCATCCTAAAATATCAAAAATAATATTTACAGATTCTATTATCGTATATCGAACGCTTGTACCTAGATTTATTGCATCAGCGTTTGTAATTTTTTCGCATGCCGCTAATGTTCCGGAAACAATGTCTTCAACAAATGTAAAGTCCCGATCTTGCTTACCTGAACCCCAGATTATATATGGGTCTTTTTTTTCTACGGCCCTTCTTATTAGGGCAATAATTGCATGAGTGTCATTTTCCCATGGTCCATAAGCTGTAACATAACGTGTCACAGAGCCCTTAAGTCCATATTGATCATGAAAGGCCTTAAGGGTGAGTTCTCCCATAAGTTTTGCCCAGCCATACTCACGATCAGCATTGGCCCAATTGTTCTTGATGGCATCTTCTTCTTTAAGAAGATAGGTTGAGTTATATTTTTTTTGTAAATCAAAGGGATAAACACACGCTGTTGAGGCAAATTGTAGACGATCTACGCCCACTTCTTTGGCTGCTTTTATCACATTCTGGTTTATTGAGAAATTTTCACAACAGTCTGCTGGATGAGTGTCGATAAAACCTCTTCCACCAAAATGTGCTGCTAAATGGAAGATTATTTCATGCTTATCTAGAACCTTTAAGGTTTTAAAATAGTCTTGGAAGTCTACAAGTATAAATTTTTGCTTGCTGGGAGTTTGATAACCCCAATCAGTTTTTTTGTAGCTTATATTATTTTTTTTCCAAACTCTCAAAACATTGCTTATTTCACCTGAAAATAGATTGTCTCCCACTGTGATAGTCGCACCCAACCTGATCAATTCATCCAAAAGATGATGGCCAATGAATCCTGCGCCGCCGGCTATAAAAATTTTTTTTCCTTTCCAAAAATTTTTATTTAGTTCGTTTGTCATTATTTTTGATCTTAAGCTTTAAAGATGGAAGTATTATACTCATTAGAATTTTATGTTGCCATATGATAAAAATGCTAAAACTTAACATTGAAATAACTAAACCGATTTTAAAAGAAACAGGTTGATACGTATACTTTACTATGTGTTTTCCTGGCAATATTGAACGAAGAGTTCTAAAGAAAGATCGAAAATCAAGTTCCTGTTTTTTTCCATCAATATAAGCATTCCAACCTAGATAGTTCTGGTCAAATAAAACCAGCTTACCCTGAGATCGAGCATCTACATTTAGGGTAATATTATTATTTCTATAAGTGTCTATATTGACATTACCGCTTCCATCGAAGGAAGCGATCCCTTTGTAACGAGAGTTTTTATAAATATTCATATCGCTGCCTTTATAAGCAAGTTTGAGATCGTCATTCCTTAGTTTATATCCAGGTGTCACGATAATAAATTCAATACCCGAATTTAGTAATGCATTAGTGTTAATTTTGGTAACAGGTATCATCCGTCTATTGGAACCGCCATCTCCTCCAAGCCTCGTGATGTAATCAAAAGAAGCTTTGGTATTCAAAGCTCCATGTCCTGATATTTCAGGAATATTATAAATACTAAGTAGATTTGGCTCTAAAATCTCAGAATAATCAAGCATCTCTGGTTTCTTAAATCCAGAAACAACTACGACGCGTGTTGGTTTTCTCTGTGACATTAGATATTTTAGACCTGGTGTTGTGGGAAACAAATTTTTTAAGTCATCAGTGGTTTTTATTTGGCTCCGTATAAAAACACTTTCTGAAAATGCAATAACTAATAGGAATATCGCCAATGTCTTTTTATTTATTCTATTTTTTAGAAAGAACACAATAGTTGTTATCGCTGCTATTTGTACTAACAAAGGAATAAACAGTTTTATATACACTAGTGAAAAATTATCTAAGACTATTTTTACCAATGAAGGAATATTCAAAACCTTCTCGATCAAGGGAGGGGTTAATATATTAAAGGCGATAATTATCGCACCTATTATTTTCATTCCTTTTATTATGTTAATTCTGCTAAATTTAGCTTTGTTCTGCCCTATTTTGGTAACAAAATCAAAACCAAATCCCACCAGTACACAGCTAAAGAAAAAGTAATAATAGACCATTCGTTCTGGAGTTTGAATATTATTAACAATAGGAATTTTACTAAAAAGCAGATTATAAATTGGGCCGCTTATGGTCCAAATAGCAGCGATGGCTAAACATAGCACTATTCTTTTTTTCCATTTTGATTTATGGAAAAAGGCGAGAGGTATTAATCCCAATACGATACCATTGATGTAAAAGTTATGCCAAAATTGAGGCTCGTAGTAATTGGTGAAGCGACCAGTGATACGACTTGGAATCAATCTTCCTTTTTCCAATGGAGAACCAAACAAAAGAGGATTGAATATCGAAATAAAATGCAATGGCGGTGCAGATCGTAAATTCGTTGAGGCTTTCACCTCTCGGCTTGATCTTTGCGCCAATTCAAAAGTTGGTAATAGTTGGAAACTAACGCTTGAAATAGCCAGTATGATTACCGCGATAATACTGACGACATTTTTATTGATAGAGATGTGGCGATGGTTCCTTTTCAAAAAAAATTTGTTAAAAAAAATAAGAAACATGAGCGAATACAAAGTTAGTTCAAAGCTACCAGATAGAAATTGGAGTACGATACCTAAAAATAATAAAGTTATATATTTTTTGTTATTTGTATCTTGATATTTTATTGCCGAATAAAAAACCAGAGGTGTCCAAACTAATGAATTATAAAAATGAGGAAAACCTGATAACCAAACGGATTCATAGCTGAACGCATATACAGTAGCCGATAAAAACGCTCCAAAAAACGAAATTCTCAACGAACGGACTAATAAGTACATAAGGTAACCAGCAATAAAAAATTGAAGACTAGTGTATATATTAAACGCATAGTTTGTAGGGAAAATTAAGAATACAATATTCATAGGATCAAAGGGAGTTGAAAGTCCATCGGCCAGATGTGGCGTTCCCCACAAACGAGTGTTATCCCAAAGAGGTAATTCCTTGTTTATCACATAGTTTTTAAATTGTATTCTCGATCTATACCAATCTCGGAATGCGTCCAAATTCCAACCGCCATCATAATATAATTTGTCAGACTGCAAAGTGCTTTTCCAGGGATACATTTGTTTTAAAATGTAGGTTGGGAACCACGTTTTATTTAGAAATAAGATTTCAAAACAAAAAATAAGTGTTAAGACAAAAAGTATAAAAAAGACTTTTAGTGGTTTTGGGCTAATAGTAGAATTTATGTTAGAATGAGAGCCTTTACGTATTTTTAACTGCATAAATTGTGATATCTCTACCAAGATTTAGTCTTGCAAGCTCTTCGTAGAGTTTTAATTTAAGTTGGTTATTGTGTTGAGATAGAGCTAGGTCGAATTTTTTGCGTTTGGAATGGATAAATCTTCCAACCTTATCATTTCCTACATAGTTCTCCCCCATCAGGAGAAACATTTCCAAGGGAAAATTTGTTTCTTTGTGAATTACTTTAAACCCATTTTTTTGTAGCAATTTTGACAGAGAATCTAGGGTAAAATAGTTAATGTGATGAGGTGGGGCCAGCCAGTAAGGTTTCAGTTTAAGATGTTTTCTGACAATTTTCTGCAGAGGATTATAATCATTAGGAACACCTATGCAGATTACTCCTCCTTTATTCAAAACTTTATTTGCAAATTTCAAAACATGATTGGGATCTGGAATATGCTCCAGAAACTCAAACATGCAGACTGCGTCAAATAAGCCCAATTCTTTTGGATCTATTTCTTCATAAAATTTTTGAACTAGAGGAATTTTGTTTTTTTTACTGAAAGCAGTTGCTTGTTTTGATGGCTCAATACCCAGAACTTTCCAGCCTCTTTTCTTAGCATATTTCAGAAAAAGTCCTGGGCCAGATCCAATTTCGAGCATCCGTTTTCCATGTGTCTTCTTGAGTTTTTTAATAAAACCGACCCTATCTTGATAAACAGTTTGCCACCATTTTAGGTCCTCCAAATTATGCTCAATATATTGAGGCTTTTCATCAGCGTAATAATCCGTAGAGTAGATTTTTTCAAGTTCTTCTTTTGTTGGAATAGGATCAACGTGGACAAATCCGCAGTTTTTACAATCAATTATTTTGACCCTCTCACCAAAGGTTTTGGTGTGGGGGTGTACTCTATCGGTGAGTCTTCCTTTATGTTTTTTCATAGGTGACCTAAAGATTGATATTTTTTAATTTTTTTCATTTCTTTCTCAAGTTGTTCTTTTTGATCCTGTAGTCTTCCTATGGGCCAAAAATCATAATCAACTTTTTTTTGCAGATATTTTTCAGAGTAGAGTTTGACTCTAGGGATATGATAAGCATGGGAGATTATCAAAATATTAGCCAGTGGATTCTTCTTTAAGTAATTTGCAATATCTATAATTTGTGTTCTGGTCGAGTTTTGAATTCTCTGAGTCGGAAAGATGGCTTGAATATTTTTACTTTTAAGATATTTAGCAACATGTTGGTTATGGACCTTTGTACCCATAAAGATAAAATAAGGAATCTTTGATTTTTTTGCGATATTTATTCCTGCCCTTATGCGTTCCCGATTTTCTCCCTTAACCTCCGGTTCTTCGGCACATAATACAACAATTGCATCAAACATATTTCTTTAATAGCCTGCTCTTCATATTTCCAACCAGTGAGATAGGATATCGAGCTGGTAAGTCTTCTAGTGCTTTTGCTCCAATGATTTTGTCATAATCAGTGCTTGAGATTCCTACACTGGGTCGGAGCGCAATAATCATATTTTTAGTGATTATTGTGCCTTTTGCTATTTTTCTTGCAGGATAAAGGGCTCTTCGTATCCAACGGCGTTCGTCTGCCTCCAGCATAAGTGATCCGTCTCTTCTCTTGACTCCGTAAGGAGAAGGTTTTTTGACTTTGCTGCCTAAAATAGTATCAACATCTTTGCCGAATTCTTTTCTTAAGCTTTTTATATCGGGGTTTTTTCTTATTCTCTTTACCATTTGGCTAAATTCTTCAAGTGAGGCGGAGAAAATATCGTCCATGCTTCCTCTTTGCTTTTGAGAAGTAACATGTTTTTCTATTATTGAAGCCCCAAGCGAGGCAGCAACCAGAGAAACAAGCATACCTTTTGAGCCGTTGTCAGAATAGCCAACAAGGCTCTTAAATTTATCTTGATAGGTTTGGATGACTCTGACATTGGCTGCCTCATAAGGCATAGGATAAACAGATACGCATTGCAGAACTGCAAGTTGCTGGCAACCAGCCTTTCGAAGAACATTAACCGCTTCCGCAACCTCCTTCATTGTGGCAACTCCGGTAGAGAGAATAACAGGTTTATCAAATTTGGCAACGTGCCTGAGTAGTCTATGATGAGTGAGATCGCCTGAGGCTATTTTTACTGCTGGCAAGCCTAAATCATTTAAAAAAGTGGCTGCGTCCTCGTCAAAAGGCGTGCAGAGAAGATCAATCCCCTCTCCCTGACAAAGTTTTTTAAGTCGCGGAAACCAATTGCGCGGAGTTTCCGCAGTTTTAAAATATTTGTAGGTTGGGACAAGCACTGAAGAGATAGGATTTAAGAGCCCGTCGGCAGTAAAGAGTTGGAATTTAATTGCATCGGCGCCTGCTTCTTTGGCCTGTTTGACATAGGCTTTGGCCAGATTCCAGTCATTGGCGTGGGTTGAAGCTACCTCAAAGATAAGGTAAGCAGGATATCCGGGTCCAACCAAACGTTTACCTATCTTTATTGGCTTTATTTTTTTCATAGATTTAAGTCAGGCGTTTGAAGCCGGTTTGGGAAACCGGGCCTTTTAAATATTTTTTAGGATTGTCGCTGTCAACTGCCTTTTTAATCAAAGCAAAAGCTTCATCGCATGCCTGAAGATATTTTTTTAGATGTTCTTCTTTATGAGCAAACGAGCCATAATAAACATTTGAGGCCAGAAAACCCTTATCGAGCATAAATTGGCTAAATAGAGTTTTTAGAACCAAAGGCTCCTTATATTTGAAATCAAAATGACCAAATGGCGGGATACCTGAAACTTCTATGATCAATTTATGCTTGTTAGCAAGTCGCAACCAGCCTTTTTGTACATCGTTTGCCATCTGGCAAATATGCTTAGCAACCCCTTTTTGTATAAATTTTTTGATCATTGCTAATGCAGAAACAAATCCAACCCTCTCAGTCCACATAGTACTTGAGATGAAAGAACTTTGGGCAGCCTGCATGACCTCGCGCTTGCCGATTATGGCAGCAATAGGAAAACCATTACCCAAAGCCTTGGAAAAAACCGCAATATCTGGCTCTAAACCCAGCTTAAGATGGGCTCCACCGTTGGCCAGGCGAAAGCCCGCAGAAACCTCATCAATAATCAAGACGATTCCGGCTTTTTTGGCTTCGCGCTGGATTGTTTCCAAAAAGCTTTTTTTAGGATAATGGTTTCGAATAGGCTCCATTACCACTGCCGCAAGTTCTTTCTTATATCTTTTTAATAGCTTCAAGAATGTTTTTGTATCATTGTATTTAAACGGAATTGCTGTACCTTTTAAGCCTCTGGGGACACCTTTTGGTTCCAAACCAGGCAGAAGATGACCATCTAAGGCTTTATTATAAGCTAAATTAGCCGCCAGATACCAATCCTGCCAGCCGTGGTAACCACAAAAAAGAACCTTGTCTTTGCCTGTCTTGGCTCGGGCTATTCGGACAGCAATAGCCATCGTCTCACCTCCGCCTCTGGCGAAGCGAGCCATCTGTGCCCAAGGGTGAAGTTTGAGTAATAATTCCGCCAGTTCTATCTCTTCAGGGCAGTTTAGGGTAGTTGCGTTACCTTGGTTAACTGCTTTTTTAACAGCCCGGTTTACATCAGGATCAGCATAGCCCAAAACGCAAGCACCAATGCCCATATAGCTCATATCAATGTATTTTTTGCCATCCAAATCCCAGACTTCGCAACCTTTGGCCTTTTTGTAGTAGGAAGGCCAATTTTCAGGCAAGTGGAGTTCCGGTCTCTTGGAAAGAAGTTGGGTCCCGCCTGGAATAATTTTTTTGGCTTTTTTATAAAGAGCTTGTCCTCTGCCCATAATTTATCTGACTATTCTATCTTCTCGAAGAGATTTTTGCAAACCTTCATTACGCCCGATGTGCGCATTAATTCTTTCTATTTCTGGATTTTTCTCTAAGAACTTTAGTATTTCTCTCATGCCAAAAAAGTGGTTTTCAGGATAGAGATTTTTGAAGATAATTTTTATAAATTCATAATCTTCCGGCTCATCCAGGGTCCACCTTTTATCTGATAGATCTTGCTTTATCCTTATGCCTGTTCTTTTGAATTTTTTGGGGTTATTGTTGATGAAGAGGCCGACGTGTTCTCTTTCGGAGGCTTTTTTGGCTTCCTGCCAGCTTTTTTCTAAAGCTTCAAAGCTAAAAACCTCAACATCCTCACCATCTGGCAACTTTTCTCCATAAAATTGGCTGGCTGTATAATCGGCCTTTTCTTGCAGGTGTGTTTTTATTGTTTGATCAATAATTACAGGATCAATCAGCGGGCAATCAGAGGTGATTCTGACAATATGTCTTGGCTTGTATAAGCTTGCAGCCTGGTAATATCTGTCTAGAACATCATCCAGCGAGCCACGAAAGACTTTAAAATTGTTTTTTTTGCTAAGTTTTACAATTTCGTTATCCTCTTTCTCGGTGGTTGTGGCAACAATAACTTCGCCAACCATTTTTGCTTTTTTTACTCGCAAGACCACCTGCTCCAAAACAGTCTTGTCTTCAAGAGGAAGCAAAACCTTCCCTGGCAACCGGGTTGATGACATCCTGGCCTGAATAATCGCTAAGATTTCCATTTTGTGGGTAAAATTATATTTTCGTCGGTTTCTTTAAGACGAAGCAACTCTTTATATGCTGACTTTAATTTATTAATAAATCGAAGTGTGTTAAGATTTTCTTTCAAATTTTCAATGCTGTTGACGCCAATGACTATTTTGTCTATGTTTTTATTAAAAGCTGTAAAATTTAAACAGACTGCAGAAAGAGGAATGTTTAATTTTTGGGCAAGTTGATTAAGTTTGATTAATTTTGGTTTTATTTTCATAAATTGTTTAATTAGCTCATCTGGTTTTTTAAATAACAATCCTTGTAAAAAGACAGACCTTACATGGACTTCAATCCCCTTTTTCTTTAATTCAGGAAAATAAGAAGCGAAGCGTTGGTCAAGAATATTATAGGGAACTTGAACCAGGTCAAAGCCAACGTTATGTTTGAATAAATAATCAAGCTCCGAAGGGTAATAGAGTGAAAAGCCGATTTTCTTAACTAACCCATTTAATTTAAATTGTTGTAAGTGTTGAAGCGTTGCATGGTTTTTCCTGAACGACTCAAAATCATGGAATAAATAACCATAAAGCTGTCTGATATTAAGCATTTTAAGCGATTGCAACAACCAATCTGACACCGACCCGGTGTCGGTAACTTTTGGCACTTTTGAAATAACTTTTAACTTTTCACTTTTCACTTTTAACTTGCTTATCCATTCGCCTATTACTTTTTCTGCGTCTCCATAGTTATAGGCAGTATCCAAAGTATCGACTCCATTTTTCAAAGCAAAGGAAAGTATCTCAAAAACCTCTTTTTTTGGGATTTTTCCACGGGGATTATTGATGCCGTAATCCAGGCCAAATTGTGCAGTACCTAATGCAAGCTTAATCATAAGATAAATCCAAATGACAAAATCCAAAGATTCAAATATTTAGTCATTTGGATTTTGGATTTGATTTGACATTTGCACTTCGAGTTTTGGATTTTTATTCTAATATTTTTAATACTTTCAATATTATTTTAACAACGTAATCAACTTCCTTATCCGTCATCCTAGGGTACATCGGGATACTTATTTCTCGCTTATAAAAATCTTCGGCATTTGGGCAGAGACCTTTTTTATAGCCCAGTTTTTGATAATAGGGGTGAAGATAAACTGGGATGTAGTGGATTTGGACACCCAGACCGTTTCTCTTCAAGACTGCAACAATTTTATCTTTTTTATTTTTGTATTTGTCTTTAAGTCTTATTGGATAAAGGTGATAGGAAGATTGAATTTTATCTTCCTCCTCAAGAAAATCAAAATAGGGATTATTTTTAAACTTTCTATTATAGATTTTTGCTATTTCTCTTCTTCTTTTGACAAAAAAATCTAGTTTTTTAAGTTGGGAGAAGCCAAGTGCAGCCTGAATGTCGGTAATCCTAAAATTGTAGCCAAGATAGTGCATCCTTCCTTTAATAAATCCATGAGTCCTAAAAGCAAACATTTTTTGATAAAAACTTTTATTGTTGGTTGTTATTGCTCCGCCCTCTGCCAGGGTGATATGTTTTACCGGATGAAAACTAAAGATTGAAATATCGGAGAATTTACAGTTGCCGATTTTTTCGCCTTTATATTTTGCACCTAAAGCATGAGAAGAATCCTCAACCACAAATAATTTATGTTTTCTGGCAAGCTTTTGTATTTCTTTTAGATTTGCTGGATAACCGCCGTAATCCACGGGAGCAATTAGTTTTGTTCTTTTTGATATTTGCTTTTTGATCTTTGATATGTCTATATTGCCCGTATTTTTTTCTATATCAACAAAAACAGGTTTTGCTCCAAGATAGACGCCCGCATTGGCTGTTGCAGCAAATGTATTGGGCGTAGTTATGAACTCATCATCTTTTCCAAGGCCAAGAGCAAAATACGAAGCCTGAAGAGCAGCTGTGCCTGAGTTAAAAACTAGCGCATATTTCGCACCAACTTTTTTGGCTAGGGCTTTTTCAAATTCTTGGATCTTTGGGCCTTGAGTTATGAAGTTTGATCGCAGGACTTTTTCAACTGCTTTGATATCGTCTTTTCCTATCCATTGCTTTCCATAGGGAATAGTTTTCATAAGATATAATTTTTAATCATTTTTCCACATTCTCTCGATGTTTTCTTTAGCAGTTTTTTTGACGTCAAGATTTTGATGGATAATTCTGTCTATGAGTTTTTTTAACTGAGCAACGGTCAGAAAATTTGGATTTGTACCGGACGAATATCTGAATCCTCTTTTTACTCGCGCACCTTGAAACTTTTTGATATATTTTTCCATATCCCAAAGTGGTCTTGTTGGGAGAATTACATAATAATCTTTAAACTCGACGGTATTTAACGAATCACTTTCAGTAATCATTTCTTCGTGAATTTTTTCACCTTGTCTGATACCGATTATTTTTACTTTAGATCCAGGACTGATTGCTATTGCCAAGTCAGTAAGTCTGTAGGACGGAAGTTTGGGAACAAAAAGTTCTCCTCCCCAAGCATTTTCCAAAGCGAACAAAACGAAGTTTACTCCCTCCTCAAGAGTGATATTAAACCGGGTCATTTCCAAATCGGTCAATGGTAAAACTCCTCTTTTTACTTTTTGTTCGAGAAAAAAGGGAATGACCGATCCCCGGGAATTCATCACGTTACCATACCTGACAACCGAAAAAATAATCTCTCTCTTGCCTCGAATATTGTTTGCAGCAATAAAAAGTTTGTCTGCGCAAAGTTTGGTCGCGCCGTAAAGATTTATGGGAGCAGCTGCTTTGTCAGTTGAGAGGGCAATCACTTTTTTTACTCCCCTATTTAAAGCTGCATTAATCACATTTTCTGCTCCAATAATATTGGTTTGAATAAATTCAATAGGATTATATTCTGCCGCCGGAACCTGTTTTAAGGCTGCTGCATGAATAACATAATCTACATCTTCAAAAGCTCGATGAAGTCTACTTGGGTCTCTGACGTCTCCGATGAAGTAACGCATGGCTGGATATTTTTCCTCTGAAAATCGGAGAGACATTTCATATTGTTTAAGCTCATCACGGGAAAAAACTATGAGTCTTCGAATTCTGGGATATTTTTTTAAAACAACCTCGACAAATTTTTTGCCAAAGGAACCTGTTCCACCTGTTACAAGAACTGATTTTCCATCAAGGGTGAAGCTTCTCATTTATGGACAAACAATTTTAACATCTTTTTATCAAAAAGCCCTATGAAATAAGCTAAAGCTGTTATAAGAGCCGTGTATATTATACCACCCACTATAAATTCGCTCTTCGAATCCAATTTAATATTAAATTGAAGTATCAATAAATAAAAAATTAATCCGAAGACTATTAACTTTACATAAAAAACAATAGGATATTTAAAAGAAACAGTGGATTTAATAAGAGAGCCATATAAAAGGATTGAGATAAAGTAAATCAAAGAGTAAGCTATAGCTGCGCCAAGAAGGCCATAAAAATAAATCAAGAGGGAACTTAATATCAAATTAGTTAGGGCAATAACTGCGGAAACTCGAAGTCGTTCTTTAGCAAAACCCATACCTAAGGCAATTATCGAAAGATAATAAGAAATATTAGAAAAAAATGCACCGACTGCTAAAATGATAAGCGGATTTTCTGCTAAGCCCAGCCATTTTTTTCCAAATAAAAAATTAATTGATTGGGAGGGATTTAAAATTACAAAAAACATAAAATAAAAAACAAAAAATGGAACATAAACCAAGATAGACTCAATTATTTTTGAGATCTTTTCTTTTTTTTCTTCCATAAGACTCGAGGTAAGAGGTATAAAAAAATTACTTAAAGGCACCAGCAAAAAAGTTGGGATAGAAATGATTGGTAATATAATATTGTAGACGCCTACGTCTCTTACTCCTCGAAAAGCAGTCAGAAAAAAAATATCAGTTGAAGTAATTAGACTGTATAAAGAAGTAACCAGTATTGAAGGAATTGCATACTTAAGTAATTTGTCAAATAGAGTCCTATCCCATTTTAATTTTGCGATTAAATGAAAACTTTTTTTATAAAGTAAGTAATAAAATACCAATGCGGTAACCAAATGGGCCGCAGACCAAGCCAGGGCGTAAAAGATAATGTTTGGTTGATCAAATAACCAAAATATTACAGAAAAGGCAAGCGTAAAAAAAAGTCGTATAAATTCTTTTGAGGAATAATATAATTCCTTCTGCAGTCCGACAAAAAAACTGCTGGTTATAGTAATAAAACCATTGGTCAGGAAAAAGACGATTAAGATATAAATTAAATTTTTTGCCTCAGGCACTTTAAAATAATTAAGACTTAACCAGTCAGCAGAAAAGAATAAAACAAGAGAGATTATTAAAGAAACGATAATTGTAATGATCTGGCTATATTTGTAAGAAGACCAAATATTAATATAATTTTCTTTCTTTTTAAATTTAGGAGTATAAAAGGCCAGACTGCTTCCAAATCCTAGGTCATTATAGAGAGTGAAGAAATTAATAAAAGCAAAAACTGCATAAAATAAACCAAACTGTTCTATAGTTAGTGTTTGAGAATACAAAATTCGAATAAGGTAGCCAAGAGGTGCAGTAAGCAAGGAAAAAAGAATTATCGTGGTCATTTATTTTTTAAATACCAATCTATTGTTTTGCGAAGTCCCTCTTCAAATCTTACTTTTGAAACAAAACCAAACTCTTCTTCTGCTCGTGTGACATCGAGTTTTCTCCTAGGTTGGCCATCAGGTCTTGTCACATCAAAGATTATTTTTCCTTTATATCCCACAATATCACCAATTAAATGAGCAAGTTCCGAAATGCTTATTTCAAAACTTGAACCTAAATTTACCGGATCTGGTTTATTGTAATATTTAGTGGCTAATATAATTCCACGGGCAGCATCTTCGACATATAAAAATTCGCGAGTTGGTGTACCAGTTCCCCAGACAACTACTTCTGGCTTATTTTTTTCTTTGGCTTCAACAAATTTACGAATCAAAGCAGGAATGACATGTGATTGTTTAGGATCAAAATTATCACCCGGTCCATATAAGTTTACCGGCAAAAGAAAAATTGCATTGAAACCGTACTGTTGCCGGTAAGCCTGGGCTTGAACCAGAAGCATTTTTTTTGCCAAACCATAAGGAGCATTGGTTTCTTCAGGATAACCATTCCAGAGATCCTCCTCCTTAAAAGGAACAGGAGTAAATTTTGGATAAGCACAGACAGTTCCCAAAGCAACAAATTTCTTAACTCCTGCTTTCCAGGCTTCATGCATAGTATGCACACTCATTGTCATATTGTCATAAAATAAAGTTGCTGGATTTTCGAGGTTGTAGCCAATTCCACCTACATTTGCCGCCAGATGGATAACGATATCTGCCCCTTTGAATAATTTTTTTGCAGCGTCCGGCCTTCGCAGATCATAATCTTTTGATGCTGGTGTAATAATATCAGAAGGTCTCTCTTTCTTTAACAAATTACAAAGATGGGCTCCAACAAATCCCCTCCCGCCAGTGACGACAATTTTTTTGTTATTTAAAACTGTTTCTTTCATTAAACTTTTTTGATTAACTTATATGCTAACACAATAGCTGTCGCATGCAATCTGTGAAAAAGAAGTTGGACTGGATTTCTTATATACTTTTTAACTATTTGATGTTCTTCTTTGAATTGTTCCTCGAATTTTTCTCCGCCCTTAGATTGACCATGAATTCTAAAAAGAGAAAAATGATTATCCAAAACATGAAGTTTATTTTTTTGAATAATTCTTATCCAATAGTCATAATCCATACAATAATGTAATGATTCATCAAGCAACCCCATATCTTTTAATAAACTTCTTCGCCAAAAGGTACTGGGTTGAATAATATAATTGGCAATTGTCAGTCTTCCAAATGTAGGCCTTCGTCGAAGGATCTTTTTATAACTTGCAATATAAGATTGTATTTTTTTACCCTTTTCATCAATTATGAAATAGTCTCCAGTTAACCATTGGGCCTCGTCATTTTCCATAAAATATTCAGCAACGGTATTGAGTGTATTTGGTAAATACATATCGTCAGAATTAAGATAAGTAATAATCTCTCCGGTTGCTTTTCTAAGTCCCTTGTTGATAGCATTTGTCTGGCCTTTATCTTTTTCACTTAGCCATTTGATTTTGTTACCATAACTTTTCAATATTTTCAGAGTATTGTCAGTGGAACCGCCATCAATAACGAAGTATTCAAGATTAGGATAATTTTGCGATAATACACTTTCAATGGTTTCTTTTATAAACTTACCTTGGTTGAAGCTGGGAGTGATAAGGCTAATTTTTGGATAATTTACTTTTCTCATACAGCGCTTTTTTGCGTACCATTTCCTCAAGTTTCTTAGCTAAATTCTTTATCTTAATCCCACTCTGGAATGTAATAAAAGTAATTATCATGAAGGCAATAATAACTAGAAGATCAAAAACTCGAGCTATCTGAAGTCTTTGAATTAAGCCCTGAAAAGTTTGAGGAAAAAAAGCAACATAAATAAAACCCAACCAAAGGGTATTCCAAAAAAAAACTTCGTTTCTTTCGAGGACTCCTTTTTTTCTGTGAATGCGAACAACATAAAGCATAAAAATACCAAAAATAACGGAGAGGATCTGAATTATCGATATCATAAGCGCAGCCTTAATTGTATCAAGAACCTCATTACATTTAAAGCTTCAAGGAAGCTCACTCCTTTGTAGATATCGTGATAAGTGGTTTGGATTTCAACGGTCTCATAAGGTATTTCTTTTTTGACAACCTTGGCTGCGATTTCAGTCTCAACCTCATAACCAGAGGACTCCCATTTTAATCTGCGATATGCCTTTTTAGTCATGGCTTTAAACCCGGAGGGAATATCTGGAATATATTTATGAAAAAGAAGATTAAGTAGAATTGAGGCAAATTTATTGCCCAGAAAACGTACCAAGGTCATATTTGGACTGAATTCGCGTATTCCAAATACAACCTGGGCCCCCTTTTTTAATTTTTTGAAAAATTGTTCTAAATCTTGGGGGTCGTGTTGGCCGTCGGAATCCATAAAAACAACTGCCTCCGCACCAAGTATTCTAAAAGCATAATCGCAGCCAGTTTTCAAGGCTGCTCCCTTACCAAGATTAATATCATGGACTAAGACATGCTGAAGATATTTTTTTGCAATGGAAACCGATTTATCAGTCGAACCATCATCTACATAGACTATATTTTTGGTGATTTTGAGCACGCCCAGCAGAACATCTTTTAGATATTTTTCTTCATTATAAGCTGGGATAACTGTGTAAATATTCATTTTAGAAGCGAGTTAAATTTTTCTTCAAAAACTCTATGAGAAAAATTTGCCTCCAATCGTTTAAAGATAATTTTCCACGGAATTTGTTTTTTTCCTTTTATAAAATAGATTGTGTTTTTGACTAGTTCATCAAGCGTATTAAAAAGATGAAGATTCCTGTCTAAGTTTAGAGTATCGATTATTTCGGGTAAACCTCCACCATTGTAAAGTATAGGTATGCAGCCGGCCGAAATGGCCTCCACTGCAGCTATGCCGAAATGTTCAAACAAAATAGGATGTCGAAGTCTGCTTTCACCATAACCTGTGGCATGCCAGTAGAAACGCGAGCTGCGAAGTATTTTTATCAATTTACGCCGAGAAATGTTGGTATGAATAAATATTGGATAATTTAGAGCTTGATTTTTGAGTTTCTCAATAAATTTCAGGCTGCGTTCATCTTGACCCACGCCTCCTATTAAATGAAGTTGCCAATCATTAAAGCCAGCATCATAAAATTTTTTAAATCCTTCAATTAATATTTCTTGTTTTTTACCATGTCCGGTAGTAAAAAATCTTCCCACAGAACAGATTTGATTGCTTTTCCTAATCTTTTTAAAACTATATTTTTTGTAAACCATCTTAACTGGTGGATAAATAACTTTACTTTCTCTTTGCCAATAGTTTCTAACCCATTTCTTGGAGAATTTGGAATTAACTATTATCAAGTTATACATCTGTATACGCAGGAGTGCATTTCTAAAGACACCTGCTCGAAGGCGCCTGTTGAGGCGTTGCTGAAGCCAATTAAAATAACCAGATATATTAAAAAAATAATAGAGATGGGGCTTATATATTAAAAATGCCTCATCATTTATATTTTGGAGACTATTTTCTTTTTTGCCAACCTCAAAATATATGGTTCGTCTTATAGGAATAATAGAAGCATTTATTTTCAGGAGGTTATTTTTGTGATCTAATTCAATAGACTTTCCTAAGATTTCAGCTTTTTCTACATTCCAATAGATTCTTTGGAGTAAAGATTTGGAGAAATTGGGAAGATAAATTTTGAATTCAAGTTTATATGTTTTTCCAACCGACAGATAATAGAATGAAAGCCGAACTTTTTGTTTTAAGGAGTAAGATACATGGTGATAGCTAAATTGGACGGCTCCTTTTATTATCTCCTGCGGGATGAAGCCGTATTTTAAAGCAAGAAGTAGACTGCTGTTTATAATCTTACCTTTAGGATTATTGTATGGGCGTGTTGGAAAGTGAGTATAGTAGATATTCTTTTTAGCATGACCAAGGCTGTAATCCATAAAGGTAAAGTTGATAAAGACGTCTTTACCTTTTGAGAGCTTTTTGATTTCGAGCTCGTCATTCCAGGCGGTTTTAAATTCAATATCTGACAAGTCAATATTGAGCTTTTTCCGTATATCCTCTAGTGAAACATATTTACCTGTTATGAAAGTTATTTTATAGCCCTGATCTTTAAGTATTCTGGCTGCAGTGCAGGCAACAACTTCTCCCCCACCCAGTTGCGAGAGCCATTTATCGTAGACTACGGCAGTTTTTATCATCTTAGTTGAAGTACCATTTTCCCGAAATTATATCTTGATAATTTTTCCAGATGATTTTGTTATTCACACTGGTATGTTTTCGCCATCTATGCACTAGAAGTTTGGGTAGCTCAAAAAGAAAATATAACGAGATCTTAATATACTGGAGATTAGATTTAAATTTTTTAATAAATTTTTTATCCGGATTGAATAATTTATAAAGTGCGGGTATAATAAATATTACATAAAGTAAGAGCTGG
Organism: uncultured Gammaproteobacteria bacterium; assembly: GCA_964559705.1. Lineage (GTDB taxonomy): Bacteria > Patescibacteriota > Microgenomatia > UBA1406 > GWC2-37-13 > CAZLGV01. The sequence continues at coordinate 55,505 of CAZLGV010000001.1, read as the reverse complement.
AATATTCTCCACAATGAGTCAAAACCTTTTATTCCGAAAAGTCTTCCCAATGCTTCAGTGGTAAAAAAGAAATATTCTTTAATGAACACTCTAACTGGAAAATTGTAGAACACATGAAGAAGGCGTCCGCGCTCTGCGTTATAGATAAAAAAAGGAGACCACTCCGAAGACGAATAGGCATGTAGGTGATACACAATTGCCTTTGGGGCATACATTAGCTTGTATCCTGCAAATCTTGCTCTTTCTGATATTTCAGTATCTTCATAATAAAAAAAGAAGGTTTCATCAAGATAACCTAGCTTTTTAAGAAGATTTTTTCTAAAAAGACAAGCGGCACCACAGACTGCATAAACTTCTCGTCTTTGATCATATTGTCCGTGGTCTTCTTCATAACTTTGTTCATGATCATAATTTATGACAGTCCCAATATCCCGACCATAGCCGTCCTGAAATACAACACTTCCTGCATTTTGAATGAACTTGCTTTTGGGTTTAGTGGGCTTTTTAAGATTATCCGTTAAAATTATTTTGGAGGTCACAGCAAATATTTTTTTATCTTCTTCAGCAGCGGAAACGAGTTCCTTAAGCCAGTTGCGATCTGGGAAAGCGTCGTTATTTAAAAGTATTACATATCTACCTTTCGCTGCTTTGATACCGAAATTATTTCCCTTAGCAAAACCAAAATTTTCTTCAAGATAAATTTTTTTTATATTTTTATGTTTCTCTACAAGTTTGTCAATTATTTTTCTACTTTCGTCTGTGGAATTATTATCAACAACAATGATTTCATATCTTTTTTTGGGGTAATTTAATGTCAATAATGTATTTATTACGTCTTTTATTATCTTTTCTCCAAAATAGTTGAGCACAATTACAGAACAGAAAGGTTTATCTTCAGTTTTCACCCTCAAATGCTATAATTTGATATGAAAAAAGTCAAGATTTTGGGTTTGGGTAGCTTCGGATATGCCCTGCTTAAACACTTTGATGAGAAACCGGACAAAAACTATACTTTGACAGGCTATGCTCGGGAACAAAAATTAATTGATTTTTTAAAAAAACACCAACGACATCTTTACCTTTTTCCGACAATATCGCTGTCTCCTGATGTTCAGTTTGAGAAAGATTTAAAAAAATTTATTGGAAATACAGATATTCTTATTCTGGCTATTGCCTCAAGTGCAATCCCAGAAGTGCTTAAAAAAATTAAAGGCTATTTTACAAAACCTTTTGTGCTGGTTAATACGGCCAAATCCTTGGAATATCATACGGGAGAACGTTTTTCGCAAGTGGCGAAAAAGATACTTAAAGGTATTGCCTACGAATATGCAGTTTTTTCTGGCGGAACAATATCTGCCGATTTATTCAAAAAAGAGCCCTTGGGAGCAGATATAGCCTCCGTTGATAAACAAACCGCCCGAGATCTGGCAAAATTATTTAATTCAAGTAATCTTTCAGTCTACCCAACAACCGACGTAGCCGGAGTTGAATACGCAGGAGCATTCAAAAATGTAATCGCAATTCTAGCTGGGGTTGTTAAGGGTTTGGGTTTTTCATACGGATCTGAAACTTTTATAATCTCTCGAGCTGCTAATGAAGTTGAAAATTTGGTCGTTAATAGTTTGGGAGGAAAAAGAGAAACCTTTTCCTTGAAAAGCCAGTCTTGGGGTAACGATTTATGGATGAGTTGTACAGGTAATACTAGAAATAGAGAGTTTGGTATACTTCTGGGCAAAGGCTATTCTGTTGATGAAGCGCAAGAATTCATGCAAAAACAAAGAAAATTAGTTGAAGGTATGCATACAATAAAAGTGCTTCATAAGTTATCAAATATGAAAAAGTATCCCCTACTAAATTTTCTTCAACGACTGTTTGCGGGAAGAGTTAAGACTTTGCAAATAAAAGATGTTATCTTTAATTGATTTTCAGTAATGGTATGATAATATTTTGATGTGATTAATATTTATAAAATTCCTCTGATAATTAAAATTATCGTTCCCTTTATTTTTTTAGGTCTCTCTTTCTCTCCTCTTTTCCCCTCTATATCAAGACAAAATAATTTCCCGGATGTTTTTTCCCTACGTTTGATTCCTCTTTTTATTGGAATAATATTTATGTGGCTTTTGTTTACTTTTGCGATAAAGTGGAAGCTATTAGCGTCCTCTCTGGCCATTCTCAGTTTAATTATATTTATCCTTAGCCAAACAGGAATTTTTACAGGCCAGTCTTTTAATTTGATCAATATTTCAGGCAATGCAATGAGCCCGACTTACAAAGATGGCTCTATCTGGATGGCAAAAATTTTAGTTCAACATGACCGCCTGCATCGGGGTGATGTTGTCATTTTTGAAATTCCCAAAGAACCATCCAGTGAATCTATGGGTCGCATAATTGCTATTACGGGTGATACGATTAATATAAAAGAGGGGGTGTTTAGCCTCAATGGAAAAAAAATTAATGAACCTTACCTTCCTGAAGGCATGAAAACAAACAACGTTCCAAATGGATTCCACGGCGAGGGTCAGGAAAAAACTGTTACAGAAAATAGTGTTTACATAATGGGAGATCATCGAGAAGGCAGCATAGATTCACGAACTTGGGGATTTGTCCCAACCGAGAATATTGCAAGTATTGCGCTTTACTGTCTTCGGAATTGTCGCTAAGATGTTATCTTCAATTAGAAATTTTGCAATTATTGCCCATGTGGATCACGGTAAGTCAACTTTGGCAGATCGTTTCCTTGAGTTAACAGGAACTATTTCTGGAAAACACAAAGATCAAATGTTGGATCGTAATCCAATCTCACGCGAGCGTGGTATCACCATAAAGCTTGCTCCTGTAAGAATGACTTATAATAGTTATATACTAAATCTTATTGATACTCCGGGCCACGTCGATTTCTCCTACGAAGTTGATCGGACGCTAGCTTGCGTTGAGGGTGTAATTTTGCTTGTTGATGCAAGTCAGGGGGTTCAAGCTCAAACAATTGCTAATGCCTATAAAGCCATAGAAAAAAATTTAGTAATTATACCTGCGGTCAATAAAATTGATCTGCCAAATGCAGATGTAGAAAAAACCAAGCAGCAGCTGGTTGAATTTTTGGGCATTAAAAGAGAAGAGATTTTTCTGATTTCGGCAAAAACAGGCAAAGGAGTTGCTGAATTACTAGAAGCAGTAATTCAGAAAATCCCAAATCCCAAATGAAAAATTATCAAAACGTTATCGTTACGGGAACAGTAGCCTATGATGAGATTTTGGATTTTCCTAAGAGATTTGTAGATTTCTTTCAGCCTGATAAACTTCATCAGATTAACGTTTCTTTCGTGGTCGACAGACTTGAAAAACAGCTAGGAGGAACAGCTACAAATATCTCCTACAACTTATCGCTGATTAGTAATAAAAAAATTATTTTACTTTCGTCTGTTGGTAAAGACGGCGGGCAATTTTTGGAATTTTTCAAACAAAACAAAATAGATGCAAAAGGAGTAATTGAAGATAAAAATCTTTTTACAGCTACAGGTAAAGTGATAACCGATATAAAAGACAATCAGATCTGGGGTTATTATTATGGAGCTTCAAAAAAAGCTAAAGAAATTAATCTTTCAGCCTATATAAATAATCAATCTTTAGTTGTAATTTCAGCCAATCACCCGGATGCTTTCTTAAATTTTGTCAATCAAGCAATTGAAAAAAAAGTTGACTACCTACTTGATCCCGGCATGGCCTTAACCTGGATAAAAAACGAGGATTTGAAACGAGCAGTTGAAAACAGCAGATGGCTGGTAGGAAATGATTATGAGATCTCAAAAATAGTTAAGGTATTAAATACGAGTATTCAGATATTGGTGGATCAAAATATTTCAGTGATTACAACTTTAGGTGAAGAAGGTGTTTTATATCAAGATAAAGTTCAACAAATAAAAATACCAGCCTTTAGGTTAAAAAAAATTGTAGATCCTACGGGAGCTGGTGATGCTTGGAGAGGAGGATTCATTGGAGGAGTGATCGAAGATAAAGATACTCGGTTTTGTCTAAAACAAGCAAATGCCCTAGCCTCTTTTGCTATTGCCTATTATGGAACTGTGAATCATAGGCCAACTTATCAAGAAATTCTTGATAGAATAAACAAAATATGATTGCTAACGATATTAAGGATATAAATCTTGCCCAAGAAGGAAAAAACAGGATAGAGTGGGCAAGAAAACAAATGCCTGTTTTAGAACTAATAAAAAAAAGATTCGCCAAAGAAAAATCATTAAAAAACGTTAAGATTGGTTGTTGTTTGCATGTAACCTCAGAAACAGCTAATTTACTAATCGCACTTAAAGCAGGAGGGGCAGAAGTTTACTTATCTGCCAGCAATCCCCTATCAACCAATGATGCAGTTGCTGCAAGTTTGGTAAAAGATTTTGGAATTTCCACTTTTGCCATAAAAGGAGAGGACAATAAAACTTATTACACGCATCTTAATCTTGTTCTTGATAACAGGCCAAACTTAACCATGGATGACGGAGCAGATCTAGTTGGTTTACTCCACAGTAAAAGAAAATCTCTTTTAGATACTGTTTCAGGTTCAAGCGAGGAAACAACCACAGGAGTAATCAGACTAAGGGCGCTTGAGAAAAAAGGCTTACTCAAGATTCCAGTTCTGGCGATCAATGATAATTTGACAAAACATCTGTTCGATAATAGATACGGCACAGGACAATCAACAATTGATGGCATAATTAGGGCAACAAATCTTTTGCTTGCAGGCAAGACTTTTGTTGTTTGCGGTTATGGTTGGTGTGGTCGGGGTGTAGCTGCAAGAGCTAAAGGAATGGGCGCCTTAGTCATTGTATGTGAAGTTGATCCGATTAAAGCTCTTGAGGCAAAGATGGACGGTTTCCAGGTAATGCCTTTGCAAACTGCTATAAAGGAGGCTGATATAGTTTTAACAACAACCGGAGATAAAAATGTTATTGATCTAAAACATTTCAGAAGTGCAAAAGATGGTGTGATTTTGGCTAATGCAGGTCATTTTGATGTCGAGATCAATAAAAAGGCCTTAGAAAAAATGGCCAAAAAAGTAACCAAGGTGAGAGACTTTGTTGAGGAATATGATCTAGGGATTAAAAAAATTTATCTCTTGGCCGAAGGCAGATTGATCAATTTAGCTGCAGCAGATGGTCACCCCGCCTCGGTTATGGATATGAGTTTTGCTGGTCAGGCTTTAGGCGCAGAATATCTATGGACAAACAAAGGAAAACTAAAAAATAAAGTTTATAGTTTACCTGTGGCCCTGGATAGAAGAATTGCCGAGCTTAAGCTAGCTGCAGAAGGCATAAAAATTGACAAATTATCCCCAGAGCAAAAGCGATATCTATCTTCCTGGGAAGAAGGAACATAGTAAATTCAAAGTTCAAAGTGCAAAATTCAAAATTCATGAATTATGACTCGAGCCCTAATATTTGATTCTTACTATGATGTTCATCGCGGGGTTATTGCCTTTGTTAGAGTTTTTCAGGGAATTTTAGAACAAGGTAAAAAAGTTAAATTATTTGCTCAAAATAAAATTTTTGAGGTTGCGGAAGTGGGAATTTTTACTCCAGATTTATTAAAAAAAGACGAACTTAAAGTTGGAGAAATAGGTTATGCAGTGACTAACCTAAAAGATATTCACCTGGTTCGAGTTGGAGACAGTATCACCACCGAGTCGGCGCTTCCTCTTCCTGGGTATAAAAAAATAAAGCCAATGGTTTACGCTTCGATTTTTCCAACGGATACTGCAGATTACGAGAATCTAAAAAAAGCTCTTGAAAAGCTATATTTAAACGATTCTTCTCTAAATTTTTCACCAATTCACAGTAAAGCTCTGGGTGCGGGCTTTCGTGTCGGATTCTTAGGCTTACTACATGCAGATGTTGTTCGAGAAAGGCTGGAGCGAGAGCACAATCTAAGCTTAGTTCTAACACCGCCTCAAGTCGAGTACGATATACGTGAGAATAAGTTTTTCGAACCCTGGGTAAAAATACTTATTGTAACCCCACAGGAATATATGGGAACAGTTATGCGACTTTGTGAAGACAGAAGAACCAGGTTTATTACCATGGATAACAGAAGCCAAGTTACACTGACATATGAGATGCCGATGAGCGAAATGGTTTCGGACTTTTACGATAATCTGAAAAGCATAAGTTCTGGTTATGCATCTTTGGATTGGGAGTTTTTGCGAAATGAACCTGTAAACGCTTCGAAAATGGAGATTTTGTTAAATGGAGATCCGATCGAAGAGTTTTCAGAGGTTGTTGTCCAAGATAGAGCCCAAGCAAGGGCTAGTTCGTTGACAAAACGTTTACGAGAAATTATTCCCCGCCAACTTTACGAGGTCAGAATTCAGGCAAAATACAAGGGAAAGATAATTGCTTCTGAAAGGATCGCTCCTTTTCGAAAAGATGTAACCAAAAAGCTTTATGGGGGCGATAGAACCAGAAAAGACAAATTACTTGAGCGCCAAAAAAAAGGTAAAAAGCAGCTAAAGATGGTTGGTCAAGTTGAAATTCCCAAAGAAGCATTTTTAAAACTCTTTAAAAAAAGTTAAAATACTCTATGCTAAAAAAATTAATTCAATCAGGACCTCTTTTAATTGTAATCGCAGCAGTCTTGTGGGCCTTGGATGGGGTGATTAGAAGAAGCCTTTTTACTTTACCCCCGGTGATAATTGTTTTTTATGAGCATTTGATTGGCGCGGTCATTATTTTACCTTTTGCTTTCAAGTCATTCCTCAAAGAAAAATTAACCAGGAAAGAATTTTTGCTTTTGGCTGCAGTTTCACTTTTGAGTGGAGTTTTGGGAACTTTGTGGTTTACCACTGCCCTTTTGAAAACAAATTATATTTCGTTTAGTGTTGTTTTTTTATTGCAGAAACTTCAACCTTTGTTTGCAATCTCAACCGCAGCCTTATTTCTCAAGGAAAAGATAAGTAAAAACTATCTCAAGTGGGCAGGGCTGGCTTTAATATCAGCATATTTTGTTACTTTCAAAAACGGCTACGTGGATTTTAAAGCGGACATAAATTATCTGACAGCGGCCTTGTATGCCTTGGGAGCTGCATTTGCTTGGGGATCATCGACGACCATCTCAAAAATGGCTCTCTTAAAGAAATCCAATACCTATGTTACAGGCTTCAGGTTTATTCTGACAACATTATTTGCCTTGATCGCAGTATTTGTTTTGGCAGCCCAATCGGTTATATTTTCCCCAACACCAACACAATATCTTCGGTTCGCACTTATTGCTGTTTCGACTGGAATGGTGGCAGTCCTGATCTATTACAAGGGTCTAAAAAAAACTGAGGTTAAAGTTTCAACCATCTTGGAATTGACCTTTCCTTTTTTGGCTATTGTTATTGATGCAGTTTTGTATAAATCATTTCTTTCTCCAATCCAAATATTAGCTGCTTGCGTACTCTTGTTTTCTATGTATAGGGTGGCACTTTTGCAAAAAAAGCAATGAAATTTAAAAGTAAACATATTAAGGGTAAGGGCAGAGGCAAGCTTTTAGGCTTCCCGACAATCAATCTAGAAATTCCTCAAAATTTTTCGCTCGAGGAAGGAATCTGGGCAGCTTGGGTTGAAATAAAGGGAAAAAAATATATGGGAGCCTTGCATTTCGGACCGGTGCCCACGTTTGAAGAAGAAATGCTGAGTTTGGAGGTTTTTCTGATTGATACAAAAGATGAGGACATTCCCGCACTGGATAATGCAATTTTAATAATCGAACCCGTAAAGCGCTTGCGTGAGGTCAAGACCTTCTCTTCTCCAAATGAGCTTGCCAACCAAATAGAAAAAGACGTCCACGCCGCCCGAGAAACCCTCCAACCCCTGGGGTTGAACCCCCGGGGTTGAAATCTATACTTCTATCCATTTGATGTTTGGGTCGCGCTTCATAAGAGTGTACTGGCGCTTTGAGTATTGCATGTCCAGAGTGATCCACTTATGCTTTAACTCTTCAAGAGAAATTTCTCCTCGAAGATACTGGGCTATTTCGAACGTGGCATTGGCTTTTAGTCCGGGATCGGTCACATCGTAACCTTTATTGAGAAGTTCTTTGACTTCTTCTATTGCTCCCATCTTCAAGCGCTCCTCCACTCTTTTTTTAATCGCAGCAGCCAATTTTTCCTTTGTTTTAAACCTCAAACCAATAAACTCAATACGCAATTTTTTGCGTAAAAAATTGGTATTTTCGTTTATTTTCTGTTTAGCTTTAGTGATCTCTATTCTTCTTATCAGCCTGCGAGGATTATTCCTATCGCTAATGTTCAATTGTTTAAACATTTGAACAGAGAGGTCTTTAAGGGTTTTTTGCAGCTCTTCGATAGTCATTTTGGCCAGCTTTTTTCTTAGTTTCCAGTTTGGGCCAATGCCTTCGGTTTGAATCCCGTATAAAAGATGGGCAATATAAAAATAGGTTCCGCCAACAATAATCGGTAACTTACCTCGTTTGGTTATTTCTTTTATTTTTTCAGAGGCAATCTTTGTCCAATCATAGGAAGAAAAATTTTCTTTGGGATCGATGATGCTTAAAAGATGAATTGGAATCTGGCCAATCAAATCCAAATCTTTTCCAGTGACAATATCAAGAAACTTATAAATCTGACTGGCATCTGCATTTATCAATTCTCCTTTTTGCTTTCTGGCGTATTCCAGAGCGAGTTTAGTTTTACCGGTTGCCGTTTGGCCTGTTATGACAAGAATTTTATTCATTTAAATTACGCCTATGAAGAAGTTTAAGATATTCTTTGATCGCTTGATCTATTTTGCCAAAATATATTTGTTCTCCTTTATCTAAAACAAGCCCTTGGCTGCAAAAGCTGGAGACTGTCTCAAGGGCGTGGGAAACAAAAACTATTATTTTACCCTGTTTTTTAAACGATTCCATTTTTTTTAAGCACTTTGCTTGAAATTCAATATCTCCAACAGCCAAAATTTCATCAGTTAAAAGAATATCGAAAGGCACATGAACTGCAACTGAAAAGCCAAGTCTCATGTACATTCCTGATGAGTAATGCTTAACCGGTGTATCAATAAATTTTTCAAGTTCTGCAAAGCGAATTATTTTACTAACTAAGCTATCAATTTCTTTTTTGGATAAGCCAAAAATAGATCCGTTAAGATAGATATTTTCTCTGCCTGTAAGTTGGTGATGAAAACCTGCGCCGAGTTCAATTAAAGGAGCAATCTTTCCATCAATTTTTAAACTTCCCGAGGTCGGGTTGGTCACTCCGGCAATTAATTTTAACAAGGTTGACTTTCCTGCCCCGTTTTTGCCCAAGATACCGATTGTATCTCCAGGACTAAATTCAAGATTAATAGCCTTTAGGGCATCAATAAATTCACCAGGTTTTGCTCCCCTAAGCAGGGAAGGGATAAGCTCCTTGAGAGTTTTGTCCTCTTGTTTGAAAAAATGTTTCGAAACATTTTGAAAAGTTATATACATATTATTTATTAGACAACATCGGCAAAAAGGCCCTCAAGCTTTTTAAACACATAATAGCCGAGTTGAAAAAGGAAAAAAGTTACCCCAACAGCAATAATCAAAGATAAATAGTTTAACTCACCGCCACCGAATATTGATCGACGTTGGGCGTTTATAAAAACAGACATAGGATTCATCTGGAAGATGAAACGATATTTTGCAGGCATGATTTCAACCGGATAAATTACAGGCGTAAGGTAAAACCAGACCAGAAATACCAGATTCATTAGATATTGGATATCTCGATAAAAAAGATTGAAAGCTGAGGTAAAAAAAGAAAGGGCTAAAGAAAAAAATATTTGAATCAGAAGAATAAGAGGAAGATACAAGATAATTGCTCCTATCTGGACTTTATAAAAAATCAGAAAGATCACAAAGACTGTTGAAGCAAGCAAAAAATCGTATATTTTGGCAATTGTGGTTGCGGTTATGATTATTTCTCTAGGGAAATAAACTTTTTTGAGTAGAGATTCATTATCAACTAAAGAGGTAGTCGATGAGGTGACACTATTTACAAATAAAGTCCAAGGTAGAAGTCCAGAATAAAGAAAAACATTATATGGAATATTATATGAGGTGGGAATTTTCAAGAACACAGAAAAAACAAATGACATAACCAGCATCTGAAAAAGAGGATTTAGAATAACCCAAAAATATCCCAAGATCGATTGTTTATATCTAGATTTGATCTCACGCGCTGTTAGGTTATACAATAAATAACGGTGGGTAAAAATATTTTTAAAGAAGGAAAGCATGCAACAATTTTAAGTTTTTAATTTTAAATTTTCAAATTGTTTTGTATAGCTGCAGCATCAATAAGATTTTTGTAGAGATAGAGGACATCGATTGGGCCAATTCCCTTTGGAGTTATAGTGTAGTAGCTTGATATTTTTTTTATCTCATTCTCATCATAATCACCCTTAAGTTTTCCGTCCTCCCGACGTAATCCAACATTTATTAAAACAACTCCAGGTTTCAAAATTTGAGGTTTTAGAATTTTTTCCCCAACTGCTGTTATGATTATATCGGCCTCCCCATAATATTGATCCGGATCCTGCGTTTGTGAGCTAATATTGACATAATTAATTTTAAAGTAAGATAAAGTTTTACCAATCGGCAATCCCCCTGTTGATCCCCGCCCAGCTAAAACAATTTTTTTGTTTTTTAAAACCTGTTTGAAAAAAGATGAGTCTACGGAAGGGTCAATTATTAAGTTTTCTGATACTTTTTTTTGTTGGTATACATATTTTAAGGCGGTTAAAACAGCGAGTCCAAGCGGAGGAAAAAAAACCAATTTGTTTTGATGATCTTCAATTTCTTTGACCGAAGCAATAAAATTATAGACGGTAACTGTAGAAAGGCGACTTGGCAGCGGCTGTTGTATAATCATTCCAGTTGTTTTAGGATCGTTTGAAGTCGTTTTAAGCAGAGTTGCAAATCTCATAAAATCAGGAGTCTCCTTAAGATGAATAAATTCAAATTGAATTCCCAATAACTTAGCCACTTTTTTTTTAATTGAAACAAATGAAAGTTGTTCTGCGGATTCTCCGATAAGAATTGTTACCAGTTTGGGTTTTACACCTTTCTTTTTAAGTGTTTTAACCCTTTTTTTTAAGTATTTTTTGAAGCTATCAGCGATTTCCTCGCACGGAATTTTCATAATACTTGAGGCTCATATTATACCAGAAAAAACTAGACGAAGGTAGCGCTGACCACTTTGTCGTTCTTATGCGAGAAACGCATCAATATTACACCTTTTGCGGTTCTGGATCTTGAGGGGATGGCTGTGGTTGGGATTTTAACTACTTGGCCTTGGGCGCTTGTAATAATTATTGTTGTATATTTTGGTTCAATTATTTGAACAAAAGCTAATCTACCGATTTTTTCGTCAACTGAAGTTATTTTTACTCCCTTACCACCCCTGTGTTGGCCTTTAAAGAAAGAAAGTTTTGTTTTTTTACCAATCCCCTTCTCTCCAATGACTAAAAGATCTTTTTTGAATTCGTCATCGCTAAATACGTCTGCTGCTGTGACTTCATCGGTGCTTTCCAGCGCCATTCCTCTTACCCCCATAGAAGATCGTCCAGTTGGCCTTATCTCTGTTTCTTTGAAGACTATGGCCTTACCGTTTTTTGAGGTCAAAATAACGTTTTTCTTTCCGTTTGTCAGATGGACCCAGTTAAGCTCATCGTCGTGATCAAGCTTTATTGCAATAATTCCATTAGTTCTTATGTGGGCAAATTGAGAAAACTGAGTCTTTTTGACCACACCTCTTTTAGTAGCCATAAAGACATTAAGATCTTTTTCTTGGATTGTTTCGTTGTCAAAAGTCAGAACAGAAGTCACCTTTTCATCAGGTCGTAGTGTAAGTAGATTAACTATGGCTTTACCTTTTGAAATGCGGCTTCCTTGAGGGATATCCCAGATTCTGTTTTGAAAGATTCTACCCTGGTTGGTAAAGAACTGAATAAAATCGTGGGCCATAGCCGAGGTTATAAAATAGACATTATCCGTGTCTTTTGTTTCCATACCCGATACTCCTTTGCCCCCCCTGTGTTGAACCCTAAAGGTTTCTCGAGGAATCTGCTTAATATAGCCTTCTTTTGTCAATACGACAATAACCTCTTTGTTTTCGATAAGTTGTTCATCGGTTATATCTCCGGGCTTTGATTTTATAACCTTGGTTCTTCTCTCGTCTCCGAATTTACTCTTAAGATAAAAAAGCTCATCCTTGATCACTTTGAGAATTTTGAGAATATCTTTGAGAAGCCCTTCAAGATAAGCTATTGTCTCCTTTAACATCTTAAGTTCATCTTCTATTTTTTGTCTCTCGAGTCCTGTCAGGCGCTTAAGTTGCATGTCAAGAATAGCCTGGGCCTGAATCTCGGTTAGCTTGAAGCGTTTTATAAGGTTTTTCTTCGCTTCTGGCTCATCCTTGGATTTTTTTATGGTTTCTATTACAGCATCGATATGATCAAGAGCAATTAGGAAACCCGCAAGAATATGAGCCCTGTGCTTGGCTTGAGCTAGCTCAAATTCACTTCTTCGGGTTACGATATCTATTCTGTGTTTGATATAAAGCTCAAGAATAGAACGTAGCGAAAGGGTTTGGGGTATACCATCAACCAAAGCAACCACATTGACCGGAAACGAGGTTTGAAGCTCGGTGAACTTAAAAAGATTGTTCAGGACTTTTCTATACGAGGCATCACGTTTAAGCTCGATAACGACTCGTATACCCTCACGATCAGATTCATCTCTAAGATCAGATATCCCAATAATTTTTTTATCGGTTACGAGTTGGGCTATTTTTTCAACCAGACTGGCTTTATTTACCTGATATGGAAGTTGTTTTATGACTATAGCCATCCTTCCCTTTTCCAAATCTTCATCTTCAACTACGCCGCGAATAAGAATTTTGCCTCTGCCTGTTGCATAGACTTCTTTAATATCGGTTGCTCCATAAATAATTCCACCGGTTGGGAAATCAGGTCCTTTTATTTGTTCCAAAAGTTCATCTGTTGTAGTTTCAAACAAAACTTGAGTCTTTTCGCTTTTCTTTGCCTTGTCGATCATTAAACATAGCGCATCTATAACCTCCGTACTATTATGAGGAGGTATTTTGGTTGCCATTCCAACTGCAATTCCCTCCGCGCCCATTAAAAGAAGATTAGGAAGTTTAGCCGGTAAATATGTTGGTTCTTTTAAACTAGCATCAAAATTATCAACAAAAGTTACAGTTTCTTTCTCGATGTCCGTGAGAATCTCCTCGGCGATTTTAGTCAGCTTGACTTCTGTATAACGCATTGCAGCAGGAGGATCGCCATCAATTGAGCCGAAGTTTCCTTGGCCTTTTATCAAGGGATAGCGCATTGAAAAGTCTTGGGCCATTCGGACAAGAGCCTCATATACTGGAGCATCACCATGCGGGTGGTACTTTCCCAGTACCTCACCGACAATCTTTGCGGATTTAGAAAACTTGGCACCGGAAGTTAAGCCCATTTTATACATAGCGTAAAGTATTCTGCGATGAACAGGCTTTAGACCATCGCGAACATCCGGAAGAGCTCGTGCAACAATCACTGACATTGCATAGTCAAGATAAGCGCGTTTCATTTCAGAGGTTATCTCTGCATTCTGGATGTTTTCTTTTGAGCTGTCCATAAAACTATAAAAGGAAAGGAGCGATTAAAAGGGCAATAATATTCAAAACCTTTATCATCGGGTTGATTGCTGGTCCTGCAGTATCCTTATAAACATCGCCTACAGTATCTCCTGTTACCGCACTTTGATGAGCAAAACTTCCCTTACCACCATATTTTCCCTCTTCGATGTATTTTTTAGCATTATCCCAAGCTGCACCTCCAGTTGTCATAGAGATGGCAACAAAAAGACCTGTAATTATTGAACCGAAAAGAAATCCACCGAGGGCCTTAGCACCAAGTAAAAACCCAACAAGTAAAGGAATGATAATCGTAATTAGTGTTGGCAGAAGCATTTCCCTAATGGCCGCTTTTGTGACAATGTCAACTGCTTTTCCATACTCGGGTTTTCTTTTGCCTTCGAGAATCCCCTTTATTTCTTTAAATTGACGGCGAATTTCGTTGACGACCGCCATGCTGGCTTTGCCTACGGCCTCCATTGCTAAAGCAGCAAAGAGATAAGGTAGAGCTCCACCTATAAACAGGCCAATAATTACCTTTGGATCAGCTAAGGAGAAGGTTAGCAATTGAGATATTTGAGACGAATACTTGACCAGTTCTTGGGTGTAGCTTGCGAAGAGAACCAGAGCTGCCAAGCCAGCAGATCCTATCGCGTAGGCTTTAGTCACCGCTTTTGTAGTATTGCCTACGGCATCAAGGGCATCAGCTACAGTTCTTACTTTTTTGTCTAAATTTGACATTTCGGCTATCCCCCCAGCGTTATCGGTAATCGGGCCAAAAGCATCAATTGCGACAATGATTCCAGTCAAAGATAGCATACTCATGGCCGAGATAGCTACACCGTAAAGACCACCTAAAGCATACGAGAACAGAATTCCGGCAGAGATCAATAAAATTGGAGCAAAAGTTGATTTCATTGAGTTTGCTAAACCGGCGATAATATTAGTACCATGTCCAGTGGTTGAAGCTTTTGCCAAGATCTGAATTGGACCAAATTTTTTTGAAGTAAAGTACTCAGTAATTACAACCATTCCTATAGTTATAACTAATCCAACAATTGAGGCTAGAAATAAATTTCTAGGTAGAATTAAATAAAATCCAGCCAATGAAAAGACTATTGAGACAGTCAATCCTCTATACAAGGCAGACATTATTTTCTCCCCCTGAAGTTTAACAAACAATGTTCCGATGATGCTTGAAACAATTGCGACCGATCCAATCAAAAACGGATAAACTAAAACTTGGCTGTTTCCAGGGAAAAGAAGCTGTCCCAAAATTAATGCGGCAACAGCAGTGATCACATAAGTTTCAAATAGATCAGCTGCCATTCCAGCGTCGTCTCCAACATTGTCTCCAACCAAGTCTGCAATAACTCCTGGGTTTCTGACATCATCTTCTGGAATATTTTTTTCTATCTTTCCAACCATATCCGTTCCTACATCAGCGCTTTTAGTATAAATTCCGCCACCCAACCTTGCGAAAACAGAAATTAATGAAGCCCCAAACCCAAGAGTAATCAACGGTTGAAGATTAAGTGTTCCTTTATTCAAATAACTTAAAATCATAAAAAAACCACTTAATGAAAAAAGCGCAAGCCCAGCCACCAAGAATCCTGTTACCGCTCCTCCAGAAAATGCAAGAGAAAATGCAGCTGGTAAACCTTCTTTTGCTGCCTGGGCTGTTCGGATATTACTCTTTACGGCAACGCTCATTCCGATGACACCAGCTAGAGCAGAGCAGATTGCGCCAATAGCAAATCCAAAAGCGGAGATTCCTCCAAAAACAAAATAAAGCAGAATAAAAATTACAAGTCCAATCGCGGCAACAACTTTATACTGTCTGGACATATAGGCAGAAGCTCCCTGGGCAATTGCATCTGCAACCTCATTCATTTTTTTGTCTCCAGTGGGCTTAGAAAGAACTTTTGTGGTCAGAAAAAACGCATAAGCAATTGCCAAAAGACCGGTTATGATTGCAACTAAAGTAGGATTCATATATCTAAATTTGCCATTTTAGCGTGGGTGATAATAAATTTTTTTCTGGGTGGAACCTCTTCTCCCATAAGCATAGAAAAAACGTAATCTGCTTCCTGTGCGTCGGCTATTGAAACCTGTTTTAAAAGTCTATTTTTGGGGTTCATAGTGGTTTCCCAAAGCTGTTCAGGATTCATTTCACCCAAACCTTTGTAACGTTGGAGAGAAATGTTTTGAGTGTTAGGAGAGTTTAGAGAGTTAACGAGTTTTTCTTTTTCTTCGTCAGTGTATGCGTATTCTATTTTCTTTCCTGACTGGATTTTATACAAAGGAGGCTGGGCAATATAAAGATGTCCACTTTCCATAATATTGGGCAGATGACGGAAGAAAAAAGTAAGAATAAGAGTCCTAATATGTTCTCCATCAACATCAGCATCGGTCATAATTACAATTTTGTGATATCTTAGCTTGCTGTAATCAACATTCTCTCCTATTCCCATGCCCATCGCGATAACCAAATCTTTAAGTTCTTTGAAGGCTAAAACCTTATCCAGATAAGCTCTTTCAGTGTTTAGTATTTTTCCTCGCAAAGGCAAAATTGCCTGGAATTTTCTGTCTCTTCCCTGTTTAGCAGATCCTCCAGCAGAATCTCCCTCGACTATAAATATTTCAGATAGGGCAGGATCTTTTTCTTGGCAGTCAGCAAGTTTACCAGGTAGACTAGCTCCTTCCAGAGCCCCCTTCCTAAGTACTGCATCCTTAGCTGCTTTGGCCGCAAGTCTTGCCTTTTGAGCCAAAAACACTTTGGCTATAATTTCTCTGCCTACTTTTGGGCTTTCTTCAAAAAAGACATCCAGATACTCAAAAACAGCTTGTTGGACAATAGCCTGAACTTCCGAGTTACCAAGTTTAGTTTTAGTTTGTCCTTCAAACTGCAAGTTGGTTGAGGGCATCTTAACGTAAATAATTGCAGATAAACCTTCTTTAACATCTTCTCCTGTTAAGCCTTCTCTAAGATCCTTTTCGCTTAATATCTTTTTGGCATAGTTGTTGATTGCCTTTGTTAATGCGATTCGGAATCCTGTCAGATGAGTTCCTCCCTCATGAGTATTAATTACATTTACAAATGACATAACATGTTCATTTATAGAGTCGTTATATTGAATTGCAACCTCGATTTCTTTATCAGCCAATTGTTTCTTGATGTAAATTGGATCATGAAGGATTTTTTTTCCGCGGTTTATGTCTCGAATCAGTGAAATTAAACCGCCATCAAAAAAGAAAGATACTCTATCCTTTAAGGGTTCGTTTTCGATTCTAAAAAGAACATTGTTTATAAGGTAAGCCCTCTCTTTAACTTGTTTTTTAAAGGTGAGATAATTTACCTCAACGGTTTCTTTGAATATTTCTTTATCAGGAATAAAGGAGACAGCGGTTCCCTGCTTGTAAGGAAAGCCAGTGATGGTTTCGCTTACTTTCTTTACCGAATATAAAGGTTTGCCTTTCTTGTATTCTTGCCTGTAGAGTTTTCCGTCACGTTTTACCTCAACAATTAAATGTTCAGATAGAGCATTAACAACAGAGGCACCAACTCCGTGTAATCCCCCAGATACTTTATAAGCCGATGTGGTAAATTTCCCCCCGGCATGAAGTTTGGTCATGACAAGTTCCAGTGCCGAGATTTTGTATTTTGGATTTGTTTCAATGGGAATTCCTCTACCATCGTCATAAACAGTAATATAATTATTTTGGCCAATTATAATCTGTATATTTTTGCAAAATCCCGCAAGAGCCTCGTCAATTGCATTATCAACTATTTCTCGAAGACATTCATTTATTCCTTGTTGAGAAGTAGTGCCTATGTACATTCCCGGTCTTTTTCTAACTGGTTCAAGACCCTCTAAAACAATAATAGACTCGGCACCATACTGGGATTTTTTAGCTTTATTCACAATCTA
>CAZLGV010000001.1:0-37885 GCA_964559705.1 uncultured Gammaproteobacteria bacterium | reverse complement strand
TAAATTTTAGCAAATTTTGACCCCTATGTCATCCTGAACTTGATTCAGGATCTGCAGATCCCTCGACTTCGCTCGGGATGGAATTGAAATAAGAAGCTATTTCAATTCTACCTTAGCGCCTGCTGCTTCGAGTTTTTTCTTGGCTTCCTCTGCTTGGTCTTTTTTAACATCCTTCAATAATTCTTGTGGAGTAGATTCTGCGAGTTTTTTCGCCTCCATCAGACCTAAACTTTGATTGATTTCGCGAACAGCTTTAATTACCCCTAACTTGTTATCCCCAGAAGCAGATAGGACAACAGTAAATACTGTCTTTTCTTCCTTGTCCGCTGGAGCTTCGGCGGAAGCGGATGGCGCTGCTTGAGCTGCTGCAACCGGCATAGTCGACACACCAAATTTATTCTCAAGATACTTTGCAAGTTCTGACATTTCAACCACCGTTAAACCCTCGATTTCTTTAGCCAGTTTGTCTAATTTTGCAGTTAACTTTGTTTCTTCGGCCATATTCAATCACCCCCTTTTTGTTTTAAAATATAAACAAATTTATTAATATTAAATTTCATACTGTAGATAAGTTTGGCTTGAGATGATTTCAAATATCCAATGATTTGAGCGATTAACTCGTCTCTTGATGGCAGGAGTGATATTGTTTGTACAACATCTGCGGGATATAAATGTTTATCAAAAAAACCCAATTTAAAAGAAAGCGTTTTTTCAATTTTGGCAAAATCCGAGAAAGTTTTAAGTCCTGCCATATAATCATCTCCTAGAGTTAATAATGCAGTGTTTTCTTTTAAGGGAAAAACTTTTTTCTGAAGTTCTTTTAGGGTTTTTTCTTTTTCTGCAAGCTTGTTGATTGATTTTTCAAATAAACTTTTTTTAACTATTCGCAACTCTGAAGATTTCTTTTTAAGTTCTCGACGCAAACTCTCAAGAGCTGTATGAGGAGTATTCTCAAACTTAACTAGGGCAAAATGGGGACTGTTTTTTATTAAGTCTGTAAGTTGTGTAACTAGTTTTTTTTTCTTTAAATTTACCATGATTATCCACCAAGTCTGACTTGGTGCACTTGCTCCGAGGAATTTTTCGGAGACTACTTTAGGATTTTTTACACCTTTCGGAACCTAAAGTCTTGGTGACGAAACAATTATATCAAACTTCGCTTAATAATTCACGCAGTGTTTTTGGTCTATACTCTTCTTGCTCGCCTTTTTTCTTTGATTTTCTAGCTTTTAACTGTTCCCTCATTGCTGAGGCTACTTCTTGTTTTTTTTGGAAATCTTCAACTCTTCCTTTTGTATCAATAAAGCGGTGTTCGCCTGTGAAATAAGGATGACAGACAGAACAAACCTCAACTGTAATATTTTTTTTTGTTGAGGCAGTGGTAAAGGTATTACCACATGAACAAATGACTTGGGCATCGTAATAAATTTGCGGGTGAATATTAGCTTTCATAGGAGAAAATTATACCAGAACTTTATCCCATTTTCCTTGTTCGATTATTTCCTCCAAGTTGTGGAAGCTTTTTCCGATTCTATGATCAGTTAATCTATTCTGGGGGAAATTATAGGTTCTGATCTTTTCCGCGCGCTCTCCGATTCCGATATCTTTTACATACGAATAAACAAGTCCTTTTTTCCTTTCCTCCTCAAGTTGGTAAAGTTTGGCAGCCAAAAGCTCAAGAGCGATTTTGCGGTTGGCTTCCTGATATCTTTCTCTGCTGGCTGTAGCGATTAAACCTGTTGGCCTATGAGTTAATCTGACTGCGGTGGAAACTTTATTTACATTTTGTCCGCCTTTTCCACCAGATCTGAAAAATTGCCATTCCAATTCATTTGGATTTATTCGGACAGACTGTTCTGATATATGAGGAAGAACAACAATTACTGCGGTTGAGGTATGGATTCTGCCTCTTCTTTCAGTCTCGGGAATTCTTTGGACTCTATGGACACCTGTTTCATTTTTGTAGTAAGAGAAAGCATTCTCACCGCTTATCTTTATGATGCTATCTTCCAAGTAAGAATATTTAAATCCTTTTCTTTGGGCAAAACGAATGTAAGATAACAAAAGTTCTTTGGCCCAGAGTTTAGATTCATCTCCGCCAACACCGGGGAGAGCTTCGATGATAGCAATATTTGGATCAACAGACATGATAATAGCTAAAAGCTAATAGCTAAAAACTAATAATAATTAACAGATGTAGTTATCGCCACAATCTTCGCACTCACCCTCACAAGAAAAGCGTTCGATGAGCTCTTGTTGGGTTAGGGTTTCTTGTTTTTTGGCACCCATATCTTTAAGTGTGATCTTTTTGTCTTTTACCTCGTCAGGACCGATGACCACAACATAAGGGATGCCTTTTTTGTCAGCATATTTGAGCTGTTTGTCTAGTTTTGCCTCATCAAGATAAAGCTCTGTGTTTACTCCTTCATCTCGAAGAGTAGAAACTAGCTTCATACTTTGTTCTTCGTAACCTGGAAAAACCGTAACTAAGATTTCTGTTGAGGATTCACTTAGCTCCTCTGGGAAAAGTTTCTGCTCTTCCATAGCTTCATAGATTCGATCAAAACCAAAGGAGAAACCAACGGCAGGAATCTGTCTTCCCGCAAACATTCCAATAAGGTCGTCGTAACGTCCTCCTCCGCCAACAGACCCGCCAGCGTAACCTTCGACTTCGATCTCAAAAATGAGTCCGGTATAATAATCAAGACCGCGAGCGAGTGTTGGTTCAAAGATAATCGCTTTTTTTTCAATACCAAGTTTCTCTGCTTGCTGAATAATTTCTCTTAAGCTATCGGTTGGTTTTTGCTTTTGCAATTCATCAAGTAGATTTAGATCAAGCTTGTTTCGCTTTAACTCTTGTCTGACTTTCTCTGCTCCAATTTTTTTAAGTTTATCCAAAATACCAACCGCCCCGGTTGGTATGTTCTTAAGCAAGGAGCGGTCACTGACCAGAATTTTGATTGTTTTGAAACCCAATTCTTCATATGAGTTGTAAACTAATGCCAGAATTTCAGCGTCGGATAAGGCATTTGCTGTTCCGACTGTGTCTACATCGCACTGGAGGAATTCGCGAAAGCGGCCGCGTTGGGGGTTTTCAGCTCGCCAGACTGATTGGATTTGATATCTTTTGAATGGAAAAGTTATACTTTGATTACTTGCGATAAAACGGGCAAGAGGCACGGTTTGATCGTAGCGCAGAGCCACTCCTCGTCCGCCCTTATCTTTAAATCTATACATCAACTTGTCGCCTTCTCCACCGTATTTTCCCAGTAAAATCTCCTCATATTCCAAGGCAGGCGTTTCCAAAGGCTCAAAACCATAGGATTCAAACACCTCCTTCAAGGTATCGATAATATATTGGCGCTTTCGGGCTTGTTGTGGCCCAAAATCCCTAAACCCCTTTAGTGTTCTAGGCTCAATTTTGCCTTTCATATTAATGAAATTATATCAGAAACCTGCCTTATTCCTGCAAGTTACTGGGAGGCGAGGGTGATGTTTAGTTTTAGGGTTTTGCCGCTGCGCCAAATTACAACCGATACAGTCTCTCCGATCTTTTTTTCAAGAATTATTTTGGCCAGAGTATCATCATTCTCTCCTTTTATTTCTTTACCATCAAACTGGGTAATGATATCTTCTTCCTGAAGCCCTGCTTTTGCCGCTGGTGAGTTTTCAACAACCTCAACTACATATGCGCCTTCAACAATTTCATTTAAAATTGCTGTTTGCTTATCAATCATTTTGTAGCGAATACCGATATAAGGCCGTTCGAAGCTACCCCCTCGCTTTTCAAAATTTTCAATAAGATTTTTAACTACATTTGAAGGAATTGCAAAGCCGATATTTTGGCCTTGCTGGGCTAGCGCTGTATTCACTCCTATTACCTCACCGTTGGAGTTAAGAAGAGGGCCTCCAGAGTTGCCAGCTGAAATTGCAGCATCCGTTTGAATTACATTATCAAGCTTTTCAACATATCCTTCAAAAGGAGATCCGGCAGTTATTCCCCTACCCAATCCGGATACAATTCCAACGGTCACGGTGTTTGTAAATTCTCCAAGTGGAGTTCCTATAGCTATTGCTAGTTGACCTAATTTTAAAGTTGAGGAATCGCCCATGGGCAATGCCTTGAGTCCGGAAGCGGTAATTTTAAGAATTGCCAAATCATTTAGATTGTCCCTATATATTTTTTGCACGTCATATTCCTTTTTGTCATTTGTAAGAATTTTATATTTTGCATCCTCGTCGGCAACAACATGCCTATTGGTTATTATCAGGCCATCCGCGGAGATTATAAAACCGCTGCCTATATTTTGTTCCACCTTTCTTTCCTGTCCGGGAACTCTTTTAAAAGGGGAAAAGGGATCGAAGGGGTCAATCTCCAAAACATCGCGCGAAGTTGTAGTTTTGCTTATGCCAACAGTGACAACCGAGGTAAGCGCTTTATCAACTACCTTGGTTATAACAGACTCTTCATAGACAAGAGTGCGTTTTTCCGAAGGAATTTCAAATTGACTCTTTGGAATATTAATAAATTTGTCAAAACTGGGCAGAAGTTTAAGTGTTTGGCCTACTGCAAGAAGAACGATGAGTATAGCTAAGAGATACAATAACTTTTTCATTCAGAAAATTATTTTACTAATTCTAGAATTGCTTTTTCAAGCTGTTTATCAGTTTCACGAGTCAATGTATTTCCCTCTTTTACTTCGTTTTTTACCTCTTGCGTGGGTTCTATTCCCTTAGCATTAATCCATTCCCCTCCAGGTAAAATCCATTTAGCAACAGTCACATGTAGGCCAGCTCCTTGTCTTAAATCGAGAGCTTCTTGAACAGAGCCTTTGCCAAATGTTTTTTCACCGATTAAAGCAGCTCTTTTGTAGTCTCGAAGTGCTCCGGCCAGAATCTCAGAAGCAGATGCAGAACCTTGATTGATCAAAACAACCAGAGGTATATCAAGGAGCCTACCTTGTCTTAAAACATAATATTCTTTTGTATCTGTTACTGTTGATTCTTGTTTAACAACTAGTTTGCCTGAAGGAACAAATTCAGAAGCAACATAAACAGAACTGTCTAAAAACCCACCGGGATTATCCCTTAGATCAAGAACAACTCCTTTGATCGTCTTGGAGTTCCATTGTTGCTCAACCTTATCAACTGCATTGTCCCATTCGCTGTTCGTGTTATCTCCAAATTGATTTATCTTAAGATAAGCAACTTTGTCACAATTTTGTTTGCAATCTTTGCTCTTTTCCTCGGTGTTTTCAATAGAAGCGACTTTTATCTCATCACGCTCTATTTTTAGCGTAAATTCTTTATCTCCTCGGACTAGAGTTAGTTCGACATTAGTGCCTTTTTGCCCTCTAATTTTTGATACGGCTTGTGGAAGAGTCCAATCTTTAGTAGATTGCCCATCAACTTTCAAAACAACATCCCCAGCTTTCACACCAGCTTTTTCTGCAGGAGAATTTTTAAGTGGAGCAATAATAATGATTCTATTATTTTTTAATCCAAGTTGAGCCCCGATTCCTTCAAATTTTCCACCTAAATCATCTTTGGATTGTTTATTTTCTTCAGGGGTGAGAAAGAAGGTATAGGGATCATCAAGTGAGTTAACCAACCCTTTAATTGAGCCATAAAACATTTTTTGGGGATCAATTTTTTTCTTGTCAATAAACTTTTGCTCTACTTTGTCCCAGGTTTCCCAAAAAAGTCCAAAATCAAGATTTTTAACTTTTTGGTTAGATGCGGCATTGCGAATATTATATAAACTTCGATCAATTTTATTTTTATTGCTATTATATTGGCCCAATTTATAACCCGATCCAAATAAAAAAACCGCAAGCGACAATATAAGAAATAGATTGGTTATTTTTCCTTGCTTTTTCATCTTATTGATAAAAATAAATTATATTATTCTTTTTATCTGTGAGACAATAAGGAAGTTCTATATTCTTAACTTCATCCCAATCGGCAGGGTTTTTGATTCTAGCATAAAGCAGAGAAATTTTTGGTCCGAGCATTTGTAACGTCACAAATCCACTAGCTCCCATAACTTCCAATCTGGTTTGATCATAACTTTGAAGATTATTTCCCACGACTATTTTATTTTCGATTTTGTCAGGATCCAAATTTAAAAAAGAATTCTGATCAATATGAATTATTTCACCGCCGAAATCCGAACTTGCTTCCTTTAGCTCAAAATCTTTTGTTTTTTTTACCTTTAGTTCAAATTCGTTTTTTCTTATCTCGCCAATCTCCCCTTTGAAATGAGCCTTTTTGGTTCGCTCTTCCTCCGATTCAACAGCTATCGTAATACTTCCATCTTCATGATTGACTTCTTTTATAATACCTTCAAAATCGCTAAAATATTTTTTCTCGCCCCAAAAAGTTTTTTTTGATGCAATAAGCTCTCCTTTATTAATTTCATCTCCGACAATCTTTGTTAGATGCATAAATATTTTGGCAGGGTGAATTCCTAATTCACCAGCAATTTTTATTTTTACTTCCTTCTTTAGACTTCTTTTTATAAAAGGAGTTTTGAAATCAACTTCTTGAGCAGATTTAATCAGTAATTTCGAATTTGTTGGGATAGGCAATGTAATGGTCATCCTATCATTATAACACTATCTTTATTCTTGGTAAGAAACGTAGGGAAGGAGACCAAGATATCGTGCATACTTTACTTGTTTTGTCAGTTTTCTTTGATGATTTGCACAGACTCCACTCTTCTCTCGATTAAGAATTTTTTTTCTTGGTGTTATAAATTTTTCAAGATTCTCAATATCTTTAAAACTTGGCTCAACCTGATATTTGCAAAAAAAACACTTTTTCATTAGAATGGTATGTCGTCGGGGTTGACTATTTCTTCTTCTTCTTTCTCAACCTTTTCTTTTTCAGGCGATTTACTCTTTTTTTTAGAACCCGCTGGTTGTGCGCTTTCCTCGGGCGGCGGCAACTGCTCTTCCGTGGATACAACTTCAGCTGCTTCGGCTGTTTCTTCCTTGGCTTCTTCTGGCGCTTCTGCTCTCTTGCCGTTATTAAAGACTATGAAATCGTCAAGGACAATTTCAGTTATATTTCTTTGTTGGCCATCTTTTCCCGTGAAAGATCTATAGCTCAATCTGCCCTCGACATAGACCTTTTTTCCTTTTGTCAAAAGCTTCCCGCAAAGTTCTGCTACTTTGTTCCAAGCTACAATTCTGTGGTATTGAGTGTCTTCCTTGGTTTGCCCTTCAGCCGTGGTCCAACTTCTGTTTGTAGCAACTCCAAAAGTGCAGACTGGAGCACCATTGGGGGTATATTTCAATTCAGGATCACGTGTAAGATTACCTAAAATAATAACTCGGTTTATTGATCTACTAGCCATTTATTTCTTCAATAACAAATAACGAAGGATTTTTTCGTTGAAGCCTAATTTTTTCTTAAAATCTCCAATTTTATTTGCTTCCATCTCCAGTTCCCATTCGTACATATTGGCAGACGAATTTTTTTTAATTTTATAAGCGAGTTGTTTTTTCCCAAGAGAATTTTCTTTGAGAAGCTTGCCTGAAACTCCAGATACAAGCTCTTTAATTTTTTTTAATTCCTCTTCTTCATTGAGAAGAAAAACAAACTCATATTGCATTTCCTATATAATAATACAAAAATGGCGAAAATCAAGTGGGTGATCCTATTTCTCCTTTTTGCTTTATTGGTCTATACCCGATTTGTTAATTTACCCTGGGGACTGCCCTATCCTTTTCATCCGGATGAGAGAAATATTGCAATGGCGGTCTCCGAAATCAGTTTTAGAAAAATTTACAGTCCAAACTTTTGGTCCTACGGGGGGTTTCAAATTAATTTGGGTCATGCGATTGTGTTAGTTCTTAAGTTTTTCGATGGAGACTTAGATACACCGATTGGTTTTCAAGAAGCAGTGATATCATTGAGGTTAATTTCTGCAATTGCTTCTGTTTTAACAGTTTTATTTGCTTATCAAATATTAAGAAAGGTTTTTGAAGTAAAAAATAAAATATTATTATTACTGCCTTTTGTATTTTCGCCAGCCTTGATTCAGTTTGCCCATTTTGGGACAACTGAATCGGTCCTGATGTTATTTTATACGTGGTTAGTTTATGAATCTTTACTGTTCATTAAAAACAAAATAACACTTAAACATTTCGTTGTAATCTCATCTATAGTTTCAGGACTAGCAGTTGCGACAAAAGTTAGCTCTATAATTTTTGTTAGTCTTCCAATAATTGCATTACTTTATTCTGCGAAGTCGTACAAAAAAAGAATTCTCGACTGGACTCGAATAATAATCATAACTTTATTGGGTACAACATTTGTAGGCATTGTTTTTTCTCCTCACTATTTATTTTATTGGCAAAATTTTTTGGGGTCTCTTTTTTATGAAAGATCGCTTGTCACAAGTCAGTTACCGATTTTCTATACCAGGCAATTTTTTGAAACTGTCCCCATAGTCTTTCAATTCAAAAATATTTTTCCTTACGCTTTAGGTTTGCCTGTTTTTGTTTTTTTCGCAATAGGTTTTTTAATTTTACCCTTTAATAAGACATATAATTTTTTGAGATTTGCGTTTTTGTTATATTTCCTACCTAATGCCTTTCTTTTTACAAAGTGGACAAGATTCATGGCCCCAGCGATGCCGTTAATGATCTTAATGGCAAACTTGACTATTTTGCAAGTAGCCAAATTGACCCACGATCGTATAATAAATTGGAAATATTTTGTTTTTTACGTTTTAATTGTTATTTGCATTATTCCAGGTATTGCTTTTCTCTCAATTTATACCAATCCCGATATTCGACTCACTGCATCTTCATGGATTAATAAAAATATTCCCAACGATTCCTATATTCTTTCGGAAACAGCAAATGTTGTTGATTTACCTGTTGATGGAAAGAGTTTTCAACAGAACATTCAATTTGATTTTTACAATCTTGATCAGGACCCAAAATTACAGACAGAATTAAAGAACCATCTTGATAGTGCAGATTATGTATTTATTCCCTCAAGAAGAGTATTTGCTAATCATTCAAAAAAAAGATATCCGCTAGTGGATAAATACTATAATGATCTGTTTTCGGGTAAGTCGGGCTTTAAAAGGGCGATGGAGTTTAGTTCATATCCGAGAATAGTTTTGTTTGGAAGGACTTTGGTAGAATTTCCTGATGAACAAGCTGAAGAGACCTGGAGCGTATTTGATCATCCGGTGATAAGAATTTATAAAAAGACGTTATGAAAAAAATAGTGATATTTGATTTTGACGGAACAATTGCAGATACTCTTCCAACAATCATTAAAATCCTAAAGAGTGTTATGAAGGATTTTGGTTATGAGTCGATTAAACAGAAAGAAATAGAAAAACTCCGCAGCATGAGCCCCCTTGATATTGTAACCCATTTAAAGTTTCCTATTTGGAAAGTGCCGAAATTAATAACCACGACAAGAAATAAACTACATGATCAGATTGAGGATATTGATTTGTTTCCTGGACTGGAGGAAGTTTTGTTGAGGATAAAATTTATAGGCTATAAGTTGGCAATTTTAAGTTCCAATAAGAAAGAAACACTAGATAAGTTTTTATTAAAAAAACAACTTTTAATTTTTGATTTTGTCCAATCTGAACCAAACGTTTTTGAAAAATCTAGATTAATAAAAAATTTTTTAAAACGAAACACGGTAAAAAAAGAAGAGGTTATTTACGTCGGAGATGAAGTTAGAGACATTGAGGCCTGCCGTAAAAGTGGAATTTCAATAATAGCCGTAACTTGGGGCTTCAATAAAAGTACTATTTTAAAAAAATTCAAACCCGATTATTTAGTTCGTAAACCAGAGGAAATACTTGACATATTGAAAAAGTAGTCTTAAGATGAACAGGTATGAATCAAGAGCAAAGAAAAAATGTAATGTTTATTCTTTTTGCTGTTCTTGTTCTTCTGGTTTTGATCAAAGTTTTTGATATTTCCTACCCAGTGACGTTGGTTACTTCAACCAGATCAACGGAACTCTCTGTAACCGGAGAGGGAAAGGTGGAAGTCTCGCCAGATACGGCTTTTGTTGATGCTGGAGTTACTGTTTCAGACGCAGCGACAGTGGAAGATGCACAAAAGGAAATGGACGAGGTTAATAATAATATTATCTCTGCGATGAGAAAACTGGGTATTGCCAAAGCGGATATAAAAACCTCAAATTATTCAATCTATCCAAATTACTCTCCAAGAGAAGGAGAAGAAGATAATATCAGCGGTTACAATGGTAATGTCACAATCACTATAAAAGTTAAAAATGTGGAAGTTGTTTCAAAAGTTATTGAAGAAGCAACAAAAGCAGGCGCAAACCAAGTCCAAGGAGTCAGATTTACAGTTGATAAACCAGAAAAATTTAGAGAGGAAGCCAGAAATAAAGCCATAGAAAATGCCAGGGATCAAGCAAAAAAACTAGCAAAGTCTTTAGGAATAAGACTGGGAAAAGTTACAAATATTGTGGAATCATCTCCTAACCAGATAATCCCTTATGCCTTTAGATCAGTACAAACTTATGAAGGAGTTGGTGGAGCAGGGCCCCAAGTCGAGCCCGGAACCCAAACAATCACTTCCGTAGTGACTCTATACTTCGAAAAAAAATAAAAACAAGACGACTAAGCTAACAAGATACAGATATTCATTCATAAGCCCCTCCATTTCCGCCCTGCAATGGCCTAAACTGATTACCCCTATATTGCACTAATATTCTAACCATCGCTTTTGTTAATAAGTCTGGCCGTATTTCTCCGTCAGGATTTAGATAAGTTACAGTTTGAGCAAATACTGGCAAAATATACTCATACGGCGTTTCTTCAGCTATGATGACTATAACTTTTGAAGGATCATCTGCTTGTAATTCAGAGGTCTCAACCTCAAATGTACCAAAGCCAGCGCGATTTAAGGCGGGAGCAACAAGCGCATATATTTCAGCCAGTTCCGGCGAAGTTTCTATTTCCAATACCTCCAATTCTGAGGATACTTGATCAGATTGACTTTCTACTATACGCAGAAGAAAAGGATTGGCTTCACCTAGTATTGTCAGTAAGCGATTATAATCAACATCACTATCGCTCCAACGCCCCAAGGCAGAGGCAGTTGCATCCATAAGACGACGATGATCATCATCGACAGTTGCAGCTGCACCTCCTTGATCAATCATTTCAGCTTCTCTAACGTGTCTCATATAATAAAAAAGCCCGCCTTTCGGCGGGTCTAAATAATATTTCTTTCTCAATTATCTATCCCGCCGGTTGACCAGCTCTTTAAGGACGATAATTGTGAAAAATCTGTTTATCATGCTTTAACTTTAAATCATAATAAACCTCTCCCCAAAAATCAAGCGCACTTTAACAATATTTCTAACCCCCGGGTTGAACCCCAGGGGTTAGTTTTATAGTTTTAGATGGTATTACCATTGCCAGCGCCAGGAACGACGATTTCTTTTTTCCCATTCGCGTTCATGTCTTGGATTATTTCTTAATCTTTGATGCATAGTAATATCCAAGTAATCATTTGGTCCTAACTGCTCTGTAGCCGTTCCTCTCCATGATAAAGGAATCTCCCTTCTTATTCCTTTTGGATCTTTATTTCTACCACCTAGAACTTCTGTTTGCCCTTCCAAAATAATAATATTTCTACTACTATTTGGATTTGCCGGACGGAGCAGGCTTAAATCAATTGTAATTTGTCCTAGTAATGTTTGGTAGGTTCCAGATTCATCAGGCAAATCAGCAATTAAAGTCTTAGATTGATCTGGGCCAATTCCCGTTCTTC
This sequence comes from uncultured Gammaproteobacteria bacterium, assembly GCA_964559705.1. GTDB lineage: Bacteria > Patescibacteriota > Microgenomatia > UBA1406 > GWC2-37-13 > CAZLGV01. The sequence goes on along the minus strand of CAZLGV010000001.1, from coordinate 26,087 downwards.
TTTCTAATATCGGTGACATGATTTTTCACCTCCTTCCCATAAAAAAACCTCCCTTGCGGGAGGCTGTTGTTTTTAAATATTAACTGCTATTTAATCATCAATAACAATCCCAACCTCCCAAGGAAGGCACAAAAAGAAAAATATAGGATGTTGGATTTTCATATTCTTAATCTATTAATACCTTGTAATTACCATAATCTGTAATCTTTGCCACGTTCTGCCTCGGGTTCTCTGCATGGAATACAAGCACTCTCATGTCTGATAATAGCTTCTTCTAATCTTGTACCCAATTCTGGATCAGATAGTACAGGTTGTTCTTCAGGTCCTATCATTAATTCACCAAGTTTTTCTCTTAAGATTGATCCACCACAGCCACCACGCTCAGCCAGTTCCTCCGCTGTAACAAGTGGTCCTCTTTCGATTTGTTCTACCATACTTATCACCACCTTTCAGCCATAAAAAAACCTCCCGTTTGGGAGGTTGGTTTTTGAAAATTATTAATTATGATTAATTCATAAGATTACCCAACCTCCCGCAGGAAGGTCCAAAGAAGAAATATGCGTTAGGTTGGATAACCATAGTAATATTTATACCATAAAGATTGTATTTTGCAAGTGTCTTTGATGGGTCCTGTCGTAGTTTCCTTCCCGCCAGTGCTCGACTGACGGCGAATATCGCCAGATCTGCGCGCTGTCGGGATCCCTAAACTCGTGACACCCGCCGTATGCTCGGTGGTAAAATATATAGGTGATACAGAAGTTGAAAAGGTGGCTGTACTTCCCGCTGGCCTATTATTTTGCTTTTTGGGCCAGGATTCAACTTTCGTTTTGGAAACCTCAAATTATTGTCATCACTGGCTCGAGTGGCAAAACGACCCTTCTTCATCTTATCGAGTCTCAACTTGGCGAAAAGGCGCGTTATTCTCACCACGCAAATAGTTCGTACGGGATTCCTTTTGATATCCTTGGTTTGCAACGAGAAAAACTTACAGTCGATGAATGGTTTTATCTTTTTTTAGCATCTCCTTTCAAAGCTTTCAAAAAACCCTATAGCCAAAAACTGTATATTGTTGAAGCTGATTGCGACAGATCTTACGAGGGTGAATTTTTGGGAAATTTTCTAAAACCGGAAGTAACGATTTGGCTTAATATCTCAAGAACTCATAGCCTGAATTTTGATCATCTAGTCTCTCGAAAAAAATTCCAGTCAGTTGATCAGGCGATAGCTTTTGAATTCGGTAATTATTTAGAGCACACATCAAAGCTTATTATCGCAAATGAAAACTCTAAACTAATCAAAGAACAACTTGCTAGAACAAAAGCGAATAAAGTTTTGATAAATAAGACTCAACTCAGGTCATATAAAGTACTTAAAGACTCAACAACTTTCCAGACAGATAATCAAAATTATAGACTTGATTTTCTTTTACCCAAAAATACTTTTTATTCAATTGAAGCAGCGAAGATCTTGATGGATTATTTAAGAATAAACTTTGACCCAACTTTTTCTGGATTCAATATTCCGCCGGGACGGAGTTCAATTTTTCGAGGCATAAAAAATATAACAATTGTAGATAGTAGTTATAATTCCAATCTTGATAGCGCCAGTTCAATCTTAGAATTATTTAATTTTTATCCAAGTGAAAATAAATGGGTAGTTCTAGGTGATATGCTCGAGCAAGGTGAGAGCGAAAAAAAAGAACATCAGAAATTAGCCAGAGTCATAGCTAAATATAAATTCGATAAAATTGTGTTAATGGGTCCGCGTATTTATAAATACACCTATCCCAGGCTACGGCCAGTTATTGATAACAATATTCCAATCGAACGCTTTGAAAAACCTAAAGAAGTCTTAGATTATCTTCTTACCAAGATTAAGGGAGGAGAAACTATTTTATTTAAAGGAGCCAGATTTCTGGAAGGAGTCATTGAGCACCTTTTAGCAAATAAAGAAGATACACAAAAGCTAGCTCGTCGAGAATTAATTTGGCAGATAAGACGTAAACAATGGAACTTATGAAAAAAAATATTTACATACTTCACGGTTGGAGTTATAGTTTAAACAAATGGAAGCCATTTGTGGAAGAATTAAAAAAACAAGGGTTTAAACCCATTCTACTTCAGGTTCCAGGGTTAACTAAGGAGTCGCACCGTGTTTGGACATTGAATAGTTATGTCGAGTGGTTAAAAAAAGAACTTAAAAAAGAAGAAAAAATAATTCTGGTTGGACATTCAAACGGTGGCCGTATCTCTCTGGCCTTTTCTCTTCAGTACCCAGAGAAAGTTTCAGACTTAATCCTTATTGATTCAGCCGGTATTTATCATAATAATCTGCTTCTTCTGGCCAAAAGATTAGTTTTTAAAAATCTGGCAAAAGTTGGAAAAAGATTTACCTCCTCCCAAAGACTTAAAAGTCTTTTATATAAACTTGCCAGGACAGAAGATTATAAAAATGCAACTCCCCACATGCAGCAAACCTTGATTCATCTTTTACAGGCTGATAAGGATTTAGCTATCGATAAAATCAAAACACCAACATTTCTCATCTGGGGAAAAAATGATAAGGTCACTCCCCTATCTGATGGAAGATTAATGAATAAGTTAATCAAGAATTCTAAACTTTTTATAATAGATGGTGCTCGACACTCTCCTCAATTTACTCATCCTAAGGAAGTTGCAGAAATAATAGTTCAAGCGTTAGCCTCATGAGTATTTTTAATTCATTGGGATCAAATTACAGCCCGTCATTTGTCCTCAAGGCTTTAACTGCCTCAAACCATTCAAAAAATAAAACTGAACTTATAGAGCTACTTGAAAGAAAATATAAGGGTAAAGCTATTCTCTTCTACAAAGGAAGAGAAGCCCTTGAAGAAGCATTGAAAATTATAAATCCTGCAAAAGATTCATTTGTTGCAATAAACGGATTTACTTGTTTTGTCTTGTATCAAGCCGTGGTTAAGGCAGGGCTTAAAGTTGAGTATCTGGATATCGAAGCAAAAACTTTGCATTTTTCAGCTGGAATCCTTGCCAAAAAAATAAAAGCAAATCCCCAAATAAAAGTAGTTGTTGTCCAAAATACACTTGGATACCCTTGTGATATCGAGAAAATTGAAAAGCTGTGCAAAGTAAATGAAATTATTCTTATTGAAGATCTGGCTCACAGTGTGGGAACAGTTTATGAAAATGGTAAGGAAGCAGGTCAACTAGGAGATTTTGTTATTCTCTCGTTTAGCCAGGATAAAGTCATTGATGGGATCTCTGGTGGAGCACTGATTATTCGAAACTCTAAATATCAGAAAAATCTTAAGCCCCAATTGCAAGAAGTTCAAAAAAAACAGCAGAAAATTGATCGGCGTTACCCACTTTTTACTTATCTAATTAGGAAAACTTATTCTTTGGGATTTGGTAAGCTGATTCATTTTTTCTTTCGAAAATTTAAAATGTTATCTTTACCGGTTGAAGGCGAATTCTACGGTGGGCACGATCTTCCCGCTTGGTATTGCTCTTTAATCAACAAAAGCTTTGAAAATAATTTCAATGATCTTGAACATAGAGCGAAGACAGCAACATTTTATAAAAACAATCTAAGTAAAAAAATTCTTTCAAAAAAGATAGCTAAGCAGATTTCACATTCAACAAATATTCGTTTTCCAATATTTATTGATAATCGAGCTGAGCTCGATAAAAGAGAAAATTTAATTAAATATTTAAAGCGCTATAATATTTACATTTCTGATATCTGGTATGATGCGCCGATTGCACCAAAAAGGTATTTATCACAGACCACTTATAAAAATGAATGTCCTGAAGCAGAAAAAATTTCATTAAAAATTGTTAATCTGCCTACTCATAAAAATATTTCAGAAAAAGATGCATTATATATTTGTCAGAAAGTAAATCAATGGCTCAAATCACAATAAAACAAATAGAAAATAAAGATAGTTGGGAAAATTTTATTGCAGATCAGGCTGAAGCAAATTTTTTGCATTCCTGGTATTGGGCAGAATTTCATAAGAATTTGGATCATTATGTAGACAGAACGGGATTCTACAACGGCGAAAAACTTGTTGGTGTGATGCTCTCTATAGTTGAAGATGCAAAGAGAGGTCGATATCTTACAATTCCAGGCGGACCAATTATTAATTGGAGAAATACGGCTGTGATAAAAACATTTGTTGAAAAGGTTAAAGAAATTGCAAAAAAGCAACAATGTGTTTTTGTCAGAGTACGCCCTCAGCTAATAGCCGATGAATTTTCAAAGAGCCTATTTAAAAATAGCGGTTTTGTTGATGCCCCTATTCATCTTCATGCAGAATTGACCTCTCAACTTGATATTACAAAAACAGAGGAAGAGTTATTGGTTGGAATGAGAAAAACAACCAGATACGAATTAAAAAAAGCAGGACTTCTAAATATAGAGATTAAGACATCCAAAAATCCAGATGAAATCAAAAAATTTTACGATCTTCAATTAGAAACAGCTCATAGGCAAAAATTTGTTCCCTTCTCCTATGAATTTCTATATGAACAATTCAAAATATTTGCCCAAAATGAGTTAGCTTTGCTTTTCAGTGCTTTTCACAAAAAAACATTACTGGCTCAAGCGATGGTAGTTTTTTATCGACAGGAGGCAGTCTATCATTATGGTGCAAGCACTCAAGAAGGAAGAAAGTATCCCGGTTCATATTTAATTCAATGGGAAGCAATTAAAGAAGCAAAAAAAAGAGGAATGAAAAGATATAATTTTTGGGGGGTGGCACCCGAAGAAAATAAAAATCATAGATTCTATGGAGTTTCAATTTTTAAACGAGGGTTTGGTGGAGAAGATGTCGACTATCTTCATGCCCAAGATCTTGTAATTAATAAACCGAGATATTTAGTGAACTGGATTGTTGAAGAGATAAGAAAAAAAGTAAGGAGTGTATAAACATTAGGATTTTTTAATCCTGTAGCCTTCGTCTGTGTCTTCGATAATATAGCCTTTGGCCAAAATTTGTTTTCGAAGCTCGTCGGATTTTTGAAAATCGCCTTTTTTTCTCGCCTCCAAACGCTCTTCTGCCAGTTTTATTACATCTTGCGGAATTTTTTCAGTCTCCACGTCCTGAAGTTCTAGGCCAAGAACTTGGTCGAATTCTAAGAGAAGATCGAGTTTATCCTGGACGGGAATGCTTGATTTCAAAACCTCCCACATGACTGCAACGGCTTGGGGAGTCTGTAAATCATTTTCTAAAGCATTTTTAAAATCCGCTCTAAACCTATCAATCTTGGATAGTTTTTCTGCCGAAAGTTGAGTTCTCTGCGTTTCATGCCTTAAATCCAGAACGAAGTTTTTCAGGCGGTTGTAGGCCTCCTGTGCTCCTTTTGCCGCAGCCCAGGTAAAATTCAGTTGTTGTCTATAATGAGCTTGTAAAAACAATAGTCGAAGTGCCGTAGGTTCTATCCCCTTTTCTATCACATCTGAAAGGGTATAAGTGTTCCCCAATGATTTGCTCATTTTTTTCCCGTCGACCAACATATGTTCGCCATGGATAAAGTATTTGACAAAGCTTTTTCCTGTTTTCGCCTCTGACTGGGCTATCTCATTTTCATGATGAGGAAAAATTAAATCGACACCACCAACATGTATATCGAAAGTATCTCCTAACGAGGATTGACTCATAACAGAACATTCAATATGCCAACCGGGCCTGCCGAAGCTCCAGGGCGATTTAAATTTGAATCCTTCCTCTTCATCTGGCGTAGCTTTCCAGAGGGCAAAATCCTGTACATCTTCTTTTGTGTATTCATCGGATAACGTTCTTGTTCCGGTTCTAAGTTGATCTTTTTCGAGACGAGATAATTTCCCGTAACCAGGAAATTTGGAAATGTCAAAATAAACAGATCCGTCTTTTTCTACATACGCATAACCTTTATTCAGGAGAACTTCAACATATTGAATAATTTTTTCGATGTACTCGGTTGCTTTAGGCTGTTGTCCCATTACCAATTGCATGTTAAGTTTATTCATGTCGTTAATAAAATCTTCTGTATAGCGCTTGGTGACGGCTTCAATACTCAATCTTTCTTTTTTTGCACGTTTTATTATTTTGTCATCAATATCTGTGATATTTTGTACGGAAACCAATTGATAGCCAAGATATTTAAGAGTTCGCCCAAGAATATCCGATAAAAGAAAAGTGCGTAGATTTCCAATATGCATACGATCATATACGGTCGGGCCGCACGTATACATGCCAATATGTAAGGAATTTAAAGGTTTGAATTCCTCAATTTTTCTAGTTAATGTATTGAAGAGTCGCATTTACTTTATTTTATCAAGAATATACTTTAAGTATTTTTGTTTAATCATTGCCCGTGGCCAAACTGAATAATTTTTTGGAAATTTAATTTTGTGTTTTTTTTCATATTCCCAAGCTTGAATGGCAAATTCCAGCCTGTCTATTTGTTTAACAAATTGAGCTTCCTTTGTTTGCATTTTTTCATATTCTTCAAATAATTTTACATATTCTTTTTGATCAATAACCGAAAATATTTTTTCTATGGCTTTTCTTTCTCTCCTTTTCTTTTCAGGCAGAATTGGTAAAGGTTTCTTTCCCCAAGTAGTTATAATATCTCCGATTATCGCCTCACCTAAATCATGGATTAGAGCCATTTTGGTTACCTTATTAACATCGACTCCAACTTTGGGTGCTAGTATCATTGCCAAAACAGCTACTCTGAAGGAATGATCAGCCACACTTTCAGGAGCAGGAATATTTTGCATCACCCAGCCCGTGCGTTTTGTAGTCTTCAATTTTCCCACAATCTTGGCAAACTTAAGGATGTTCATTAGAAGTATAATATAGCATATTCGGGGCGTAGTTCATCGGAAGAACGCTCGGTTCGGGACCGAGAGGCAGAGGGTTCAATTCCCTCCGCCCCGACCCTATTGCTTGCCGGTGGCGGGTTTTACTTCGGCGTGTTCGCGTTGGGCAACTTTTTTTGGAGAGAAAATACTTCTTCTTACCTTTCCTCGAGGAGCCTCCACCACCTGCTGTTTCTTTTTTTCTTCCTCTTCTTTTTTCTTTTTTTCCTGTTCTTCAGCCAGCAGTTTTTGTTCTTCTTCTTGTTTGCGTCTTTTTAATTTGGCCAATTCTTCTTTTTCACCCTCTTTTACCAGTTGGAAAAGACGAGTCCGTAATGCCATTTCTTTTTGCTTATCTTGTTGATCATATTTTTTCTCTAATTTATCCAAATCCAAGGGTGTATGGTTTGGTTTTTTATTTTGTTCATCTTCTACCATTCCCAGAGGAATGAAAGTTTGGCCTACTTGTTTAACAGCTTTTTTAGCTGTTGACTGACCAAGTTCAGCTAATTGCTCAAAAGTATCATGTAAAATTCTGCCTTTTTTCATATTCCAAGGAGTGCTTTTGCTCGCTCACTCATTTTCTCCATTGTCCAAGGAGGGTCGAAAGTTAGTTCGGTGGTAATTTTTTTTAAATTGAGATCCTTTAATTTTTCTTGAACCTCTTTTTCTATCAATCCAAACAAAGGGCAGCCGATGGTAGTTAATGTCATTAAAATGTGGGCGTTTTTATTTTTATCTATATTGACTTTGTATACAAGTCCAAGATCAAGGATCGAGATGTTCAGTTCAGGATCCTGAACCTCGGCCAACCTATCCATTATCTGCTTTTTCAAATCGGCCATAAATAAATTATACTATTACTATGGATTCTTTTAAGCTTAGGTTTATTCCTCTTGGCGGTGTTGTCGGTGTGACTAAAAACATGTATGTCTATGAGCTTTATCAAGGGCAAACTCTTAAAGATATCCTTATTGTTGACTGCGGAATAGGTTTTCCCGATGACAAAACTTTGGGCGTTGATTTTGTTATACCGGATATTTCTTATCTTCTTGATAAAAAAGACAAAATTAGAGCGGTTTTATTAAGTCACGGGCACGAAGATCACATTTCAGCTCTCCCCTACTATTACAAGGATTTGGGAGAGCCACAGGTTTTTACCGGAAAATTAACATCAGTTTTTGTTAAAAGCAAATTCGAGGAATTTGGGACAGCTGTAAAAATAAATCAAGTCCAATATGACAAAGAATATCAGTTTGGTGATTTTAAAGTCCAGTTCATTAATTTAACCCATTCTATTCCGGACACCCTACATATTTTTATTAAAACTCCTGTTGGTAATTTGTATCACGGAACGGATTTTAAACTTGATTTAACTCCGCCCTATGGTAACCCTCCGGATTTTTATAAAATAACTAATCTTGCCAGACAAGGAATTTTATGTTTGCTTTCAGATTGCCTGGGTTCGGAGATCCCAGGACTAACCTTATCCGAAAGTAAAATCGGGCAGACATTTGAAGACGAGATGAGAAAGACAAAAGGGAAATTTATTATGACAACTTTCTCTTCAAACATTTCCCGTATCCGTCAATGCGTTGAAGCAGCTTTGAAGTTCAACAGAAAAATAGTCTTTCTAGGCAGATCGATGAGGGAAAATACCAAATTAGCCAGTGAAATTAATTATTTACCTCTTTCAAAGGAAATGCTGATAAAAGAGGAGCAAGTTATGCGCTTACCGCCAAACAAAGTTTGTTTGATAGCTGCCGGCTCACAAGGGCAGTATAATTCAGCTTTAGCAAAATTAGCCGATGATATGAATCCTAAGGTCAAACTAAAACCTGGAGATAGGATAATAATCTCTTCAGACCCAATACCAGGCAACGAAAATGAAGTTTATACTTTAATCGAGGAATTAATTCAAAAAGGTGCGGATGTCGTCTATTCAGATATTCAAGAACAACTCCATGCTTCTGGACATGGCAATCAGGAGGATTTAAAATTCCTTATCCGTTTTACGAATCCAAAAAATCTCATTCCTATAGGGGGGACAATTAGACATCAACGACAGTACCAAAGATTGGCATTAGAACTAGGGCACAAAAGAGAGAATATATTTCTTCTTGAGGAGGGAGAAACAGTTTGGTTTGAGAAAGGGTTACTTCGTAAAGGAGAAGTAATCGAAACCAAAAATATATATGTTGACGCATATGGGATTGGAGATGTTGGCAACATTGTTTTGAGAGACAGAAGAACTTTATCCGAAGAAGGAATGGTGGTTGTAGTTTTAGTCTTGGATAACATGGGACAAATGATTACTCCTGCCAGAATAATATCAAGAGGATTTGTCTTCGAGAAAAAAGAAGAAGGGATGTTTAAAGATGCGGAGCAATTGGTTGGTCAGCTTCTTAAACCTAGATCAGGTAAAGTTTTGGATTTTAATTTAATTCGCAAAAGAATTGGAGACAATCTTGAAGAATTCTTTTTTAAACAAAGAGGAAGAAAGCCGCTGATTGTTGTTGATATTGTACAGATATAAATGGCCGGATTACCTACAAATTTAAAACAGATTTCTGATTTCTTGCAGCGACTACCAGGCATAGGTGAAAAGACTGCTAATAGATTGGCTTTTTATTTACTTAGGATGCCAGAGGAAGATTTAAAAGAATTTGCTGATAAAGTAAGAAATTTGAAGCAAAGAACAAAATTGTGTTCAAATTGTCTAAATCTTACAGAAAATACATTATGTGAAATTTGTGAAAGCCCACATAGAGACAAAACAAATCTTATAGTTGTTGAGGATGCTTTGGACGTTTTATCTTTCGAAACTGGAAATATTTATAATGGTTTATATCATGTCCTCCATGGGAGGATTGATCCGCTAAATAATATTGGCCCGGAGGATATTTATATAGGCAAACTTCTTGAAAGAGTCAAGACCTCCTTCGCCAAGGCTTCGGAGGTTAAAGAAATAATTTTGGCAACCAATCTAGATACAGAAGGAGAGGCAACAGCAATGTATATTAAAAACAAATTACTTGAAGTTAAAAAAAAGACAGCTAAAAAATTCAAGGTTACAAGACTAGCTTATGGTTTACCTATAGGAGCAAGTTTGGAATACGCTGACTATATGACTCTTCGCAAATCAATAGAGGGAAGAAGCGAATACTAAAATTATTTCATGAAAACCTTGAGCTCTTGGGCAACAAGTGGGGCAATTGAAATTTCTTGAAGTTTCTCAAATTTTTGCTCTTCTTTAAGAAGTATAGTATCGGTAGTAAAGAATTTTTCAATTGGTGAATTATCTATTCGATTTGGTGCTTTAATCGAGAAGTCATGATGGGCAATTACCGCGATTGTACGCTGGGCTCCATTTTCACGACATAGCTCTGCAGCATCAATAAGAGTTCCTCCCGAGGTAACAATATCGTCGACTAAAATTGCAATTTTTCCCTTGACATCGCCATATAAATCAAGCGCCTTGCTTTTATGAATACGGTTAATATCTCTTAACTTTTCGATTACAACAAGACTGAAGTCTTTTTCACCAAATAGATATTCTCCAAAATGGCGGGCTCTTTCAATTCCACCCTGATCCGGAGAGACAATAGCGATACGATTATTATCGATTGGTTCTTTGAGAAATTTTTTTACTTCTTCGGCAATAAGTGGAAAAGCGGTCCCATTTTTAAATGGAATTGAAAAAACTCCCCCCATTGCTTCATCATGCAGATCATATGTATAAATTTTTGCAAAACCAATTGATTCTAAGAAACGGATCACAACGTTAGCCGAGACACATTCGCCTTCTCTATGTGGAATATCTTGTCTGGCGTAGCCAAAATATGGAATTATACCAATGACTCTCCGAGCTTCTTGTCTTCGTAATGCATCACAAAAGAAGAAAAGCTCCATCAGATTAGTATCAGTTGGATTGGCGGTTGGTTGTATAACAAAAGCAGTTTGTCCCTTTACGTCTTCTTCGACACGAACTCTTACTTCAGAATTATCAAAACGAATTACTTCTGATTTGGCAAGAGGAATATGTAAAAGTTTTGCAACTTTTTGAGAAAGCGGGAGATTTGCAGTACCCGAGAAAAGTTTAATCATTTTTCTTCTCTTGACATTTCAAGTAATTTTTTTGCTGCCTCTTCCTGTGTTTTTTTTACTGCTTCATTGATTGCCTCAGCAATTCTATTTTCACTGGCTCCGTCGATTTGTATTTCTTTTATTTTTTGATCGCCTCTCATCACAACACGTACCCCATTCATCTCAACAACTACCTCTTGATTCTGTAGTTCTCTTTGCATTTTTTGAAGCTTATACACGTCTCCCAGACCTTTTAATGGATTAAACATGGTTATTTCTGAACTTTTCTTATATTATAAAAGTCCGCAACTGCAATCTCAAGAGGAAGTGATTCAATAGGACTGATTTTCAAATTATTATAAGCTTCGTTTAGCAGCTTTATCAATTGCGAGATCTCTAAAAGAGAGAAATCCACGTCTACTTCAGGTTCAGGTATAATTTTGTTTTTAGCCAAAAGTAACTGTCTCAGTTCATCTAGCAACTGTTCCATAAGATTTTTGAAATTTCCACCTGCTTGAGAAAACTCTTCTATCCATAATAATGCTGCCGATAAATTTTTTTCCCCGACAATCTCTAGTAAACTTTGCTTTCCTAGAACACCCAAGAATTTTTTGCCTTCCTCAAACGATAATTTATTTTGGATCACCAATTCTTCAAGCATCTTAATAGCATCCCGAAATGAGTTATCACAATGGACGGTAATTAATTTAAGAAGCTCATCGTCGATTTGTATTCTTTCGTTTTGTACTATTATTTTAAGCTTACGCAAGATATCAACCTTTTTGGCTTTAGCAAAATTGACTATAAAGCAGCGGGATTGGATCGTTTTAGGGATTTTTTCTAAGTTAGTTGTAGCAAGTATAAAAATTACAGATCTGGGTGGTTCTTCCAGTGTCTTAAGTAGTGCATTAAAAGCATCAGATGTTATCATATGAGCTTCGTCAATAATAAATACTCTATGTCTGTTATTCATCGGCATAAAAGCAGACTCCCGAATTAGGTTTCTCATTTCTTCTATCCCCCTGTTTGAGGCAGCATCCATTTCTATAACGTCAATTGAGGCGGAAGAATCTATACTTAAACAATTTTTGCATTTATTACAGGGTTCGATAGACCCCCCTATCGATGCAAATTTATTCTTAAGGCAATTAACACTTTTGGCGACGATCCTTGCCGCTGAGGTTTTTCCAGTTCCTTTTTGCCCGACAAAAATAAAAGCATGCGGAATCTTACTAGACTTAAGAATCTTAAAGATCGTATCTTTTATGTGAGAGTTATCAATTTCCTCAACCGTTCTTGGACGATATTTTAAATAATACATTTTACTTCAGTAGATTTTTTATTCCGTGTTCTACTAAACTCATGATCATTTCATCGACTCCTTTATTTCTATCTGCTGCTAATAGTATAGCCTGGGGATAACAGATTATTATCTCACCCAAAAAATTTTTTTCACCATTTCTTTCGTTATAAAGAAATGAGAGGACAGGAAGCGCAATGTCCTCATTTTTATATTTGCTGCTGATATCTTTCATCTTGTTTTTGCCAACAAAAACCAAATTTATAGTATTATTTTCGTTTACTCCTTTTGAAAGCAGAAAATCAGTTGCCTTTTTTCGTATAAATTTCCTATTGATTTTATAGCGTGAGGAGGAAATAATATTGATCATACATGCCTAAATTTTTTCTGCATTCTCTCCTTCTCTTTTTCTTTTCTGACCAGAGAAGGTTTTTTGTAAAAAAGTTTTTTTCTCACCTCATCAACAAGATTTTCTTCAACGTACATCTTGCTAAATTTACGAAACATACTGTCTTTAGTTTCACCCCGTTTTTTAGTTACTACAACCATTTTTTACCGCCTCCTTTCAGAGAGAATTTTATTAAATTTTCGAAATTATTTCAATTACCTCTTTAAGAGAAAGGGAAGAAGGAATTACGTTTGGGTTTTTCGAGGAACCATTAATTAACATATTCCCAGAAATATGCAAAAACCAGCTTGCTTTGGGGTCGAGTTTTATTACCTGTTTATAAATAGGAGTTAAATCGAGTTCTTTTTTAGGAATTGTTTTTACTCGTACAAACCCTTTCTCTGGATCTTTTCTTACAACCAATTGATATCCCATCTTCATTGCTAACTTCATCACTTCTTCGTTCTGCGTCTCTAGAGCGATTGATTTACCCCATTTTGACGCAAACACATAGCCTTTTTTAATCTCCTGATCGGCATTAATTTTATTTTTAAAAATCTGAAAGGTCCCATCTAAAAGATCAAAACCGAGATTACATCTATCAGTGTCATTTGATTTAGTAGTTCTAATGCCGTCTATAATTCTATGGAGCATAAAATCATAAATATCCGAAGTAGGATCATTAAAGTAAACCTCTTGAAAGTGGTCGATTGAGGTTGCAAAATCAACTATTCGCTTGAGCGATTCTAAATCTTTTTGTTTTATATGATTTTCTTTAACTAAATAATCAAAAACCTTTCTGGTGGCTGACATATTTCTATCCTTCGTTTGGTGATGGTCAAATTTACCCAGTCCCGTATCAACATGAATTATATTGGGATTTTTATCTGGATCCGTGCCGCCTAGGGTAGTCCCGGCTGGCACAAAGGCCATATCGGCCTCGTCCCATCCTGGAAGAAAGCGTTTAATAAGCCAAGATGAGGCTATGGCATCAAGATCCACAGATAAGTGAGTAACAATTGTTTTCATTATATTTTCTTTAAAATCTGATCGAAGGTTAATAGTTCCGCTATATCACTACCCCTTTTCTTATACTCTACTTTATCTCCTGTTTTTTTTGAGACTACCAGGCGGTGTGGGATTCCTATCAGGTCTGCGTCGGCAAATTTTTCACCAGCAGTAACGTCTTGCCTATCGTCAAAGAGAACTTCAACGCCAGCTTTTAATAATAAGTTATAAACGTTATAAGCGTTAGAATGCACTTTCTTATCGCTAAGATCAAGTCCTACTAAATGAACTCGGAAGGGGGCCACCACCTCCGGCCAAACAATTCCTTTGTCATCGTGGAATAATTCAACCAATGTGCCAATAAGTCTAGTTACGCCAATTCCATAACTTCCTAAAGAAGTTAACTCTTTTTGCCCTTTTTCATTCGTGTAATAAACATTCATTTTCTGGCTGTACGAAGTACCAAAGCGAAAAATATTGCCCACCTCAGTTGCTTTTGATTCTTTTATTTTACTTTTACATTTCGGACAACTATCACCTGCTTTTACTTTCGCGATATCCTTGTTTTGAGCAAACTCACATTTTTCGCAATAAAATACAGTATCTTCCCCGTTTTTATTTAAAACTTGAAATTCATGAGTAATATTCTCTGTAAATACTCCACCGCCTGCCTCTACAACTTTTGTCTGCAGCTTTAATCGGGTAAATATTTTTTTGTAGGCTTCCGCAACTTGCCAATAAAATTTATCAAGACTTTCTTTTGAAACATGGATACTATAAAGATCTTTCATCAGGAATTCCCTACCCCGAAGAACTCCTGACTTAGCTCTCGGCTCATTTCTGAACTTTGTCGAAAAATGATATATTTTTACCGGAAAATCTTTATAGCTAAAGACGTGTTTTCTAATCAAATCAAGAACGATCTCTTCATGTGTGAAAGATAAAGCAAATTCTTTATTATCTTTTTTAAATTGGTACATAACCTCTTTAGCCCTTTCCCACCTACCAGTTTCGTTCCAGATACTTTTTGGGTGCATAAGTGGCATGAGTAACTCTTGAGCACCGATATTATTCATTTCTTCACGAATAATTTGTTCAATCTTTTCTTTGACTCGCCAACCTAGAGGAAGAAGAGTGTATGAGCCAGCCATTAATTTATCGATAAAACCACCCTTGATTAAAAGTTTTGCATTGGCTGAAACCTCATCCTTCGGATCTAATCTATTCGTCTGCCCAAAAAGTTGCGAATATAACATAAGTTAGTGTTTGTTGAGGGTGTCGAGGACGCGGCCCAGCGTTTCCATGGGACCTGATGAGTAAGTGTCGACAACAAGATCGTAATATTTCGGATCCCAGAAATTATAATTTCCATAAAGTTTTTTCCATTTTTTTTCATTTTCTTCTTCTCTCTGTTTAATAAAATACTTTGCTTCTTCAAAGGTCAACCCATCTCTATTAATGATTCTGTCGATACGTACAGCATCTTCAGAACAAATAAGAAGTACTTTCAATATCCCAGGAATATCTTGGGCTACAAACCCTGCTAGCCAAGCCTCATAAATCAAATTCGACTCTGTTTCAAGCATTTTTTTTGTCATCGCTTCCATTTCCCTCTCGTGCTGATCAGATCTGACCGATGCTCCATGTTGTTGATTGGCATTCATATTATTTTTTTTGTCGTAATCTCTTTGAATGGCTCCAGTGTTTATATATTTCCAGCCTAATGATTCTTGAAGACTTTTAGCTAAAGTAGTCGTTCCTACAGCAATCTTGCCCGATACGGTAATATTTCTATATTTAAATTGAGTTTTGCTGCTCATTTATATAGTCTAATAATATCATTAACAGATATTACAAGAGCCAAACTTAGCAAAATAACTAAACCGATAAAATTTGCATATTTTTCTACATTCTTATTTACTTTTCTTCTACTGACCCATTCATATAAGACAAACATTAATCTTCCTCCATCTAGAGCAGGAAAAGGAAAAATATTAATTACAGCCAGATTAAGGGAAAGAAGAGCTGTTAACTCGACTACGGCATTGGCCCCAAACTTTATTGCTTGACCGGTGAATTTTGCTATTCCTATTGGTCCGGCAACATCAACTTTTGGTTTTTGAAAAGTTACTAGCTGGCCTATGATTTTTATAAACTCGGCAACAATTTTTTGGGTTATATTTACTGTTTGAGTAAAACCGTAGATGGGCGCCTCATACCAGCTATATTTTTTAATTTCAACTGATGATATTATAATTCCGAGTGGTCCCTGACCTGCAGGTGGATTTTTTCTGGCAAATACTTCTATTTGCTTTTCTTGGTTACTTCTCAATACCACAAGAGTGATAGATTTACCTGCGAACTTTTTACTTAAATCAATGAGTTTGTTTGCAGAATCTATTTGGTAAGTTCCACTATTAACTACGATTTCTTTGATGACATCGTTTTTTGTCAGTCCAGATTCATCCGCAGGTGAGTTTTGCTGTACAGCTTGTACGGTGACCTTATTGGTTTCTTGTGGCACACCCTGGGTTACAAGATATGAAATCAAAATCCAAGACAAGATAAAATTTCCTAAGATCCCGGCGACAATAATCAACGATTTTTGCCAGGGTTTTTTATAAACAAAACCTCTTTGTTTAAGCTTAGATGTGATTTCATCGTTTTGGTGATATTCCTCTCCGTAAACCTTAACAAATCCTCCAAAAGGAATAAGATTAACACTATAGAGAGTCTCTCCTTTTTTAATTGCGAAAAGCCTTGGAGGAAAACCGATACCAAATTCTTCCACAAGTACACCATTTTTCTTAGCTGCAATAAAATGTCCAAATTCGTGGACCAATATCAGAATCGCCAGGATGATAATAAATATAAGAATAGTCATAGTTTATACTTGCATAATTTCTTTTTCTTTAACTTCTTTCACCTCTTGAATTTGCTCCATAAATTTTTGGGTTAGATTATCGATTTCCTTTTCCAGTCTAAACTTTTCATCTTCTGCAATTTCCTTTTTTTCAAGCTGTTGCCTTATTTTTCTTCTTGTTTCATCACGATGATTCCTGATAATTACTCTTTTTTCCTCAACCTTCTGATTGACAAATTTTAATAATTTTTCCCTCTGCTCTTGAGAAAGAGGTGGAATTTTTACTACTATTCTTGATCCTTGCACTTGTGGAGAAAGGCCCATAGATGATTTAAGTATTGCCTTTTCTATATCTTGTAATATTGATACATCAAAAGGAACTATCACTAAGGCACTAGGCCCTTCAGTCGTTATGGTTGCAAGTTCCATTAATTTTAAAGATGTCTGTCCACCATAAGTATCAACAATCATGTCTTCAATAAGCGCAGGAGTTGCCCTACCTGTACGAATCACCTTAATGTCTTCTTGGAGAAGTTGAAACGTTTTTTGTGCGTTTTGTTTAAAATCAAACAAGAGCGGATTCATCTTTTTATTCAGCCAATTGCCACCTGGCAAAACGAACGATTTTTATGTTTTCTCCGAACTTCAAAACAGCTTCTTTAAGTAAGTCCTTTATTTTTTTACTAGAATCTCTTATATACTCTTGTTCTAAAAGCTCATCTACGTCTTTTGCTTTTAAAGAGGCAACTTGCATTGCCAGCTCTTTTCCAAGGTCTATGAATTCATTATTACTTGAGACAAAATCTGTTTCACTACGAAGCTCAACAAGAGAAGCAACTTTTCGATTGTGATGCGTGTAACTAAAAATGCCTCCATCCTCTGTTGCTCGCTGTGACTTCTCCTCTAATTTTAAAGCACCCCATTGGTTAAGCTTTTTTAAAGCCTGTTGGATATCATTATTTGTTTCCTCAAGGGCTTTCTTGCAGAGAGCGAAAGAAACACCAGTCTGTTTTCGTAGTTGCTTAAGCTTTTTAAAATCAACCATATTATTAAAATCCAAATAACAAAATCCAAATTACAAATTATTTGACATTTGAGCTTTGCACTTTGGATTTTCCTTTGACATAGCTATTCACTATTTCTGTCATAAGGTATTCGACTGCTGTCGGCGAATCGTCATTTGCGATAATTGGATAATCCACATCTTCTGGGTTTGCATTTGTGTCTATAACAGCAACCACAGGAATATTCATTCGTTTTGCTTCAATAATTGCATTTTTTTCTTTTTTGGCATCAAGTACAAATAAAACATCAGGCCTTTTTTCTAAATTAATAAGTCCTCCATAAAATTTATTCAAACGGATAATATTTTTATTCAATTTAACTCTTTCATGTTTAACTAATTTTTCCCATTCACCGGATCCTTTTTGTTCCTTAAGTTCTTTAAGCTTTTTAACGTTTTTTATAATTGTTTCAAAATTAGTTAACAAACCGGGTAGCCATTTATTTGTTATAAAAGATAATCCATTTTTTTCACAAAGTTCCGTGGTGAAGGTAGAAGCGACCTTTTTAGTTGCCACAAAAAGAACAGTTTGATTATCTTTTCCAGCTTTCTTAAGAAAATCCTTTACTGTTTCAAGTTGTTTAGCTGTGAAAGTAAGATCTATTATTGAAATCCCGCTTTCAATTTTATAAACAAATTTTCTTGCCTTCGGATGAAGACGGTTTTTTTTATGACCCAAATGAAGATCGGCATCAAATAGCGCCTTTATCTGCGAAACGTCAATATCAGCTTTTTTCATAATAAATTTTAACAATCGGATGTATGTTTTTCAACGAGAGTTAAAGAGGTAGTTCCTGAAGAAATTTTCTGAACGCACCATTGATATCGGGATGCTCTAATGCCAATTCAACGACAGTTTTCATATACTCTAAGACATTTCCCGTATCATAATATTTTGCGTTTTGAATTTCCAAAGCGTATACAGGACGCGATTGAGCCAGGGCATCTATTGCTTCGGGTAAGTAATATTCTCCGCCTTTTCCAGGTTTTTGTGTATCTAGTATGGGAAATATATCTGGGGTAAGAAGATAGTTTGCAACTATAGCAAGATTCGAAGGAGCGTTGCCTTTTCCAGGTTTTTCCATCAATCCTTCAACTTTCCAAACACCTTTTTCTATTTCTTTTCCCTTAACGTAACCGTACCTATTGAAATCTTCTTCTTTCTCTTTTTCCATCCCTCCCAAAATAGGCGCATTGTATTTCTCAAAGGCATCTATCAACTGTTTTGCTCTGGGTGGATCAGATAGAACAAACTCGTCGCCCCATAAAACTAAAAAAGGTTCATTTGCGACTAGATGTTTTACGCTTCTTATGGGAGTAGCATTGCCATAAGGACCCTTCTGTCTTACGTAGATAAAATTTGCCATTTCGGAGATTTTCTTAACCTCCTCAATAAGGTGAGTTTTATTGCCTTCGGTTAAATTTTTAATCAGATCCTCATCGGGAGCATCAAAATGATCCTCAATAGCGCGTTTGTTTGATCCAGTTACAAGAATTACATCTTTTATTCCAGCTTCAACTGCCTCTTCTACAACATATTGAATAGTTGGTTTATCTACAATTGGCAGCATTTCTTTAGGCATTGCTTTGGTTTGAGGAAGAAAGCGGGTGCCAAAGCCCGCAGCAGGAATAATAACCTTAGATATTTTCATGAGAAAATTATTCAAATTTCACAGTAAGTTTTTTTGCCACAGGGATAGAGTTATCTATAACCGCGCTTATTTCAGCCAAGCCTGTTGAATCAGAAGTCAATGTGAAGCTAGTCTTGCCTCCTTTATCCGAAGTATCCGATAGAATTTTTATACTTCCTAGGTTCGTTTCCAGCTTGACGGTTTTGTTGGGAATAAGCTTGTTGTTTTCACTTCTCACAAAGACATTAATATTTACCTCATCTTTTCCGTTGGCTTTAGCAGTCAGTGGCCATCCAAAAATTAGAGAGTTTTCACTTGATGGTTGAATATCTTCTTTTGCTCTGGTTAATTGGGTTAGAGGTTTATTAAAAAGAACGATTGATATAAAAAAAAGAAAAGAGAGAAAAAATAAGGTAACAAGGCCTAACAATTTTTTGTCCATATAAGCCTTCTCAATTATAAAGAACTGCCAGGTTTAATGTCAAATTCTTATAATCTCACCTTCTTTAGTTTGACCAGTAAGTATTCTTTTGTTTACAGAGTCCTCTATTTCTTGAAGGAGTGTTCTTTCAAGATCCCGCGCTCCAAATTCTGGATGAGAACCCTTAGTAATGATTTGTCGAAGAGAATCATCAGAGACGGAGATAGTTAATTTATGCGATTTTTGATAGTTGGATGATAACTTATCGATCATTTTTTTTGCAATTAGGACCAATGACTCTTGTCCTAGAGGTTGAAAAGCAATAACACCATCAAAACGATTTAAAAATTCTGGAGAAAAGTAACCTTTTTCAATCAAATAATTTACAAGATCGACATCTTGTTCGACTTTTTGGGCAGCGTTTGAAGTTGCGATAATTACTAAATTTTTGCAGTCAACTTTTTTCCCAAAGCCATCTACGAAATAACCCTCATCAAGAATTGTTAAAAAAATATTCAATAAATCATTATTCGCTTTTTCTATCTCATCTAAAAGCAGAACTGCATAAGGATGATCTCTGATGGACTTTGTCAGAAGTCCGGGGTTGTTGCTATCAGTAGAACCTATAAGATTTGGAATGTCGTTTTTTGATTGATATAACGACATATCAAATCGTAAAAGATGTTTTTCATCATGAAAGAAAATATCGGCAAGAACTTTAGCCGTTTCTGTTTTTCCTACGCCGGTTGGCCCTAGAAAAAGAAAAGATGCGAGTGGTTTTTTTCTCTTTCCAAGCAGAACATAAGATCTTCGAATAGCCGAAGATAATTGTTTCATTGCATTTGTCTGTCCCACTATCCGCATTGCTAGAACATCTTCAAAATTAACTAAAGTTTTTTTTGTAGTTTCATCAAGTTGAGTTGGAGCATGAGTAATCTGCGTGATGACTCTATCTATATCCTCGATTGTAACTACAGGTTTTTTGTTTTGAAAGACAGAGGAGCAGATTTCGTCAAGAAGTTCCAATGATTTTTCAGGAAATGGTACATAAGTTATATAAAATTCACTTTTATTAATAATTTCAGCTGCAACTTCATACGGGATTGTTAGGCGATATCTTTCTTCAAATGAAGGAATCACGCTCAACAATATTTGTAGAGCTTTTTCTTTGGAAATTTCTGCAACATCAATCTTAGAAAATAGTTGATTTATTTTTTCGTTATGATAGATATACTTTTCATACTGAAAAGGTGTCGAGGTTGCAATTATTTGCAATAACGAAGTTTTCGCGAACCTTTCAATAGGCGTAGTTAGATCTACATGATTAATATCAGCAGTAACATATTTTTCTAGATCTTCAATCATAATGATCACATTTTTTGCTAATGAAGCTTCTTTAAATAATTCTTCAACAAAACTTTCTCTTTGCTTTTGATCAGTGTATTTAGTTAGGATTGATTCCAGATTTACTTTCAAAACTCTTTTAAAATTTAACAAACTATTTGTTTTACCTTCATAAATTCTTTTCGCAAAAGAATCTATTATTGTATGTTTTCCCACGCCCACATCTGCGACAATTAAAACATTTGCTTCCTCACTTTTTGACAACGCCTGTTCTGCCTCTTTTATTTCTTTTTCTCTACCGATTGCATATCTAATTTTTTCTTGATAGTCAGAAGATGTAAGCTCTTGAGCGTATTGATCTAAAAAGGGAGTATAACCAACTGCCCAATCGCGGGCCAGAGGTGGAATAGATAACAAATAATTTATCCTCCACCATTTTTGCTGGTTCAATTTTTGATTATATATATATTCAAACCATTCCTCGACAGCCGGGATAGATTCCTGTTTTAGAGTATGACCCGCAATAAAAGTCTTTTTGAGCGATAATTTTTTTTCCTCATCTTTTCCCCCCAAATTTTTTAGTGAATATATAAACGGAGAACAAATGATAAACAAAGCAATTAAAATTGGGGTTATTAAAACAAAAAATCCTTCAATTAAAATGAAAGCAATGAGGAAAAAAAATCTCATGAAGAATCCAATCATTCTGGAAATAAAGTTAAAACTAAATCTTGCGGACCATTCATTAAATGAAAACCCTACTGCGGTTTTTTTTGCTATTAAATTTTTCCAAGGGGCAAATATAGTTTTTAAAAGTGCAGAAACTGAAAAGAAATAAGGAAGAAATAAAAAAATATTAAAGTACCCCTCAAAAAATGATAGATAAAGTTCTTTCATAAATTCATTATACAGCTTAAAATTTCATTTCCCTCTTGACAAATGTTCAGTATTCATTATTATGATTGTAAATAATATTTTTGCATGCAAAAAAATATTCCATTACTTCAGATAATTCCAAAAAACTTTGAGAATAGATATTTCTACACTAATGGTTTATCTAAACTGATTCCAAGACTTACAATTAAAGTTCATTCTGAAATTGAAGAATGCTTTTATCTTTGGGACAAATTTTCTCCTAAAAAAACCCTTTTTGATACATGGGATTTTCGTTTTGCTTGGTATGAAGGTTATGAGTATAAACCATATTTTTACACACTCTATGAAGGAAAAAATCCAATGGCTGTATTGCCACTTTGGTTTAACAATAAAGATAAAGAATTTCAGTGGTTTGGTAGCAATTGGATGGAAGATAATAGATTTTTAATAAAGGATGAGCATTTTATAGATTTGCTATATGCAATAATTCCCTCACCCATTGAATTAAATGCACTTTTAAGAGATCGTAATTTCAATAATAAACTGATAAAAAAAGAATTAAAAGAAGATGACCCAAAAAATATAAAAGAAATTCGTGAGTTCAAAACAATCGATAATCTCTTACAAACTTTTGAAAAAAAGCATAGATATAATCTAAAATCAGATTTTTTACGAATTCAAAGTTTTAATCCCAAAATAATTGAAAAAGAAAGTAAAAACTTGAATCTCATGCAAAAATTGATAGATATGAACATTGAGGAATTTAGTAAAAACCCTAATGATAAGAGTGATTTAGTAATTAAAGAACGAGCAGAGACCTATAGATGCATGATTAGAAACTCTGGAGTCTATAAAACAAAATTTTTTGAAGTCTATATTCAGAATCGTTTGGCAGCAATCGATTTTGTAATTTTATATAAAGATATATATTATCCGATTAAGGGCGGAAATGATTTAGATAGATTTAAAGGCATTGGAAATTTTTTGATTTATTATGAATTTGAAGACGCGATTAGAAATGGCTTCGTAACCATCGATTGTTTACAATATGATTATGGTTGGAAACACCGCTTCTTTGATCAAAAATCCCTTCTCAAACTCGAAAGAAGCTAAACCTCTTATCTGATATAATTTACATTACTTTGGGCGCGTAGTTTAATGGTAAAACACTTCTCTGATAAAGAAGAGAGCGATAGTTCGATTCTATCCGCGCCCACCACTAATCTTTGGACTCGTGGCTCAGCTGGTTAGAGCGCTTCGCTTACATCGAAGAGGTCGGAGGTTCGAATCCTCCCGAGTCCACCCCTCCTTGATTTATAATACTTCTATGCTTTACTTTTCAGAACTAAAAAACAAAAAGGTCTATACCGAGGACAAAATTTTCGTTGGTAAGCTTAAAGATATCATTTTTCAAGCATCAGAGACACCAAAAGTTACTAAATTTGTAATCAAAACATCTGTTGATCCGAACTTAGTCGTTCCAATTGATTATCTTAAAAGAGCAAATGGCATAATTACAATTGCAAAAAACTTTGAAGTTTCAAAGTTAGCTGAAAACGAACTTTACTTAGTAAACAATCTACTTGATAATCAAATAATCGATATTACTGGTGACAAGATTGTTCGTGTAAATGATGTTGCAATTCATGACAAACCAAGTTATTTTATCGCAGGTGTTGATATAGGAATCTTGGGAATTTTAAGGTGGTTTGGCCTAGACGATTTATTAATAAAATTTGTAAAGCGTTTTAATGTCAGGCTTAAATCACAATTTCTTTCTTGGGCGGATATTCATCCACTTGAGCTAACACGCGGTCATGTGAAGATTAAAACGGAACAGACAAAACTCGAAAAAATTCCACCAGAAGACTTAGCGGATTATCTTGAGAAAACAAACGTTTCAAATATAAGCCACACTCTAAACGTGCTTGATGAAAAAACTGCAGCTGAGGTTATAAATAACCTAAACATAAATTATCAAACTGCACTATTTAAACAGTTTTCAGCTGAGAAAGCAGCTCAACTATTGTCTAGTATTGACCCAGAAGAAGCAGTAGATATTCTCTTAACTCTTTCGCGAAAGAAAAGAGAAAAGATAATGAGTTTCTTAAAGGATAAAGCTTATAAAGAAATAGAGTATTTACTTAAGTTATCCAAGACGCCCGTTGGAAGCATCATAACAACAGAATTTTTAGCGGTTGAACCTGATATGAGAACAAAAGAAGTTATGGAAGAGATTCGCAAAGAGGCGGGAGGTTTCTATACCCTAAATTATATTTATGTAGTAAACGCAGATAAACAATTAATTGGTGTTTTCAGCCTTCGGGAACTTCTATTACAAAATTCAGATACCCCTGTTTATAAGTTTATGACGCAAAATCTTTCTGTTATCCAGTTAACAACACCAGAGATTATAGTCTTGCGGAAAATTATTAAATATAAACTCTATGCTCTACCGGTTGTTGATAAGGACAAACATATTCTTGGAATTGTGACTTTTGACGATGTTATTGATTTATTTTTAAAGGAATATGAGTGAGGAACAAATTTCTTTTTGGGAAAATATAAAAACAGTATTTCTTATGTGGAGAAGGAGACTTTTTGTTTTTCTGGTAGTAATTGGTCCAGGAATCATAACCGCTGTTGCAAACAACGATGCAGCCGGTGTCGCAACTTACACAGTTGCTGCCTCGATGTTTGGCATGGCTTCAAGATTTTTGATAATTCCTGAAATGCTTCTTCTTATTGTGACTCAAGAAGTTGGAGCCCGCATAGCAATCGTAACCAAGAAAGGATTGGCTGATTTGATCCGTGAGCGATTTGGTATAAAAATAGCTATTTTTATCTTCATTTTATACTATATTGTTAATCAGGCGGTTGTTCTTCAAGAGATTGGCGGTATAAAGGCTTCACTTTCAATTTTTAATTTACCTTGGCAGTTATTACTCATTTTAACCTGCATGCTTTTAATTTTTTCGGTTGTACGATTTAATTATCGAAGATTAGAACGGATTTTTTTGGTAATGATATTTTTTTATTTTTCTTATGTGATGG
The DNA here is from genome assembly GCA_964559705.1 of uncultured Gammaproteobacteria bacterium. GTDB lineage: Bacteria > Patescibacteriota > Microgenomatia > UBA1406 > GWC2-37-13 > CAZLGV01. Next base: position 1,210 of record CAZLGV010000001.1, on the reverse strand, counting down.
TTGCAATTATTACTCGTCCTCACTGGGGAGAAGCGCTTAGAGAGTCATTTCTTTGGCCCCAAGATACAAAGTTAGATTTTAACTATTGGTTTTCAAGAATTGCAGTTTTGGGAACGACCGTTACAGCTTGGGGTCAATTTTTTATTCAGAGTTATGTGGCCGAAAAAAAATTATCAGAGGAACATCTAAGATATCAAAAATTCGAGATAATTATTGGAGTACTTTTGACTACGTTTTTATCTTTCATGATGGGAGTTGCGGTTTCTGAAACGTTATTTAAAAATAATCTTGTTGTCACGGATGGTTATCTTGCAGCTTTGGCCTTAAAGCCATTTGCTGGAGAACTAGCTCAAGGATTATTCGCAGCGGGATTATTTGGTGCTTCTCTTTTAGGATTAGCAATTGTTCCCTTGGCAACTGCATACGTATTTGCTGAACTTTTTGGATACGAAGGCGGCTTGGATATAGATTTTAAGAAAGGCCGTTTGTTTTATTCATTTTTTATTAGCCAAATAGTAATTGCGCTTTTTATTATTCTTATTCCTCAAATCTCTATTTTTAGAATAACTTTATCTCTTAACTTCCTAAACGGTGCGATTCTTCCTCTTATTTTTTATTTTGTTATAAAATTTTCAGAAAGCAAAGAGATTATGGGCAAATATGCTGTTTCGGGTTTAACAGGTGTTTTTTTGCGAGCAGTGGCAATTCTATTAACTCTTGCAGTTGTTGTATCTTTCATCGGAAGACTACTTAAGTTTATTTAATATGCGAAAAATATTTTCGGTAGACAATAAGTGGTTTTTTACTGAGCTGTCTACCTTTTATAAAAATTTATTGATGATTTTTGTTAAAGGAGACTTATTAGTTCTCTTGCCCTTATGGTTATTAATTTTGTTGACTGGATTTCTGTCTCTTAAGTTTATGCTAGTTCTCTTGGGGTCCTATATTACTGTCCGCTATCTTGGAGAGATGTTTTACTGGCTGCTCCAACAATTTGGCGATAGAAAATACAGACCTCACGATTTCGGATTTAAAAAACTCGACAACAACGCAATTTATATTATTTACCAAACAATCTCGATCTTTTGGATAATCTTCGGTTTAGGAATAGTTTTCTTTGTTCTTCTATACTTTTAGGTTGGTAAACGGGTTAGGAAAAAAAATAGAAAGGAGGTGATCCATCCGCTCCTTCCAGAACGGATACCTTGTT